>DATMKY010000048.1:0-31288 GCA_035570955.1 Edaphobacter sp. | reverse complement strand
ACGGTATTGTTCGGCAGATGGGGCGAGACCAGGATTTGGCTGGAATGGACGCTGCCGTGGGCTCTTCTCGCAGCACGAGAGCTGGAACAGTACGTGAGGCAGGCGTCGCGAGCCAGACCCATCGCCGACGCAATCTCTGTTAGTTCCGCTTAGAAAGACTCCAGCATGTCGCTAACGATGGCCTGGGCGAAATCGCGCGCGACGCGTCTGACCGCGTAGCCATCTTCCTGAATAAAGCCGCTAAGATCCTGCGTCGATTGATACTGCTGCCGATAGAGCAGAGAATCATTGCGATAGAGAACAGTCCCATCGTGGGCCGTAAGCATCACCTTCGCAGTGATAGTGACGAGGTAGCTGGAGGACTGGCCGGTATTGGCGTCGTAGGTTAGCGGGGCAACAGTCTGGGAGAGGATTGTTCCGTGAAGCGTAGCGTCGGCATCAGGGCTGTCGCTATTCAGAATGCGATACTTCGTACGCGTGTTGAGCTCCCTGATAGTCGCCTGCGTGAAGGTCATCTCCGTACGATATGCCTGCGCGTTCGTGGCAAAGATGGGCACCGCCAAGCTATGGACGTTAGGGGGAATGTGCGTCGCAGAGCCAGCCTGATGGTAGCCGCAGCCGGTTAATGTCAGTACGAGAACGAGAGTGAGAGTACGCATGCAGCTACTTTTATTGTCGCACTGGCATCGTTGTCCTAAAAATCTTTCTGTCGGCAGGAAAGCTGCTCAAACTGCGGCCTGGCTGCGAGAGGGAATGTGCTGCAGGTGCGTGTCTTTGAAAAAAGTAGCGTACTTGAGTCCGTATCCAAGCAGCCGGTCAAGGGCAATGTGTGCAACCCAGATCAGAGCCAGTTCGGCAGCGAGGTGCTGGTGCAGAAGGTAGCCCACGGAGAGAAGAATAACTGGAAAAATCAGGGTGTGGACGAGGTTGTAGCTCGCCGCACCGACGCGCGAATTGATCGCGTAACCCACCATGAAAAGATCAGGCGTAAGGAACAGCACCGCAAAGAGAAGCCAGCTGCATTGAAGATAGTAATAGAGGAACAGTGCAGCGGCGAAGAGTGTCGCCTCTTCCAATCGAAGCAAAAGGGATGGTCGTGTCAGCATGAAGATGATACGAGACTGTTTGCCCGATGGTTCTGTCACGGATCAGAAGAGAAACATTAGAACCAAAAGTAAAGGCAGCCACGAGGGCTGCCCTTGCTTCGATGCTGGGTTAGAAGTTATGCCGGAGAAGGCTGGCCTTCGTTGAAGCCCGGCTTGCGGCCTCCCTCGGGTTTGAGGATCTTCTGGCCTTCACCCGAACCCGGATCGACAGCGGCCAGAGCGGATTTGATCGGCGGAAGCTCCTTGCCTTCGATGATCAGCTTGATCTCTGCGGCGTCGAGGGTCTCACGCTCGAGCAGGGCAGCAGCCATGCGGTGCATGATGTCCTGGTTGGATTCGAGCAGCGTGTAAGCAGCCTTGTAGGCAGCGTCGACGAAGGCGCGAACCTCGACGTCGATCTGCTTGGCGGTATCCTCGGAGAAGTCGCGGTGCTGTGCGATCTCGCGGCCCAGGAAGATCTGCTCTTCCTTTTTGCCGAAGGTCATCGGGCCAAGCGGACTCATCCCGAACTCGCAGACCATCTTGCGGGCGAGTTCGGTGATGCGCTCAATGTCGTTCCCGGCGCCTGTCGTCATCTTGCCAAGGAAGATCTCTTCGGCGCAGCGTCCGCCCATCAGAGTGGCAAGGCGCGTCTGGAGATATTCCTTGGTGACGGTGTGCTGATCTTCCTCCGGGAGGTAGACCGTAACGCCGAGAGCCATGCCGCGCGGGATGATCGTGACCTTATGCAGCGGGTCAGAGTGGTCACGCAAAGCCGAGACAAGGGTATGGCCAGCCTCGTGATAGGCGGTGACCTTCTTCTCTTCATCGGTTAGGAGCATCGACTTGCGTTCGGCCCCCATCATGACCTTGTCCTTCGCGACCTCGAAGTCGTACATGTGGACGGCCTTGCGATTGAAGCGCGCGGCGGTCAGGGCTGCCTCGTTAACCATGTTGGCCAGATCGGCTCCGCTGAAGCCTGGGGTCCCACGAGCGAGAACGTTCAGATTGACATCTTCCGCCATCGGAACCTTCTTCGAGTGGACCTTGAGAACTTCTTCGCGGCCACGGATATCGGGACGATCGACGATGACGCGGCGATCGAAACGGCCCGGGCGAAGAAGAGCGGGGTCGAGCACGTCGGGGCGGTTGGTTGCGGCGACGAGGATGACACCGTCGTTAGATTCGAAGCCGTCCATCTCGACGAGGAGCTGGTTCAGAGTCTGCTCACGCTCGTCGTGTCCGCCGCCGAGGCCTGCACCACGATGACGACCGACAGCATCGATTTCGTCGATGAAGATGATGCATGGAGCATTCTTCTTGCCCTGTTCGAAGAGGTCGCGAACGCGGCTTGCACCCACACCGACGAACATCTCAACGAAGTCCGAACCGGAGATGGAGAAGAACGGAACGTTAGCCTCACCCGCAACTGCGCGGGCGAGAAGTGTCTTACCGGTTCCCGGAGGTCCGACGAGCAGAACGCCCTTGGGAATGCGTCCGCCGAGGCGCTGGAATTTCTGAGCCTCGCGAAGGAACTCGATAATCTCTTTCAGCTCTTCCTTGGCCTCATCGACGCCGGCGACGTCTTTGAAAGTAATCTTTTTCTGTTGCATCGAAAGCAGGCGAGCGCGGGACTTGCCGAAGCTCATGGCCTTATTGCCACCCGACTGCATCTGGCGGAGCAGGAAGAACCATAGGCCGAATAGAAGAGCAAACGGCGCAATCGAAATCAGGATATTGAGCCACTGATTCGAACTCGGATCCTTGATGCTGATCTCAACACCGTGGCCGCGCAGCGTGTTGTACAGGTCCGGATAATTCGCCGGGATGGTGGTCTCGAACTGGGTCTTGGGATCGTCCCGATAGTGGCCGGTAACTTCGGCTCCGTTTACATTGACGTCCTTGATCTTGCCCTGGTCGGCGTCGTTGAGGAGCTGAGTCAGACTGATCTTCTTTTCCTGCGTGCCACCCGTTGTTTTGACGACGACCTGCCAGAGAAACACCAGGCAGGTAATCATGAAGACCCAGATCAGAATTTGTTTGACGGTCGAGTTCAATGCGAATTCCTCTTTTCCCGGTCTGCCGCTACCTGAGTTACCCCACTGGTGCTTGTCAGACCCGGCTCCGCATAAATGCGGAAGCCACAACTGTTAGACGAAAACTAATGAAGGAAGGTTCCGTGCTGGCGCACGTTCTAGGCCGCCGGCGAAGGATCCCCGTTCAGTTAATTAGATTCTACTCTTTAGCCGCCGGATTCGGGATGCAAATAACCAATGTTGATGTGACTTTAGGGTGATGAACCGGTTCCGTGACCCGTTTCTTTCCATTGCAAACGACGGTCCAAAGGGGGGCCAAATCCCGATCAAAGAGATTAATCTCGTTGAAGGCGGACATGTTTGCGCCTCACCCGCACCTGAAAATCAGGTGCTGCGGTGCAACTGCAGTTCGCGGGCGGTCCGGTTTGCTCGGAGCCCATCCGGCAGATGGAGGCACGAGTTGGTCCGCCCCGCCACGGTAGGGTCAACCCGAAATCCACAGAGCGCAAGCAGCCGTGAGGTCTCATCAAAGCTCAATCGTGCCCCAAGCTGACGGGCTGCTGCCCGAAGAACCCGCCGACGAAGCGCCGGATCGAGTGCTCTAAGACGGTCAAGCTCGATCGAAATCGACCATTCGCCGGGAGCAGTGCTCACCGCACGCCCCCCGCCCCGAACCGGTTTTCCCGGAAGTAGAAGTTGTGGAAGAATCCTGGCAAGCTCAATCTGCCATCGCGACTCTTCTTCGCGGGCCAATTCGGCGAGGTTTGCCAGCGTCTGGTCGATGGATGGGTTGAAACCACGCATCTGAGGCAGCAGTTCATGACGAATCTTGTTGCGGGTAAACGCAGTGTCCGTATTGGTAGAGTCTTCACGCCATGACTGACTGCGTGAGTTGAGAAACGCTTCGATCTCAGCTCGCCGCGTATTAAGAAACGGACGAAGAATCTTTCCCTTCGCATTCGTGACGACCGGATGAATCGCGCTCAGCCCCTCGGTCCACGCTCCCCGAAGCAGCTTCATCACGACAGTTTCGGCCTGATCATCAAGCGTATGTGCAGTAAGAATGGAGTCGGTGTGTCCCGAGCCAAGAAGCGTATTGAAAAACTCATACCGCACATTACGCGCGGCTTCTTCAATCGATTCTTTCGTACTGGTGACGCGAGCCGGAATATCAGCCTGATGAATATGAAGAGGAACGTCGAGGGAAATGCAAAGATCTTCTACAAAACGCTGGTCGGCATCCGATTCGTCGCCACGAAGATGGTGGTTGACGTGAACGGCTGACAGTCCGACACCGAGGGAATCGCGTCCAGCAGTATTCACGCCATGAAGTGCAAGAAGAAGAGCAACAGAGTCCGCCCCGCCGGAGATAGCGACGCAGAGACGATCGCCTGGGCGGATTTGTTCGCGCGAGAATGAAAGCGTAAAAGTGGCCATACCCGTTTTGATGGTATCGCGCGAAGTCAGCTGAAGTTGTGAGTAAGGTTTTTGAGGTACCGAAGATTTACGGCTTCATGTTCGAAGTACTCTTCTGAATTAGGCTCATCAGTTTCCGCGCCTCCGTTTTAGTCGGTTTCGCATCCGAGGCGAAGTTCCCCTCCGAGAGGTCATCCGACACCTCGTGGCAGTAAGTGCACCGAACCTTGAAGGTCACGGAAAACTGTTTCATCACCGTCATCAGCTCAGGCTTGGTGATGGTCGTTGGCAGCACGATGAGGTTGGTAAAGGTATCTGGAATATTCGGCGCCTTGGCAGGTTGAGCCGCAGGTTGCTGCGCAGCAAGAGGCAGGCTCGCGAGCGTCACAAGGAAGGCGTGTAAAGGACGGATATGCATAAAGGCTCCTTGTCACCATGTTAAAAAAGCGGTGCCAACGAGGATAGCCGCGAAGAAGCCGAAGAGCGAGAGAATTATGACCACTGCTGCCGTCAGGACGGCGCTTACTTCTAACGGGCAGCGCGAGCGGCTTCAATCTCCTGCCGGACCAGCTGCGGAGCATTTGCCCTCTCATCGTTGTTGCCCTTGCGAACGATGATGAGGTTGTGGAAGAAGGCAATCTCTACGATATTCCGGTCGAAATAATCGGGAATGTAATTTTCGATCGGATATTCGACATGGTTCAGCCCGTCTGAAAGGTTCTTGAAGTACGTCGTCAGCGACTCGGGACTGTTCATGCCGCCTCCCCACCCTGGCCAGTACGACGTCTGCGTGTCCTCGATCGAATAAATCCCGTTGGGACGCAGAAGCGGAAAGAGGATCTGAAACGTAGTAATCACGTGCTCGTTCAGATGGCTTCCGTCGTCAATGATGATGTCGAAGCCGCCATACTCTGTCGAAAGCTGGCGAATCGTATTGGCATCCGTCTGGTCGCACTGCCGTATGTCGATGCGATGCTCTCGAAACTGACTCTTATCACACAGATCGATGCCGACGATCTTGCTCTTGGGAAAGTAGGTCTTCCACATCCGCAATGATTCGCCACCTGTCGTGGAGTCTTCATAGCCGCCGACACCGATCTCAAGGAGGTTGAGACGGCGGTTCTTAATCGGCTTAAAGTAGCGCTGATAATGCTGGGTGTACCAGTGGTCTCCCCACTTATCAGTTTGGAAGTGGCGGGCAAGTTGATTGAGATCGTTACGGTAGACGTATTTGGCCAAGGGGCCAAGTCTTCGACGAAGCGGCAGCGGGACAAGATTCTTGAGGTCAATCAAACTCATAAGTGTGTCCAACAGACGTTCGGTGTGAATTTAAACTCCAGGCTATATCTTGGATGCCTCTAAGCCTATTTAGGTCAAAAGTTACGACCGTGTTAACAGCTAGGGCCTCCAGCTAACTGCGGTTGCCCGACGATCTTGTATATTCGGTGGTTATGCGTGTCTTTGTAATTCTTCCGGCGGCGGGTATGGGTACCCGCATGGCCGCGGGCGGGGCGTCGACGGTGGCGCCGAAACAATTTCTGGAGATCGGCGGAGTGCCGGTTCTCGTGCGGTCGATCAGCGCATTTCTTGCCGTTCCCCGTGTCGATGCTGTCTGCGTGGCAGTCAGAGCGCAGGAACGCGACCGCGTCGAAGCGCAGATAGCCGAACACACCCTCGGTCCCCGAGTCCACATGGTTGAGGGAGGCGAGCATCGCCAGCAGTCCGTTGGAAACGCCCTCGCAGCGCTCGAGTGTGACGAGAACGACGTCGTCCTCGTGCATGACGCGGTTCGTCCGCTCATCGATCCCGCCACTATTGAGCGGACGATCGATGCCATCCTGAAGCACGGCGCGGCGATCGTTGGATTACCCGCGGTTGATACCATCAAACAGGTCGAGCGCACAGCCGATGGCGCCATCATCACCGCTACGATTCCCCGCGAAAGAGTCGTCCAGGCCCAAACCCCCCAGGGCGCGCGTTTTGGCCTGCTGCGTCGAGCGTTCATCGAAGCCGACACAGACGGGTTTTCGGGAACCGATGAGGCAAGCCTGCTGGAACGCGCCGGAATCGAGGTCGCCGTCGTCCCAGGCTCGGCGAAAAACTTCAAAATCACCCAGCCCGGAGATATCCAACTGGCAGAGTTCTATTTGAAAACGAGGTGACAAGCCTGCCTTTGAGAGCAACTGATCAACGACTGACTCAAGCTACGTGGTTTGTACTCGGATCGTTGCTCGAATTCGCCTGAGTTCCTCGACAAAATCGCTAGGCGAGATGTTTTGCGCGACAGACAGGTTCGAGGGAAGGCCGACGATATGGATAGGCGGGGTTTGGGCCTGACCAACTTGGAAACCCCGGATCTGGGTTTCCAATGGAGTGACTATTTTGCAGATGATATTGCCCAAAGCAAGCCCGACAGCTCCGCCGGCAACAAAACCCGGAATGCCGGTTAAGCCAAAGTCTGCGAGTGCGCTGGAAGCACCGAAGACAGCTCCAATTGCAGTAAATCCGGCGACACAAGCTTGGGTAGGAGTCCTTGAAACTTGATCAATTGCATTATCGAGAGCAACCTGAACCTCTGGTGTAACGTCCGCCATAGTGGGAGTCCTTGATTGATAGAACAGGAATTGGGTTTCGGATCAGGCAAAAATATATTCGAGATCGTTCAAGCGTGAAAGAGTTATATCGAGAGGCGTGGGAAGATAGATAACGTATGGGGATGAGGATTGGTTACGGGTTTGATTCACATGCCTTCAAGCCGGGCGTGCCGCTGGTCATTGGCGGCCTTGCGATTGAGCATCCGGACGGATTGGCGGGTCACTCCGACGGCGACGTGTTGCTCCACGCGATTACCGATGCCTTGCTCGGTGCAGTAAGCGCCGGCGACATCGGAACCTTCTTCCCCCCCAGCGATCCGCGCTGGAAAGGCGCAGCCTCCAGCGTTTTTCTAAAGACCGCTTTGGAAGAAATTGCAACCGCCGGATACAAGATCGTCAACGTCGACACAGTCCTGGTGCTGGCGAAGCCGAAGATTGTGCCCATCGCAGGCGAACTCCGCGAATCGGTGGCCGGCCTGCTCGGAGTAAAGCCTGGCGAGGTTGGAATCAAGGCGAAGACGCCGGAGGGTTTGAATCAGGACGGTGTTGCAGTCGCTCACGCGACCGTGTTGCTCGAAAGTCTTGGTATTCCAGAATCGGTTGGTGCTTTGACCGCCACCGCTGAAGTCGAAGACGAGATCGATGTCGTTGTGAAGACCCTTGTCGGCGGTAAGCGCGACATCTCCGCGCTCGGCCGCAAGCTTCCCGCTTTTGACACAGACGATCTGACATAACCCTTCAACCGGCAAACAGAGTTTTCGCATCCGGAGGGGACGAGTTGACGACCACGATCAGACAAGCTGCTCCCTCCGACCTCGGCGACCTCGCAACGATGCATCATCTTCTGTGGCCCGAAGCAACTCGCGAAAAACATCGCAAAGAACTTGACCCCATTCTTCGCTCCGGCCGATATGGCACGATGCCCATGGCTATCTTCATATCCGAAGATCGACACAACACGGTTACCGGTTTTGTCGAAGTAGGCATCCGCTCTCACGCCGACGGCTGTGATATCGCCTGCCCGGTCGGATTCATCGAAGGCTGGTTCGTCCACGAAAACTTCCGCAGGCAGGGAATTGGCCGCGCCCTCATGCGCTCCGCGGAACAGTGGGCGCAAGAACAAGGTTGTACCGAGATAGCCTCCGACACCTGGATTGAGGACGATCGCTCCCAGCGCGCTCATCAAGCCTTGGGCTTTGAAATCGTCGATCGCTGCGTCCACTTCCGCAAGCCGCTCATCCAACATTCCGAATAACGCCGCCTGTTACACCTAACAGTTCAAATCCCCTGCTCTGAATGGTATCCATACCGTGTCGTACAAAAACAACACATCATGGAGGAGCGATGGCGGGCAAGTTCGAACTCACAGAAGCCAAAGACGGTCAGGTCCACTTCCATCTCAAGGCCGGCAACGGACAGATCATTCTGTCCAGCGAGTTGTACACCACCAAATCCGCCGCCGAAAACGGGATCACCTCGGTCAAGAAGAACGCCTCCGACGACGCCCATTACGAGCGCAAAGAAACCAAGGATGGTCATTTCATGTTCAATCTCAAGGCCGCCAATCATCAGGTCATTGGCACAAGCCAAACCTACAAGTCGGCAGAGACTCGCGAAGAAGGAATAGCCTCCGTCAAGGAGAACGCTCCGACCGCACCCGTCGTCGAAGAGGTTTAGACTGAGACTCGAAGTGCCCAAGGAAGGCATGAACGAGTCCAGTATTACTTGCAGCTCACGAGCGTCTCTGATCGTACTGATAGTGGTGCTCGGATTTCATGCGGCTTTCAGTCAAACTCCTGCGCACTACATAGGTTCGCAAGCCTGCCAACGCTGCCACGCGACCGAGTACACGGGTTGGAAGCAAACTCGCATGGCCAACGTCGTGCGCGATCCGGCCGTTTATCCCGAAGCCGTTCTCGGCGACTTCACCCATGCTGATCCGCTCGTCACCTTCGATCTCAAGCAGGTCGCTTTTGTCTACGGCAGCCGCTACAAGCAGCGCTACTTCACAAAAATCGGGGATGACTACTTCGTCCAGCCTGCCCAGTGGGACGTCGATAAAAAGCGCTGGCTTCCATTTCACGTCGAGAAGGGAACTGACTGGTGGGTTTCGTTCTACGGCGAGACCAACAAGGAGCGTCCCACTGGCCCGCTCTGCGACGGCTGCCACTCCGTGAATTACAACATCGACACCCACGAGGTCACCGAGTGGAACGTTGGTTGTGAGAAATGCCACGGTCCCGGCAGTCTTCACGCCGCCCATCCTACCAAGGCGAACATCGTCAACCCCAGCCGACTCGACTTTGTTCGTGCCAACGACACCTGCATCCAGTGTCATAGCCAGGGCCAGCCCCTCGCCAATCCCATCAAGGGAAAGTACTACGACTGGCCCGTCGGCTTCGAAGTAGGCAAACACCTCGCCGACTACTGGAAGCTCGAAGAACTTAAACCCGGCACAACAAACTTTTTCCAATTCGCCGACCTTACCGCGCACAAAAACCGCATGCAGGGCAACGATTTCGTGCAGAGTAATATGTACCATCGCGAGATCCGCTGCTTCGACTGCCACCAGGTCCACGACAACCAGAACGCCTCCAACCTCAACGCCCGCGGCAATCAGGTCTGCCTGCAATGCCACACAACTCAAAACGTAGCAGGCCTCAAAGGTACCGTCGCCCAACACACTCATCACGCTGCCAGGAGTCCCGGTAGTCAGTGTACGGCCTGTCACATGCCGAGTATCGAGCAGACGATTAAAGACAATTACGTCGCAGCCCACACGTTCCGTTTCATCTCCCCAGTGCTCACGGAACAATCCGGCATCCCCAACCCCTGCACCTCCTGCCACAAAGACAAAACAAACGAATGGGCTCTCACCGAACTCAAGAAATGGACGAACGTCTCTTCCTGGCGTGTCGCCAACTAGAAGTGCGTCCTCCTGGTCTCGTAAACGTAACTTTACGCGGCAGATTTCTTACTAACGGCCACGGGTTTGAGCTCGATCGTGACTTTTTCGATCTTTCCGGTGAAGACGAATGGCATTTCGTAAGTGAAGTCGATGGGCGACCCGATGTCGCAGCCTATGTCGAGACCTTCGCCGAGCGAGAACTGAATGGGAATGGTCTTTTCGAGGCGGCCTTCAGCGACCTTCTTTCCATTGGCCGAGATGGTGATCTTGCCTCCCTTGCCCATACCGCCACCATCGTAAGCGAAATCGACTACAAGTTTGGTCTTGCCCTTTGGCAATGGGGCCTTCGCGGCGAAGGTACGGCGATCGATGGAGAGGAAGTTGTAAACGAAGGTTGGCTGGTTGTCACGGAGGTAGAGACCGTACCCACCTTCGAGTCCACCGTGCGTAACAACCATGCCGTTGGTCTTGTCGTCAGTGAGTTCGATCTCGGCGGTGATCGTCCAGGACTTGTTGGTCATCGATGGAGAGGCGGCGTCAGGAAGCCCGATGGTGCCGGGATAGTATGTCATTTTCGTGCGTCCCAGGATGAGGCTGGGGCGACCCATAGCTTCTGCGTTCAGACGAATCGTTCCGCGCCAGTCGAGCGGAAGGACACTGTATTTCGAGGCTTCGACCCACCAGAGATCCTGAAGTTCGCGTAGCTTTTCAGGATACTTTTTGGCGAGGTCATTCGACTGAGAGAAATCCTCGTCGATTTTGTAGAGTTCCCATGGGGCTTTGTCGGGATCATACCCGGCGCGATTCGGATCCCAGGGAATGAGCGAGGGTGACGAAGCCATCCACCCCTCGTGATAGAGACCGCGGTTGCAAAAGAGCTCGAAGTATTGGAGCTTGCGGCGGCTGGGCGCTTTGGCGTCGTTCAGGGTGAAGGCGAAGCTGACGCCTTCGATAGGTTTCTGTTGTATACCGTTTAATTCGCGCGGAGCTGTGACGCCACAGAGTTCATAGAGGGTAGGCACGATGTCGATGACGTGAAGGAATTGCGACCGCAGGCCACCTTTGTCTTTAATGCGGGCAGGCCAGGAGATAATCATCGGATTGCGCGTGCCGCCGAAGTGGCTGGCGACCTGCTTGGTCCACTGGAAGGGCGCGTTCATGGCGTGCGCCCATGCGGAGGGAAAGTGGTTGAAGTGTTTCGGGCCGCCGAGTTCGTCGATAGCTTTGATGTTGTCCTGCCATTTTTCAGCGAAGCCGTTGAAGAACATGTTTTCGCAGAGCGAGCCTTCGAGACCGCCCTCCGCACTGGACCCGTTATCCCCCGCGATGTAGATGATGAGTGTGTTGTTGCTGCCGGGCAGCGCTTTGACGGCATCGACGACGCGGCCGAGTTCGTAGTCGCACTGCGCTCCATAACCAGCGAAGACTTCCATCATCCGCGCGTAAAGCCGCTTCTGATCGGCATTGAGGGAGTTCCAGGCTGGCAAACCCTTCGATCGTTCGGTGAGCTTCGTGTCTTTGGGGACGACCCCGAGTTTTTTCTGTCGTTCAAGAGCCTGCTCGCGATATTTGTCCCAGCCTTCATCGAACTGGCCCTTGAATTTATCGATCCATTCTTTTGAGGTTTGATGGGGAGCGTGGGTGGCGCCCGGAGCGACATAGAGGAAGAACGGACGGGTGGGTGAGATGGCCGTTGCCTGTCGCACCCAAGCGATCGCTTTATCGGCGATGTCGATAGTGAGATGGTAGTTCGGATCTTTGGAGCGCGGGACAAGATTGCGGTTCTCGTAGAGGATGGGATCCCAGTGGTTCATGTCGCCGGCGTTGAAGCCGTAGAAGTAGTCGA
Organism: Edaphobacter sp.; assembly: GCA_035570955.1. Classification (GTDB taxonomy): domain Bacteria; phylum Acidobacteriota; class Terriglobia; order Terriglobales; family Acidobacteriaceae; genus Edaphobacter. The sequence continues at coordinate 19,403 of DATMKY010000048.1, read as the reverse complement.
AGCCGAGTCCGTTGGCCCAGCGATCGAAAGGTCCGGCGGCGCTGGTCTCCCACGGGGGAGTGTTGTGATTCTTGCCGATCCACGCGGTCATGTATCCGTTCTGGCGCAGGACTTCGCCAATCGTGCCGCAGTTCTTGGGAAGAATGCAGGTGTAGCCGTCGTATCCGGTGGCTGCCTCCGTGATGCCGGCGAACGCCGCCGAGTGATGATTGCGGCCGGTGATGAGCGCGGCTCGGGTGGGGCTGCAGAGAGCGGTGGTGTGGAAGCAGTTGTAGCGAAGGCCTTCAGCGGCGAGGCGGTCCATAGTGGGCGAGGGGATGCCTCCGCCAAAGGTGCCGTACTGGCCGAAGCCACAGTCATCGATAAGGATGAGAAGAATATTGGGGGCGCCCTCGGGAGCTTGCACGGGCTGCGGGAACTGGGCGGGATCGGAGTCGAGATAGGTACGCCCTATTTCGCCGGGGAAACGGAAGTCGGGGCGAGGAAGAACGTTGGGTGTGCCCGCTTGTGAAACCTTAGGAGTCGTGATTGATTGCGTCTTCGAATTCGCCATTTGTTCCTCTCATTTGATCGTGTAGCGTCGATGGGCACCCAATTATGGGATCTTTCGCGCGCCTGAGAGAAACGGTAGTTATCGACAGCCGGCCGAACAACTGTTACTTTTTGTAGCCGACTCAGCCGTCCTCGGTGTCGCCGAGTCGCAATTCTTCTCGACGATTCGAGTGGTCATCGCCTTCGATGACCGGTTCATGAAACAATACCCTTCGTGCGCCATCCGGGCGTTGTCTGAGGTATCAGGTTTTGCTGCGATCGTTCTTTATTGCCCTCTCTCAAAATAAAAATCTTCGTTCTTTCTCCGAGCGCTCCTCCCTCGGACGCAAGCTGTCCAGCCGCTTCGTCGCCGGCATGTCGGTCGAAGATGTCCTAGCCGTCTGCGAGCGCGTCAATCACGAAGGCATCGCCGCCACGCTCGACTCGCTTGGCGAAAGCGTCACTACCGAAGCCGAGGCACAAAAATCCGCCGACATCTATCACCAGCTTCTCGACGCCATCGAGGCGCGCAAACTCAACGCCAACGTCAGCGTCAAACTCTCGCAGGTCGGCATGGACTTCGACCCCGCCCTCGCAGAGCGTATCGTCGGCGAGATGGTCGCGCATGCCGCCCAGGTACATTCCTTCGTACGCATTGATATGGAAGGTTCGCCCTATACCGAGGCCACCATCGCCATGACCGAGCGCCTTGCCGCAAAATATCCTGGCGCAGTCGGTACAGTCCTGCAGGCCTATCTCTATCGCACCGACACCGACACGAGCCGCTTGTTAGATCAGGGAATTCGCGTCCGCCTTTGCAAAGGCGCCTACAAAGAAGGCCCGGAAGTAGCCTTCCCCTCCAAGGCCGACGTCGATGCCAATTACGTAAATCTCATGAAACGCATGGTTACCTATCAAAGCCCGGAGACAGGCAAAGGCGTCTTCTGCGGGATCGCGACCCACGACGAAGCCATCGTTGATCAGATGCGTTCTTTCGTCAACGACAACAAGATCGACAAACACGCCTTCGAATTCCAGATGCTCTATGGTGTTCGCCGCGATCTTCAGCGCCGCCTGGCCACCGAACACTACGGTGTTCGCGTTTACATTCCCTTCGGCCCCGAGTGGTATCCCTATTTCATGCGCCGCCTGGCCGAACGCCCGGCCAACGTCATCTTCCTCGTCAAAAACTTCTTCAAAAACTAAGAGCCGGAAACTACGTCATCTCGGAACAATCCGGAGTAATACCGCGTCACCATTGGAGCGTAGTGTAGGATTTCCGCAATGCGAAAAATGCTCTTACAAGTCTTCGCCGTGACAATCGCGGCGACGTTGTTGGTCGTTCCGGCGTACCCACAGCAGAGTCACTGGTCTTCGGCGGATGATAAAACCGCGAAATACATCATCGAGATGGAGCGCAAGTGGGCGGAAGGTGTATGTGTTGATAACGGTGTCGTCGCCGGTCTGCTTGCCGATGACTTCCAAGGCACATCAACGAATGGCGCGCGGTTCACCAAGGCTGATGAACTGAAGGGCGAGAAAGGGGCACGCACTACTCACGGTTGCGGACTTGATGAGGCTAAAGTGCGTTTCTTTGGGGACCATCTTGCCGTTGTCTATGGCAGCGAACATGCTGTCGGCAAAGATAAGTCCCAGCCGAACGCAAAGGTGTGCCAGGTTTGGACAGACACCTGGCTGAAGCGCGGCGACACGTGGCAGATCATCGCCTCGCACGATAATCGCGTGGAATGTAGGTAGCTAGGAACGCCTGATCTTTTGTTCTACATTGGCGTGGTCGGTTGGGGCCTTTACCAGTCGAGACGTAGAAGGACTTAACCATTGATTTCTGGCTGTCTCAGCGCCGGTGCAATCATCGAGGTCCGGTTAGTACCTATAAATCGTTTCGGGCTTGCCGGTCTCAGTGGCAACACCAATCCGAGAGTGGGACGCTTTGTTGTCTATGCCGCTGACAAGTCATCAAACTGATAGTTTTGCATCTCCTTCAATCATTCGCTGCTCCAGTTTCGGCGGCGTCCCTGGCTGCCACAGCCTCGCCCGATGCGATACACGGTAACGTAGCGGGCCGCCGTCGGGGGTCGTCGCGCGCACGATCGGCCGGACGATGCAAATGAATTCGGTATCGATCGCATCAGGACCGGCACTGACCACTGCATAGCCGTGCCCGGCCATGTCGACAAATTCCAGGTGCGGCGCGACGTCGGGATTGCTCGCCGCCCGCGCCTTCGCGATGTCGCCGCTCGCTGCATATTCGAGCGCGGTGCGCACGCCATGCTTGATCGTCAGGTTGATCGTCGCTTCTGGCGCGGCCCCAGGCACCTTGCGCACGAAGAGCGGAAGAAACGGGAAGTCCGGCTTGTAATACTCAGCTGCTTCAGCCAGCCCGGGCGCGGAGATGGAACCAGTAATGAAGCTCAGCCCGACCGGGTCGTACCCGGCTGGAGGCAATTTGGGAGCGGCATAGCCGGCCCAGAAGCTGTGGCGGTCGCCGGAAATGACGACGAACCCCGCCACCTTGTGGTCGCGGACCGTGTCGTAGATTTCGGCACGCTCGCTGAACGCCCCGCTGAAATCTCCACCCCCGAAGGTGCCGAAATCCTTGCCCAGCCATTTGTCCTTCACCAGCCCTGCGGGCAGGTTCTGCGGATCGGTCCGCATGTCGAGCGTGCCGTTGGTCGCGCCCCAGATCTTCCAGGTCGCCGTCGACCGCGTCAGCCGCTCCTTGAGCCACGCCTTCTGCTCGCGGCCTAGCATGGTATAGGCGGGCTCGTCCTTGCGGAAGTTGGGAGCGCTCTTGTCTCCGATGGTGATCCTCGCGGGCGGCTTGCCGCCGGCATACTCTTTGCCCCCGTCGATTATCTCCATCAACTCCTGCGGAACCACCGGGAAGTTAGAATCGAACACGTCCGTCTCGGGCCGGTCTCCGGGATTCCGCATGGCGTAGCTATGGAAATCGGTGAGGATCAGATCGACATGCTTGCCGTAGCGCACCGCGCGGTAGGCGGTCATACTGGCGACGGCGGTGCGATTGTTGGCCTCGTCGCCGAACCCATGATCGTCCAACGTGTCGATCGGCGCGCTCTTCACCGCCGGCGGCCCAAACTGCTCAAGCCCGGGACCTGAGGCCTTGTGCACGCGCGACGGAATATATTCCCACCATGCCTGATTGGCGGCGACGCGCAGCGGCTGCGCGGGCTCGATCTTGGTGCCGTATCGGATGAAGCTCTGCCAGCCGAGCCATGAGAACTCGTGGTTGTCGCCAATGCACACAAACGGAAAATACGCGCGCGCGTCCTGGATGTCGGGGTCGTCGATATGCGCGCGATAGACATGGTGATAACCGGCGAGGTTGGTTGGCACATGGAAGTTGCCGACTTTGCGGCCGTCAGGAATGCGGCCAAGGTCGTAAACGGTGCGCGAGTAGCGATGCGACACCTCGTCCGGATATTCCACGACTTCGTAGATGAAGTCGCCCAGATGAAGCACGAAGCCGAGCTTGCGATCGGTCGGCGCGCGCTCGTCTTCCCAGATCATTCGGCGGAAGGCGTTCTGCGCGCCTTCGTTCACACTGTTGCACGACACAAAGGCGAAGCGGACAGGGCGCGGATCGCTCGCGCGTGGCGCGGTGATCGTGCGCCCTATTCGACTGCCGGCGCCACTGTCGTCAGTGAAGCGGTACCAATAGGTCGTCGCCGGCAAAAGGCCGCCGACCAGCGCACGGCACGTCCAGTCGGCCGCCGCCTGCACTGGCGCAAGTGCCCTAGCAACGACGCTGCGGAAATCCGCATCTTGCGCCACTTCCACCGTCAGTGCCTGCCGCTCGCCTTGGTCGAATGGCCGTCGGGTCCACAAGACCACGCTGTGATCATCCGGATCGCCAGATGCGACTCCTTCGGGAAAAGACGCACGGTCCTCCCGCCATACGACTCGCGACGGCACGGCAGCCGATCGCGTCGCCCACACGCCAATGATTCCTAGAGAAGCAGCGCTCGCCAGAAATCGCCGTCGATCCATACCACGCTCCCTATTGAGGACTATAGTTTTATAACGGGCACTGGTTCAAAACTCGAATCACCCTAGCAGCCGCAAAAATCACGTGTAAAGCTATTCGTGACGAACGATCTATAGCGGGGATGAAGGACGGGCGGGTGGCCCAAATCTAAATTGCGCCCAGAGAAGAGTGCCCCATATCTCGATTGGAGATGTGGGCATTCGCGAACCCGATACTCTAAAATCATCCCATCTCGTTTCGGGCCCAAGCGATACCAACAAGAGGGTAGGTAAAAAAACCAAAAACGACGCGGCTCGCTGCGGTCACCGGACCGCAGGGAATCCGAGATAAAATCAGCATGACAACCTGTGAGGTCCAATGTCCACCTATCCTCTGTCGATGCCTAAAGTTAGCGACGCAGATCCCGGAGTCCCCTGGTACATCTGGTTCGGAGCAGTTGCCGTAACCTCTGCCTCTATTGGAGGCGCATGGGATGTAGCCTGGCACCGCTCCATCGGTCGTGACACCTTCTGGACCCCCGCCCATCTCGCCATCCAGGCTTGCGGCGTAATTGCAGCAATTATATGCGGTTATCTCATTCTGAAATATACCTTTACTCGATCCGCAAATCTCAAGACAGAGTCAGTCACCGTTCTCGGATTCCACGCTCCACTGGGCGCATTCATCGCGGCATGGGGCGGCATTGCCATGATCACCTCCGCCCCCTTCGATAACTGGTGGCACGCAGCTTACGGCCTCGACGTCAAAATCGTCAGTCCACCCCACACCGTCCTGATTCTTGGTATGCGGGCCGTTTCGGTAGGCATTCTTTTTCTGATACTTGCAGCGCTTAACCGAGCGGCCAACGACCAGTCTCCGACCGGAGAACACACATTCAAATCGCTACAACGCCTCTTCCTCTACGTTGGCGGAATCATCGTCACCGGCCAGATGTTCTTCCTCATCGAGTACACCTGGGACGTCCAGTTGCACTCTGCCATCGCGTACATTGCAATGGGGATAGGGTTGCCAGTAGCCTTCGCCATGCTCTCACAGGCCTCACGATTCAAGTGGGCTGCGACCGCCACCGCCGCTGTCTACATGGTTTTTGCTATCGCCGAAATCCTTATTTTTCCGCTGGTCCCTGCCCAGCCAAAACTCGGACCGGTCTTCAACCCGGTGACTCATCTTGTGCCGGCGAAGTTCCCTATTCTCATCATCATCCCGGCCATCACCCTTGACCTGTTCTGGCAGAAGACTCGCTACTGGAAGCCTTGGAAGGTTGCACTCGTCTCGGGCCTCTTGTTCATCACTGTCCTGACAATCGTTGAATGGCCCTTCGCTAGCTTCCTCCTGTCAAAAGCTTCTGAAAATCGTTTCTTTGGAACAATTTACTTTGATTACAACTCACGTCCCGACGGCTTTGACCGTCTACGTGAGTTCTTCCATCCAGACTCAGGGTTTACCCTTTGGATGGGCCTCCTGCGAGCCGCAATCTACGCTTCAATCAGTACCTGGGTCGGACTAAGCTTTGGTCGCTGGATGAGGAGTGTGCAACGGTGAAGCCTGCGTTTTTTCGCTCCACGCCGTTCCTGTTGCTCTCCATTCTATTGATTCCACAGGGCGCGCTAGCGCACGTTGGCAGCAAAGACGTCTTCGAAACCATCGAAGCTGGGACCTACAAGCTGTATGTCACCATCCGCCCACCAACTGTAATCCCTGGCGTCGCCACGATCGATGTTCGCTCGAGTGGTGCTAATGTCAGCAGTATTCAAATTACTCCACTTCCAATCACAGGCGAGGCCTCAAAGCATCCTCCGACCTCCGACCCAATGAATCAGTCCGCCGCGGACCCAAAGTTTTTTACCGGCAGCCTGTGGTTGATGGCCTCTGGCTCTTGGCAGGTACGGTTCGAAATCGTTGGAGAAGCGGGGAAGCAAATAACTTCCGTCCCTGTTCCAGCAATGGCTCTCTCGACTTTGAAGATGCAGCGTGGTCTCGGGACCATACTAGGGATCTTGGGCCTGTTTCTTGTAGTGAGCATGGCCGGAATCGTCGCCGCAGCCGTTCGTGAGGCGCGTCTCGAGCCAGGTGCCATCCCTTCTCCCAATCGCAGGCGACGAGCAGTGATGGCGATTGTCGGCAGTCTGATTTTCATGAGCATTGTGATCCTGGCCGGGGCGAAGTGGTGGAACGTTGAGGCTATGAGCTACTCCCTTGATGTCTACCGTCCACTGGGGGTCGATGCGGTGCTATCAGGGAATACCTTGGATCTCAACGTCCAGGCTTTTCATCCCGAAAGGGACCACCGAGGTCGTTCTAATAATGATTTTCTCCCCGACCACGGTCATCTGATGCACCTCTACGCCATTCGTGAACCCGAGATGGATGCGGTCTTCCACCTGCATCCTGAGCTTGTCAGTCCCGGAGATTTCCGAATTTCGCTTCCTGTTATGCCTGCTGGTGAGTACACGCTTTACGGCGATGTAGTGCATGCCTCAGGTTTTCCGGAGACGCTTGTTTCGAAGGTTATTATTCCGCCGGATATGCGGGGTGGCCAGCCTGGGGTTGATGATGCGACTGCATATCCCCAAGCACTAAGTGCCGGGGACCTGGGCAATTCGTACCGACTTCCGGATGGTTACGTTATGGTCTGGGACCGGCCCTCCACGCTGACGGCCAACACGGCTTATAGTTTCCGATTCCAGTTGCTCGACACGAAGGGACAGCCAGCAGGAGATATGCAGCCTTACATGGGAATGGCGGGGCATGCAGCCTTCGTCAAGGCAGATGGCACTGTGTTTGCCCATACGCATCCCGAGGGTTCGGCTGCCATGGCAGCCGTGTTGCTCGCCAATGGTGGCGACACGACGGCGGGCTCGGAAATGAGCATGGATATGAACATGCCAATGGAAGCGGGCCAGCATGTCAAGCCAATCTCCAATAGAGTTGAATTTCCCTACGGCTTTCCTTCAGCGGGCCGCTATCGAATCTTCGTTCAGATGAAGCATGGGACGACGATTGAGACCGGCGCTTTCGACGCTTTGGTGCAATAAGGATTTGGAGATCCGATGCCGTCAAATTTGTGCAAAGTATTCATTCGTTTGAAGTTATCTTTGGAATGCTGCAAAGTATTGATTGCAAAGGATAATCTTTCTAAGGTCACGCATTGATGTGGCTTAGGTTGGGTAGATCGAAAAGACTGAGTTCAGTACGGGTTCGGTGAGAAGGGTGGTAATTTCAAATGCAAGGGCTCCGCGCCTATCGGTGCGGAGCCTCGTCTTATCTTCTCCGGAGTTGGACTTGCAGCTAGAAGGCGATCTTGCCTCCGAAGTACCATTCGCGCTCTCCGCCGCTTCCACCGAGGCTGGTATTCGTTGTCGCCAGTGATCCCGTGATCTTGCCGAAGTTGGAGTTGTTGATATCCGAGGTTGGATTTCCGAAGTGAGGCGTGTTGGTGAGGCCGATGACATTGGCTTCAAACTGGAAGTTGAAGCGCTCCGTGATCTTGAAGGTACGGTAGAGGCTTCCATCCAACTCGAAGAAGCCGGGGCCGCGAATGATGTTCCGTCCTGCGTTGCCCAGTACGCCCGGCGTCGTTACATGCTGGAAGGCTTCGACGTTAAAGTACTTGCAGGAGTTATCCGCGCAGTTGCCGGGAATCGGATTCGGCCTTCCCTTCAGGATGTGGATCTGAGTGACGATGTTTGGCGTCTGAGTGTTCCCGGGCGCATTGACTGTGTTGCCATTGCTGTCTGTTACGGTAAAGGGAATTCCGGTAAGTGCGCTAGCGGCTAAACCCGCTCTCCAGCCACCAAACAAGGCGCTGGATATGCCACTTGTCGCCCACTGCTTGCCCTTGCCAAAGGGCAGTTCGTAGACGGTGTAGGCCTGGAAGTTACTGGCACGATCAAATCCGGCGACGGCCCGGTTGAATTGCAGATAAGCCGGATAAGGCCGAAGGATTGCGTTAATTTCTTCGTTGTCTTCGAAGTTGATAGTCTTCGACCAAGTGTAGACAAGTCCGACGACCGAATTGCCGGCGAAGTGACGGGTCAACTTCGATTGCAATGCGTCGTAGTAGTTGTTGCCGTAGGGAGTGAGTTGGTTGATATCGTTCCAGTTTCCGGCGTGAGTGGAGTTGAGAATGCGGCCGGCCTGCCCACCGCCCGCGGGCGCGGCGTTGACGTTCATGTTGGTCAGCGGTCGAATGCTGTTCGCTCCGACAAACGCTGCGCTCAGGATGAAGTTATTTATGTTTTGTTCGACTGTCAGGTTGTAGGAGTAGATGTATCCGCGCCGGAAGTTAAGAGGGATAGTGGTTGTTCCCATTGCGTTGGGCAGAGGGATGCTTCCAGAACTGATATCGGGAATTGGGAAGAGAGTGATACCGGCAGGCAGGTAAGAGTAAGGACCAACTGCGTTGAGTCCGGTGAGAGAGCCGCCGGGCGCAAACGAAGAGACCCCGGGCTGGGAATAGGAGTTGCTGGTGAAGTTGGAGTTAGTGTCGGCGGGATAGGCGTTGCGTAGAAATCTCCAGTTGTTTGAGTCTGCATTGATGCCAAAACCTCCGCGTATAACGGTGACTTCGGATGGGCGATAGGCGAATCCGACGCGTGGAAGCCAGTGTCCACCTCCGGCGTTAACTCCGTCATTGACGGGCACGTTTCCGTGGCCACCGATGAGAACCTGCATGGTAGCGGTGTTGAGAACGCGGGCGCCGCCGTGATCGCTGTAGGCGAAGGGATAATATTCCCAGCGCAGACCATAGTTGACGCTGAGCTTGGGATTGACCTGGAAATTATCACGAATGTACCAAGCCCACTGCGACCAGCGAATCGCGATGGGGTCGACGTTTTGGATTGTCTTGCCCAGGCCGTCAGCGAGACCCAACAGGAAGTCCGCGTAAGAGGCAAACTGTAGCGTGGTGGGAGGGTCGGTCGAAGAGCATGCCGTGGCGGTGCAGGTTACCTGTTCTGTAGCAGCTCCGGTGAAGGTAAAACCTCCGCGCGGCGATTGGGTTCCCTGAGGCTGGAAGTGGTTGATCATCGAGTGGGTGTAGAAGATGCCGCCGCGGAAGGCATGGTGGCCTTTGATCCACGTGAGATTGGCCGCGCCAACATACTGGCTGTCACGGAAGAGGAATGGATTTGAGATGTTCGGATTTCCAATCGGAGAGTACGTGGTGTACGAGAAGGCAGGCTGCCCCCAATAAAGCTGATTGGTCGGGTCCTGAGAGTTGTTGGTTCCGGGTATCTTCAAGGCGCTGAGACCGTAGTCTTTGTCGGCAGCGATATCGACGTTCTCGGCGTTCAGGCGCTGACGGGTAAAGCCTCCGTTCATGTCGAGAAGGAGATTCGGACTAAAAGTATGAGTGGCACCGAGTCCGACAACCTGAACTCTGCCGAATGCATTACCCTGTTGGCCGCCAAGCGTTGAGTTTCCACCTGCGGCTGACAAAGCCGGAGGGTCAAATATCTGGCTGCCCGAGTAGCTATACCGTCCGAAGATCTGTGTGCGATCGTTCCTGACCCAGTTGATTTTTCCGTCGAAGTCGTTGCGATTGAAGAAGCCCTTCTGGGTGTCGAGGAAATTATTTGTCGTTCCGCTCTGGTTTGGTGCTGGAATGAGCTTCGCCATCGTGAGAGCCGCAGGATCGACATCAGTGAGGCATATCTCATCGACGATGCCCTTGCACGAAATGGGAACGCGTCCGACTCCGCGGGCGTCGCCGGTCCTGGGATCGTAGATATGCACGGGGGCGCCAGATTTGTCGTTCTGCAATCCGCGAAAGTCGAAGAAGCCGTTTGAGACTGCGGTCGCCGCGACCAGCCCGCCAGCAGGTACGGTCTGGGGATTGCCACCGGATGGAGCCTGAACCTGGCGAATGCTTTCCCAGTTTGCGAAAAAGAATAACTTGTCCTTGCGGATGGGCCCACCGAGCGCGGCGCCGTACTGATTGAAGATGTTGAGGGCCTTGTGGAAGCCCGGGGGATTGAAGTAGTTCAAGTTTTTAAGTGCGTTGTCGGTGTGGTATTCGTGAGCGTCGCCGTGAAATTTGTTGGTGCCGGACTTGGTCTGGACGTTGATTGCGGCTCCTCCAACTTGTCCCTGCTCTGCGTCGAAGGAGCTTGTGACGACGTTGACGGTTTCAATTGCGTCTGTGGGCGGTACGTAAGCAACGTTGTTGGGCAACCACGGGTATGAGTTGAGAACGCCGTCGATGCTTGTGTTGTTGCCCTGCGAGGATTGCCCGTTGACATTGGAGGTCATCGCACGCTGAGGATTGCCTGCAGCCGAGTTGTTTTCTGTCGGCATCGTCGCGCCGGGGACAAGCTTGTAGAGGGCCTGAAAGTTTTTTCCCTCGGAGGACACGGCCGGAAGAGTCTCAAGTTGAGTCTGCGATATTTGGGCCTGCACGTCGGATCGATCCGTTTGCAAGAGTGCGGGCGCTGTCGTTATCTCGACAGTTTGGGTCACGGTGCCAGCGCCCAGCTTTACATCGAGTCGTTGTAGAGTATTGGCATCGATACGGAGGTCGTCGGTGATGTATGGCGCGAAGTTTGGTGCAGTGACCTTAATTTTGTAGGAACCAGGAATGACGTCTGTCAGGCGATACGTTCCATCGCTATCAGTTGTCACAATACGGGTAACACCTTGTGAAACCTCCAACGCCTCCACCTTCGCGTTGACTATCGACGCTCCAGACATGTCCCTTACTGTTCCTGTGAGTCCGCCGTAAAGGACCTGTGCTGTGGCATTGTGCTCAAGGGCGAGTGCCACGAACAAAACCATCACAAAACTCCACGCCAACGACTCGGCGCGTTGCATCCGACTACTTATTCCCTTCGTCATCTGCCCCTCCAGTTCGTGCAAGCCTGGCCCGTGCTTATATTTTTTATGCGTCGCGAACTTTATATGTTTGGAAATCGGTCTGTCAAGAAAAGAAATAAAAAAAATCCTTCTCCTTTGCCTGACGCCTGTAGGAAGATTTCCGCTACAGAAAGTCACATTTCAGCGTCAGCAATCTATGAAAATTGAGGAAATTGCCTCTCGCTCGACCACGCGCAGTCTCAGATCAGACGCATTAAATTGAAGGACGTGGAACTTGAGAAGGCAATTCTTTGAATGGAAAATAAAGCCCTCAAATCGAGCTTCCTGAGTTAGTTAGGAAAGCGCGTAAAGTTGTGACCAGCAGTCGGAATACTCTGCAAATCTGGTCCACTCGATGATCGAATCTATTCGCTTAGGTGGTAGGGGAGGCCAAACCGGCCGATCTGAAGGATGGATTGGTCACCGGGAGGCCATAGGCGGAACGATTCCACTCGAGTTCCCTGCGACATCCGATGGGCGGTGGCAGTTCCGCGTTCGGCTCCTGTTGTTGCTTCGTAGAATTTGACCAAGAGAGTGTTCTCGGTGCGCTGCCAGCCGAAGACATAGGAGCCTGGCGAGAGAGCGATGTCAGCGATCGTGAGCGGTGATTGGACGATGAGGTAGTGGGAGTACTTTCCATCGGCGGAGTAGCCGGCGGTGATGAGGACTACCCCTGCGATGAATTTACCGTGCGAGTTGATGATTCCGGAGGCAGTTCGCATCTCGGTTTCGATACGTTCTTTTTGTACCGGGGCTCGGGCGGGCAGTAAGGTTGCAAGCTCTTCTGTTGTGGCAGCGCGCCAGTTGGACTTTGCCTGGCCACCCAGCGGCAGTGTGATGAGCATCGGAAGAAGAAGAAGGAAAGAGAGCTTCATTATGATGGCTATTTAAGGTGGACAAGGCCACGCTGAATCGCGACTGTTGCAGCGTTGGTACGGTCGCTGACGCCAAGCTTGCTCAATAAATTATTGATATGAGTTTTGACGGTCGCTTCGGAGATTGAAAGATCGGCGGCGATTTCCTTGTTGGCACGACCCGCTACGATTCGTTCGAGGACTTTGAGCTCGCGAGCTGTGAGATCTTCGGTTCCCATACGATCGGCGAGCTTTTCGGCGATTGCCGGGGAGATGCTGGTTTTGCCGGAATGAACGAGGCGGATGGTATTGAGCAGATCGTCGATGGTCATTCCTTTGAGCAGGTAAGCCTTTGCACCAGCCTGGAGGGAGCGATAGATATCTTCATCGCCGTCAAATGTGGTGAGAACGATGAATCGCGCTGCGGGATTTTCGTCGCGTATACCAGTGATTGCCGCTACTCCGCCCAGGTTTGGAAGCTGCAAGTCCATCAGTGTAACGTCGGGTAGTAGCTTCCGATGAAGCTCGATTGCTTCAAGGCCATCGCTTGCCTCGCCCACTATTTCAATCTCAGGGCTAACTTTGAGCAGTGCGACAAGCCCTTGCCGCACTACGTGGTGATCGTCTACGACCAGGATGCGGATTTTATCTGTCATTCGTTAAATTTTCCCTTCAATGGCGCAGCGGAACTTGCAAAGTGATTGTTGAGCCGATCTCAAGAGAGCTTTCGATGGTGAGCTTTCCGCCAATCTGGTCGGAACGTTCGCGCATCCCCTGAAGTCCAAAGTGTCCTCTCGCAGATAAAGTTGAATCTGCGGTAAATCCAATGCCGTTGTCTGTCACCGTTAACGTTAGCTGGTTTGGATCATAGCGCAGCTCGAGGGAGGCGTGGGTAGCCCGCGAGTGCCGGGCGATATTGACAAATGCTTCCTGCGAAATGCGGAAGACTTCGTTTTCAAGAGATGGCGCAAGAGCTCGGTAGGTTCCGCCGATCCTGATATCGGCTTTCAGATTCGGGGTCGAGTTTTGCTCCACGAGTTGGGTGAGGCGGGCAGGCAGACTCGCCTGTGTGCCGGTATTCCGCAGATCCCAGATGGTGCGACGAGCATCGTCTAGTCCCTCTCGAACGAGTGCTCGGGTGCGATCGACCTGCTGGCTTGCCTCGATCACGTGTGACTGATTGAGGAGATGAGAGGTCAGCTCAAGCTGCACCGAGATACCGACGAATCCCTGAGCAAGCGTGTCGTGAATCTCTCGTGCAATGCGGTTACGCTCCTTCAAGATAGCGTCGAATTGTGAGCGAAGTGCCCGGACACGGAGTTTATAGATACTGAAGATGACGGCAACCAGCAGGAGGATTGCGAGGCCGGAAAACCAGAATGTGCGATAGAAGGGCGGTTTGATGACGAAGGACAGCTCGGCTCCAGTCTCGTTCCAAATGCCGTCCTCGTTCGCAGCCTGAACGCGAAATCGATAGTGCCTTGGCGGAAGATTGGTGTAGTAAGCATTACGACGCGAACCAACAGACGTCCAGTCTTTATCGAAGCCTTCGAGAATATAGCGATAGCGGGCTCGCAGAGGCGAGACAAAATTAAGGGCGGCGTACTCAAATGCGTAACGCACATGGCCGGGCGGAATGGTTAATTCCGATCCTGTGGCCTTCCACTCAACATCGTCGACCGTGAAGCGTTCTACGACCACAGGAGGACGGGTGCTATTTATGACGATATCGTTCGGATCAGCGATGGCGACGCCCTTTCGAGTTGCGAACCAGAGGCGTCCGTCGGTCATTTTCCATGCTGAAGGGTGTCCGCTGGAAGACATTTCTTCACTGGGCATTCCGTCTGACGAGCCGTATGAAGCGACGTGAGGGGTACAAAGAGATTCTTTCCCGCAAGCCGCGAGTTCGGAGGCAAGGACTCGAGTTATGCCGCGGCTGGAGGCGAGCCAGAGGTAGCCTCGACGATCCTCAAGGATTGAATCGATTTCGTGGGGAACGTCCTGAGCACGAATTGCAGAAAAACCATCCGAAACGGAACGACTGAGTCCATTCTCCCTAGTTCCTACCCAAAGGGAATGGTTTGCATCTTCAAGCAATGAAGTAATGACATCACCAGACAACCCCTGACCCTTTGTGTATAAGTTCAATTTTCCATCCCGGATGCGAACGAGGCCATTGAGTGTTGCGACCCAGAGATCGTTCGAACTCGATCGCAACATGGCTCCGATAAGGCCGTTCAGAGAGTCGTCGGACTGAATCGCAAAGTGTTGATCCTTCCAGTGCGCCAGACCGTGACGTGTGCCGACCCAGAGAGAGCCGTCGGTATCGCAGTAGAGCGAGCGAATAAGATCGTCGGGCAAGCCGTCGGCAGAGGTAAAGGATTTGATTTTCTCACCCTGAAGATGATCGAGTCCGTCGGGCGTACCAATCCAAAGCGAACCATCGGGATCCGCTGCGAGTGAAAGGATCACATCACTGATAAGTCCATCCTTTGTTGTGAGCTGACGGAGGTCGTTATTTTTGTCGCGGAAAAGCCCTTCTTTGGTGCCTACCCAGACTGTTCCGTCCGAATTCTCTGTAATCGCCGTGATTGCGCGACTGGAAAGCTGCGGCAACGTTCGAAATTTTTGTCTTCGAAGGACGTGAAGGCCTGAGATATCGGTTCCTACCCATAAATTGTGTTCCCGATCTTCGAAGAGTGCGAGAACAGAGGTTGCGCCAATGAGAGGTTGTATCTCAAGGGGGCTTTTGGACGGGGATAATAGCTGGACAAGACCTTGGTCGGTTCCGACCCAGAGGTTGCCGCGTGAGTCCTCCAGAAATGACTGAACACGGGTGCCGGGAAGTTCGCGGCCACTATGCCAGGTGCGAACGACACCGCGGTTCCATACCAGAAGGGAAGTTCGTGTGCGTAGCCATACCAAACCGTTTCTCAACGAGCCGAGACCCTCGATCGGTTCTGTCGGTAGATTTGCCAGCGGCAACGCACTGATGTGCTCATTGTTATAAGAGAATGCCCCGGCTGGAGTTGCCAACCATACATGTCCGTCTGGCCCAGTTCCTAATGCGGACGGCAAAATTTCTATAGAGGTGAATTTCTGATCCTGATGCCGAGTCAGTCCCATGCTGGTAAGTACGAGCACGGAGCCGTCCGTAGCAGGCGCAAGCGACACGACGAGGGAGGACGGCAACCCGTCGGCTATCGTGTAGCGCCGGAACTCGCCTTGGGCATATCGCAGAACACCATCTGCCGTTCCAATCCAAAGAGCGCCGGTGCGATCTTCTGTTAGACAACAGGTATCGTTGCTGCTGAAGGCTGCGGTGTTCTCATGGTTAAAGACGGTGAACTGGACGCCATTAAAGCGGGCGATACCACCTTCAGTTGCGATCCAGAGGTAGCCGTCATGAGTCTGGAGTATTTGATGGATGCTATTCTGCGGCAGGCCGTTTTCGCTTGACCATACCTGGGGCGTGAACACGTCCGAGATGGGCGACAGAAAGTGTTCGCTGTGCGTCTGCGCATCAGCGACCAAACAAATGGCGCATACAGCACATAGTTGCGCAATGATAGCGAAACGTTCCAAGTAAGGGTGTGGCCGAAAATTCATTCGTATCCAATCCGCATGTTAGGCCATTTTCGGCGCCTAAAGCAGAACAAAACGCGAAAGCAGCCGAAACGAACGCATAGGAGAATGCGCATCCCGTTTGATTCCCGACTATCCCGATGTCTTTCCATGACTTGGGTTTGCAGGAATTGATTGCGCCAATGAACGTCGCTCCTCGCGGATCAAGATTTAGTTAAGCGTTTGTCCTACCCCTATTGCTTGGCCTCACGCCAGGGAATCGAGCTAACTTATTTTGATTCTGCAGTGTGGCACCTCGATATCTGGAATGGTCCCTTTGGATAAAACCCAATTTAAGGATTGACAGAGATACCCGCGGTTCCATAACTTGTCGGACCAAGTAGAAAGAGTGGTCCTTCCAGGACCTGAAATGCGCGGCGCTTCAGTGATTTCTTTATTTCGCCTTTTTGAGGTTCAGCAAGGAAGGAACCGCTGGGCGATTGGCAGACAACAAAGCTGACAGATAGTTCGGAATGTCGAAAGATACGATCTCACTGATCTCAATAATTGGAGGTTCCATGCAAACATCGTGGTTGAATTGTTCAAGACTGTCCAGGTACTGGGCACTCCTAATTTTCAGTGTTGCAATTTTCTCCTTTGCGACGAAAGGCATTGCGCAGAGTGCAGGAACAGGCAGTATTCAAGGCTCAATCGCTGACGCCACGGGTGCGATCATCCAGAATGCAACCGTGACGGCAACCAATGTTGAGACCCAGGTAAAACAGGTTGCTATTACAGCGGGGACTGGGAATTACACCTTTCCCAACCTGGCCATTGGCACTTATGACATTGATGTCGTTGCCCCGGGCTTCGAGCATTACACCCGATCTAAGATTGTTCTCGAGGTCGGCAGCAGCATCTCCGTGAACGTGGAAATGACTGTTGGACGGACGGACCAGAAGGTTGAGGTACAGGCAACTGGTCTGGCCTTACAGACTGAGGATGCCACCTTCAAACAAACAATCGATAGCCAGACGATGACCGAGATGCCACTCAATGGTCGTCAGATGACAGGATTAATCACGCTATCTGGTGGCTCGACGACCGCGCCTGCCGGCGACTTCACGGGCAGCAAGTATTCCTACCAGACGATTGCGATCTCAATTGCCGGAGGCATGGGAAACACGACGATGTGGAGGTTGGATGGCGGCGATAACAACGACTACATGGCCAACGGCAACCTTCCGTTTCCTTTTCCCGACGCTGTTAACCAGTTCAGCGTTGAGGCTGCTGGCCTGAGTGCCCAGAATGGCATGCACTCGGGCGGCATGGTTAATGTAGTTACAAAGTCAGGAACGAACAAGTATCACGGTTCGGCTTTCGAGTTCATTCGCAACAACTACATTAATGCGTCTAATTTCTTTTCCGCGACGAAGGATACGCTGCACCAGAATCAGTACGGGGGCACCTTTGGCGGTCCGATTCTTCATGACAAGCTTTTCGCGTTTGCAGCGTACCAACGCAGCGATTCCAAGCAGTCACAAGCTGCGACGACGGCCTTTGTGCCAACCGCGGCGAACCTGGCAGGCGACTGGTCTGTGACAGACCCTGCTCCGGATGCAACTCATCCGGCGGGCTCGGCGACTCCGGCCGGATCGTGCGCGGCGAAATATGTGCAACTTTTTAACCCCCTCACAGGTGCAGCGTTGCCGGGCAATAAATTCCCTACGGCGCCGACCTACAATGCGCAGGCGCTTAAGCTGCTTACATACCTACCAACCATCAATCCAGCGATCGACCCGAATAATTGCGGAATGGTGCAGTACGCGATTCCGCTGCAAAGCTCGGATAACTCGTTCGTCACTCGGGTTGACTGGACGATCAATGCAAGAAACAACCTCTACGCGCGGTATTTCCTCGACGGCTACCAGCAGCCAGCGTTCTTCTATCCCAACAACATCCTCGTGACGACTCAAGCCGGTCTCTCGCAGCGCGTCCAGTCGTTTACGATCGGCGAAGCCTTTACGATCAGCAACCGTACCGTCAATACAGCGCACCTAACGATCATGCGGCGCCGCAACAATCGCGGATATGCTGCCAACGATATTAACGCTTCAAACCTTGGCCTTAATCTCTTTCAACTGGTGCCGAACGGTCTGCAAATGACCATCACGAACAAGTACAACATCGGCGGAGGCACAAACTCGGTCTCGCACTTCAATGACAACACACTCGCTTTTGACGATGACATTACGATGATGCGCGGTAAACACCAGTTCATCTATGGCGGGCAGTGGGTGCAGAACCAGCTGAACATCTCTAACGCATACGAGACCAATGGAACATTCACCTTCGACGGCCGCTACAGCACAAGCGGACCCAACGGAACCTCGGCCGGCGGTGATCCAAACCTGGATCTTCTGATGGGGGCGATGAGTGCATTTCAGCAGAGCAAACAACAACAGAATGCTCTTCGCGGGCCCATTCCGAGCCTGTACTTCCAAGACACGTATCGTGCCAATCAGCGTCTGACGGTGACGGGTGGCTTGCGGTGGGCCCCCAATTTTATGCCAGTCGACTACTTCAACCGCGGTGTCGAATTCAGTATGACGGCGTTTCTCGCGAATCAGGTCAGTACGGTGTATCCCAATGCTCCGGCCGGAGCGCGTTATTACGGCGATCCTGGTGTCACACGGCAGTTCACCAAGAACTCGCCCTGGCAGTTCTCGCCGAACTTTGGTTTCTCGTTCGATCCAACCGGCAATGGCAAGACAGTGGTCCGCGGCGGATTTTCAATAAACTATGACCAGGTTAACTTCTTCACCGCACAGCGTAACCAGCAGAACCCCCCTTATGCTACGGCGATCAGCCAACTGCAAACTTCGACCTCCGGCCCGCTGAGTTTCTCGAGCCCCTGGTCCAACGGGCAGTTCAACACCAGCCCATTCCCGCAGCCACAGATTCCTACGCCGGCTGAGGCACAGTTCTTCGCACAGTCCCAGTTCATCGTGGAGCCAACGCAGTTTCATCCTTCGTACACCGAGATGTGGACTGGGAGTGTGCAGCGCGATCTGGGCAGAGGATGGCAGCTGCAGCTCCAGTACATCGGCAGCCACACTGTGCACGCACCTCTCGGTACGCCACTTAGTCCGGCAACGTATATTCCTGGAGTATGGGGTGCGGGAGGAACGGGATGCGCAGGTATCGTGACGACCGGACCGGCGGCAGTCAAGCCCGGCGCAGCAGGGACCCCCTGTTCCACTGCGGCAAATCAGGCTTCACGGTTCTCTCTCACGCAGCAGAACCCATTGCAGGGCAACTCGTATCAAGGCGGCGGACCCGGCTCAGTGCTGGTTGGATATGGCGGCATGGCGAACTATAACGGTTTGGTTACGACCGTTCAGCATCGTTTGTCGTCCACCTTCAGCCTGCTTGCGAACTACACGTGGTCGAAGTGCCTGAACCTATACGACGCACAAGGGGACTATGCCGGAACGGGAAACCAGAATCCTGCGCAGCCACGATTGGATTATGGCCCCTGTGGCTCTGATTACCGCAACGTAGAAAATATC
>DATMKY010000047.1:0-5020 GCA_035570955.1 Edaphobacter sp. | reverse complement strand
GGCGACTGGGATTGAGCGGCGACTGTCGTGATGGAAGACGCAAACACAAGAAAACGCAGGATTTTCATTGGTCCTCTCCTGTGGAACCAAGCAGATCTGCAAGAGTCGGTTTATGTTTTGGCTTAGCGTTGATCTTCTGTTTGGGGTCGGGCAGGACGCGCTCGGGCGGGGGGGTGCCGACTCGGTCCCGAGCGTTTGATTTGACTGCTTTGACTTTGGAAAAGACCTGTTTTTTTGCCTTGCTCATTGACGTTCCTTTAGTGGGCCTGAAAGCCCATGCGTGATTATGCATTACTCTTGCCTGCGAGGGGGCATGTCAGGCAGGATTGCAGAGGGAGGCGGCTTAGAGAGTCGCGCCGTCTGCCTGGATGAGGTGCAGGATGGAAGAGCGGGATTTTTTTGATGAAAAGGCAGAGAAAAAGATGCATTTGATGACTTGTCCACATTGCGGACAGCAGGCCGAATACCAGATTGAGTGGGTGGTGCGGAGAAAGAAAGCGCAACTGCCGCGGGGAGCCGATGACCGCGACCGGGCTCGCTTTGCCAAGGCACAGAGCTATATGGTCCGGCGGGATGAGCCGATGGGGTGCAAGAATATGCGGTGCCGAAAGCGCTTCGATGTGGTTGGGATTCAGTCGGTGGCGTTTATCTAAAGATTGTGCGGCTATCTTAAGATTGTGTTGGAGTCCTTTCGATCCATGGTGTGGCGCAGGGCAGCTGTGATTTAATAGACGCAGTTCGGCTGACGTTTTTTTGGAGATGTCAGCTGACCTTCGAACCAACGAAACACGGAGATCCGAGACGTAATGGCGAATACATTGCTTCCCATCGAAGAACGCAACCTGACACCGGACCAGGTTGAACTGCTGGATAGACGGCGCCGCCGGGGTCAGCTCTTTCTGGTGCTGTGCCTTCAGACCTTCGTCGTCGGAGCGCTGGTGTCGCTATGGGTGGGACAGGATTGGACCCTGTCGCCGGGCTGGGCCCATCCGATGGTCTATTGGGACGCGGCGATGTTTACGCTTTCGCTGGTTTTCGGCCTCGCCGGGATTCGGTTGAAACGCGGAAGCAACGAGTTCCTCAGCTACTAAGGCTGAGAAGCTCGGCGAGAAGCGGGAGAGTCGTTCGTTTCGCCCGGAGAGTGACAGTCGCGAGATCGACGGTCGCGTGGACTTCTTCGACCCCAGACGAATGGAGTTTTTCGACCCCAGAGTTGATTGCCGGCTGTGACAAAGTATCGACGAATTGGTGCGCTACTGGTGAGACTTGGCTATACTAGGGTTCCTGCACATCTGAGTCATTTTCCGAGCCTTAGCATCTTATTTGGAAGCAGGAGAAATGAAGTAGATGGCGGCGACAATGTCCTATTTCTCCGCGATCCTCGATGAAGGAACCACAGCGGTGTCGGAACCTGAAGACAAGGCTGCGCCGGGGCCGGGTAGATTGCGGGATAAATTTGGCCGGGCAATTACAGACCTGCGCGTCTCGGTTACGGATCGTTGCAATTACAAATGCGTTTACTGCCGGACGGGCAACGAGGGCGCGCAATACACGGAACTCGCGATCGCCGACTATATGCGCATGGTCCGGCTGTTCGTCTCGCTTGGGGTGGAGAAGATTCGCCTGACCGGCGGCGAGCCGTTGCTGCGCAAGGGCCTGGTTGAGATGGTCCGCGAGTTGTCGGCGATGCGCACGGCTTATCTGCCAGATGGACGCTTCGCAGAGGGAATGGGGCTCCCGCTCGATCTCGCGATGACAACAAATGGGCATCTCCTGGAAGGACTGGCCGCCCCGTTGAAGGAAGCAGGGTTGAATCGCATCACGGTCAGTATGGATGCAGTGGATGCGACGACCTTTTCGGCAATTACTCGTGTGCCGCACAGCTTCGACCGCGTGCTCGCAGGCGTACGCGCGGCTAAGGCTGCTGGCCTGGAGCCAGTGAAGGTGAACTGCGTTCTTCTGCGTGGGTTCAACGATTCGGAGATCGAACAGTTCGCGGAGTTTTCCAGGAGCGAGGGCGTGATTGTGCGGTTCATCGAATGGATGCCGCTCGAGGAAGACCGGAGTTGGAAGCGCGAGAGCGTGGTCACGATGGACGAAATCGTGAAGCGGCTCAATGCCTATCGGCCGGTAGTTGAGTTGCCTCCGCATGCGGCGAGCGAGACAGCGAAGCGATTCACGTTTGACGATGGCGCAGGTGAGATTGGGATCATTGCCCCGGTGTCGCGGCCCTTTTGCGGACACTGCAGCCGGATTCGGCTGACGTCCGATGGGAAGATACGGACGTGCCTGTTCTCGCAGAGCGACCACGATCTGTACGGCGAGATGGTGCGTGGCGGAACCGATCGGGAGTTGAGTGCGTATATTCGCAAAGTTGTGATGCGCAAGGAAGAGCGCCATCATATTGGCGAGCCAGGTTTTCAGAAACCGTCGCGCAATATGGTTCATATTGGCGGCTGAGCAGCAGGTTGTCTTTTCGGGAACTTACCAATCGCGAAACCATTTTCTAGTTGGATGAAGGAATGTACCGTGATATCTGATGTATGACTGTTGCGAGGACAGCGATTGAAAGATAGACGGCAGTTTCCGGTCATCGAGAGCCGCCAGATGGATCACCTCCGGGTGTTCCACGACGTAGCTCGCGCCCTGACCTCGAGCCTGGAATTGGAAGAGATTCTTGGCGCCATCATGGACAAGATGGCACAGTTTTTTGGCCCGGAAAAATGGTCGATGCTGATGGTCGACGAGAAGTCGAGCGAGTTGTACTACGCGATCGCTGTTGGGGAGAACGCGGAGAGCCTGAAGGGTCTGCGGGTACCGCTGGGTGAAGGAGTTGCGGGCTGGGTGGCATCGACGGGTAATCCGTTGGTGGTGCCGGATGTTGCACTTGATCCGCACTGGTCGGCCTTCGCGAACAAGCATCCTGATTTGATGATCAAATCGATCGCCTGCGTGCCGGTGCGCTCGGGCAACAAGACGCTGGGCGTGATTCAACTGTTGAACAGCAAACTGGATCTGATGTCGGAGTACTCGATTTCGTTCCTGCGGATTCTGTGCGACTACGCTGCGATTGCGATTCAGAACGCGCGTTCGATGACGCTGATCCAGGAACTCACGATTACGGATGATGTTACCGGCCTCTTCAACCCGAGGCACCTTTACACGATGCTGGAAGAACATGTCGCATCGGGTCGGGTATTTAGTTTGATGTTCGTCGATTTGGACCACTTCAAATCGGTCAACGATACGCACGGCCATCTGATAGGAAGCCGGCTGCTGGCAGAGATCGGGAATCTAATGAAGCGATCGCTTGGGCCGCACAATTCCGCATTTCGGTATGGTGGCGATGAGTTTGTGGCACTCCTGCCGGGCATGGGCAAGTCGGCCGCCAGCGGAACGACGATGGCATTGCGCGAGGACCTGCGGACAGCGCGTTTTCTCGAGGGTGCGGGCCTCGCGCTGTCGGCCTCGGGCAGCTTCGGGCTTGCAACGTTTCCGGAGGACGGGGATACGGTGCAGGCAATCCTGCGAGCCGCGGACACCATGATGTACGAGGCAAAGGTGACCCGGGACAGCGTTGCCGTTGCGGGCAAAGGCCTGGTGGGGGCTGCAGCGAAGATAGTTATCGATAGCGGCTCGCGGCGAAGTGTCTCGGAGATCCTCGTTGGACGCGATGCGGTGCCGCGCGGCTGATTTTTTCTTCTTTTGGGCGAATCTTAACTGGGGCCGTGACGCTCCAGCACTCCCCCGTGTCGGGGTTCGGGTTTTATTATGTCGCGATTCTCCGGGGCGACAGGGTGGACGCCGAAGTCCCAGACGCCAAGATTGACGATTTTGTCTGAGACAACCTCCATCAGGGCAAACTCGCCGAAGTCGAGCGGCTCTTTGGGAGTGATCTTCATCCAGTGGCCGCCCGGAAGCATTTCAGTGGTGGTTTCCACGAGATCTTCCTGACGTTGACCGGTGCCGAGGAGGTTGATGCGAAAGCTCTCGATGATGCGGACACCGGTGCGAACATCGGCGCGAACGACCACGTAACGGCTATTGGGCGAACCACCCTGGTCGTCGTCTTTGATGCGGCTGGTGGCTCCATGGGTATCGACGGTCAGGGGCGTGCCGGCTGTGCTGCCGACAGTTTCATCGCCGACGCGGAGATAGAGGACGGGATCTTTGACGTGGAGCTGGATCGGCGACTTCTCCCCCTTGAGCTGAACGATCTGGTGGGAGGCCGAGAGCGGATTGACGCCGGCCCTTAAAAGGTTGCGCGTGGAGTTGCGGTTCAGATCAGTGTCGGTCTGGGCGAGAGGGACGAGCTCCGGAGTGCCGCGGTAAGTATCCATCACGAGCATGCTGTCTTCTTCCGGCAGGCGGAGGTCTTTCGCCACTTCCGGAGTAAGAGCCGCGCGGTCAGCTTCCTCTTTGAGGAGTTCGGGATCGATGGCGGGACGAGCGGCGTCGGGATTGTTGGGATCGGGCTGGGTATGCTGCCGCTCCCATTTTTTGGTCGCTTCCATATCGACGAGAGAGAGTGGGATCTCCTCTTCGGCTCCTCCACGCTCGGCGCTGACGTAGCGGACAATGTTGCCGACGACCTTGTAGCTCATCACGACCTGGTAACTGCCGTCTTTGAGGATGAGCCGGGTACGATGAGGTGAGGTGTCGGACGGCTGGAGTGAGGTGGTGTGCTGCGGGGCCGCGTAGATCAGAGCCGGAGCACAGAGCAACGCGGCCACCAGCGAACACATCCGAATGGCCTTTGCCGGGATTGGATGAGATGGGTTCATCGGCATGACTCATCAGTTTAGACGCAACGCAGTGGCGGCGGCACTCAGGGCGGAACTCGAGCAAAATGAATGGGCGGGGATGATGACTCGTGCCGCCCGGTTATATGGCTCTCTCCGCTAGTGGGCTGCAAGTCCGATGCACTCCTCCAGAATGTCGAGCGCGACATCAGCTTCTTCCTGTTTGGCGATCAGCGGCGGACAAAGGCGGATGCTGGTCTCGCCGCAGCCCAGGATGA
>DATMKY010000046.1:0-29067 GCA_035570955.1 Edaphobacter sp. | reverse complement strand
AGGTAGATGATTCACGTGTTACTCACCCGTGCGCCACTTTACTCATGGATTGCTCCACTTTCTCGTGCGACTTGCATGTGTTAGGCACGCCGCCAGCGTTGATTCTGAGCCAGGATCAAACTCTCGTTTAATCTTGGTTTGACTGCCATCCATCGACAGGGGTCGGGATGGTTCAGTCGCCTCCGTCCGCTCGAAAGGAACGGAGGATATAACTAGTGAGAATGACTAAACCAAATTTCGTATCATCTCACGACTGGCACGTTCAACTATGTTGTCAAAGATCCGAACTGCATCCACCTGAGCGGGCAGCTTTGGATCAAGGACAAAATCGGCAAAAGCCAGATTTGTGTCCTCGAACTTGAGGCGCTGTTTTCGTCTGTTTTTGCTGCTTACTCAGATCTCTCGATCAATTTCACCTGGCCCGTTTACAGCCTGTCGAGGATCGCTTCAGCAACGAGTGACGTTTTAGCGAACTTTTCAAGGTTATCAACTTCTACCTCGCTTGTCAAACTAATTTCGCTCTTCGTTGAAGGTTTTCTTTCAACTCAAGCCTCAAACCGACAAGGTTCGCACAGCGCAAAAATCTCAAAACATCGTGACGCTCGATAGCGAGCGCGGAGCACTTAGCTCCTGGCAAAACTCAATTCGATTGCAGTGGCTTGGGTTTGGATTGCCGGTCGGCCCTTAGGCTTTCAACCGCGATCAAACGCTTGGACTGCGCTCCATCATCCCTTTACAGACCGCCTTCATACTGCCAAGGCAAGGTGAGAAGCAGGTGTTTCTTTGCAACTCACTAAGAATATCGTGCTTTCCACTTCCGTGCAAGTCACTTATCTTTTTGCGACTTCCTGAGGTTATCAGGGGGTACCTCGGAGTGCAACCCCCGGCCTGTTGATAACTGCCGATTCCTGTCGAAAACTCGCGGAAAATCGCACAGGGTAGAATCGTTCCCACTATGGAAGCAGATGAAGTTCAGGAGTTTGCCAATCAGATGAAAGAGTCCGGCGAAGGCGGGGAATCTCTCCGCAGTATCTCGCTGGGAATCTCCATCCTTGCGGTTTTAGTGGCGATGGTGACAGTTCTCGGCCATCGGAGCCATACCGAAGCCGTTTTGATGCAATCACGTGCCGGCGACCAGTGGAATGAGTATCAGGCCAAAAAGATCCGCATGGACAACCTCTCAGTTGACGTCGATCTTCTCGCCCTGCAACCCAGCAATGACCCGGCTGCAGTCACCGCCAAAACCAGGGAATATCAGGAACATATTGAAAAGTGGAAGAAGGACTTGGCCGAAGAGCAAGAAAAAGCCCGCGAATTTGAAAAGGAAGTAAGCAAAGCGGAAGCTAAAGCTGGTCATTACGATCTCGGCGAAGCCCTTCTCCAAATCGCGGTAGTGCTGTGTTCGATTACGCTCTTTACCCGGAATCGCGCCTATTTTCTACTTGGACTATCGATTGGAGTAGCAGGCATCATCGTCGCGGTATCTGCGCTCCTTGTTGCTTGAAGCGGTCGCTTGAACGGTTGCTTTCAACCCGAGTTTAGCGACCGCCAACTCTTCTTTGCCAAGCCCAGACCTAAACCCAACCTTTCTTAAACTTTGCGCAATATCGCAGGGAGTGCGAGGGGTCCATTCCAACCCCCATTCTCAACTGGACTGCGAGTTGAGAAGGCGGGCAAGGCCATACGCCGCACCTGCAGCAATTCCCCCGATAATCACCGTTTGGAGTGCTCCCCGGAGCCACCCAGTGCCGAGCAGTTTGCCTTTTAGCGCTCCAAAAACAGCAAGAGCCAATAAGGTGATGACAACTGAGAATTTGAGCGCGTTGAGGTTGCCTGCAACAAGCATATAAGGAAGAAGCGGAATAAGACCTCCCGCAATATAAGAAGAGGCAATCGTAAGAGCGGAGCGGTGAGCTCGATTGGGCGCAGGCTCTTCAAGACCGAGCTCGAAGCGCATCATGAAATCGACCCACGCTGCAGGGTTTTGTTTCAATGCGTTCAAGACAGGCGCCGCACTCGTGCGATCGACCTGATACTGCTCAAAGATCTCGTAAATCTCTTCCTCTTCATCACGGGTGCGTTCGATGATCTCACGCTCTTCGCGGATCTTTTCGGAGGCGTAGTGTTCTGCATCGCCACGTGCAGCCATGTATCCGCCCAGCCCCATCGCAATCGAGCCTGCAGCGATCTCGGCCAAGCCAGCAAGCACGACGATATGGGAAGAAGCGACGGCTCCTGAGAGTCCGGCGGCAAGAGCAAAAGGAACTGTAAGACCGTCCGATAGCCCGATCACAATATCGCGGACGGTATCGGAGGACTCAAAGTGTCCTTCAACATGGGGTTCGTGGGTGTGAGGGGCGTGGGTCACATCATGCATGGCCGTTAGTGTAGTGCAGGTTGCCGTCTCAACATCTTTATGATCTCGAAGTTTGTTTTCCTTCGTTTTGATCGCGGGAACTCTTGAATCGAGAATACGTATTTCACATATTCAGCCTGGCTTTGAGAGCAGGCCACTGAACGCCCTGCTCACGTATGAAATAGCAATGCAAAGTTTTAATGGCGTCTTAGAGTCTTTCGTAGCGAGATGGCGTCTGTAACATCACGAGTATTCATTAATGAATACTTTGGCGGATGGTCCCAAATGAGAGAGCGATCGATGCGAATTTGGACGGTGAAGTTGATTGCAGCGGCTGTGATTTCCCTGCCAATCATGGCAGTAGCCCAAGAGGGACAGGATGGACCACGTCAAGGTGGAGTTGCGTTTGCCGGCGGCCAGATGGTTCGCGGGACGGTGACGGCTGCAACCACGGATAAGCTTACGGTGAAGACCGACGCGGGCGAGATTTATCAGGTGTCGCTGTCAGCCAATACGCGGCTGAATAAAGACCGGCAGCCGGTTAAAGCCACCGACATCAAGGTGGGAGATAGCGTTGGTGCTATGGGCACGCTCGATGCTCCGACAAAGACTGTGCATGCCGTGTTTGTAACCGTCGTCGATGCCGAGCAAGTAAAGAAGATGCGGGAGAACATGGGCAAGACCTATATCGTTGGCAAAGTAACAGCAATCGATGCCGACGCCTTGAAAATTACTGTGTTGCGTCAGGACAACGTGAGCCAGGTCATCGGGGTGGATGAGCAGACCTCGTTCCGTCGTGGCGGTCGCGGCATGATGGCCATGATGAATGGTGCGGGCCCGATTGAGGGCAACGCTGGTGGTGGACAGGGACGCTCGGGGGCTGGTAACGGCAATGGCGCAGGTGCACCCGGAGGCGAGAGCATTACGTTTGCCGATATAAAAGTCGGTGACACGATTGCCGGCCGAGGCGCACTGAAGAACGGTGTGTTTGTACCGGTAGAGTTGGGTGTAACGGACCCTGCAGCGGTGGGGCAGAGACGGCGACGTGGGGCGGAGGGTTCGGGAACAGGCGCTGCGCCGGGAACAACGACGCCACCTGCGGATGCAACCGCTCCAAAAGCTCCGGTCGTTCCGCAGTAGCGAGTGGGTTTTATCTTCTTGGTTGAGTGAGGCAAGACAAGTGCAGGGATCGATTCGATGGATTGTGATAAGCCTGGCGATGGCCGGGACTGTCTGGGGGCAGAGTGCATCCGCGGGACAGGCAACCGCGACGCAGAGTACGCCGCCTTCGCAGACTTCGACGCCCGCCGTGCAAACGCCGGCGCCGGCAGCACAGGTTGCGGCGACTCCTGCAGCAAATAGCGCCTCTGGGGGGACGATTACGGGGACGGTGAAGGCCGGCACAGTGCCTCTACCTGGAGTCGCCGTGTCAGCGACTAACACATTGACGGGGAAAAAATACGCGACGACGACTGATGTGAATGGCGCGTTTGCAATGACAATTCCACGCAACGGTCGGTACGTCGTGAAGGCAGAGCTTGCGGCCTTTGCCAGCGAGACAAAAGAGGTCTTGATTAATGCCACGGGTGAGAACGGCGGCAAGCCCGCGCAAGTGGCGGAGTTTGGATTGCAACTGGCTTCGCGCGTGCAGGAGGCCGAGGCTCGACAGGCAGCAGCAGCGACGGCAACCAGTGCCGGGCTTGCGCGAGGATTGCAGTCGCTGAATGTTTCGGGCGACGGAACAGACGTCACCGATGCGAGCGCAAACACTGGCAGCGACAACGCCGGAGTGCAGACACCTTCGCTGGGAAATCTCGGGGGCGAAGCCGCCGCAAACGACTCCGTCGCAGTCAACGGCGTTGTAGGAACAACGAACAGTCTAGGCGGGTACAGTGAAGATGACATACGGCAGCGAGTGCAGGATGCGATCGCACAGGCGCAGCGTCAGGGCGGCGCAGTCGGTGACATGGCAAATACCGTAGCAGGAATGCTGACCGGCTTGATGGGTGGCCCAGCGTTCGGTGGCCCTGGTGGCGGTGGGGCCTTTGGCTTTGGCGGAGGCGGCCCTGGCGGGGCGGGCGCCGGTGGTGGCGGACGAGGCGGTGGAGGTGGCGGCGGACGGGGCGCTGGATTCCGGGGATTCAATCCGACGCAGCCGCATGGCGCAATCTTTTATATCGGCGGCAACGGTGCCCTGAATGCCGCTCCGTTTTCAGTTGCCGCCGCATTGGGCGAACCGGGCGCACAGGTAGTCAAGCCTTCGTCGATGTCGAACCAGTTTGGCGTCAGCTTTACGGGCTCTCCGTACATACCTGGCCTCATTAAACCAAGCACGAAACAGTTCGTCTTCTTCAATCTCACGGGACGAAGAAATATCAATCCGCTGATCTATAACGGAACCGTTCCAACGGTAGCGGAGCGCAACGGAGATTTTTCTGCTCTGGCGCAGACGTTGTACGATCCCGCAACCGGGTTACCGATTCCGGGTAACAATCTGAAGAACGCGCAGACGCCGATCTCTCCGCAAGCGCTCGCTCTGCTCAATTTTTATCCTGCCCCGAACGTGCCGAATGCGGGCCCGCTGAATAACTATCAGACGGTGACGAATGCAGGACAGAATGGAACACAGGCTTCGTTGCGATATGTGAGGAACTTCGGCCAGGCCGTAGGCTTCGGAAGGGGTGGGGGAGGCACCGGCGGGCGGAGGCAACAGGCGAATGCTCCGAAGACGCTGCGGCAGAATATTAATTTCAACGGGAGCTATTCGCACACCGCGAGCGATAGCCGGAATATCTTTCTGCCGCTGGGAGGCAGAACCTCGAGCACAGGTTATGGCGTTACCGCGGGGTACACGATCGGCTATGGGCGGTTGTCCAACAATGCATCGCTCAACTGGAACCGCTCGCATTCGATGACCGAGAACTACTTTACGAATGGAACGAGCAATCCTGCTCTCGATGCGGGTGTGCAGGTGGGCAACTCGGCGATTCAATCGAATCCGCTCTACTATGGCGTGCCGTCACTTTCCTTTGGCGGAGCGACAGCATTTACAGGTATGTCGAACACGTCGCCGAGCGATCTGGTCAACCAGACAATCTCGTTCTCAGACTTCGTAAGCTACAGCCACAAGCGGCACAACATGCGGTATGGCCTCGATTTCAGGCGCGTACATGCGGATTCCATCGGGGGGGCGCTACCGAACCCTCTGGGAACTGCGCCCGGTTCGCCTCTGGGCTCGTTCAGTTTTACGGGATATGCGACGCAGAATCCCGCGGCTAGATGTACACCCTCAGCCACGGTCACCTGCCCCGCGATTCCCGCGAGTGGATCGGGCTTTGCTGACTTCCTGCTCGGGATGCCCCAACAGGCAGCCGTGCAGGCCGGCCTCTACAAAATGTATCTGCGCGCGAATGTCTTTGACTGGTACGCGCAGGATGATTGGCGGGCGTTGTCGAACCTGACGCTGAACTTCGGTTTGCGGTATGAGTATTTCTCGCCTTACGTGGAGAAGAACAATCGCCTGGTCAACCTGGACCACAATGCCAACTTCACGCAGGTGGAGGCAGTGCAGCCGGATCAGAAGGGAACATTCAGCGGCGATTTTCCACGATCGCTGGTGAATCCGGATCGCGCGATGTACTCGCCCCGATTTGGATTTGCCTATCGACCGAAGGGGAAGATATTCAAGGAGACCGTGATTCGCGGTGGATATGGGATCAACTACAACACAGGTCAGTATGCGACGATTGCACGACAGCTCTCAAATCAGCAGCCATTTGCTGTGACACAAACGAACCTCGCGGGACAGCAGGGGTGCGGCTCCTTCGGAGCATTTACTTTGGCCGGCGCTTATAACTGCTCGAATGCGGCAGTGCAGAGCAACTACAGTGCGAATCTGAATTACCGGCTGGGGCATGTACAGATCTGGGATCTGGATATTCAGAAGACCTTGCCGATGGGCGTCGTCGCGAATATCGGTTACGACGGCTCGCTCGGCGGAAATCTCGATATGGTGCGCGCTCCAAATCGGACGGCGACAGGGGTATTAAACTCAGACGCACAGCCGTTCGCGTATGAAGACTCTCTAGGTTACTCGCGGCTGCAGATGCTACGTGTGAATGTGCGGAAGCGTATGCAGAAAGGCATCGCACTCGGCGGCACGTATCAGTATGGACACTCGATCGACAACGCTTCATCGATTGGCGGTGGAGGACAAACGCTGGCACAGAGCGATTTGGATTTGAATGCAGAAGAGTCAAACAGTACCTTCGACGTGCGCCAGAAAGTGTCAGGAAATTGGGTCTTCGAGCTGCCCTTTGGCCCAAACCGGGCGTTTCTATCCCGCGGAGGCTTCTGGTCGAAGGCGCTGGACGGATTTTCGGTGTCGGGAGATTTTACATTTGCGACGGGAACCTACTACACGCCGAATTATCTATTGACAGTGCAGGAAACGAACTCAGGATCGAGCAGTTCGCTGCGTCCCAATCGAAACTTTGCAGCGCCGATCGCAGGACCGAAGAAAATTGGTGAGTGGTTCAATACAACAGCGTTCACGACTCCCTCGACAGGGCAGTTTGGGAATGCATCGAGGAACTCGATTGAGGGGCCTGGCGCGAAAGTGGTGGATATGTCGCTGTCGCGAACGATTGGGCTAGGAGAGACAAGATCGTTTGAGGCGAGAGTAGCGGCCACGAATGCCTTGAATATTGTTCAGTTTGCGGGGATCAATACGACGCTCAATTCACCTACGTTTGGACAGGTGACAAGCGCATCGCCCATGCGGACTTTGACGTTTACCGCGCGATATCGGTTTTGAGACCTGCGTGGGATGACCAGTGAGATGTTGAGGAACGAGTGATGCAGCGATTGATAGCAGCGATTTTGGTTGGGATGTTGGCTGGGGCACCGGGCTTTGCTCAAGACCAGCCCGCAGGAACTTTTACGCTGAAAGTGCAGAGTGAGATTGTTCTTACCAATGTAGTGGTACGGGATAAGAAGACCGGCGAAGTAGTGAAGGGCCTGAAGGCCAGCGACTTTACGATTCTCGAGAATGGAAAACCTCAGTCGATTGCGAGCTTTGACTATCAGAACGTAGATGAAGCAGCCGTCCTGCATGAGAACTCGACGATCACCGGAAAGGCTTCAATCGCCGACCTGGTGAACAACGACTTTGCAGCTAATCCTTCGCAGTTAAAAGATCACCGGCTCATCGTGATGTTCTTCGACCTCAGTAGCATGCAGCCGGAAGACATCAACCGTGCAGTCGAAGCAGCACAGGATTACATCAACAAGAAGATGCAGCCAGCTGATTTAGCGGCAGCGGTAAGCCTGGATACATCTCTGAGTATGGATCAGGACTTTACCGCAGACAAGACTGCGCTCCTTAAAGCAGTCGGCAAGTACAACGGCAGTGAAGGCACCGGATTTGCCAACGGAAACGAAGGCGGCGACTCTTCCGGAACAGCAGATGATGCCTCAAGCTTCACCGCCGACGACAGCGAGTACAACGCACTGAACACTGACCGCGAACTGTATGCCATCCGGCAGATTGCAAAATCGCTGGAACGTGTCGACCAGCGAAAGAGCCTCTTGTACTTCAGCGGCGGGCTTACGCGACAAGGAATCGAGAACCAGGCAAGCATGCGTGCGGCAACGAATGAAGCGATCCGAGCAAACATGGCAATTTACAGCGTCGATTCGCGCGGTCTGGAAGCGATGCCACCCGTCGGCAACGCTTCAACGGGAAGCCTGCGCGGTACCGCAGCCTACAGCGGGGGCGCAATGCAGAGCAATCTGAATGCAAACTTCTCTTCACAAGAAACCCTCGCAACGCTGTCCAGCGATACCGGCGGCAAGGCATTCTTCGATTCGAATGATTTCGGTCCCGCATTTCAGCAGGTTCAGCACGATACCGAGGCCTATTACATCCTTGGCTTCCACTCCACCAATACAGCGCGGGATGGAAGCTATCGCCATCTGACGGTGAGGCTGAACCGCAACGACGTGAAGCTGGACTACCGCCAGGGATACTTCGCGCCGGCGGACTTCCAGCACCAGAAGACAGAAGATCGCGAACAGGCGTTGCAGGACCAGATGCGGAGTGATCTTCCAGCAACCGATGTTGCGATTTATCTGCAAGCCTTGTACTTCCGCCTTGAAGAGAACAAGTTTTTCGTGCCGATCTCTCTGATTGTCCCAGGGTCCCAGATTCACACGGTAAAGAACGGCGATCGCGATAAGGCCAACATCGATGTAATGGGTCAGGTAAAGAATACTCAGGGGATCATTGTCGGCAACGTTCGAGATAATGTGAAGCTCGCGCTCGATGCGGCACAGCAGGTACAGCGAAAAAATATCCAGTACTCGACCGGATTTACACTTGCTCCGGGCAAATACCATGTAAAGTTCGTCGTGCGCGAGAACCAGACCGGAGCGATGGGCAGCTTCGAGACCGACCTGCAGGTGCCGGACATGAAGAAGATCCCTCTGAAGCTCAGTTCGATTGTTCTCGCGAGCCAGCGCGTGCCGAATACGGCGAAGAAGACCGTCAGTCCGCTCGTGCGCGATGGAGTGGAGTGGATTCCGAACGTACCTCATGTCTTCCGGCAGGACCAGCACCTCTACTTTCTCTATGAGGTCTACGACCCCGTGAAACAGAAGGGTGCGCCGGAGCCAGCGAGTTCGCCCGGACTGACACGACGCGAGGTTGGCCCGGTCCGCGTGCTGACGAGTATCGAGTTTCTAAGCGGCGGCGTGAAGGTTTACGAGACCCCGCTGGTGGAAGCGAAGGCTATTAATATTCCGGAGAGGGGTGCAGTCGCCTTTCAGTTCGACGTTCCGCTCACACAATTGAAACCGGGAGCCTATGTGTGCCAGGTGAATGTGATTGATGACGCCGGGGGGAGTTTTAGCTTCCCCCGGATGGCGATGGTGCTTCAGCCGGGGGCGCCTCCGGTGGTGGCTCCTGCGACAACTGCGGCGGCGGCCCCTGTATCTCCAACACCTTAGAAGGTATTGACATTCGTTGAGTGGAGGGGGAATGATAGGTCATTATCTCGTGAGGTTCGCCCATGAGTTCCCACCTTCGTCTCTCTTCCCTTCTTCTTCTATCAGGTTTGTTAACCACGCCTTCATCTTCGCCTGCGGAAATGCCTCCAGCGATTCAGCAGAATCCGCCTGTATCTGACGCGGTAATGCGGGAGATACGGCATCAGGACCCGCAGTGGGAGGCGGTCAGGCCACATTTGCCCGATCCGGCAACTGCGACAGAACAGCAACTCGAGACCACCGCCGATGTGCTGCGCGCCCGACGCTTTCCTGAGGACGCGCTAGATTATTACTTGCACGCGCTGCAACGCGGCGGCGGGAACGAAGTCCTGCTGTTGAATAAGATCGGCGTTACGGAACTCGACCTTCGCCACACCACGATTGCCCGCTCGTATTTCCAGCGGGCGGTGAAGCTGAAGCAGAAAGATGCGGTGGCTTGGAATAACCTGGGCGCGGTGGAGTATATCGATGGGCGATTTGCGACAGCCATTAACGACTATAGCCGCGCAATCAAGCTAAACAAGACCTCTGCGATCTATCACTCGAACCTCGCGACGGCATTATTCGAGGAGAAGAACTACAAAGGTGCGCGCGAACAGTTCAAAATTGCTTTGAAGTTGGATCCGGATATGGCGCATCATGATGGGGCCGGGGGGCTGACGGCGCATCTGCTTTCGCCTGAAGACCATGCACGCTACTGCTTCGAGATGGCCCGGCTCTATGCGGAGATGGGCGATGAAGAGAACATGTTCCACTACCTGACCAAGGCGAGTGAGGCAGGGTTCGACGTGCTCGACGAGATGCGGGCGGATAACAAGATGGCTGCGTACCGTAAGGATCCGCGCGTGATTCTGTTAGTCAAGAATGCGCAGGCTCTGCGAAGCGGTCGTGCCATTGTTGATGACACCGCGTCGAGCAAGGTCCCGACACTACCACCGGTGCAGCCGAATTGAATTTACTTGTAAGGACAATGGCGGCAGCCTGAGTTGCAGCAGTAGCCGCGCCTGAGATGATAGGCCTCGGTGAAGACCAGGTAGGGACCGTCGTAGTAGAAGTCTTCCTTGCGAAGTTCCTCGTCCTCGGACACTACCTTCTGTTCTGAAGGCGGTTTTTTGTCGACATTTTCTGGGTCTTCCATGGTCGTTGGGCTCTCCTTCACTGGCGCCCCTGGAGTGGTGGATCAGGACCGGTTCTCAGAACAAACGGGGAGCCGGAAGTGTGGATGCGGACGGAGGCATGGGTGGGGCGGTGGCGGAGATCGTCTCCGAGGTGATGGTGTCGGGCTCGGATTCGGAGTGGAGGGTACCGTTGCGGTAGAGGACTTGTTTGCCGGGGACGGCAGAGATGCGTTCACCGGGGATAACCATGCCAGCGAGGTTCATGGGATCTGCGGCAGAGACGGAAATGATGGCGGAGCAGTCACGAGTGCGCGAGGCGCGGAGAGAGTCCATGGCTTCGGGGAGCGCGTACTGTTCGCCTGCAAAACCGGAGACGAAGCGGCCACCGCGGATCTCGCCGCGGGCCTCGAGGCGGCGAAGGATGTTAAGGAGATCGCGCCATTTGGGAGCGTTGGATTCGCGGGTGAGCAGATCGCGGAAGAGAACTCCGTAGCGGCTGAGAAGCTGACGGGCGAAGGATTCTAGAGCGGCGTCGGCGCGGCGGGCGCGTTCGATGGCCGTGAAAGCGGCGTGAAGTTCCTCAGTAAGAAGAGACCAGCGGCCGGCGGTAGTGCGGGTGGCACGGCGGTTAGAGCTTTCCGTGGCAGCAGGTTTCCGGCGGGGATCCATGCAGGCTCGAAGCTGGTCGAAACCATCGGCTGAGGCGAGACCGGCGGTGGCGAGTTCCCAAAGAGCGTGTTGCGTCTGATGACGCGTGAGGTTTGCGATGCGCTGAAGATCGTTGGCGAAACAGGCTCCCCGCTGCTGGAGGAGCGTGCGGAGTTGGAGCGCATGGGGGCTGAGCGCGGCGGCGAGTTTTTCCTCTTCGACAGAGACCTGGGCGAGGGCATAGGGGAGCCAGTCAGCGGTTTCACGAATATAGAAGGTGATGGGAGCGGCGTTAGTGGGAATGACTCGGCGTGGGCGCGCGGCTTCATCGGCTGACGACCAGGCTGGATGGGGCGAGATGCGTCCCCAGCCTACGGCTCCGGAGAGACAGAGAGAGTCGAGGTGGCGGGCGTCGTAGTTGGCGACGCGGGTGGGGAGGAGGGTGCGTTCCCACTCGACGGCCGGGGCCTCGAAGCCTTCGAGCTGGCGTAGAGCTTCAAAGACGCCTTCTTCGCCGGAGAGATGGGTCTGCGGGGCGAGGTGCTGCCACTGGAGGAGCCAGCGCATGTAGGCGGCAGGGGGGACCGGCTCGATCTGCTTGCGAAGAGTGGCGACGGTGCGGCGATGGATTCGTTGGAGAATACGCCGCTCGCACCACTCGATGTCGTGGTCGGCACTGGGCTCGGGAGCGGGGTATTCGAAGATGCCACGCATCAGGAGGCCTTGCATCTCCATTCCGAGGAAAGCGTGGAATATTGATGCAGGGTCGAGGTTCAGGGTTTGGGCAAGGTTGTTGGACGTAGTCGGACCCAGAATTTGCAGCCAGCCCTGAGCCATTTTTTGAACAGCATTTTCTTTTGTAACTGAATCGATTACTTGATCGGTTGAGCACCGCTGCAGCTCGCGAGAATAGAGTGCTGCGATGTGCGAAAGCCGCTCTGTCGCGACCCAGCAGGAAGTGCCGTTGAGGTCGAGAGTCCGGGCTCGGCCCTTTTCGGTCAGGCGTTCGTAGAAGACTGGCCAGTGAC
The DNA here is from genome assembly GCA_035570955.1 of Edaphobacter sp. Taxonomy (GTDB): domain Bacteria; phylum Acidobacteriota; class Terriglobia; order Terriglobales; family Acidobacteriaceae; genus Edaphobacter. Next base: position 16,870 of record DATMKY010000046.1, on the reverse strand, counting down.
GGGCTTCTTCACGATCGATGACCGCGAGGGGAAGAGCTATCAGTGAATGCAGGAGATCGTGGAGCTCGTTTTCGTCACGGAGGTCGGGCCAGATCTCCTTGCGAATCGCAGTAATGGCAGCATGGTCAATCTTGCCGGGCTCTTCCGGGAGCGTGCGGCCAAGTGAGGTTGCGCGGGCACGGCGTTCTTCAAGACCTGCCTCGTCGAGGTAAGCGTAAGGATTTGCATTCAGGAGCTCGTGAGCAAAGACGGACGGCGTCGGTGTATCGATTGCGAGACAACGAATGCCGCCGTTCTTGATGCCGCGCAGAAGTTCGATGAGGCCTTCGAGGTCCATCGCCTCCTGTAGCGTGTCCTGCATGACTTCGTTGACGAGCGGGTGGTCGGGAATCTGGATATCGCCGACAATGGTCTCGAAACAGGCAGCGGCCTGGGGGAAGACGGAGGCCATCAGATCGTCGGAACGGGTGCGTTGAATCTGCGGCGCGATGCGTTTGCCTTTAGACATGCGCAAAAGCTGCAGGCTACGTGAGGCAGCCCAACGCCAGCGGTTCTTGAAGATCGGCGACGCAATAGAGGCCTGCTCCAGAAGCTCTTTCGCCGTATTCTCGGTCAGGAAATGAAAGACGTCGGAGAGTGGAAAGCTGTGCTGCTCGGCAAGCGAGATATTGATTCCGTTATCGGTAGCTGCAGCCTGGAGCTCGAAGTTGAAGCCGCGGCAGAACCGTTTGCGCAGTGCCAAGCCGAAGGCTTTATTGACGCGACCTCCGAAGGGGGCGTGCAGAATAAGCTGCATGCCGCCACCGTCGTCGAAGAAACGTTCGGCGATAAGGGTATTTTTGGAAGGAACCGCTCCGAGCACAGCGCGCCCGGTAACGATGTAAGCGATCAGTTGCTTCGCACCGCTCTCGCAAACACCACACTCCTGCATCAGCCAAGCGATCGTCTTATCGACTTCAGGGTTGGCCTGCGAGATGTAGCCCGGACTGACATCCGGCGTACGCGCAGAGATTTCTTCGCGGAGTTCACCGACTCCATCAGACAGAACGGCGGTTCGTTGCGGAGCTTCGCCTTCCCAAAAAGGCAGCGTCGGCGGAGCTCCGTGCGCATCTTCGACTAAAACCCGGCCCGTTGCTTCGATCCGCTGAATACGCCAGCTTGAAGTGCCAAGAAGAACAACGTCGCCGGGGCTTGAATCCACAGCAAAATGTTCATCGAGCGTTGCAATCTGCACGCCCTCTGGCTGAAGGATAACGTTGTAGAGCGCAACATCGGGGATTGCTCCGCCGTTAGAAATAGCGATACTGCGCGCTCCGCGCCGTGGATGAAGAATGCCATGGACTCCATCACGAAGAAGATAGGCTCCATAGCGACCGCGGGAAGATTCGATGCCTTCTGTAAGCAAAGTAATGAGCTCTCCGAAAGCTTCGCGGCTCAGATTGCGATACGGATATGCTCGTCGGAGTGCACTGAAAAGCGTATCTTCTTCCCATGGCTCGGCTCCACAAGCTGCGACGATCTGCTGCATGAGTACGTCGGTAGGTTGCGGAGGAATTTGTAACTGATCGAGTTCACCGGCACGCATCTTGCGGACGAGCGCGGCCTGCTCCATGAGGTCGTCGCGTGTCGTAGCAAAAAATCGGCCTTTCGGGATGGCTCCGCGCCAGTGTCCGGCACGCCCTACGCGTTGCATAGCAACGGCAACAGCGCGTGTGGTGCTGATCTGGCAGACAAGATCGACGTCGCCGATGTCGATACCGAGCTCAAGTGATGCAGTAGCGATGAGGATTTTGATCTCGCCATTCTTCAGGCGCTGCTCGGCATCGAGTCGGAGCGGTCTTGAGAGCGAGCCGTGATGCGCAGCGACGTTTTCAGGGCCAATGCGATTGGCGAGCTCGAAGGCAATCTTTTCGACGAGGCGGCGGGTATTGACGAAGACCAGCGTAGAGCGATGATTCTGCGCATGCGCAGCAAGCTTGTCGAAGATCTCAGACCACATACCGTTGTTGGTGACGGAGTTGAGTTCGTCGGAAGGAACCTCGATAGCGATATCGAGTTGACGGCGCTGCCCAACCTGAATGATGGTTGCCGGTTTACGGTCAGGATGCACGCCTGTAAGGAAGTCGGCGACGAGTTCGATAGGATTCTGAGTGGCGGAAAGTCCGATGCGCTGCGGCGGTAACGCGAGACCGGTGAGAAATTGGCTGGGGCTGAGACGGTTTTCCCCGGTAACGAGCGCGTCCAGTCTCTCCAAAGATAAGGCGAGGTGCGACCCGCGCTTGTCATCGGCCACGGCGTGAATTTCGTCGACGATGACGGTCTGCACACGGCGAAGATGTTCTCTGCTCTTGCCTGCAGTGAGCAGGATGTAGAGCGATTCGGGTGTGGTGACGAGGATATGAGGCGGGTTACGGAGCATCGCGGTGCGCTCTTTGGGAAGCGTGTCTCCTGTACGAACTCCGGTGCGAATCTCAGGGCATAGATAACCTCGTTGCATGGCCAGACGCTGAATCTCGGCGAGCGGACCATCGAGGTTTTTCTGTACATCGTTCGAAAGAGCCTTCAGCGGACTAACGTACACAACTTGCGTGCAGGGCGCGAGCTGGCCGGAAAGTGCGGCACGCAGAAGCTTGTCGATACAGACGAGAAATGCTGCGAGGGTTTTGCCGCTACCGGTCGGTGCGGAGATTAGTGTGGCATCCCCCGTAAGAATACTGGGCCAGCCATGAATCTGAGGTTCTGTAGGGCTGCCGAATTTGTTGAGAAACCACTCGGCCGTGACAGGGTGGGCCCATGCCAGGGATGTGGGGATTTCGATGCTTTCGGCGGCCGGAGGCATGCCGTATTCTAACGCGGTTTTATTCGATCTTTGTTCGCCGCTCTGTTGATTACATGTTGCCCGTACCTACATCCGAGGAAGCAGCGGCATTGCTGGATTCGTCGAGGTACTGCTCGATGACTTTTTCGAGGGTGCCCTGAGCCGTGAGGATAAAGTCGATGGCATCACGACCGGCTCCGAAACCTCCGGGGTTGGGGGTGACATAGTGAGCCATGGACTTTACCTCTCTTCGCGCGTTGGCAGTGGCGATAGCGAGGCCGCACTGGCGCATGACCGGCAGATCGATGATGTCGTCTCCTACGTAACAGAGCTGACCGAGGGTCGCACCGGTCTTCGCGAGGATGTCATTGATCGCGTCCATCTTATGAGACTGGCCCTGATAGACGAATTCCAGTTTAAGGTCGTGCGCACGGATCGCGACGGTACGGGAGTTGCGCTTGGTAATGATGCCGATTCGGAGGCCGCCAAGTCGTCCGAGGGAGATGCCGAGGCCGTCATGGGCTGCAAATCCTTTGGCTTCAATCCCCTTCCCTTCGGCGTCAGGAATGACGAAGATTTGGCCATCGGTGAGGACGCCATCTACGTCGAAGATTAAGATTCTGATGTTTTTTGCGCGGGATTCAGCAGAGAGTTGAGCGGCTCGTGATGCATTCATCTTTCGATGATAACGTGGCAGATTCTAATCTTTCTCTGCGGGGTGAGCGATACGAAGCGGGCCGATGATTTGGCCCGCCGGAGTATCGGGGCGCTATCGTATTAGCGCCAATGACCTTCGACCCAGACATAGCCACCATGGCGCTGATCCCAGTGGCCACGAACCCAGTGAGCATGGGAGTGTGGTGGCTCGACATAGTATCCGGGGACCCAGACGTAACGGTTGCCGTCCCAGCGGTGATAGCCGTCATGCCAAGCCCAGCCGGGGTGCTCGTGGGGTGGAGCCGGGACAACTTCGACGGGGCGTGGGGGCGGTGGTCCAATCCGTACGACGACCTGGGCTTGTGCAAGGCCTGCAACAAATAAAAGGCCGCAGGCGACAGTTGGGAGGAATTTCTTCATCGTGCTTCTCCTTATCGAGCCGGTTGGTTACCAGCTGATTCTGACCTACTAAGACGCGAGCTTCCACCAGCAAGTTGTTGTGGAGATCGCAAAATGTCATTAGCTAAATAGTTGCCTGCATAAGGGTTATTTATTTTTTCAGGGCGTAGGGGAACTCAAAAACCAAGCCAGCGATGGGGAGAACTACGTTGACGAGGTGGGCTCTCTTGTCGCGCTCGAAGTAGACTCGTCCGCTGATTACTTCATTGGGTGCGATTGAGGTTGCGGCGAGATTGTGATCCGTGTCGTCTACCTTTTGTTTTTCCTCTTCGGAGGATGAGGGGGCGGCGGGGTCGTTGGCAGCAAACGTCGACACCGGTGGGACAGGCTGAGGGACGGCGTTGGAAGGTGCTACTGCGGGCTGCGGGAGTACGAAGCTAGGGGGCGGAACGTAGAGAAGAACCTTGGGTTTCGGAGTGACGACTTCGACGCGAAAGTCATCCGGACTCATCGGGAGGGGCATGTCGGTGTGGTTGGTAATGCTGACGTCGGCCCGGGTGTAGATTCCCTCCTTCGAGAGGGAGACCATGACCGTGTAGCGTGGAGTGTCGATGACTTTATATTTGCGGCCATAGAGGGTTTTGGTTTCGCAACTGGACTCGCAAAGGATTACGTTCTCGGGCTGGATGGTCTTTTGGGGATCCTTGGGAACGCTGGCGGCAAAGGTAAGGGTGCCGGACGCAAAGATGGTGGCAAAGCAGAGCTTTTGAAGGTTCGTCATTGGTATACGCCTCCTTCGGCAAAAGCAATTGATGGCTAAAGTAACAGTTACCGATGAGGTACAGAATTACTCGATAGTTGTAGCGTTTTCTAAACGGCACGAAGGGTTGCAGCGTGCACGTTTGGCTTCGCTGGCAACCCTTCGGTGGTGATAGATGATTTTGTAAGACGAAACTTCACTGCGACAGTCTGCAGCGAGCTTCAGAGCGAGTTAAGCGGGCTGGATGTTAGCTGCCTGCTTGCCCTTGGGACCGGTCGTGACATCGAACGTGACGCGCTGACCTTCCTGAAGGGACTTAAATCCGCTGGCGTTGATTGCGGTGTAATGCGCGAAGAGATCTTCTCCACCATCCTCCGGAGTGATGAAGCCGAAACCTTTTGCGTCGTTAAACCATTTGACTGTGCCTGTTGCCATTTGCTTCCTACTTTCGTTGGGCGATATTTCGCCGGTGACTATAAGGTTAGCAGGATGTGGCGTAATTTCAATCAATAAAACGTCATCGGTTTTCTTTATCAACGATTTCTGCATACCGGCAGACGAAATGGAGAGAGGTTTCGCGGCTCTGCGAGTCGCGATTCTTGCCTGCGAAACGACGTCGGGCGCAGCGAGGTCGTGTCCGGATTTGGTGCTGATGACGCCGCGGGTTACGTTCGAGCTGAAGGGCCCGAAGATGAGGGATTTATCGTTGGAGGCGGCGAGTTGGAGAGAGAAGGATGAGGAGAGAAAGAAAGACCTGGATGGATTCTGCATCCTCGAATGGCGTAAATCGAGTTCAAAGGGAACTTCTGATTCCGGGTGTAATTGGCCGGCATCGCTACGGAGCACGACTGGTTTGGAGGAGAGAGTGAAAGTAACGGAAGGACAGCCCCTCCCCCGAAAGTGGTATTTTTGGATCCAAACAAAGCGGATACAATGCCTTAGCGGCAACATGCCCAGCTAAATTATTGCATTCACATTAGTTACGCGTAAAATACTTGCTTTTTGTTCGGGGCGTAAGTCGTTGGGATAAATCCAAAAGTCTGCCGGGACTCGATGCCGGGACCAGCCCCGTCTCAACTCTGATAATCGTGATATTGGATCTACCTTAGAACGGCGCGGATCTCTCTGATTATGTTTGCTTTATGTGATTTTGAGCTTGACATTGCGATTCTTGGGCAGAAAATTTGGAAAATTATGTGAATAAAATTTCCTGAGAATACGGAATTAATACGACTTTTGGGAATACAGTGTGTCCAGTTTGCAAGGGAGAGGTTAGACCAGGATGTCACGGCAGGCTCATTTAAAAGCGGCACAACACCATATTGAAGCGGCAAGCAGGCATCTTGCCGCTGCGGGCAAGCACGACACAGGGGAACATCAGGAAGCAGAGAAGGACTCCGAACGGGCCCAGATTTTGTCGAAGGTTGCGGATGGAAAATCAGCAGAAGCTTATGGAGAGTCGCGAAAGATCGCGCGGAGGAAGCCTGTCCTGAGGCGGATTTCGTAATCGCAAATTTTGTAGTGAATGATTCCCGATTAACTCCGATTTTTGGCAAAGATGATACGAGCGCTGGGCTGGAAACGCTTCATCGTTCCGCCTGACCAGTTGGCAGATGGGCGAGAGTCAATCCTTAATACATGTTGGGAAACCGAGAGATTGGTAGTGGTAGAGCCATCCACGGCATACTTGCGTCCGAGCTTCTCATTTTGCATTGGACGATCTGCTGATACAAGCCGCGTGATGCCGGTTGCAGGCTCTGTCTTCCGTTGCAGTTTCTTGCATCGCAAAGTTCGGGTCAGTATATTGGCGGTTTCGACGGGTTAACGTTTCCCGTGTCGCCTAAACTGCTTGCTGCGTCGCTACACGCCCGCATCAACCGAGGAAGAATGAATGATTTTCAGACGTTTTCTCTTTTTGACGTTGCTGTTCCCTGCTGCCGTCCTTGCACAGAACTCTGAGGCTAGCGGAAGATGGAGCGCACAGCGCGCGAACGATTGGTATGCAAAGCAGCCGTGGCTGGTGGGCGCGAATTTTATTCCGTCGGATGCGATCAATGAACTGGAGATGTTTCAGGCAACGACATTCAATCCGAAGCTAATCGACAAAGAGTTGGGGATGGGCGAGAGCATCGGGATGAATACGATGCGTGTGTTTCTACAGGACCAGCTTTGGCAGCAGGATTCGAAGGGGTTCGTGGAGCGGCTGAATATTTTTCTCGACATTGCGGCGAAGCACCATATTCGGCCGTTGCTGGTGCTGTTCGATTCGTGCTGGGAGACCAATCCGCATCTGGGACCGCAGCATCCGCCGATTCCCGGCGTGCATAACTCGGGTTGGGTGCAGAGTCCGGGCAAAGCGCGATTGATGGACAAGAGCATCGAGTCACAACTTGAAGCTTATGTAAAAGGCGTCGTGGGTGCACTTGCAAACGATGAACGTGTGCTGGGCTGGGATGTATGGAATGAGCCGGACAATCGCGGCGGCGATACGGTGAAGGATGAGCCAGCGAAGATTGCGCGCGTGAATGAACTGTTGCCAAAGGTTTTCATATGGGCGCGGTCCGTGCATCCAGTGCAGCCGCTGACAAGCGGAGTGTGGAAGGGCAACTGGACCGATCCGGCAAAAGAAGATGAGACGACAAAGATTCAACTGGCAGAATCCGATGTGATCTCATTCCACAACTACGGATGGCCAGAGGACTTCGAGGCGAGGATTGTGTCATTACAGCCGTTGGGTCGGCCGATTCTCTGCACGGAGTACATGGCACGCGGTAATGGAAGCACGTTCGATGGAAGTCTTCCAGTAGCGAAGAGGCTGCAGGTCGCGGCAATTAACTGGGGATTCGTCGCAGGAAAGACGCAGACGTATTATCCGTGGGACTCGTGGGAGCGGCCTTATGTGCGCGAGCAGCCGACCATCTGGTTTCATGAAGTATTCAAGCAAGATGACACGCCGTACCGACAACGCGAGGTGGATCTGATTCGTGAGCTAACCGGGCGAGGGAGCCCTGTGGCGGCACGGTAGTCGATGGTCACGATTGAATCGCGGATTTAATCGTTGCCATGCCATGGGGTGAGGCGCGGAATCCATCGCGGCACATGAGTGAAGTAGGCTTCGTACTCTGGACCGAAGGTTTTGCGGAGCGTGGGCTCTTCGTAAAGGACGACGAAGAGATGTGCAGCGAGCCACGGGAAGATCGCGTAGATGAGAAGATGTTCGTCACCTAAGAAAAGAGCCTGGCCGAGAATCAGCGCGGTGAGTGCGAAGTACATAGGATTGCGAACGAAGCGGTACGATCCTTGAAGGACGAGATGTCGTGTTGGGAAGACTGGTGCAGGCGTTCCGATTCCCTGAAGTGCAAAACGTGCGAAGGCTTCGAGGACAACCACGATGCCTGCTGCGATGAGAAGAATGCCGAGGGCTCGATAGGGCGAGAAGTCGAAAAATGAAGGGTGGAGGATCCAGCGCGAGATGCGCCATGGAATATATACGGCGACGGTGCCGGGAGCAAGAATGAGAAAGACTGCGGTACCGAGGATGGCAGAGATGCGTCGCGTATGATTCAGAGGATCGACTTTCCTCGGCCCCGTCATTGGGATAGTTTAGTGCGATAGGCCCTTGTGAACCAGAAGCGGAAGGAGTTCTATGCTGCTGAGTCTGAATACGAGGTTTGTGGGGAACGTCTACATCATCCGGTGCTCGGGCCGGGTGATTTTGGGCGATGAAGTCAAGGCGCTGGAGGTTGCGCTCGAGAAGGGTGAGAAGGAATTTACACGGTTTGTGGTGGACCTCAGTGAAGTTTCACGACTGGATAGCATTGCGATGGGGCTGCTGGTTCGGTATGCGGAACGGATGAACAGCCGTGGAGGCGGTGTCAAGCTGGCTTCGCCGCCGGACTTTGTGGCGAACCTGCTGAATATGACAAGACTCTCGGGCATGTTGCCGAGTTTTCCGACGGAGGAAGAAGCGATCCTGGCTTTTCTGAAAGAGCGCCCGGCGGACGGAACTGAGGAATCTCGCGGACCGCGGGTTCTGGTCATGGATGAGTCGCCGGATCTGTGCGTGTTTGTGAGGACGGTACTGGCACGTCACGGATTCAACGTTCGATCGACGTGCGCGTTTCGGGATGCGAAGATTTTGCTGAATGCGGATAGTGTGGAGTACATCGTAGTGGGTCCTGGAACTCCGCAGTTGCCGGCAGAGACGGTGGTACGATCGCTGACTTCGCTCGCTCCGGAGGCGAAGGTGGTGCGACTCGACGCGGACTTCAAAATTCTCGATGTGCAGGAAGCCACCGATACTCTATTACAGGCTTTTGGGTTGAAGAAGACCTAACTCTGGCCTGAATTCATGCGGGTCGAGCATCGCTAAGATAACCCACGGCGGGTTCGTGTGTGCCGCCCAAAGCAAGGCCGAAGCGAGGCATATTGACGTAGATGCACTCGAATTGGTTCGCGGCGATCTGGTAGGTTTCGTGCCAGATGCCGACGGCGTAGGCGATGAGTTGATCGAAGGAGCGCCAGTACTGGATCATCGTGACTCTGCGCCAGTGGACGGATGTTTGGCCGCCCAGAAAACCGAGCTGCGGATTAGCGTAGAGTTCGCGGAGAATCGGCGGCATGGCCTTCGCTACAAGCGGGCACTGGTTGAAGGCGAGGAGACGGTTGATGCGCATGCCGATGAGAAAGACGACGAAGGGGCCATCGATGCGCGAAGCATACCGACCTGGCTGGATGGTTGGCATGCGGAGACTATACCGAAAACTACTGAGTAATGCGGCCTTCGTAATAACTGAACCCTGTATGCTTGGAAGCGTTTGGAAAATCGTTTGTCCGGGAGCGCTTGTCGATGAAGTCCTTCGCGATATTTCTTGTTTGGGTGGTGGTGTGCTGCATTCCTTCGTTCAGCCAGGAGAAGGCTGCTACGCTGCCTCCTATGGGGTGGAATAGCTGGAACCATTTTGCAGGTAAAGTAACTGACGCAGATGTGAAGTCAGCTGCCGATTCGCTGGTCAGTACAGGCATGCGCGATGCGGGCTATGTGTATGTGAACGTTGATGACACATGGGAAGGCAAACGCGATGCGCAAGGAGTGATTCATCCGAACGAGCGGTTTCCGGATATGAAGGCTTTGGGCGATTACATCCACTCGAAGGGATTGAAGTTCGGCATCTATTCTTCGCCGGGTGCGCAGACGTGCGCACGTTACGAAGGGAGCCTCGGACATGAGGCTCAGGACGCGAAGACGTATGCGGAGTGGGGCGTGGATTTTCTGAAGTACGATCTGTGCTCATTTCAGCAGAATATGAACAAGGCGGAGGCGGAGCATTCCGGCGATATCAACGTGGGAAAAGAGTTGATGATTGCCGCTTATAAGAAGATGGGAGAGGCCCTTAAAGCCACCGGCAGGCCGATTGTGTACAGCCTCTGCCAATATGGCGTAGATCAGCCGTGGAAATGGGGCCCGGCGCTCGGTGCCAATATGTGGCGAACCACCGATGATATCGACGACACCTATGGCAGGATGATCGCGATTGGTTCCAGCCAGGCAGGACTGTCGAAGTACGCCGGACCGGGGCATTGGAACGATCCGGACATGCTCGAAGTCGGCAACGGCAAGATGACAGAGGACGAGTATAAGACGCACATGAGTTTGTGGGTGCTGTTGGCGGCTCCGTTGCTCGCGGGGAACGATCTGACGAAGATGTCAGCAGTGGATAAGGGAATTCTGACGAGTAAAGAGGCGATTGCAATCGATCAGGATTCGCTTGGAAAGCAGGGCGATCGCTTGTATGAGAGCGGAGATCTCGATGTGTGGACCAAGCGGCTGAGTGGTGGAAGAGTAGCCGTTGGGCTGTTTAATCGAAGCTGGGATACAAGGGATGTTTCGGTTGACCTCGCGGAGATTGGGTTCAAGAACGGGGCGAATCTACGCGATATCTGGGCGCAAAAAAACCTGGGGCATCAGTCAGGTGTATTTACCTCGAGAATCCCGAAGCATGGCGTGACTTTGATCGTCGTGAGCAAGTGAAACCCCTCTACCAGAGATTTCCCGCGCCGGGCGTGTATGAATTCGCAACAACGGAGTTCGCAACAAGCGTATCGGTCTGGACCACGCCACTGAATTTTGTCACTCCCGCGTTAATGTTGACGGCAGATGCATTGATCTCAAGCTGAGTAGCCGACATCACAATCTTCGACGCAGTGTTGATCGTGATCCCGGCGGAGTCGAGGCGAATGGTGTTACCATTGCCATCTTCGATCAGGACAGATGCAGCAGCTTGTTGCAGAGTAATCCGTTGACCGTGCGCAGTTTCGATAACCAGTTGTTCGTTACCTTTAGCGTTGGTGTGGCGGCAGCATGGAAGAGGGGCAGGCGTGCTCATGGTCTCGGTACTCCTTTCGGAAGAACGCGGTCGGGAATTCTTCCCGGTCCTATGGTTCGCCGCCACTGCAGGATAACTTCAGCCAACAGGAGCGGCACTGCCCACGCGACCCACCCACGCATAACCGATTGTGATTCAGGATCCAGCCTGCCAAATACGTTCAGGTCTTTAAGAAGGCGAAATGATACGAAGGCAAAAGTGACGACGTAGCTTCGGATCATCCATTCCCGATGAGCAGCAAACTGTCTCCGTAGAACAGCGATGAGGCCCATCGACGATGTCGTAACCCATGCGAGCGCGAGAAAAAGCAACGCAACCCCAAAGGCCTTGTTGGGGGAGACATTAAAGCTCATGTAAACGGCTGCAATGCTGCCGATCAGAACACCGGATAGATACGTGCGTCCGATCCAGCGATGCACCTTGATGTATCGCTGCCTGAGAGCAGTGCTGAATTGAAATGGACCGAGAATCAGAGCCAGCGAGCCACCACCCAGATGCGCTTCGAGCCACCACCTGGAGATCCAATAGTGTCTGTAGTGGGTTACGTCGAAGTGAATGTAGCGCCCAACAGCGACTCGATAAAAGTAGACGCCGACTGCCGCGATCGTAGTCCAACCCAGCCATACAAGAATTGTGCGAATCAGAGAGCCGCGGTTTAACCGCGCAAGAGTGGTTGTTGATGTCACAGCGCCATTTCCTCCGACCATGAGAATAAGGCCCGAGTAATTCGTTCAGTCCGTTTATAGTCTCGCGACGACCCAACGCAAAGTTTTTTCCGCGAGAAAAGATTGTAAAACGGATTGGCGCTGGACGGCGCCCATTCAGGGTTTGATGAAGCCGGGAAATTTGAAGACCGTACCGGCGATGGGAAGAACGACGTTGATCTGTTGGAACGCCGCGCTCGCATCGCGCTCGAAGTAAACGCGGCCGTGGACCGCCTGGTTCGGCGGGATGGTGATTGCCTTCAGAAGCGGCGCGGACGCAAAGAGTTCGGCTGCTTCCTGTGCATCTCTTTGCCTTGCAGCTTCGCGCTCACTCACCAAGGTGTTCGCTGGGATATAGGCCATTCGGTCTGGTGTGGGGATATTCTCGACTCGCGACGGAGAGACGTAAGGAAAAACTTTCGCGCGACTGAGCGCCTGAATGCGAAATTCTTCCGGCGAGAGGTTGATGGGAGTAGAGGTAAGGTTGGTGATACTGACGTCGGCGCGGGTATAGCTGCCTTCATTCGAGAGAGAGACCATGACAGTGAAGCGATCAGTATTGAGTACTTTGTAGTCGTGGCCGAAGATGGTGTGGTGAATGCAGCCTGCATGGGGATGACAGACGACTACATTAGGGTCTCGGGAGAGATCAGCTGCGAGTGCGAGTGGAGTGGCAGCGACGATGGAAGCCATCAAGACAGTGCGGAGAGGGAGCATCGGAAGTACCTCGCCTGATGATGTAACGAGAGTAATGACCGGTATCTCGTTCGCCAATGACACGGAAGTGGTAGGGATCGGTTGGCTGGACGCCGATTACCGCGGAACTCGGTCCAGGGCATAGACTTGACGCACAGTGGACAAGACTCCCTTCAGCGTTTACGACTTCTTCGCCTACCTCGCTTCGGGAGCAATGATCGTCGTGACCCTCGACTACCTGTTCGGCGAGCAGCTCGTCCTGCGCCCGACGCTTTCAGTACAGGTCTTTACGCTGTTGGTGATTGCGAGCTACATCGTCGGACAAGTCATCTCGCACCTTTCCGCAGTCGTGCTCGAGCAGTGGCTGGTCAAACGGTTGCTCGGGGGATCGACTGGCGTTCTGATGGCTGGGGAGCATAGCAGGTCGCCGTGGGCGAGGTTGTTCCCACAATACTTTCATGGTTTGAAGTCAGCGACCATAGCGCGTGTGATGGCGCAGGCGGAGAGACGAGGATGCAGGCTCAACGGGGACGAGCTTTACGATCATTGCTACGCGGTGGTGACCGAGGCGAGTGAACGCGCAGCGAGTCGGCTGGATTATCTGAAGAGCCAGTATGGTTTTGCACGTAACATCGCGTTTGCATTCTTCTGCTCGGCGGGAATGATTGTGTACGAGGATCTCGTTGGGCCTCGCCGAATTAATTTGTGGTGGGCCGTGGCAGGAATCGCCGTATCAGTATGCATGCTTTATCGATACCTGAAGTTTTACCGCGAGTATGCATCGGAGCTTCTCAAGCGATACGCCGAGCTCCCAGTGCTTTCGCAGGAATGAGTTGAATTTCACAGCAATCGGCTGACCAGCGGTATCGATACCTACTTCAACCTCCACGGCGCCAACGTCGCTGACGTCCAACCCTGATAGTTATTGCAGCTTGGCGTATTCCGACTTAGCAGCGATGAGAATGGGTATGTCGGGGTCGGAGTCTTTCCAAAGTGTGAGGAAAGTTTGATAGGCGGCGCGAGCTTTGACGTTGTCACCGGATAGTGCATACGCTCTGCCCAGCCCAAGATGCGCGAGCGAGCCGATCGGCTGATTCAGCACAATCCCCGGATGATCAACCAGCTTCTGAAATTCTGCTGCTGCTGCTGCCCCATTACGCGCCGCCAGATGCGCCTGCCCCCGCACCCATGCAGGGTAGAGAAACTGTAACGAAAGCGTCCCGCCAAGTTCGTACGGAACCGCCACTTCGAGATCAAGAATCCCCTGTGAGGGATTGTTCTTACTGATTTCGATCGCACCATGAACGGTGGGAAGGCAGTAGAGTTTCAGCATCGTATCCGTAGAAGCATTTCGGTCGCTCTCCAGTTGCTCGACCAACCTCTTCGCTTTGGCCGTGTCACCTGCGCGTGCCAGAGTCAGCGCAGCTAGCAGCTTGACGTCGCTTCCCGACCATAGTGACAAAGCCGCCTCTGCATTTTGTCTCGCAGCGACCGTGTTTCCAAACTCTGCCTCCCGCAGCCCGGCCGCAGCCCGCCATATCGCCGCCGCTTCCTTTGAGCCGGCGCGATCCGCGGACTCCACTGCGCGTCGCGAATAATCCTGCGCCGCCAAGAGCCGTCCGTAATAGGCTTCTGTGTCTGCCTGACCGGAGAGCATCGCGTCTTCGTCTCCCGCACGCCCCGCTGCCCATGCGAGCTGTTGTTCCATTCCTTTCCTGTCGCCTCTCCGGAAGGCAAGAAGATAAAGATTCCCGCGAATATACAGGCCGTCAAAGCCTTTCGCCTGAGCCTCTCTCAATACGTTCTCCCCATCGTCCAACCGATCCAACGCAATGTATTCGAAGGATAGGTTGCCGTATCCTGTCGCTGTTGGCTCAAGCCGCAACGCTTCTTGCGTCTTGCCCACTGCTTTCTCGTTTTGCCCCAACTGCTGATAGATGACTCCAAGATTTAAATGCGGCGTGCCGACCCGGGGATAGCTCTTCGACCAAAGTTCATACTCTTCAATCGCCTTCTCCAGTTCTCCCGTGACGGTGTGATAGTAGGTCGTCGCTATTCGGTATCTCTCGTTATCGCTCACGCGGTCTCGCAGCTCATAGGCTTTGGTCGCATTCTCCGCTGCCATATCTCCCTGATTTAGGTTGAAATACGAGAGGCTCAGCGCCGCGTACGCCCATGCAAAATTCGGATCGAGTTCAATCGCGCGCTTATAGAACGGAATCGCTTCTGTGTCACCGGTCCGGCGTGCCGTTCTGTCACCCTCGCTGAATGCTTTCAAAGCCTCCAGCGAAGGCGTGGATGCCTCCACCGGGACATCGAACTTCTCCACCGTCGCCAGCGATTCGCCGAGCTTCCGCCGTAGTTCCTTTGCTGTCTTTCCCAGGGTCTTCAGCACCTCTCGCTTGCCTGCCGCTTGTCTTTGTTCGCTGGCAAGGGTATCGCCGTCAGAACAACTAATCGCATTGAGGCCGATGACGTACTGGCCGCCGAGGTTCGAGATCGATCCGAGCACTGTCGCTCTGCTCCCGGTCCGAATGCAGACTTCCTGTGCAAGTTCCGGTGTGAGGTGCTGTGCCGCGGGTTGCCCCATCAACTTCAGTGTCTCTTCGATCTTGCGGTCGGAGATGATGTTCAGAAAAGGCGATTGACTCAGCTCGATTGTCAACGCCTGCTTGAGCGCATCGTCAAAAACCGGGTCGCCTGTCTTGTTGACGAAGTCCGCCAGGAGGACACTGTCTCTGTCAGTCAGCGGCACTGCCTGCGCCGAATGAGCCAAGCGCGACCGCAGATAGAGTCCTCCAGCCACGAGAACAATAAGTGCCAGAGCAGTAGCGGCGAGAACCTTCCAGACCGCCACGATCCGCGAGCTTAGTCGCCAACGGGAATGCGAGTCCGGTTCCGCAAGTCCAGGGCTCGGGCTCTCCGTTGCGATGCGGCTTATGTCGATGTCGCGCTTCAGCCGCTGCAGATCAGCACGCATCTCCGCAGCGCTCTGATAACGCAGTGCCCGATTCTTCTCAAGCGCCTTATTGACGATCCTCTCCAGTTCTGCGGGCACATCGGGATTCAATCGGACCAGGGCCACTGGAGCGCGATTGAGTATGGCGTCAAAGACCTCCCCGGCACTGTCTCCTCGAAACGGTACCTGTCCCGTCGCCATCTCATAGAGAACTCCTCCAAAGGCAAATAGATCGCTCCGGGCATCCAACTCCCAGCTCCGCGCCTGTTCAGGAGACATATATGCGAGGGTTCCAACCACAACGCCGCGTTTTGTCAGATCGTGGAGTTCCGCATCGTTGCTTGCCGTAGTCTCCGTGCCATCGATTACTTTCAACTTTGGAACGAGCTTCGCGAGACTGAAATCGAGAACCTTTGCGTGGCCGCGCTTCGTGACGAAGATATTCGCAGGCTTGATGTCGCGGTGAAGAATGCCCGCGCCGTGCGCTGCCTCCAGAGCTTCAGCGATTTCAATCGCGAAAGACAGCACCTGTTCACTCTCCAGCGGCCGTCCCGCAATCATAGATTTCAGCGTGCCACCCTCCAGGTATTCCATGGCGAGGAAGGAGTGGTCTTCATGTTTGCCGATCTCATATATCGTGCAGATATTGGGATGATTCAGCGCCGAGGCGGCGCGAGCTTCGCGGTCGAAACGGTGCAGTGCCTGCGCATCCGAGGCCAACGCGACAGAGAGGAACTTCAACGCGACGAAGCGGTGGAGCGTAATATCCTCTGCTTTATAGACGACACCCATACCACCGCTACCAAGCTTTGCAATGATGTGGTAATGGGAGATGGTCTGGCCGATCAAAGAAGGCGAGTCTGCCATGAGAGGCTCATCTTAGGTCGGGCTGGAAAGCAAGTCAACGAACCGAACCGAACGAGAACCTACGAGCAACCTGCTCGACCCCGGACCGGAAAACCTTCTTGCAGACTTTGGCTGGCAGCATTGTACTTCCGCATAAAACTCATCATTTTCTGATCTCTGCCACATTGTCATTGGCCAGCTCCAAGTTGATCTACGGGGATCGGCCTTGAGGAATAGGAATTCCAGGATGGAAGTAAAGTGCTCATTCCGCCTAAACTCTCCTCACTCCAATGAGCTGTTAACGCTTCTGTAAACAATGTCGAGCTATGACGCGAAAGATCCGTTCATAGCGGTGATGGAAGACACTTCGTCTTGCTTACGCCATCAAGCATTCTCCGACAAAGGCTAAGTCCTATTGCACCCGCGCTTAGTGGGCAGAAGAAGAGATGCCGGGATCTCGATCGCAATGCCAAGGTAGATGTCAAGTATTCCGTATTTCATACCCTCGTCAAGCCACGATTAGGAAAAAATATGCACTTCAGGCTATGTCTTGTGTGCAAGGTTTTGACATCTGCGATTTAATTTGTCAAGGAATGGTCTTGTTACCAAAGTACTAATTCAGTCTGAAATTGGCAATAAAACCTT
>DATMKY010000045.1:0-2272 GCA_035570955.1 Edaphobacter sp. | reverse complement strand
GAGGCCGGCATTAGCAAAAATGATGTCGATCTGTCGATTGTGTTTTTTTACTGTGTCGTATAAACGATCAAGGTCAGAAAGCTTGGCCACGTCGCCCTGTACCGCCGTCACGTTCTTTCCAATCTCGGCAGCTGCAGCATCGAGCGCGTCTTTACCGCGGCCCGTAATGAACACGTGATCCATCCCCTCTTGGACGAAGCGTTTCGCGGTAGCCAGGCCCATCCCCGCCGAGCCGCCGGTGACAACCGCGATCTTGCCTGAAAATTTCTTTGACATATGACTCCTTGTGAAAGTAATTGTCGTGAAGGCCCGCCATGCACCATAAGAAAGCGCTCGGAATGAAGCACCGATCTACATGCCTGGTCCCAGACCGTTGTTGACGAGGACTTTAACGTCTACGTGACGATTAAGATCGCGGCCCTGAGCGTTCTGATTGCTTGCAACAGGATGGGTAGCGCCGTATCCGACCGGCACCAAGATTCGTCGCATTGGGATGTCTTTGACCTCGAGAAAATATCGCGCTACAGCAGCCGCCCGCTCCTCGCTGAACTTCTGATCCTCCGCGGTGCTGAATTTCTGGTGCGCGGCGTATCCGGAAATTTCGATCAGGTAGCCGTTGAGCGATTTCGCGATATCGGCCAGATTCGCCAGATCTTTCTTGGCGGTCTCACCCAGGACAGTTGACCCTTCCGGGAAAAAAACATCGACCTCGAACTCGTTTTTGTAGTCATCGAGATCGGTGATGCGCTGGTTAACTTCGGCAACCGCAGCGGCATCCGCCAAACCGAGCCCGACAGCCGTTTGCGCGACTATGTTCCCCTGATCAGCTGAGATTTGTGCATTATCAGCAGAATTCTGAGCTTGATCAGCCGATGTTTGCGCCTGAGTTGCCTGCTTGGCGGCCTGGCCAGCACTGGCTTGTGCATGTTGCGTTGACTCCTTATTGGCCAAGACCTGCTGCTCTTCGGCGACCTCGATCGCGAAGTCATCCGGAGTGAAGGAGATCTTGTGTGCCTCGAGTTGTCCAACGGAGTTACCGACGCCCTCCACCTCGATGTTGAGACCGGGGAGAAGCGCGGTCACGTCCATGTCGATATGACGATAAAATGGAAATTTGAACTTAGTGCGCTCGACCTTGGTGGTGTCTTCAATTGTTATTACAACCACCTCCCCTGATTTCTTGTCGTGAACGCGGATGAGGTCTCCATCACGAGACAAAATCAATCCTGAAACCTTCGCGCTCTCGCCCTGCGAGAGTTGGCGCGCCTTGCCAGTGCTAACTGCCAATGCGTGATTTGCTACCAGGATAACGGCGCACGCATAAACGAATAGCATCAGCATCCAATGTCGGTTGTTCGATTTCACTCTGATCCTCCAGGCCGGGAATGTGTGATGTTGCTCACAGGTTCTCTGGAGAGATGTGCAAGACTCGTGCCAAACGGTTAAACTGCACGCCCTCGCCTAAGTGACCAGATCGAAGAAAAGAGCCGTGGTGAACCATACCTTCATACAATGAATGCAACACTTGTCCTGTCAGTCGTTCTGACGTATCTCGCGTCGGATGTCAACTCGACGCCCAGAAACAGTGGCGATGGAAGGATTCGATATCGCCGCGAGTTTGGATATCGCCTCTTCGACTCTTATGGCGAAATAGCGACACAAGTCGAGCGTGCATGCCCGTTTGCGTGGCCACATGAGCAGAACTCATGCAGGACACATTGACTGCGGCTAGATTTCACTTCATGGCAAGGGCGTTGCTTTTTTGAAGTTACCGCTGATTGGATCGGATTCGGAACAGATGAGCAGAGTCGAGATGAAGCAGCCATGCGATGAAGCGCTGGCGTGGCCCATCGAGGGCCTCAAATCGTCAATTTGGATCCTTCGTTGAACTCACTCATTGGGCGTTGATACCGCGGTCGGTAGATCCCGAGCCTCTTCATTTTGGACACTAGCGTTGTACGCTTAAGACCCAGCCGGGCGGCTGCTCCTTGCGGCCCCCCTATCATTCCACCGACGGCCCTCAACGTCTGCAAAATCAACGCTGCTTCGTGATCCCGCAGTGTGCCTTGTGCGGCAGTCGGGGGCGTTGTATTCCCCTGCGATGGCGGAAGGGGATTCGGAAGTACCCCGTTGTCGTCCGATCGGATTACGGCCCGTTCAATGAGGTTCTGGAGTTCCCGCACATTGCCGGGCCAGTCGTATGCAACGAACGCATTCATGGTTGTCTTCGGTATTTGTTCAATATGCTTCCCCATCCGCTGGGCGAATACCT
>DATMKY010000044.1:0-19494 GCA_035570955.1 Edaphobacter sp. | reverse complement strand
GCACAAGCATGGTCTCCAGCCTTATGGCTGTGGTTGCATTCTCTTCAGCGATCCCAGCGTCGGCCGCTTCTACAAGCACGACTCCCCTTACACGTACTTCTCCTCAAAAGATCTTCACCTCGGCGAAATCTCCCTCGAGTGTTCCCGTGCCGGAGCGTCCGCCGTTGCTCTTTGGGCCACGCAACAATTGCTGCCCTACAACCCGGGCGGTGAATTTGCCAAGGGGCTTGAAGCCGGCCACACCGCAGCGCTCAAACTCTACAAGCACCTCTCGAAATCCAAACGCTTTCTCACGCCGTCTTTCACACCTGAACTCGACATTCTCTTCTGGACGGTTAGCGCCAATACACCCGAAGCCTCCTCCGCTCTCGCCCAACGAATCTTCGAGGAAGCTGCCAAACGCGACCTCCACCTCGCCCTGGCTAAGCTCCCAAGGCGCTTTTTTCCACAAAATTCATGGAAAAAAAATTCTGAAAATGAAGCACAGGCGACCGTCACCTGTCTCCGTTCGGTCCTTATGAAACCGGAACATCTCCTTTGGTTAGACCACTTGGCCCAACGTCTTGATGCCGCTGCAGTTGCCGTAAACGCGTCAATACCTCGATAGAACCAGCGCAGGTACCACTAGCTTCCATCTGAACCGTTTAAGCGTTTTGCTAAAATCACCCTCAATTCGATGTTTTGCTTTCCTATCTTCGGCAATTACCCAGGCTATCCGGCAGCCGACGGAGAGTTCCAGCAATCGAACCGATATCACGCTCTTCACGCAGCATTGGCTCGGATGAGAAAAGGATTAATCGCCGCATGACTTTCCCCTCAACTCTCACCCCGCCCTTCGACCTATCCTCCCGTACCGTCGCCTACTTCTCGATGGAGATTGCCCTGTCGCCGTCTCTACCCACCTATTCTGGTGGTCTTGGCATGCTGGCTGGAGACACGCTGCGTTCCGCAGCCGACACTTCCGCTCCCATGGTCGCCATCTCTCTGGTCCATCGACGGGGCTACTTCCGTCAGAAGCTTTCCGATCTGGGCCAACAGACAGAAGCCGATGTTCCCTGGTCTCCCGAGACCACGCTTCCAAGCGCCAATCAGATCATCGCGCTCACCGTGCAAAATCGTCAGCTTCTTGTCCGCGCTTGGCGCTTCGATGTTCAAGGCATCACTGGTCACGTCATCCCGGTCTTCCTCCTCGACACCGACGTGGAAGGCAACGATCCCTGGGATCGCCGTTTAACTGACCACCTCTACGGCGGAGATACCTACTATCGCCTCTGTCAGGAAGCCGTCCTTGGTTTCGGCGGAATCGCTCTTCTCGATGCCCTCGGCTGCAAGCCCAAGGTCTATCACATGAACGAGGGCCACGCGGCACTTCTCGCCCTCGGCCTTCTTGAAGACCAGTTGCACGGCAAGCCTCTCAAAGACGCGGCGGAAGCTGACATCGAAGCCGTTCGCCAGAAATGTGTTTTCACGACGCACACACCGGTTCCCGCCGGTCATGACCAGTTCGGCGTCGACCAGATGTATCAGGTCCTTGGTCACGACCGCGCCGCCGCAATCGATCAGTTTGGTTGTCTCCACAACGGACTGATGAACATGACCTATATCGCCCTGCGTTTCTCGCGATTCGTCAATGGCGTAGCGATGCAGCACGGTAAGGTCTCCCAGCAGATGTTCCCGGAGTACAAGGTCTACTCCATTACCAACGGAGTCCACGCAGCCACTTGGCTCTCGCCGCAGTTCCAGGATCTCTTCGACAGTGAGATCCCCCACTGGCGCACCGATAATCACTACTTCCGTTCCGTGTACGGTATAGAACCCGCGCGGATCGCTGCTGCTCACAACAAGGGCAAGCTCCGCCTCTTCGCCACGATTGCCAAGCGCACCGGCCACCACTTCAATCCCAACGTCCTTACCCTCGGTTTCGCGCGCCGAGTAGCGACTTACAAACGCGCCAGCCTGCTCCTTAACGATCCCGCACGCCTGGTCGCTATTGCCGAAAAGATCGGCGGCCTGCAGATTCTCTACGCTGGCAAGGCCCATCCTGCCGACAACGCGGGCAAGGGTCTCATCAAGGATGTCTACTCCGCAGCAGCCAAGCTCAACTCGTCATCGCTCAAGATCTACTACATCGAAAACTACGATTGGGAACTGGGTGCGCTGCTCACTCAAGGCGTCGACGTCTGGATCAACACTCCGCGCCGCCCATACGAGGCCTCCGGCACATCCGGCATGAAGGCTGCGCTCAACGGCGTGCCGTCACTCTCCATTCTTGACGGATGGTGGATTGAAGGTTGTGCAGAAAACACTACCGGCTGGGCCATCGAGAACGGCGAAAACGAAGCCTCCGAGGCCAATAGCCTCTACGACAAACTCGAAAGATCTATTGCCCCTATGTACGCCAACCCCAGCAACTGGGCTCGCATGCAGCAACACTGTATCGCCATCAACGGTAGCTTCTTCAATACCCATCGCATGCTCTCGCAGTACTTCGAAAACTCCTACTTCCCCCATACCCAGGTTGCAAAAACGCCGGGCAGCCCACTCGAGCGGCGCCGCACTGGCGACGTTCTAGTCCCTGAACCCGTTCTGGCCTAAAACCCAAGGCTGTTGTAGCGAGGTTGGGCTAATCTCCAGCCACCACCTGAGCCACCCCACCCGAACGTCTCCGCAGACCCGCCTTCTCAAATCGTCCCCGAATCCGATCAAAAAATAGGTAAACAACCGGTGTCGTAAACAGTGTCAGAGCCTGCGAAACAATCAATCCGCCTACAATCGTGATGCCAAGCGGCCGACGCATCTCACTCCCTGCGCCATGCCCCAACGCCAAAGGTAATCCACCCAGCAACGCCGCCATCGTCGTCATCATGATCGGTCGGAACCGCAGCAGGCAAGCCTCATAAATCGCCTCCTGCGGAGTCTTTCCGTGCTGCCGTTCTGCTACCAGCGCAAAGTCGATCATCATAATCGCGTTCTTTTTCACAATCCCGATCAGCAGAATAATCCCGATCATCGCGATCACGCTCAAATCCGTCTTGAACAGCAGCAGCGCAAGAATCGCACCCACCCCGGCCGAAGGCAGCGTCGACAAAATCGTAATCGGATGTATGAAGCTCTCATACAAAATTCCAAGAACGATATACACCGCAACCAGAGCCAGCAAAATCAACCACGGTTCGCTCTTCATCGAATCCTTAAACGCCTGCGCCGATCCTGCAAACCCTCCATGGATCGAAGTCGGCATCCCGATATCTACCCGGGCCTGCTGAATCGCGAGCGTAGCCTCGCTCAATGAAGCTCCCGGCGCCAGGTTGAATGACAACGTCGTCGCTGGAGACTGCGCCTGATGATTTACTGCCAGCGGAATTCTTTGCGTCTCAAAATGTGTCACCGCCGAAAGGGGAACCATCGCACCCGCCGTGCTCTTCACATAAATATTCTTGAGCGCGTCCGGATCGCGCTGATACTCGTCTGCAACCTCCATCACGACGTGATATTGGTTCAGGGGCATATAGGTTGTCGAAACCTGCGTCTGGGCAAATGCATCAGACAGCGTCGCATCGATTGTCAGCGGCGAAACCCCAAGTCGGCTCGCCGTAGCGCGATCGATTACCAGTTGCCCGCGCAACCCCTGCTGCTGTTGGTCAGTCGCAATATCTTTAATTTGCGGAAGCTTATCCATCGCATCCTTAAGCTTCGGCCCCCACTCATTCAGCTCCTTCAGATTGTCCGCCGTCAGCGTGTACTGATATTCCGTCGCTGTATTTCGGCCGCCAATCCGCAGATCCTGAAACGCCTGTAGGTAAAGAGTCGCGCCCGGCATATCGCTCACTTGCGGCCTAAGCCGATTAACAATCACCTGAGCTGTATCTCCGCGCTTCAACCGTTCTGCATCCGGCTTAAGCGACATAAACATGAATCCGGAATTCGTGTTCCCGCGTCCACCCGCAAACGCAGTCACATCCTGCACACTCGGATCTTTCCCCACAATCGCGGCTAGTGCCACCACCTTCTTCTTGATCTCAGGAAATGAAACATCCTGCTGTCCCTGCACCTGCCCGCCGATTCGCCCTGTATCCTGCTCCGGGAAAAATCCCTTCGGCACCAGAATGTACAGATAAACATTCAGCACGAACGTCAGTACTGTAATGGTCAGCACCAGCTTCTGATGCTGTAATACCCACCGCAGTCCGCGCTCATATTCTGCGGCCATCCACTTCAGGGCACGCTCGCCACTTTTGTAAAACCATCCATGCCTCCGCGCGTCATGGGACTGCAGAAACTTCGCGCTCAGCATCGGCGTCGTCGTCAATGAAACTACGAGCGACACCAGAATCGCAACCGACAGAGTCACCGCAAACTCACGAAACAGCCTGCCCACAATGCCTCCCATCAGCAGAATGGGAATGAATACCGCGATCAGCGAGGTGCTCATCGAGAGCACCGTAAAACCAATCTCCTTCGCTCCAATCATCGCTGCCCGGAACGGCGTCATCCCAGCTTCCAAATGTCGGCTGATGTTCTCAATCACCACGATTGCATCGTCAACGACGAAACCCGTCGAGATCGTGAGAGCCATCAGTGACAGATTGTCCAGCGTATATCCAAGCAGATACATCGCAGCAAAAGTTCCCAGCAGACTCAACGGGACAGCCACTGTGGGTATCAGCGTCGACCGAACCTCTCGCAGGAACAAAAACACCACCAGGATCACGAGCATGATCGAAATAATCAGCGTCCGCGTCACATCCCGTACCGAAGCGCGAATCGTCGTTGTCCTGTCCAGCGCAAGGTGCACTTGAATAGCCGGCGGAATCGAAGCCTTCAGCATCGGCAGCATCGCCTTTACGTTATCCACTGTTTGGATCACGTTCGCCGTCGACGTCTTGAACACAATCACCAGAATCGCCGGCTTCCCGTTGAACACGCCGGTCGCATGCACGTCCTCAACGCTGTCGACAACCTTCGCTACATCGCGAATCCGCACGATCCCATGCCCCGTGGCTACGCCGTTCGAGGAAGAATTGGCTATTGCTGCATTCCCAGCCCCCGTCGCATTCGTCGCCGGCGCGCTCGTCACTGCGCTCGCCACCGCAGCGGGCAACCCCGTCCTCGCCGGAGCCGAACTCACCGGGCCACGATCCGTCGCCACAATCAAAGGAGCATAAGCCGCAGCGCCAAACAACTGGTCTGTCGCGCTGACACTCCACCGCCGCTCATCATCCTGTAAATATCCCTTAGGCTGATTTACGTTCACCGTGCCAATTGCCGCGCGCAACGCTTCCAGTCCAATCCCATAATGAGCCAGTTGCATCGGATTGGCCTCAATCCGCACGCCGGGCTTTGCACTTCCACCACACCACGTCTGCCCCACACCTTCCACCTGCGCGATCTTCTGGGCAAGAATGCTGTCGCAAGCGTCATAAAGCTGCGGAACCGTCATTGTGTCCGAAGTCAGCGCAATAATCATGATGGGCGAGTCCGCGGGATTGACCTTGTAATAGCCAGGATTGCTAGGCAGATTTGCTGGCAACTGACTCCGTGCCGCATTGATCGCAGCCTGCACGTCCCGCGCCGCGCCATTGATGTCCCGTGACAGATCGAACTGCAGCACAATCCCCGTCGTCCCCGTCGACGAGTACGATGTCATCTCATTAATTCCGGCAATCTTGGAGAACTGTCTCTCCAACGGAGTGGCCACCGACGAAGCCATCGTCTCCGGGTCGGCTCCCGGCAAATTCGCGCCAACCGAAATCACCGGAAACTCCACCTGAGGCAGACTTGCCACTGGCAGTAGCGTGTAAGCCACCGCACCTGCCAGAATCACGGCAATCGACATCAGAAATGTCGCCACCGGTCGCCGAATAAATGGAGCCGAAAAATTCATAATCGTCGGTATTGCCTGCTACTCCCCTAAACTCTGCTCGCTGTCCTCAATCTGCCGGGACCGCATGACCATCCCACTCGGTATTCCGTTGCCTCGGTTTACGTCCAAGCCGGTCAAAGAATAGATAAACCACCGGCGTCGTAAACAACGTCAGTACCTGGGACACCAGTAGACCGCCTACAATCGTGATACCGAGGGGCTGTCGCAGCTCGCTTCCCGTGCCTCTACCAAGAGCCAGCGGCAGTCCGCCCAGCAACGCCGCCATCGTCGTCATCATGATCGGCCGGAAGCGTAGCAGGCAAGCCTGATAAATCGCCTCCGTAGGAGTCAGGCCTTGCTCGCGCTCAGCCTCCAGCGCAAAATCGATCATCATGATCGCGTTCTTCTTCACAATGCCGATCAACAGAATGATGCCGATCAGCGCAATCACGCTCAAATCCACATGGAACAACAGGAGCGCCAGAATCGCGCCGACACCTGCAGAAGGCAGCGTCGAAAGAATCGTAATCGGATGAATATAGCTTTCGTATAAAACACCCAACACGATATAAACCACGATCAGCGCTGCAAGAATCAGCAGCGGCTCATTCTCGAGCGACGCCACAAACGCCCGTGCCGATCCTTGGAACTCCGCATTCACACTAGGCGGCATATTCAGTTCCGCCTTCGCCTTGTTCACTGCATCGACCGCGTCTCCAATCGATTTACCCGGCGCCAGGTTGAACGAAACCGTCACAGCCGGGAACTGCCCCTGATGGCTGATCACCAGCGGTGTTCTCTTCTCCTCAAAATGAGTAAACGCCGACAACGGCACCTGCGTCCCATTTGAGCTCTTCACATATATGTTGCCTAGCGACTCCGGCGTCCGTTGAAACTTCGGCGCAACCTCCAGCACGACGTGATACTGGTTTTGCTGCGTAAAGATCGTCGAAACCTGCCGCTGTGCAAATGCATCATCCAGCGTGTCGTCGATATTCTGCGGTGTAATCCCCAGCCGCGATGCAGTGTCGCGATCAATCACCAGGCTGGCCTCAAGGCCGCCCATCTGTTCATCGCTCGCCACGTCGCTCAGAATCGGAATCGTCTTCAGCTTTGCTACCAGCTTGTCCGTCCAGAAAGCCAGCTCTTCAGTATTCGCGTCCTCAAGCGAATACTGATACTGAGTCCGGCTCACGCGATCCTCAACCGTCAGGTCCTGCAGGGGCTGCAGGTAGCACTGAATCCCATCTACCTTCGACACCCGCGGCTCCAGCCGCTGAATCACATCCAACGCTGACGATTTCCGTTTCTCGCGGTCTTTCAAATTAATCTGAATGCGGCCGCTGTTCAGAGTCGAATTCGTTCCATCGATCCCGATGAAAGACGAAACGCTCTCCACGTCCTTGTCTTCGAGAATGATTCGCGCCAAAGCCTGCTGCCGCGAACTCATCGCATTGAAGCTGACGGTTTGCGGAGCCTCCGTAATTCCCAGCAGCACTCCAGTATCCTGAACCGGAAAGAATCCCTTCGGCACAATCCAGAACAGATAGACGGTCAACGCAAAAGTCCCGAGCGTCACCAGCAGTGTCAGCGTCTGATGCTTCAACACCCATCGCACGCCGACCGCATACTTCGCAATCACATACTCAAAAAAATTTTCGCTTGTTCTGTAGAACCAGCTCTGCTGCGTAGCGGGCGTATGCCGCAACAACTTCGCCGACATCATCGGTGTCAGTGTCAGCGAAACGAAGGCCGACACGAGAATTGTAACTGCCAGAGTTACAGCAAACTCACGGAATAGCCGTCCGACTATATCGCCCATGAATAACAGTGGAATCAGCACTGCAATCAGGCTTACCGTCAACGAAACAATTGTGAATCCGATCTGCTCGGAGCCCTTGAGCGCAGCATTGAGAGGCGTATCGCCTTCCTCAAGGTAGCGAGCGATATTTTCGATCATCACGATTGCATCGTCGACAACAAATCCTGTCGAAATCGTCAGCGCCATGAGCGACAAATTGTTCAGGCTGTATCCCAGCAGATACATCACCCCGAACGTACCAACAATCGACAGAGGTACAGCCACCGAGGGAATGACCGTTGCCGCAAACGATCGCAGGAACAGGAAGATCACCATCACAACCAGCCCGATCGTGAGGATAAGCGAGAACTTCACATCTGCCACTGAAGCCCGAATCGTATTCGTCCGATCGGTCAGCACCTCGAGATCCACCGTCGCGGGCATTGACGACCGCAGACGCGGCATAATCTGCGTCACCTCATCCACCACGCCGATGATGTTCGCCCCCGGTTGCCGCTGGATGTTCACAATCACCGCTGGCTTCAACGACGCAGGTTGTGCGGATCGCCCGTTTTCAGGCTCGCGCGCAGAAGTTCCCATCCAGGCCGCCTGATAAAGATTTTCCGCGCTGTCCACCGCATTCGCGACATCCGACAACCGAACCGGCGACCCGTTCCGGTACGCGATAATCACATTGTTGTATCCCGCACTGGAAGGAATTTGATCGTTCGCGCCAATCGTGTACGACTGCGTCGCTCCATTCAGATTTCCCTTCGCCTGGTCCACGTTGGCCGTCCCCACTGCCGCGCGAATATCTTCCAGACTCAACCCATAGTTCGCCAGCGCCGTAGGATTTGCCTGAATCCGCACCGCAGGCTTCTGCCCACCGTTGATCGACACCAGCCCCACACCAGAGAGCTGCGAGATCTTCTGCGCGATCACAGTATCAGCGAGGTCTTCCACCTGCGATAGCGGCAACGTATCGCTCGTCAGCGACAGCGTCATAATCGGTGCATCCGCCGGATTCACCTTGCTGTACGTCGGCGGATTTGGCAAATCTTTCGGCAGATAACTAAATGCCGCATTAATCGCTGCCTGTACATCCTGCTGCGCAACGTCGATGTTCTCCTCAAGCGAGAACTGCAGCGTAATGACGCTCCCGCCGCCCGAACTCGTCGAAGTCATCTGGCTCAGTCCGGGAATCTGCCCGAACTGCCGTTCCAGCGGAGCCGTCACCGACGACGCCATCACCTGTGGGCTTGCTCCTGGATAAAACGTCTGCACCTGAATCGTCGGATAGTCCACCTGCGGTAGAGCGGACACCGGCAACTGCAGATACGCCACCGCCCCTGCAAGCAAAATGGCCACCATCAGAAGCGAGGTGGCCACCGGGCGAAGAATAAATGGCCTTGAAGGACTCAAGGCCGAAGTCTTCGAAGGCGGCCCCATTGAAGCCGGACTTGTAGCAACGCTCACGACGCCCCCGCCGTTACTTCATCAGACGCACTTACAGCTGCCGTCGCTCCATCCTTCGCCGGAGTCACTCGCGGAAACACCTTGCTTCCGTTCTTCAGCTTCTCCTGGCCATCCACCACAATCTGGTCACCCGGTTTCACTCCACCGTTGACGATTACCTGCGTCCCCTCAGTTAGTGCGACATTCACCGTCTGCGCCAGCACGTAATAATTCGTCTGGTTTTCAGGAAGCTGTGGCAAATTCTCCTCGCCATCTCTCTTCTTCTCGACAAGCTCGGCGGGAGGCTGTCCCTGCTTCAGCAGATAAACAAAGTTCCCCTGCGACCCCGTTTGCAACGCCGCCGCCGGAATCACTACCGCATTTTGCCTCTCCTGCAAAATCAACCGAACATTCACAAACTGATTCGGAAACAGTGCGCCATCCTGATTATCAAAAACCGCCTTAGCCTTCACCGTGCCGGTTGTCGTGTCGATCTGGTTATCCACCGTCAACAAACTACCGGTAGCCAGATGTGTCTGCGCCGCGCGATCAAAAGCCTCTACCGGAAGCCTGCTCCCTCCGCGGGTATGCTTCAGCACCTCAGGCAACTGATCCTCTGGCAACGTAAAGATCACCGAGATCGGTTGCAACTGTGTCACTACCAGCAATC
This sequence comes from Edaphobacter sp., assembly GCA_035570955.1. Lineage (GTDB taxonomy): Bacteria > Acidobacteriota > Terriglobia > Terriglobales > Acidobacteriaceae > Edaphobacter. The sequence continues at coordinate 9,705 of DATMKY010000044.1, read as the reverse complement.
CATTCGTGTCATTCGCATGAACGATGTTGCCTGGATCAACCTGCCGCAGGCCCACAACGCCGCCAATCGGCGACAGAATCTTCGTATACCCCAGATTCACCTTCGCCGCTTGAATCGCCGCTTCATCCGCCGCAATCGCACCCTCAGCCTGCCCCGCGTTCGAGGCCTGCAACTGCTGGCTCTCCTTCGAAACAACACCAGCCTGCAGCAACGCGTTATACCTGGCAGCTTCAGCCCGTGCATTCACTGCATTCGCCTGGTCCTTGACCAACTGCCCCTGCGCCTGTTCCAGCGCGGCCTGGTAAGGCTTTGGATCGATCTCTGCCAGCAACTGTCCCTGCCGCACCGCCTGTCCCTCGCTCACTGGGACCTGCATCAACTGTCCATCGACACGGCTCTTTATCGTCACAGTGTTATAGGCCGTCACCGTTCCCAACGCGGTCAAAAAAATCGGCATCGACTTCTGCTGCACCGCAGCTACCTGGACTGCAGTCGGTCGATCCGCCTGTGCCGCCATAATCTGTTGAATCGAGTCCTGCTGCTGCGCATTTTTGCGAATCTTCCACACGGCCGCGCCCACCACGGCCAAAATCACCAGCAAAACGATCCACTTCCGCGCAGCGGATCCCTTTGGAGCTTCAGGACCGGCCTGTCGCGAGGAAAAATTCGTCTGCGGCTCTAAGCTAGGGCTAAAAGTCGCACCATCCGCGTGAGATTCCTGTTCTTTCATCTGCGCTGACGACATGGCTTTGCTCTCTGTTCTCTCGGAATTAAATCTGTCTCTAAGTGATTAATGTGCCCATACCTAGAATACTTGATAATTGACCTGAGCCGCCTCGGCGAAGACGGCTGGTTGGCACGCTGCTTAAACGTTAAACGCTGATTGTTACCACGTTATTGGTTTAGACGTAAGGAAGGACACTTTTTGCCCACCTCAGCCTCTTTAATCGACAACGCCGCGCTGCCCGTCCTCTGCGTCGATCTGGACGGTACCCTCGTGAAATCCGACACCCTCCACGATTCCGCGCTTGCCGTCGCTCGCCACCGGCCCCTCGCTCTGCTCAAGATCCCGGGCTGGATCCTCCAGGGTAAAGCCTCTCTCAAGCGTCACTTAGCCGAAACCGTCCAGCTCGACGTCGCCCATCTCCCCTACAATCGCGAACTCCTTCAGTACCTTGAACAGCAGCAAGCCCTTGGCCGGCCCATCTATCTCGCCACCGCTGCCGATGCCCATACCGCCAACCGCATCGCAGCCCACCTTGGCCTCTTCACAGGAGTCCTGGCCTCGGACGGTCAGCTCAATCTAGCCGGAAAAAACAAGCTCGCCGCCTTTCAGTCCCGCTTCGGAGATGATTTCGCCTACGTCGGCAATGCCCTCCCCGACCTCCCGCTCCTCCAACATTCGCAGGAGCCCATGGTCGCCAACGCCACCCCAGGCCTTCGTGCAGCACTCCGTCGAGCCCGCATCACTCCGGTCCGCAGCTTCGATGAGCGAGCATCCAAATTCAAATCATGGCTTAAAGCTATCCGCCTTCACCAATGGGCCAAGAATACACTCATCTTTCTTCCGCTCCTCCTCGCCCATGCCTGGGCTCCCGGAGTCATCGCTGCCGCCGTCGTAGCCTTCTTCAGCTTTGGTCTTTGTGCCTCGGCCACCTACATTGTGAACGACCTCCTCGACCTTGAAGCCGACCGCGAGCACCCGCGCAAACGCCGTCGGCCCTTTGCCTCCGGCGATCTGTCGGCGCTCTCCGGAATCCTCGTTATCGTCCTCTTCCTTTCGGCCTCTCTCATACTTGCCTTGCTGGTCCCGAAAGTCCTTGCCGCTCTTTCGCCCGAACTTCTCCACCTCCTCATTCCGCATTACTTCTTGTTCTGGCTCGGAATTTATCTCGTCACTACGCTCGCTTATTCGCTGCGTCTCAAACGTTCCGTTCTCGTCGATGTCATCGTCCTCTCGGGCCTCTACACCATCCGCATCATCGCCGGCTCCGCCGCCACAGGGATCGCCGTCTCCACTTGGCTCGGCAGCTTCAGCATCTTTTTCTTTCTTTCTCTCGCCTTCGTGAAGCGCTTCGCCGAATTAGAAAACCTCCGCGACCGCGGTGGCGTCTCTGCGAGCGGCCGCGGCTATCACGTCTCTGACATCGAACAACTTCGCAGCCTGGGCTCTGCAAGCGGGTACGTCTCCGTCGCCGTCCTCACTCTCTACATCTCCAACCTCGACGCGGCTCAGCTGTACCATCACACCCGGCGCCTCTGGCTCCTCGTCCCCGTCCTCCTTCTCTGGATAAGCCGTCTCTGGTTGCAAGCTTCCCGCGGAGAACTCGACGAAGACCCGGTGGTTTATGCCGTCACCGACGGTCGCAGTCTCCTTCTTGGCGCAGTGGTAGTCCTCATCGTTCTCTCGGCCCTCTAGCCTTTTCCATTCTCCAGGCATCCTGCTCAGCGCGTTTCGTTGCATCATGGAACAAGGAGTTCCATCATGCGAGCTGATATCGTCCCCGGCGCCATCTTCCCCGACTACGAACTAAGCGACCACACCGCAACTCGCCGCAAACTCTCCGAGCTTCAAGGCCAACACCCGATGGTTCTTGTCCTCAGTCGCGGAGGCTTCTGCCCAAAAGACCGTCGCCAATCCGAACTCCTCGTCCAGCTGCATCGCGAAATGGAAGTCGCTTACTCTCGCCTCGTCACCATCAGCACAGACAATATCGCCGAGACCAACGAATACCGAACTGGCGTCGGAGCCCACTGGACCTTCCTCTCCGACGCAGGTCGCCGCGTCCAGAAGGATCTCGACATAGCCGAATATACTGACCCGATTCACAATCCGATGATCCCGCATACCATCGTGCTCGAACCGGGCCTCATCGTCTTCGAGATCTACAACGGCTACTGGTTCTGGGGCCGCCCAACCCTCGAAGATCTCCGCCAGGACCTTCGCGCGGTCACAAAAAAGTGCCGCCCTGACTGGGACATCACCGACGCCGAACACCGAACCGAGTGGCAGCGCGGCGAAAAAGATCGCTTCTATCCCTACGGAAAAACCTACGCCACTGTCTTCGGCGAACAGGACTAACCGCGCCCAACGTCTCCGGTCCCCGCTCTCCCTTTACGCATTACTTATTTGGCGCCCGCTAGCATCAGGCTAGTAGCAGGAAGGGAGGCATTTTTTCACATGCAGAATGTATATGGTATCGAGTTCGAAGCAGGTCAGGCCGAACTGGTAAGAACTCGTCCGCGAACTCCTTAAGGACGGAGACTGTGCTGTCTATGCGATGCGCAATATGCAACCGAGGGGAGAACTCCGCATGGCGACAACGCCGCCAGGCCAAACCCCTAGAAAGGCTGGCGGAGTCTTCTTCAGAGTCCGTACGGGAACGCAGGAAGCAATCATCGTTCGTCCGATGAATGCGAAAGCCGGTCAGAAATTCATCAAAGTCGACAGGATCACTCAGGCTGAAACCCTTGAGATCATCCGGGCATGGCGCCGGCAGACGGGCTCGCTTCCAATCAAGCCGGGGCCAGTCAGAGCACATCAGCAAATCGCAATCACAGCTGGAAAGAAGAAAACCATCACGGCCAATAACATCTTTGACCCTCTTTCCAACTGCATCGCGAAGGTGGGTCATCTGGCAAAACTAATGTCCGACATCGTCCCGGCCGGTTCATTTATCCTGAAGATCACGCATGAACGACACTATTCCTCAGCTTCACACCTTCGACGAAACCTCCCTGAACCAAGCCTTCGCCACGCTCGCCGAAGAGGTCCGCAGCGCCGACACATCTGAGGCCGAAGCTTTCCGTCTCCACTGGCTTGGCCGCAAACAAGGTCGCCTCAAACTCATCAGCGAAGCCTGGCTCAAATCCGCACCACCCGAAGCCAAAAAAGCTCTGGGCATCCGCTTCAATCAACTCAAGCAGCAAATCGAGCAGGCGCTGGAAGCTCCTTCTATTCCAAAACAAGCGGGAGTGCAGGGAATCGACATCACGCTCCCGGGCGCCATCCGTCAGCCTGGCATACCGCACCCGCTCCTCGAAACCATGCACGAGGTCGTCCGCGTCTTCCATGACCTCGGATACAGCACCAACCTCGGCCCCCAAGTCGAGTCCGATTTCTACAACTTCGAAGCCCTCAACTTCCCCCCAAACCATCCCGCCCGCGACACACAGGACACCCTCCAGATTGCCGCGCAACATGCACGTCCCTCACGCGACCGCCTCCTCATGCGTACTCACACGTCGCCCGTACAAATCCGCACCATGATCGCGCAGGCCCCGCCCATCCGCATCGTCATACCCGGCAAAGTCCACCGCAACGACGCAGCCGACGCTACTCACTCCCCCATTTTCCATCAGATCGAAGGCCTCTGTGTCGACACCAACATTACCTTCTCCGACCTCAAAGGCACCCTTGACCACGCCATGAAGGCGCTCTTCGGCAACGACGTCAAAACTCGGTTCTTTCCCAGCTTCTTCCCTTTCACCGAACCGAGCGCCGACGTGCAGATCTCCTGCATCTTCTGTGGAGGCAAAGGCTGTCGCAAGTGCAAACACTCCGGCTGGATCGAACTACTCGGCTGTGGCATGGTCGACCCCGCAGTCTTTGCTGCGGTTACCGAAGAACGCCGCAAGCTCGATCCGGCAGACGACGCCTACAACCCGGAAAAGATTACCGGCTTCGCCTTCGGTATGGGGGTCGAGCGCATCGCCATGATGCTCCACGGCGTCTCCGATATAGGTCACTTCTACTCCGGAGATATGCGTTTTCTCGAGCAATTCGCTTAGCGAATTAGCCGGTCAAAGAAAAGGAAAACCAGGTACGCTCTACTTCAACCCGGCTTGTAGTCGTAGCAGATTCTTCGGAGTCACGCGAATTACACCGCCTCGCGGACTATCAATATCCGCAATCAGAAAAAATGCAACCGCTACTACTATTGGCAGTACCATCAGCAGCCGCGGTTCCATTCGCCGCGAGCCATATCCGATCATGAAGCTGCAAAACGTAGCTATCGCAAACAACAAAAACCACGCTCCAACCGGAATCCGATCCCACCACGCTGCTTGCGTATATCCCTCGGAATTCAGCGTGTCATTCATACCCGAGATAACGAGGGCATGGATCGGTGTCGGTTCCGAGTGCGCAGTCTGCGCAACTGCAGTCCAAAGTTGATCCTGAACTCTTGCGGTATCGGCCCGGATCTGGTCGATGTCGTCCCAGTTTTGCGATGTATAGAACCGTATCCTCTGCGCCGTGTAGTCGCGCAGCAGTGCTCGCACTCGCGAAGCTTCCTCCGTTGGCAGCAGATCGGCCCGTACATACTCCGTGCCAATCGCATTCGCCTCGGCCTCTTCATAGTTTTGCCGGACATCGTACCGTCCCGTCGCCATCGAAAAGCTGAATCCGATAATCAGTCCCAGCAAAGTCAGCGTGGCTCCCTGCACGACGCCAAAGTCCGTTCGAATGTCCTCATTCGAGAGAGAGCTTCGTCTCTTACTTATCCACGCACCTATCCATGCTGTAAACCAGAGCAGAAAGAACGTGATTACGAGGATTACTAATGGATAGTTCAAGATATTCACCCGAACTCCTTCTGCGGTCTCCTAACGGTTCTTCACCGCCTTGCCGAAAAATCCGAACAGCATATGGATCACAGCCAAAGCGAGTGCTCCCAGAATCGCAGCCTTAAACGTCGTCACCGCGAACCCGGGTACAAACTTGCTTGAAAACCACAGAATCACAGCGTTGATTACGAGAAAAAACAGCCCAAACGTCAAAATTCCCAGTGGCAGGGTAATGATCTTCAGAAGCAATCCAAGCGTTGCATTCAGTAGGCCAATTACCACCACTGCAATCAGCGCCGATGCCAACCCATTGATCAAAAATCCGTCTACGAAATGCGCCACAATCAGCAACGCAAGAGCATTCAGAATCCAGTGCAATAACCAACGCATATCTTCTCCTTACGGGATATTCAAGGTTAAACCTTCACCAGTTCCACGCGTCTGTTCTTTGTTCGGCCCTCTTCTGTTGAATTGTCTTGCACCGGCTTCGTGTCTGCAAACCCCTCTGCCGTGAGCCGGTCTTTAGCTATCCCATGCGCTGTGAGCCAAGCCACTACAGCTGCCGCTCTCTGCTCCGACAACCGCTGATTCATCGCCCGCGCACCAACATTATCAGTATGCCCCTCCACGCGCAGCTTCAACCCGGCATTGTCCTTCAGCAGGATCAGCATTTGTTGCAGAGGTGCATCCGCCACCGGCAGAAGATCCGCCTTGCCCGTGGCAAATTCAATCCCATACACCGCCACATGCCCGTCCGAATCCAGCGCGTCGTTCATGGACTTCGCATCCGCCGTCACGACCTGCGTCATCGCCTGTTCTTTCACCAGCGTGAGCTGGGTCGCGCCGCCCCCTTGAGCCAGCGCAATATACTGCGCGCCCTTCTTTGCCGTAAATTTGTACGGCGATTCCTCGTAAAGAAAACTATAACCCGCCCCCGCCAGCGCATTATGCATGTTCCTGTAAATCACAAGATCGCTCGCGCCCTCTGGCATCGTGTAAATAAGAATCGTCGTGTCCCCCTCGACACCTTTCTGATCCCCGGCTTTATTGATCTCCATGGTTGCCGAGTCGAACTCTTTATGGTCGCAGCTGCCAATAAATGCCTTCGGGTACCGCGAAATTAGTGGCGAATCCTTGCAACTCTCCGCATCTGAGTCCTGCGCTCTCGCCGCAGCGCAAAACGCGGCCATCAGTACAGCAGTCATCGCCACCAACCCGCGTCTGCGGCTGGTCCCTGTGAAACCTGAAAAATGGAATTTGCCCATGGCGAAAAAGCATACCTCACCCATTTGTTCCGTCAAGCAAAATTGATCCCTTCCTCATCGCCACATGTCTTCCCGCGTCAACTACTTCGTGACGCCACAACACAACGGATGACCGCGTTTTCTTTCGCCGCACTCGTGCGGCAAACAAGTTACTGCTCGCAATTCCTCTCAGTCTTTGCAGTCAGACTTGGATAGTCCCAACGTTGTCAGGTCACTTTTTCCACCAAGGGGTAACCAGCCATCATCATCTGTGGTCATCTCAACGTAAGGAAATCTCCGATAGATCGCGGCAATAATCTCTTCCGCCTGTTCTTTGTTCACGTGAGGCATAAGAAGAGTGGATCTCCATCCGCCACGACGCGCATAAAGGCCGCTCGGCTCGTCTTCCCCCCTGCCCGATATTCCAACCCGGAGATCTCTGACCAGGGTAAACGCAAACGGTCATTGGTAAACCGGCCGCGATCCCCCATAACTTCCAGATCGTACTCGGTAACCCACAACTCGGTATTCGGATGCTTGAGCCAGTCAATAACAAGGCTCACTCCTGCCACGAGAACTGCAATCAGGAAAAACCAACTACGATTCTGCCAACCCACATACGCGAAGACAATGAAAACTGCAGCGTACAGGATCAGGTCGATCCTGAAACGGTGGACGGCGACTCGAACCCGCAGCCCATCTCCACGATCGACCGTCTTCACACTGGTACTTGAACCGAACCATCGCATGGCATGGAATCTTAGCGCTCGGCGGTCAATTTCGGCGATGGAAAACAAACATTTAGACTAAATAACGTCCATCATGAACATCCTCACCAAGTGGCTGCGCCACTACCTGCCCACTCTCACCGCCACCGACCGGCAACTTGCCGACGACCTGACCCTTCGCGGCATTGCCGTCGAAGGGGTTCACGAACTCGGCGCCCAAAACGGCTCACTCTTCGAGATGGACATCACCACCAACCGCGTCGACGCCATGAACCACTACGGCATTGCCCGCGAAGCCGGCACCATCTACAACCTCCCCCTCACTGCTCTTCAGGACGTAACCCCAAACCTGCGTCATTCCGAGCGGAGCGAAGCGAGACAACCTTTTCCCATCCAAATCGAAGCCAAAGACCTCTGCGGCCGCTTCACCGCCCAAGTCCTCCGCAACGTCACGATCGCCCCCAGCAAGGGTCAGATTGCCGAATACTTCACCCTCCTCAATCAGAAACAAATCTCCAACGCCGTCGATGCCAGCAACTTCACTCTGCTCGGCATGGGGCACCCGACCCATGCCTTCGACCTCGACAAGCTCGAAGGAGGCATCATCGTCCGGCTGGCCGGCAAGGGCGAAAAGCTAAGGCTCCTCGACGGCACGGAATGCACCCTCGAAACCGACGATCTCGTAATAGCCGATCACAAAAGAGTCCTCGCCCTCGCCGGAGTCATGGGAGGCTGGGACTCCATGATCACCGCCGAAACCAAAAACATCCTCGTTGAATCCGCGTGGTTCGCCCCCGCCGCTGTCCGCCGCAGCTCACGGCGGCACGGCCTTCACACTGACGCCTCACACCGCTTCGAGCGTGGAGCCGACATTGATGCCGCCCCCATTGCCAACGCGTTGGTCTCAAATCTCATTCTCGAGGCAGGAGGCCACGCCGAGGGCACACTCATCGACGTTCTCATCCCGGAGATTGCTGCTAAAACCGCAAATCGGCCAGCGATCGAACTCTCAGTCCGGCAGGTCCAGCGACACTTAGGCACAACCATCGCGCCCGAAGGCATCACCTCCCAGATCGTCTCGCAATATCTTACGTCACTCGGCTGCCAACTCAGCCCGAAGACTTCCGATGCCTTCGACGTAAAACTTCCCTCTTGGCGTCTCGACCTCGAACGCGAGATCGACCTCATCGAAGAGGTAGCCCGAGTCTACGGCTACAACCGTTTCGCCAACACCCTCCCCACCGCACTTCCTGTCAAAGCCCACCCAACAGCCGCAAAGGAAGCCGCCGTCCGGACCCGTTTGCTCGCCCTCGGTTACAGCGAGGCAGTTTCCAGCACCTTCGCCTCCGAATCTGACGCGGTTCTTACCGCAGCAGACAAAAAAACTGTCCCCATGGAGAACCCGCTCTCCGAAGAGGCTTCCATCCTCCGTCCCTCGCTGGTTCCCGGCATGCTCGCAATGCTTGCCCACAATCTCAACCGCGACGTAAAAAACGTCCGCCTCTTCGAGCAAGGCCAAATCTTTACTGGCACCGTCCCTGCCGACGCCAACTTCACCTCAGTTGTCCATGAGGCCCCGCAACTCTCTCTCGGAGTCATCGGAGATTTCAACGACGCACGCCTCTACCCCGCCGAAGACGCTCCCATCTTCGAGCTCAAAGGCGTCGTCGAATCTCTCCTCTCTCTCTTTACCCCAACAGGCGGCGCCACAGCCCTCACCTTCATCGCCGAAGCTCCAGCTTGGCTCGAACCCGGACGCTCAGGTACAGCTGTGGTGAACAACCAGCCCATCGCCCACTTCGGCGAGCTGGCCGCCACGCAGCTCGAAGCTCGCAAGTTTCGCCAGCCCGTCTACCTGGCGCAACTCGACCTCGCTCAGCTCTACGAGCTCCCCCTCAGGCGTGTCACTGCCCGCGAAATATCCCGTTATCAAGCCGTCGAGCGCGACTTCTCCTTCGTCTTCCCCAACTCTGTCCACTGGTATTCCATCGCCGCGGCTATTCAGACCCTCGCCATCGCCGAACTTCAAAGTCTCACGCCCATCGAGGTCTGGCGTAACGAGAAAAAATATCCCGGCGTCTACTCACATCTCATCCGCACGACCTTCCAGTCGCACGACCGCACCCTCCGCGACGAAGAGCTAACCCGATGGTCCACGCAGATCA
>DATMKY010000043.1:0-6115 GCA_035570955.1 Edaphobacter sp. | reverse complement strand
CGTAGCTTGTGTGTCAATACTGGCGCCGATGGAGATCCGAACCCAAGCATGGTTCTGGCCGATCTTGACACAAATACTAAGGAATCTGTTCCTATCCATTCTGTCGAAGAGGGGCCGTACGACAAAGCCATATACAAGCCCTTACCTCATCGCATGCTAGATCAGTTGAAGAGGCGCCCTCCGGATTTTACGGTGAAGTTTACCGAGGACAAGGAGGGTTTCTACATCAACGACCGCAAGTTCGCCCCGGATGATGAGCCAATGATCCGGGTAAAGGTAGGAACCCGTGCTCATTGGCGTGTCACGAACGCAACTGACGAGATTCATCCATTTCACATTCACCAGGTTCATTTTCTTGTCTATGAACGGGCTGGGGTGGCTTTGCGCAGCCCTGAATGGATGGATACGGTGAATATCGCACCAAATGAATCACTCGATCTCATCATGGATTTTACGGATCCGATCATTCGCGGCGTCTCGGTATTCCACTGTCACTTGTTGAAGCACGAGGATAAAGGGATGATGGCGAAGATCTTGTTCCAGTGACCACAAGACGAACGTTCTCGCGATGGCATTGATGTGTGCGGGCCCAAAGCGGATGTGAAGCAAAAGGAGTAGCAAATGAGTGAGCAGACACAACAGCAGCGGCCGATCTCCTGGGCGACTCGTCGTGATGAGAAGGCGCGACGTATGCAGATGGTCGAGCCTTGGTTGAAGGGGCCAGTGTTAGCACAAGAAAAGATCGTCGAAGCCCTTGAATCGGTCATAGTACCGGGTGACCGAATCGTGATGGAGGGTGACAACCAGAAGCAAGCCGATTTCCTGTCGCGTTCTCTGGTCCAGGTCAGTGCGAAGAAGATTCACGACCTACACCTCATCATCTCAAGCATCAGCCGGCCCGAGCATCTCACACTCTTTGAGCTCGGTCTCGCCAAAAAGGTAGACTTCGCGTTCGCCGGACCCCAGAGTCTTCGAGTGGCTCAGCTTCTGGAGGATGGCGTCCTCGAGATCGGTGCAATTCACACTTATGTTGAGCTTTATGCCCGACTACTCGTTGACCTTATCCCTAACGTTGTATTGGTTTGCGCCGAACAGGCTGACCAGGAAGGAAATTTGTTTACCGGCCCAAACACGGAAGACACGCCTGTGATTGTGGAGGCCGCAGCCTTTCACGATGCGATTGTCATCGTGCAGGTGAACCAAATCGTTGATAAGCTTCCGCGCGTCGATATTCCAGCATCCTGGGTGGACATTGTTGTGGAAGCCGACAAACCCTTCGAAGTGGAGCCGCTCTTTACCCGCGACCCTCGCCACATTACTGAGCTTCAAATTCTTATTGGAATGATGGTCATTCGTGGGGTCTATGAACGGCATCAGGTCCAGTCGCTTAACCATGGAATTGGCTTCGATACCGCCGCGATCGAGCTCTTGTTGCCGACTTATGGAGAGTCTCTGGGACTGCGGGGGAAAATTTGCAAGCACTTTGCTCTCAACCCTCATCCCACGCTTATACCGGCCATCGAGAGCGGCTGGGTGCAGAGCGTCCACTCGTTTGGCAGCGAGGTGGGCATGGAGGATTATATTCGCGCCAGACCCGATATCTTCTTTAATGGCCGCGACGGAAGTCTCCGCTCCAATCGTGTGTTGTGCCAACTTGCTGGGCAGTACGCAGTCGACGCCTTTATCGGTGCAACCCTGCAGATGGATGGCGATGCCAATTCATCTACCGTAACAACGGGCCGTCTGGCCGGATTCGGCGGCGCGCCGAATATGGGACACGACCCTCACGGGCGTCGCCATTCGACACCTGCGTGGCTCGACCTCAAAACAGACCCAAGCCCCAACGCTCGTGGCAGGAAGCTTGTCGTCCAGACCATCGAGACCTTCTCCAAGGGTGGAGTTCCTGCCTTCGTCGAAACCCTGGATGCGGTTGAAGTGGGAAAGAAGGCCGGCATGCCCATCACGCCGATCATGATCTACGGCGATGATGTCAGCCATGTCGTGACTGAGGAGGGGATCGCTTACCTTTATAAAACGGAAGGGATCGAGGAACAGCGTCGTGCGCTGGCAGCCGTCGCCGGTGTTAGTCCCATTGGTCTGAAGGCAAAACCCGCCGAGACGGCAGAACTTCGCCGCAAAGGGATCGTTGCATACCCAGAAGATATCGGTGTGCAGCGGCTCCAGGCGAATCGCTCCCTCCTCGCGGCCCGCAGCATGGAAGACCTGGTCGCCTGGTCCGGTGGTCTCTATCAACCTCCCGCGAAGTTCAGGAGCTGGTAATGGCAATTGTGCTTCCAATTTTGCGACAGGTCGCACCTATTCGAAGCGTGCTCGACGCCGGGCAACTCGCGGAGCTGGCTCGGCAGGCCCTGGTGGCTGAGGTGGAGCTCACTCCGAAGCCAGGCTTGGTGGATCGCAGAGGAGCCGGAGCGCACTCCGATCTTTCGCTGGATCTCATGCGGCAATCTGCCGCGGCAATCGCTCCCTACTTCGAGGCCATGGGAGACTCCGCGCAATCCATGCCGTTCGACCGGGGATTGCGCACCGAGGTTGCCGCAATCGGAAGAGCTGCCGAATCAGCGATGCTTCAGGCAACGAATGGAAGCAACGCGCATAAAGGAGCGATCTGGATCCTGGGTCTCTTAGTAACAGCAGCAAGCCGGGGAATCGATCTGAATCCGGCGGCGATCGCACAAGATGCCGCCTTTTTGGCACGACTGCCGGATCGAGCTCAACCTCAACTTTTATCGCACGGCGAGATGGTGCGGGCCCGCTATGGGGCGACCGGAGCACGCGGTGAAGCCTTTGCCGGCTTCCCCCATGTGCTGCACGTCGGCCTTCCCACTCTGCGTGCGGAAAGAAATAGAGCCCGCACTGAAACCAATAGTCGATTGTGGGCGCTTCTCAACATCATGGCTCGCCTCGAAGATACCTGCGTTCTTTATCGTGGCGGGGCGGAGGGACTGGCAATCGTTCAGAAGGGGGCCTCGGACGCCCTCCTCGCTGGTGGTCCGGGAAGTGTTGCGGGAGAACTGGCGATGCTTCGGCTCGATCAGGAGCTATTGATCAGGAACATTTCTCCAGGGGGTGCTGCGGATCTTCTGGCCGCCACTCTTTTTCTGGACGCCTTGGAACAAGGTCAAAATGCAATCGAAGACAACAGTCTTTCGGAGGAAGTCAGCTATGGAACAGATTGAGTTCGACTATCCGGCGGCGAAGCGCAGCATCACGAAGAGAGCTCATGTAGGGGTCGTAGGCTCTGGCGATATGGAAGTTCTTATGGAGCCTACACAAAGCGAAGGTGCACACGTTTCGATCACAACCAGCGTAGACGGCTTCCAGAGTACCTGGAAGGCTGTATTCGATCGCTTCTTCTCAAAGTTCGACGGAGCGGTGCGCGTCCAGATCAATGATGCTGGCGCAACTCCAGGAAGCGTCATGCTTCGGCTGGAACAGGCAGTGGAGGTGATCAACCAATGAGCCAGACAGGTATCATTCCGGAATTCGTAAGGCGTCAAAGCTTTATCGAGCTTGACGGGCGTAAGCGGGCCCAGAGCCTGTTCGATGAGGGCACCTGGAAGGAACTGGTTGGTCCCTTTGACAGGATGGAATCTCCCTGGCTGCCTCTGCAAGGTGTCGCTCCACAGTTTGACGATGGTTGCATCGTGATCAAGGGCAAAATCGGCGGCATGGCCGCCGTGGCAATCGCTCTCGAAGGGGCTTTTCAAGGCGGCAGTATCGGAGAGGTCTCCGGTGCAAAGATGACCGCGGCACTTGATCTCGCGACGAAGGATTCCAAGACCGGCAAAAGGACCGCCGCCATTCTTCTGCTCGAAACAGGTGGCGTCCGTCTACAGGAAGCCAATCTTGGATTAGCGGCCGTCGCCGAAGTGATTTCGTCCGTGCTCGCCCTGCGCCCACATGCTCCAGTAATCACCTTGATTGCCGGCACGGTCGGCTGCTTTGGGGGCATGTCTCTTGCCGCCGGAGTATCGAGCTACGTTGTGATGACCCGCGAAGCCCGGCTCGGTCTCAATGGACCCGAAGTCATCGAACAGGAATCGGGTATCGATGAGTTCGATTCCTCGGACCGTACGCTCATCTGGGCTATTCACGGCGGCGAGCAGCGCGTTGGAATGGGCCTAGCCGACGCCCTCGTCGAAGATGACGCCGGGAAGATCAAAGCAACCATTCGTGGATATGTCCAGGCGGATCTTCCCCTCGAATACAGAAGTCAACAGGTGGAGTTTTACCGTGATCGAGTCACTGCTCTGGATACGTCTGAGCAGATCAACCCAATGAGCTTGCGCCAGAGGTGGAGCAACAAAACAACGGGAGGGTTGCGATGAGTGAACACGTCGGACTGCGTGGAAGGGCATGGTTCGAGGCGCTGACGGGAATCAAGCAACCGTCGACCGGGGATCCCGGTACCGTTCTGGCCTCTGAGGCTCAGATCGGCGATGAGACCGCATTGTTCCTGTGTGTCGTACCCAATCCGTCCAGCCGCTTTCCGTGCGTGCGTGATGGTCAAGTGGGCCTCGAGGAAGCGTTCACCCTGGCGCATCACTTGCGTCGGGTCATCGCTCAAGATCGTGAAAAGCCAAAAGCAAGGAAGCGCCCTGTGGTCGCGATCGTCGATGTCAAAAGCCAAGCGTACGGACGCCGCGAGGAGACGGCCGGGATATTCTTCGCTGCGGCAGCGTCGTCCGACGCTTATGCCTCGGCACGCATGGCAGGACACCCGGTGATCTCGCTTGTCGCAGGACAAGCTTTCTCCGGCGGATTTCTTACGCACGGGTATCAAGCGAATCGGATTCTGGCCTTCGATGATTCTGGCATTGTGATTCACGCGATGCACAAGGAAGCGGCAGCGAGAATCACGCGTCGCTCTGTTGCCGAACTCGAAGAGCTTGGGCATGAGATTGCTCCCATGTCGTATGACGTCGGCGACTACGCCAAGCTTGGTCTGCTCTACAAACTGCTTCAGGTGGACGATCCTCAACATCCCACGACCGCCGACATCGAAGCAGTCCGGCACGATCTGATCGATGCCATTCAGGATGCGCGCCGCGGCGCGAGCGACCTCAGAAACCGGCTTCAGTCCGAGGCTGCGAAGCAGACACGGAAAGCCGGTATTGCCGTTCGCGCCGCGCTCGAAGCGCAATGGCAGAACTCGTAAGGAGGCAGTCGTGACGCAGATCCTTCTTAATACACTTGTCCCAATATTTGCCGGTCTGCTTCTGGGATATATCGCAGGCCGGCGAGGCATGATGGATAACATACATGTCCGCAACCTGATCGTTCTGGTGATGAACTTCGCGATTCCTTGCGCTCTATTCTCAACCATTATGAGATCGTCGCGAGCTGTTTTGCGTGAACATGTCCCTGCAGCCTTGATGATCACGCTGGTCTTCGGTGCTCTGTACTTGATCAGCTACATCTGGGTACGCAGGGGGTTGAGAATGTCTCTTTCGGATGCTGCCGTCCTGGCTCTAACCATTGGCTTCCCGAACTCGGCCGCAATAGCCCTTCCGTTACTCGGTGGAGTCTACGGTCCCGAATCAACCGTCACGGCTGCATTGTCCATCGTCATCGGATCGATCACGATCTCACCTCTTACGCTGGCTCTCCTCGAAGCCGATAAGCTGTCCGGAGGGAATGGCATATCAATCAAGCGAGTCTTGCTCAGCTTTCCTCGCGCTCTTATACGTCCAGTTGTTTGGGCTCCGCTGCTCGCTCTGGCTGGAGTCTTCTTCGATATTCATCTCCCGTCCTTCCTGACAGGAACGCTCAACACCTTAGGAAATGCCGCGACAGGTTCAGCGCTTATCCTTACAGGGTTAGTTGTATCCGCGCAGAGCTTCCGGTTCAACGGTGGTGTCGCAACCACCACGCTTCTGAAGTTGGTAGGACAACCCCTGTTCGCCTTATGCACTATGCTGCTACTTCGTATGGATAATAATGATCTGCGGAATATTACTGTAATTAGCGCAATTCCCGACGGCTTCTTTGGCCTGGTCTTCGGCAAAGGATTCGATCACACCCCGGAGACTGCCAGTTCGGGGTTGATCGGCACTTATCTACTCGGCTGGGTCACATTACCACTCTGGATGCT
>DATMKY010000042.1:0-3599 GCA_035570955.1 Edaphobacter sp. | reverse complement strand
GCGAGGATGATGGCTGGACCAGCGGCGTGCTGGAGCGAGTTGTAGTTGGCAGTGAGGCGCTTCGACGAGATCTCCACCCAGGTTTTCACGGGTTCTATCCTAATTGGTGGATGGGCAGCGGGGGCGAAAGTGTTGAAAAGAGTGGCTCGTGTGAGAACATTTGAGTGAAAGAAGGTTGGCGTGGCTGCGGAGCGAAAGACGGCGGAGCGGAAGAAGGTCACCGTTGGGGTTTGCGGAGGGATTGCGGCTTATAAGTCGGTGGAGCTGGTGCGCCTGTTGCAGGATGCGGGGTACGATCCGCATGTGGTGATGACGCGGGCAGCGGAGGAGTTTGTTCGGCCGCTGACGTTTTCGGCGATTTCGGGACACAAGGTGATCACTTCGCTTTGGGGTGCGGATGCGGGGGCGGTGACGGAGGGTGGGGAGTCTTCGATTGAACATATATATGAGGCGCAGACGACGAAGCTTCTGATTGTGGCTCCGGCGACGGCCGATATGTTGGCTAAGCTGGCGCATGGGCTGGCGGATGATTTTCTTTCGACTATGGCGCTGGCGACGACGGCTCCTGTGATTGTGGCTCCGGCGATGAAGGTGAATATGTGGGAGCATCCGGCGACTCGGGCAAATGTGGAGACTCTGCGTGGGCGGGGAGTGAAGGTGATTGAGCCGGGGAGCGGGTATCTTGCGTGTGGGATGGTGGGGGGTGGTCGGCTGGCTGAGCCGGTGGCGATTGTTTCGGCGGTGGAGGGGTTGTTGCGGGAGAGCTCTCCTTGGGTTCCAGAGGAGGCTGGTGCGGTGCGGAGTCGGATTGCGGAGCCGGTGGGCTTCGATCAGGATTATTTGAGCCGTGATTTGAGCCGTGACGACGTGAAGCAGGACTATTCGGGTGAGGTGGTGCTGGTGACCGCGGGAGGGACTCGGGAGGCGATCGATCCGGTGCGGTTTATCGGGAACCGGTCTAGCGGGCGGATGGGGTATGCGGTGGCGGCGGCGGCGCGTTGCAGAGGAGCGCGGGTGATTCTGGTGAGCGCGCCTACTGGGCTGGCGGTTCCTGCGGGTGTGGAGCTGGTTAGTGTGGTGACGTCCGAGGAGATGCGCGTTGCGGTGATGGAGCGGCTGCGCGAGGCGACGATTGTTGTGATGGCTGCGGCGGTGAGTGATTTTCGGGTCAGGAGCGTTGCGGCGCAGAAGATTAAACGCGAGGCGGCTCGTGCGGTGCTGCTGGAGCTGGAGGCTACGGAGGATATTCTGCGCGAGGTGGTGGAGCGGAGAGTCGCGGGGACGATGGTGGTGGGGTTTGCAGCAGAGACTGAAGATGCGCTGACGAACGGCCGATTAAAGCTAGTACGCAAGGGAGTGGATGCCGTGGTGGTGAATGATGTGAGCGTGGACGGAATCGGGTTCGATGCGGAGCAGAATGCGGGATATTTCTTGACTGCGGACGGTGCGGTTGAGATTGCGGTGATGAGCAAGGCTGCGATGGCGGATCGGATTCTTGATGAGATGTGCAAACTGCGGGGTTGAGATTAGGACATGAATGATCGAGCGTTGATTGTCTCGGGGGTTGTGTTGTTTGTCGCGGCTGCATGCGCATTCGGGGCTATGTTTGCGACGCGCGCGGGGGTGAAGCGTTGGTTCTGGATTGCGGCCTTGTCTCTGGCTTCGCTTGAGTTGGCGGGAGCCACGATTGGCATCGCCGTTCTGGGCATTATTCAAGGGCGGCTGAGCGATAAGGGATTCACGATGCTTCTGGTCGATGGCGTTGCTTCGTGGATGATTGTCGAATATTTGTCTTTGGAGATCGGCGAAGCAGAGGGCGATCGGCTTACGGATTCGATCGATCGGCTTACTTGACCGTGGCTGAGAATTCGGGTCTGTTGCGGTCACAAATCCGAGACGAACGGGGCTCGAATTCGTCTGAACTAGTAGACTAAAGTCACATGAATTTCCGTAAAGCAGTTTTCTTTCTTGCCGCCATTGCCATTGTCAGTTGTGTATCAGCTTCCGCCCAGACGAGCGTTTACGGGATGTTTACGGCGGATCAATTGAGCAACATTAAATCGTCTCCTTTGCCGTTGCCGCCGAACTCAACCGCTCCGGTCTTTGATAGATCCGACTCGGTCAATCCGCTGGGTGGCGGGGGCGGCGTGTTTTACAATTTCAAGACGCTCGGACCGGTAAGGCTAGGAGTCGATGTACGCGGAACCATCGCTTCGACGAAGCGCGGGGCCTACGTAAACTTCAACGGGCCGGGGGCGCGTCTCTATTCGGTGCTGGGCGGACCTCGATTTACCTTTCATACGCCGATCAAGCCGCTGAAGCCTTACGTCGAAGGGCTGGTTGGACTTGGACGAAGCGATTATGGACTGTATGTTGGTCTTCCGCCCTCCAATGCACCGGTGCCTACCCCAATCTACAGTAACTTTGAGTACCAGGGTGTGGCGGGGCTGGACATCAGACTGCTCCCGTCATTGGATTTTCGTCTGGTTGAGTTTGGGTATGGCGGGTTGAATCCGTTTGGGACTTATAGTCACAATTACCCGGTGAAACAGGTCGGTACGGGCATCGTCATCCATCTTCCTTTTTAGGGCTTGAGATTTAGTTAATTGAACGGCGACGGGAGTTGCTTATGCGCATCGCTCTGTTCGGGGGCAGTTTTGACCCTCCTCACAATGGCCATATCGCAATTGCCAGGGCCGCCGCGGATAAGTTTGAGTTGGAGCGTGTGCTGTTTGCGCCGGTGGCGCATCAG
Source organism: Edaphobacter sp. (assembly GCA_035570955.1). GTDB lineage: Bacteria > Acidobacteriota > Terriglobia > Terriglobales > Acidobacteriaceae > Edaphobacter. The sequence continues at coordinate 847 of DATMKY010000042.1, read as the reverse complement.
CCACTGAAACATGATATTGGTGGAGCTCCATTTGCCGACAGGGTGGCGATGGTGGAACTTGCGTGCAAGGCTGATCCGCGTTTTTTTGCGTCGGAGGTGGATGGTCCGCGGCTGGATGGCGGGCCGAACTATACGGTTACTACGCTTCGTACGCTGCAGGAGAGAATGCCTCAGGCCGAGCTGTTCAACCTGGTTGGCGCGGACAGTTTTCTTTCGCTGCGGGAGTGGTTCGATCCAGAGGGATTGCTGGATGTGGCTGAGTGGATTGTGGTGAGCCGGCCGGGCTATTCGCTGGACGATATCTCGAACCTGCGGTTGACCCGACGGCAGCGGGAACGTGTGCATCTGCTGGAGACAGTTGAGGAAGATGTCTCTGCGACGGAGCTGCGGGAGCGGCTGGAGCGTGGGGATAGCTGCTCGGATCTGCTTACGCCTTCGGTGGGGGCGTATATCGAGGCGCATCGGCTTTATCGTTGATCTGCGCTCGAAGAGGGTCGACCACGGGTGCTATTTGGGCGTGGAGAGATTCCATTGGTGGCTAAAGAGGTGCGGAAAAAGTGGCCGCATGGAGAAAAGCCCGGGGCTAAAGCCCGATTCAAAGATTTTTCGTAGGGCTAAAGCCCTACGCTTCCTCCGAAAGACAATGCCTTCGATTTTTTCGGCACCCTCGACCGTGGATTGGCGCGGATTTGATCGTGGAACGTGGTTGACTTGACTAGAGAGCGGGACGACTACTTCCGATTGATGTTCCTGTTGCGGATCGTTTCGTCGTAATTCGACGATATTTTTCGGGTCGCGAAACTTTTGCGTTTCGCCCTGTGTCTTACCTGAGATGATGCATTTCGAC
>DATMKY010000041.1:0-62320 GCA_035570955.1 Edaphobacter sp. | reverse complement strand
TGGCCAGCCAAACGATCTCGACGGCGCTGTAGTCTTTCTTGCATCGGAAGCCAGCCGCTACATCACCGGCCAGACCCTCCTGGTCGACGGTGGTATATCAACCGGCTCGATGCGTGCAACCGTCAAACCGCGGTGAGCCGGGATGATTGAATGCTTTTCACACCCCATTTGCTCGCGTCGGTAACGGAGGCGGAATGGGTTCGATTCTGCCAAGCAGGAAGATATAGCCTGCAATTCCAATCAGCAGATAAATCGCGGACACCGCAAAGGCCAACGCAAAGGACTGCCGGGCAGCAACCAAATACCCTGTAATGATTGGCGCGCAGATACCGGAAACCTGGTTAGAAAAGTTAATAATTCCACCCACTCTTCCGACACTTCTACGCGGGGCGATCAACGAAGGTACGGACCAGCCGACGGCAGATGCAGCTGAGAGTCCCCCGATCGAAAGACTAATCCACAGGAGCGCGATCATCGCGCTATGGGTGTATGCCGCCCCTAAAATTCCCAGTCCACACGAAGTACCGATGACGAGAACGCTCTTCCGAACGACACTCGCATCCCAGCCACGCCTGATCAACACATCCACCAGCCATCCACCGATTGCGACATCGGCCACCGTTGCAATCAGCCACGGCACTCCCGTGTACAGAAAAGAGTGCAGGAGATCGACATGCAATGCCATCGAAAGATAACTGGGCAGCCACGTGAGTAAAAGGTAGAAGACGTAGTTATAGGCTCCGAATCCCAGGACCATTCCTATGACCTTGCGCTGCCGCAAAAGCTCGCGGAGCGACGCCTGTCCCGTCTCATTGACAGCGAACACTTGATCGTCCGTTGCAATATATTCACGTTCCGCAGCGGTCAGTCTTGGATCGTCCTGGGGATCCCTGTAGATCTTCCAGAACAGAAGAAAGTACAAAAAGCTGATCACACCGGTGGCTGCGAAGCTCCAACGCCACCCAACGTGAATCAATAGTACGCCGAGCAAAGGAACTCCGACTGCGGAGGCAAACTTAGCTCCTCCATCGAAGACCGATGTAGCAAAACTGCGCTCCCGCGAAGGAAACCAATATCCGATCGCCTTGGCATTCGAAGGAAAAGTAGGCGCTTCCCCGATTCCGAGCAAGAACCGCGCCGCAAAAAATCCTCCTATGCTCGGTGTAACTGCTGCAGCAAAAGACGCAATGCTCCACAGGAATGTACTCACGCGGCCCACACGCTTGATTCCGAACTTATCCAGCATCACGCCAATCGGGAGCTGACAAAGGGCATAGGTCCAGTTGTAAGCACCAGAGAGATAACCAAAGGTCACCGTGGAGATGCCAAAGGTGGCGTTCAACGCCGCATGAGAAACCGAGAGGTTGACTCGGTCAAAGTAATTGACAAGAACGCCAAGCCCCAGGAGCCACGCAATGCGCCATCGGCGCCTGGGAACTGCGGCCTGTGAAGTTAGCCTCACAGCCGTCCAGAGTGGGAACGCATGGTGTAGGCGATAGACTCCAGTACTCGCTCCGGAGCAATATCCAGCGGCAACGGGACTTGCATCTTTTCGCTCATCCGCCTTGCGATTCTGTCTGCAATCTCGGCTCGTTTGTCCAGGTCAAGATCCAGAGCACGCGCGAAGAAGGTCTCGATGACATTCAAATCGCTTGCATCGAGACGAGCTACTCCATCTGCCGGCAACTGTATTCCAACGGGCTCACGTACCGTCTCTACAGGCTGGGGATACAGCGATGCGGTAAACGTCCGGCTATTGTGGCTTAACAACGGCTGCTGATCAATCTGCTCGTGCACGACAATTGTTCCTGCAACAAAATCTCCTAACCGCTTTTGTTCCTTGTTGCACAACATGGTGATAACACCAATCAGATAGAACGAGGGCAACGCATCGACTACCCTAAGCAGATTCCGCGCCAACGCCTCAAACAAAGTGATCTGTCGTCCTGAATCCTTGATCACACGAATCTTCAGCAACCGTTTCCCGGGCGTTTGACCGTTCCAGAATCCCTCAAACAGCGAAAAATATCCCCAGTACAGAAGAAAGTAAAAAAGAAATACTCCCGCCATAAACCACTTGGATCCGGTGTTCGACGGCGCGCTTGTATGGCCCAGTCGGGGGCTCGCGCTAAGAATCAGAAGAAATGCAAGAAGGACAACGAATAGCGTCACGCCCTGCAAAAAACTATCGGTCAAAAGCGCAAGAAACCTGCTCCCAATCCCCGCAATCGGAAACCGCAGCTCCACTTGTTCTGGTGTATCAATGTTAAGCTGGTCTGCGTAACCTCTGGACTCGTTCCTCGGTTCGTACATAATCCCCTTATGATCTCAAATCACTGGATTGCCCTGCGCAAAGATAGTTGGAGCCGCCTTGAAACCCTTGTTCAGCGAGTCGAGACATCGGGTCTAAAAACACTCTCATCTGCTGAACTGCGCGAATTCGGCTTGCTTTACCGACAGGCCGCTGCCGATCTCTCGGCTGTTCGGACTGACGAGGCCTCTCGCACCCTCGAAGCATACCTGAACCGCCTCGTAAGCCGCGCGCATAATCGCATCTACTCCGGTGATCGAATGAATTTTTTGAGCATCTGGAACTTTCTTGCTTATGGCTATCCCAGAATCTTCCGACGCTTGCTGCCTTACACAACCGTCGCTCTGGCCATCTTTCTCGCGGGGGCTCTCCTTGGGACATTGCTCACGATCGCGCGTCCCCAGTTCATGCATGCCATGCTCGGCCCCCAGATGGTCGACAAGATCGAGCACCACCAGATGTGGACTGATTCCATTCTTACTGCGAAGCCCCAAGCCTCCAGCAAGATCATGACGAATAACATCGCCGTCTGCTTTTACACCTATGCAGGGGGAATCCTCGCCGGCCTTGGCACGATCTTCCTCATGTTCACCAATGGCATCAACATGGGCGTAGTAACCACCGCATGCACTCAGCACCACATGGCTCTAAGCATCTGGAGTTTTGTTGCCGCTCACGGCGCGCTTGAGCTTCCCAGCATCTTCATTTCCGGGGGCGCGGGCCTCCGGCTCGCCTCAGGCCTTCTCTTTCCGGGAATGCTGCGTCGCCGTGACGCTCTCGCCCTCGCGGGTAGCGAATCCATACGCCTGCTTTCCGGGACGATCCCAATGCTCGTCATCGCGGGTATCCTCGAGGCATTTCTCTCCCCAACACATGCCCCACTCACACTCAAATTCTCAGTCTCAGCGGTTCTTCTTACAGGCCTTTGCCTCTGGCTCAGCGAAGGCGGTCGCGAAAGGCCCGCACCAGTCTCGATCCCCGTAAGTCCGACGCTCGCAAAGATCTAAAGCAATCCTTGCGCTTTCACCTCGAGATATTTGCTGATTGCACGTGCACCAACCTCAGCGGGCGTCGTCTCCACTACCAGAACACCCTGTTGTCGCAGTCTCGCGATCGCCTCTCGCCGCCTCTCAAGCATCTCCTGCGCCGCCGTTGTAGCAAACATCTCCTCAGCGTTCTTTGGTTCCCTCGCTGCTAAAGCATCCACTTCAGGGTGCTCGAGCAGTACCAGGATTACCAGGTGGCGCCTCACCAGCTCTGCGACAGCGCTTACTACTTCCGGTCGCCCCGCGCTCTCTGCAATCTCTGTAATCCAAACCACCAAGCCGCGTCGCCGCTGCAGGTTCTTCAACCGAGAAGCTGCCTGCAGATGGTTCGCCTCCGCAGACTCGCTCCGTACCTGCGACAGCAAGCTAATCAGCATCCGGAGATGTACCGGCCCATTCCCGGGCAACAGCTGCTGCTGCACCCTACGTCCGTAGCTCAACAACGCAAACTTATCCCCTGAACCCCCGATTACTTGCGCCAGCATTACCGCCGCACTCGTAGCTTGATCCAGTTGGGTCACACTCAGCAACAGTTTCTCGGCCGTCTCTTGTTCGCTCTCACCTAACCCGGCCGGCCGCTCCCTTCGCAACTCAAACGCCGTTCGCGACAGTCGGCCCGCATCCAGCACAATCCACACCTGCTGGCTTCGCTCCGTCGTAAACTGCCGAGTAATCAGCTTCGCCCGCCGGGCCGTCGCCGTCCACGAGATATTCCTCAGTTCATCGCCCTGCTGGTAGTCCCGCAGGCTTTCAAACTCTCGCCCAATTCCTCGCAGACGAAGCCGCCGCTTCTGCAGCTCAATCTGCCGCGCCCGCATCAGGAAAAAATCCGCCTTGTTTCCACTCTGCTCTGAAGCCGGAAACACGCGCACGTCTTGCTCTGCATCGCACACCGACCAACGCTCCACAAGACCTAACGTCCCGCGATACCGCAGATAGATCTTTCCCAACCGAAAATCGCCGCGTCGTCCCGGATAACATTGGACGACAGTTCGAACTGCATCCCGGGGATAGGCCACTACTATAACCGCTCGCGGCATAGGAATGAGTGCAGGATGCAGTTCGTCTGTAACCACAACTGTCACAATCCCACTTGATTGCTGCACTACCTCGTACTCAATCTCCGTTCGCTCCCCTAGCGTTGGAGAATTGAGGAATTGCCGCATCACGGTGATCACCGAGGGAGCGGGTAATCGCTGAGCATCCAGGAGGATGAGCAACCCCATCAGCCCGTCCCACGTCAGCATCATCCATAGCCTATGGGGATGAAAGAACGTCGGAATCGCCCACAGCACGCCAGAAATCAGCAGCAGCAAAGCACGCGCCGTCAGCCCAAACCCGAACAGCCGTCCCCCTATCCCGAAATAACGGGCCGTTGCTGAAACCGGTTGTGCAATCAGCGTTTGCATTATTTCGGCAATGCCGTGGCGGCAAGAATATCTGCAATGACACGATCTGTATCGAAGCCTTCAAGCTCGGCCTCGGGACGCAGCACCAGCCGATGCCGTAACACCGGAACCGCAGCCTGTTTTACATCGTCCGGAATCAAGAAATCGCGCCCGTCTCGCGCAGCATATCCCTTTGCCACCACCAGCAGACTTGCTGAAGCACGAGGCGAAGCACCCAGTGAAACTGTAGGCCACTCACGAGTCCGTCGCACCACTGCGAGAAGATAGTCAAACATCGCAGGCTCAGCCTTCACAGAGCGAACCTCTCTTCGCGCCGCAGCCAGGACCGAAAAGTCCACCGGTTCAATCGGCATCAACTCGAGATCCCTCGCCTCAAGACTGATATGATGCCGCTCGAGAACCATGCGTTCATCCGCCAGCTTTGGATATCCCACCTTAATCTTCAGGAGAAAGCGATCCAATTGAGCCTCAGGTAGCGGATAAGTTCCCTCAAATTCCAGGGGGTTCTGCGTCGCAAACACAGTAAAGTAGTCATCCAACTGGTTAGCTTCACCATCCATCGTTACCTGACGCTCCTCCATACTCTCCAGCAGCGCAGCTTGCGTCCGGGGAGGCATCCTGTTGATCTCATCAGCCAACAAAAACTGCGTAAATACCGGTCCCTTATGCAGCGAGAACTCGTTCGTCTTCGGCGAAAAGACCATGGTGCCAAGAATATCCGCGGGCATCATATCCGGCGTTCCCTGAACTCGCCGAAACGTCAGCGAAAGAAATCGCGCTAGTGTCTTCACAGCCAGAGTCTTCGCCACACCTGGCACTCCCTCCACCAGGGAATGTCCGCCGCACAACAGAGTTAGCAATGCCTGTTCGATCAGTTCCTGCTGTCCCGCGATCACCCGACCGATCTGTTCGCTACCCTTTTCAAATAACTGCAACGCCGCCTGGACCTGCCTGACGCCACTTATCTCCGATTCATTCACTTAGTTTGCCCCTTTCAAAACCGTTCGCTCGTCAACTCCCGAGCGTATTGCCTCTGCCAGATCCTGCTGATCTCGATCCAGCGCCTTCACCAGACGCAATGTACTGGCCAGAGTCAACTCACCATGTTCTGACCTCGCCGCCTGCGTCAAATGTTCTCCAACCGAGGTCCATCTACCGCCAAGTCTCTCCTCAACAGCCTGGACGATAACATCCGGCGTAGAGCGCAGCACTTCGTGTGGAATTCCACATTGCTCTTCAAGAAACTTCAGTAGACGGCGTTGCGCGCCACCCACAGCAGCCTGTGTCGCGCCTGCCTTCCCGTACAGGCGCCCCATCGACTCCGCAAACTCAACCGGCGAACTCCGAGGTACCTTAACCGGCACTCGAATCGGTCCGTTACGCCTCCCAAAACTCAGCACCAAAAGGATCGCCACCAAACCGCACTGCCACGCAATCTGACGTAACGGCAGACCTTTTGCCGTATCCCACAAGGAAGCTCGTTGCCCATGAAAATACTCGTCGAACAATACCCTACGATTTGAACCTCCCAGACTCGCCAGCATCAGCCTTAGGCTCGCGTCCTCTTTCAGACCCCTATTGGTCATTGGCCTCTCTGAGCTCCACCAAACCGCTTCCCCCAAACCGTATTTGTAACTTACGACGACCGCATCCTCCCCACAAAGTTGGGACACGCGAAACTTCGGTCCCTGAGCTGTCCAACGCACATAGTCCGGCAGCGAAACTTTCCCGGCTTGCGCTAACACTCCCTGACCCTCCGGCGTACTCGCACAGAGCTTCTGATACAACCTCGTCGGGGCATCGGTCTTTGCATCGGGAAGAAAGTACGCCCCCTCTTTGCCAGTGGCGAGTACACGGCCGCCACGCGACAAAAAGTCTGCGATTTTCGCCTCCACCTCTTTTCCGTTCTCCGTTGGAAAGCTCGGCTCAGCGAGTATCAAGGTGGTCTTCGAAGCATCCACATTTTTCAGATCCTCTGGTGCACTCTCCCATCGTTCCGTAACATACCCAAGCCGTCCCAGCAGAAGATAGGCCGCTTTAATTCCGGCAGAGCCGCTGTTATAAGTCGTCGGCGACTGATCCGTATCGTCATTGGCGGGTGCAAATATGCTAAAGATGATGATGACGACAACCATCACCCCCAGGATCCAAAAGACGAACCGCCGGTCACGATTCGCCGCCATTAAGCGCTCCTCAGTTTTTCAAAGAGAGCCAGCGCTCCAGCATAATCGCTCTCCGCCGCTGGCCTTAACCCATACCAGATACGCTCGAACAGCTGAGTCATCTTCCGCAGCTCAAGCTGCAAAATCGATCCCGGTTCCAGCAGTTGTACGTATTCGCGTGGCGTTCGCGCTCGATTTTGTCTCCACAACTTACGTCCCTCCATCATCACAATCGTCGCCCAGTAGAGACAGTGCACGGCCGCACGCCAATCCTGCCTCATAGCCTCAGTTCGCGCCAACTCTGCCCAATTCTCCGATTCCTTCTGCCACACGCCAGCAGTCGAACTCGCCTCGACCCTCACAGCCAGCCGTTGCCGCTGCATTGTACGGAATACCCAGGTAAGTAAGCCGGCCGCGGCAAGCGTAATCGACCCCCACTCCATCAACGGGACCAGCCAGGGCGAACGCTTCCCAAACCTGGACACACCGTTAAACACCTCATCCAACCACTGGAAAAGCCTTACGATCTCACGCTGGAGATAAGATTCTTCCGTCACCGTCTGAAACTCTGGTTCCGAGAGCACCTCATCTGCCCGTTTACGTGCTCGCGAAAAATCATCTTTCCTTGACGAGGTACTTGCGTCGGCTAAAGTGGCGTCTTCCGTCAACCGCGCACTCACCTCTTGCAATAATTTTTCTCTATCAGCTGGCGAGGCTTTTCGAGCACTCTCGAGCCCCTCTCGCAACCATGACCAGCGGGTCTGAAATCCCATCCCGTCCACCCGCTCGTCATCCCCAACTTTTTGGGGGTCGCACTCGGGCGCAAGTTCCTGACAGCCTCGAACCACCTCTCTTAGACGCTCTAGATGGGCCCGATACTCTGCAACAGTTACTGTCCGAACATTCGCGACGCCTGTCGACACATCCGCCTGCCCCAACGCCGCCGTAAGGCCAATCAGCAAAATACCCGCAAATAATACCGCTTTCCGCAACTGCATCCGCCTAGGCCATCTCCGCAGTTGCACCACCACCCACCGTCGCATTAGTTCCCGGAGATGTCTTACTCATCAAAAACTCGATATCGAACGCCTCCTTGCGAACTCGCTCATCAAAATAGAAGAGGCAAAGCGCAATTGAGGCCACCGGTCCAATCAGGGAGCTGCAAAGAAACGCCACAAACACAGAGATAAATTGTCCAATGACATGTTCGGCCGATCGCGATCGAAGAAGCAACATCGCAAATGGGACCTGCAAGACTCCGGCAACCATATAAAGTGCAAACAGAAGAAGAAGCAACAGAAAGATTCTCGCTTTGTGCCCCGCAACCAATTGCTTGCTCCGTCGAATTGCGCGACGTACGTCAAGATTTTCCATCACTGCCGCCGGAATCGCCAGCGAATTACGAATATAGGCAATCACACCATAGGCAGCGCCGCCCAACGACAAAAGCACTAGAAAGCCGATGCCTATCGCTACTGCAGGACCTTTTACCCCAAGAGCGGGCAACATCACAGCAGGCACAATTAACAAGATGAAGGCCCACCCGGCGCTCCAACTCTGCCACAGGGCAATCAGGCAATAGCGTAGCCAGTGGCCTTTCACCACACCGAGAGCCTTGCCCATCGAGGTCGATTCACCAAGGTAAATCGATGAGACCGCGGACACAGTCGCCGCGTGCGTAACGCTGTACACTGCGAAGTACACAATCCCGCCCACAATCGAAAATATCGATCCCATAAGAACTGCGTTCGGCGAGGTCTCCGGTATCCCTCTCCAATGGAGAAACCCTAACCTCACAATTGAGGTAAGGACATTCACTCCGGCCGCGATCGACGCGAGCCCTACGTATAGCCAGAAATTTGACCGATAAAGAAAAAAGGTGCGATCCAAAATTTCGCCTGTCGTTAAAGGCCTAAGTTCATGTCGAGCAGCCGGTTGAGTCCCGTTCATTGCTTCCGAAACTGGTTGGATTCCTGAACGGCTTTCGTCCAGCCAGTCATGCTCTACCATCTGCGTTCTCCCCATTTTTCAACTTTTGTTTTGACCGAGATGGTAGCATACGACCCGGTCTTTGAAACGTCACACCGATCACTCCATTTTCCATCGAGAACGAAGGCACGCTCGCGGTAATCGGTGATCCCCGGTCCCCTCATGGGATCAATGGATGGCTTGTTTATCGTCGCCAGCCGTCAAAGTCTGCGCACCCAGAACCTCGCGTGCATGAGTCACCTCAGAAAGATTGGCGTCGGCCGCGGGCCACGATTTCAGAAAAGCCTGATAGCCTGCGCGTGCACCCACGGAATCACCCGAAAGCTCCTTTACTCGCGCCAGCCCATACAACCCGAAGCCGGAATCTGGCCTCTCGGCCAGAGCCGCTTCATAGGCGCTCTTCGCTCCGGCATAATCCTTAAACCGAATCAACGCGGTAGCCTCCGTCTCGCCAACCGGACGGATGTAAGACGGGGGCTCACGATAGCCTAGACCCTTTTCAGCCTTCGCCGCCATTGCATACAGCGTCTTCGCCTCTTCAAGTTTTCCCTGCTCTAGGACTACACCGGCCCGCAACTCAAGCGAAGCGATACTCAAAGAACTGATCAGCGGACCAGCCATTGCATCGGGCATGATCGGAACCATCGGCGTGTCGTCTTTCTTCTCCGCCTTCTGATCTTTCATCGCCGCATCATCCTTCATCTGCATCGCCTTCGAAGCATTCTTCTGGTCCTGCTGCGCACGCCACAAACCTGCATCCATCCGCGCCGAGGCAGTCTGGGCCTCCGCGACTTCGTTGCGTTCAAGCGCCCGCATCCCTGTAGCAAAGTCGCGCAGTTCCGCCGCGAGAAACCGAAGATTCGCCGTATTTTTTTCGTCGGCGAGCGAAGACTGCTCAACCAGGGCCAGCACTCTGTCCCAGTCGCCAATGCGAAGAGCCACCGGAAGCCTGAGGCTGACGCGCGAAATCTGATCTCGCGGAGACCCGGTATAAAGGGTCGCCGAAAGTTGTCCGCGCGCGCCTAACAGCCGATCCGAAAGAGCGTTCGCCTCCGCCAGCTTTCCTTGTTCCATCAGATTTGCAATGCGGTACATCAGATTGTGAACGTAGTTCCAGTCATTGTCCGGGTCCACATGCTGCTCGCTCATATATCGCTCATCTGCGGCAGTCGAAGCGGCAAACCAGCGCTCCGCCTCTGGATAATTGCCCACACGATAGTAGATATGACCCGGCATATGCACCATGTGACCGGAGGTTGGTGCCAGGCTCGCCAGCAACGCCGCACTTGGAATCGCACGCTCCGGGTGATTACCTGGCTCCATCGCATGAATCCAGTAATGGTTCGCGGCAGAGTCGTTCGGAGCATCGCGAAGAACACTCTCAAGAATGGAGATCTCCTCCTTCTTCCCTTTCTTCGGCTCACCCGCCTCGTCAAATCCATCCCCTACGGCGATCGCAAGAAAAATTTGTGCCTCGAGATCCTTCGGATACTTCTTCACCAGTTTGCGGAGAACAACAATCTCCTGCGTACTATCGTCAGTCTTCGCAACCGATGCGACCTGGGCGGCTTCAATATATAGCTTCTCCGAACCCTTCACATGGCCCTTCAAACCGACAGCTTCTGCCAGAGCTTTCTTGCCATAGACCTTCTCCGGTCCACCGCGAAACCCCTCGATTTTAACCAGGCCCCAGTAGCACATCGCGCATTTAGGATCGACGCGAACTCCCTGCTCAAACGCCTTGGCAGACTCATAGTCCCAGAAGTCGTGCATTAGGCTGAGTCCTTGATCAAACCACGCTTGCGCCTCTGGACTTGCCGTAATATCGATGTGGCTATTCCCGATACCGCTCATCGGAATCGGAACTGGAAGCTGCTCAGGCGCTGGAAGGGCCTTCATTCCTTCCATGGTGTGAGCGCCACTCATAGCCATTCCACCCATGCAGTTCTGTTGGGCGGCTGAAGCCGCTGCCGCACCGCCAACAAATGATGCGGCCAGGAACACGAAGACCCAGAGCGAGAGTCCGAAACCAGAATTGTTCAAAACGACGAAGCGAAGCCATGCAAATCTCATAGAGTAAGACTCTACGCGCCCACGCAGAAACAATGAAGAGAGAGGGAAACACAAAATTGTTCAACCTTTTGGTGGAGCTGAGCAATCGAGTCGAATTCCGGGATTTAAGTTCTACCACCCCCCTCCAGCTCATATTCTGGGACTGAGTGCCGCGTGACACTAGGGTTCAACCAGAGGAACCTCCGACGCCACCTGCAGATCAACCAACCCCGTAAGCTGCCGGTCCAACTGGAAGAACAAGGCAGTTTTCTTACCGGAAATCACTTTGCTGAATATCGGCACATACTTCAGGCGCAACTGCCCCACCGATTTCTCAATCTCAATGATCTGCCGGGTCAACGCCAACGCCTTATCGTCGGTAAGAGCCGAGTAGTTGGCCGCATAGTCTTTAATAGCCGCAAGCTTCGCATCGTTGATCTTGGCGAGCTCTGCTGTGTACTGGTCGTATACGGGCCAGAACTTCGGTGCGTCTGCATCAGTCAGCTGCATATTGGCAGCGATGATCTGCTTCTTTTCCGAACGGATATCCTTCCGCAGCAGCGCGATATCCTGATCCACGCTACTCGGAGCCGAAGTTGCTTGCGCCAGAGCGTGATCCACCGAGACGTTCGTCGAAATCACCATCGCAGCCATGCTCATCGATAGAAGATATTTTCTAATCACAGAACTCCTCCTTATCACTTCCGAGTTGATGCTTTCGAAACCGATCGATCGGATATCGCAGGTTGCCCCTTGGACTTCATGCGACGTTCCGACATTTCTTTGACCGAATAGCTATGTTTTCTTGTTCAGGTCGTCGTCCTTGTAATACTTCGTCCCCTGAAGGGTCAACTGCAGGGCGAGACCATTCTTGGTAATTTGAAACACCCAGACGCCCGGGGCAACCTCTTCTGCTCCCGAGTAAGCTCCGCCCTTATCGCCTGCCTTGGCTGCCGCGTCGGCCTGCGCTGAGCCCGACCAGCCGGAAGTCAGGAAATTGTTATATGCACCATCGTTTTCGAACACGAAGATGACGCTATAGTCCTTCACTCCAATACCCAAACCGGCACCGGCCGAAATCATCTTCATAAAGGTTTCCTGCTTGGAACTGGTGTCGACGGCGATTCCTGAGCCACGCGCGGTGCTCAACAGGAAGAGGTTCGTGCCCATGTTGTCGAAGACGGCATATCCGGCAGATTTTTGGATAGCCCCCTGAGCTGTGGGTTTCAGCTTGTACAGCTGCTGCAGCGTTTTATCAGCCATCTTGCGAGTCTTATCGCGTTTTTTCTCGGGGGAATCTTTGGCACTTGCGATATTGGCGGCCAGCAGAAGCACTGCGAGGCCTGTAGCAACTGTTCTGATTCTCATCGGTGTTCTCCTTATCTTTTGAGGAACCGCTTGCGAGCTCGCCACACATCGGGTCTGCCTGCAACCGCTCCCACTCAATAGAACAGGACACAAGGCGCTTTTTCTACTGGGGCAATCCCCAGTTTTTTGCACACGACCTACGCGCCGAAAGGAAGCTGCCGCAGCAACCGAAGAGTTTCGCCTACAGAGCGAGAAGACGACAACACTCTTCGTCTTCTTGTTGACGGACAAACTGCGGGGTTATGGGTAAGTTCCTCCGCCCGATGCCCGGGGAAGGCAGAGGTAGTCAACCCTGCACTCTTGTCGCTTGTCAAACTGAAGGAAATACATTCGAAACTTCGAATTCAGCTGTTCGAGTGCTGAAGAAACAAGGGAAGGGCCGTGCTCTATGGATCTGGTTTCTTTGGTTTTGTTGAACAATGAGCGTCAAGCGGCTCGATAAGCTCGTTAACCAGTTAGCGAAGAGATAACCTGATTCCCGCAAAAGCGAGGTTTTCGGGAGCTTACTCCAAACGATGATCTACTGCCTGGCAGTCATGGGTTAATGATTGGCTTTGCCGCAATTAGAAGCATTTCCCCCATTGCCTCCTATTTATCTAAGGCGCATAATCTCATTGGACTTGCCGGATCCCAATACCCTCACGTTCAATGAAGTGCGTGTATCCAAGGAAGCGCGTCGGTTTGCCATCTTTCCGAAGCTCGCTTGCTCTGGCTACGCTTGTGCTCGTCTATTTCGCACCCGCGGCCCACGCTCAGGTCAGAAAAAACGTTCTCATGATCAGCATTCTCGGACCGTCCCATCCTGGTCCGACGATTGTGAGCGATCACATCGAATCGGCGCTGCGCGCAGATCCGCGGTTCAAGATCGAATTCTACTGGGAGAACATGGATGTCATTTATCACCCGGAAGGACGGCAGGAGCAGTTTGATCTCATTGTCAGTAGGTATCGCCACGTCAAACTGGACCTAATTGTGTTGGTGGGGCCGAACGCGATCGGCCTCCTAGCACAGCCGAACGCGATATTCCCCAATGTCCCGGTTGTCTTCTGTTGCGGCATTCCAGGCATGATCGACGAGATAGCCGACAACCGAGCGACAGGCGCATGGTTTCAATTGGAACCCGCGAAAACAGTGGATGCTGCGTTGGGTTTGATACCGGGAACCCGCCACCTCTTTGTGGTCGCAGGGCAATCCGATTATGACCGAGGTCTGACCGCGCTAGTAAAGACTGACCTCCTTTCTTATGAGAACAAGCTTGACGTCACCTACGTGACCGACCTGCCGATGAGCAAGCTGCTGGATAGGTTGAGGCATCTCCCTGACCATTCCATCGTTCTTTTTCTCTCCTTCTTCAAGGACGTGCAGGGGCGGGAGTTTCTCAGCACCCCCGAGGCCCTTCCCATGATCGCTGGCGCCGCGAATGCTCCCGTCTTTGGCATAGCTGACACATATCTGGGCCACGGCATTGTCGGGGGATTTGTGGTCAGCACCGAAGAACAGGGCAAGGTCTTGAGCCGCGATGCCCAGGAGATCTTAGCGGGAAAACCACCACAAGACATTCCCGTCGTGCATGGTCCTAATCTTTACTTGTTCGACTGGCGTGAGTTGCAGCGATGGCACATGGATGAAAATAGGCTCCCTGCCGGAAGCACCGTTCTGTTTCATCAGCCGACTCTGTGGGAACAACACAGGACCTTGTTGATCGGATTGTTTTTCCTTGCGAGTCTGAGCCTGCTGACCATCCTTCTTCTGTTCGAGCGGAAGAAGCTCCATTCCACAAGAAACGAACAGATGCGCCTTAGCGGTATGCTCATCGATGCTCAAGAGGATGAGCGTGCCCGGGTCGCATCGGAATTGCATGATGATTTCAGTCAGAGGCTGGCTATGCTGTCGCTAGGACTGGAAACGGCTGCTGAAATGGTTCCCGAGTCCCCATCGGAAGCAAATCGGCAACTGCACGAGCTTGTGAGCTCCGCCAGCGAGCTCGGTGCCGATCTGCATACCCTGTCGCACCGGCTGCATTCTTCGACACTTGAGATGCTGGGCTTGGCGGCTGGGGTGGGGGCACTCTGCAAGGAATTCACCGCTCAACGAGGAATTCAAGTTGTCTTTTCCCACAAGGACGTGCCACACTCCGTGCCTCCTGACATTTCGCTGTGCCTGTTTCGCATCGTCCAGGAAGGACTCAGGAATGTCCAGAAACATAGTGGAGCAGCTCGGGCGCAGGTGAGAATCGAGACGATGGATAACACCCTTCGTTTATCCATCTCCGATGATGGCGCGGGCTACGATGTTAAAGACGGCGAGGGCCACCAGGGGCTCGGTCTCCGGAGCATGCGCGAGCGGGCACGTCTGGTAGGTGGACAATTCGAAATTCATTCGAAAACTCAAAAGGGGACCCGCATCGACGTATGGGTGCCGCTGACAAAGTGACATTGTCCATGTCTATGCCAAAGGACGTCCGATCAAGGAGATTGCTAATCCCGGGGAACTCTCTGGCATAGGGACGTAGCACCGGCGATTGAAAGAACGGGAATTCTCAAACCCACGTTCGGATGGCACTCCCTCCGTCGCAGTTATGCTTCGTTGCTTCTCTCATCGGGAGCGAGTCTGCGAGTCAGTATGGAGCTTATGCGGCACTCCACTGCTGAGATGACGCTGGCAACATACGCTCAAACCTTAGGAGATTAGAAACGAGATGCCGGGGCCAAAGTAGCGGCTCTGGTTCTTGTGAAGGAAGCGAATGCAGCCTAGATAATGAGAGAGGACGGGGCGTAGTGTTCCCATTTTGTTCCTACGCTGCCTTCTTTCTTCTTATTGTTCCCAGATTTTCAATGGAATTCATTGATTCTTTGGTGGAGCTGAGCGGGATCGAACCGCTGACCTCCTCGTTGCGAACGAGGCGCTCTCCCAACTGAGCTACAGCCCCCCCACCTGATGCATCGCGCACCGCTCCTCGCAGGCCCAACGCAGTCAGAACAACACCTCTGAGTGTATCAGTAATCGCCGCCACGCTCAAAACCTTAGTTGCGCTCAACAGTCCCTTCCACCCGCCCGGTTACATGCGTTCCCGCGGCGAGAGGCTTCTCCACAATATGCCAAACTTCACCCGCATCGACGAATACGCGAAGGACGGGGACCACGAGCCTCGTGCCACTTCGCGAAACCGCCTCCAGCATCCCGACGTCTCCGGCACAAAAGTTAGTCCGATCGAGCGATACCAGCCAACGCTGCCTTCCAGCTGTTCGCGACTCCTCCCGAATATCCGTCACTACACCTGCAAAATCCTTCAAGACTGCCCTCTCATCTCAATCATCATTAAACATAGTCGCCTGTCACTTTCAATCGATCAGCACACATCGAACCCGCTACAATCACAGCACCCATGACTCAAACGACTCAGAAACCTCAGGCAAAGATCAACCGCCGCCGATTCCTACTGACCTCCGCCGCCACTGCTGCAGCGGCCCCTGCGTTCACGCTAAGTGCGCAATCCCACCAATCCGAATCCCTCCCTCCAGCGATCACGGCCCTCACAAACCGGCGCAGCGACGCCATTCCCATCACCCTGATCGAACGCGAGCAGCGCCTTGATCGCGCCCGCGCCCTCATGCATCAGAACAACATCGACGCCATCGTAATCGCCACCGGTACCTCGCTCAACTACTTCACAGGTCTTCGTTGGGGCCAGTCCGAGCGTTTCTTCGCCTGGGCCCTCCCCGCCAAAGGCGCGCCCTTTATCGTCTGCCCCGTCTTCGAAGAAGGTCGTGTCCGCGAGCGCATGGAAGCCAAACCGGCAACTCTCCCGTCAGCTGACAAAACCCGCGTCTTCACCTGGAACGAAGATGAAGACCCTTACAAGCTCCTAGCCAAAGCCCTCAAGGATGCTGGCATCACCACGGGTCGGATCGGGATCGAGGAGCGCACTCAGTTCGTCTTTGCCGACGGCATCGCCCACGCCAGCCCAAGCCTTACCGCCACGAGCGCAACCCCCATCACCTTGGGCTGCCGCGGTATCAAGTCTCCCGCCGAGCTCGCCCTCATGCAACTCGCAAACAACATTACTCTGTCGGTTTACAAAGCCGCCTACGAATCCGCGCAACCCGGCATGACCAACCGCCAGTTCTCCCAGCTCATCGACGCCGCCTACGCCCGCTGCGGCGTCAGCGGTGATGCGAGCTGTCAGGTCGGCGAATACTCAGCACTTCCCCACGGCTCCCTGCAGCCGCAAACCATCCGCGAAGGCGAGATCATTCTCATCGACGACGGCTGTCTCGTCGAAGGCTACCAATCAGACATCTCCCGCACCTTCGTTCTCGGCGACGCCGCCATACCCAGGCTCGACAAGGCCCGTAAAATATTCGACATCGTTCACCAGGCTCAGTCCGCGGCACTTGCCGCTGCACATCCGGGCGTTCCGTGCCAGACCATCGACAAAGCAGCCCGCGATATCGTCACTGCCGCAGGCTACGGCCCCGACTACAAGCACTTCACCCACCGCCTCGGTCACGGCATCGGAATGGACGGCCATGAATGGCCCTATCTCGTCCGCGGGAACACTACGCCACTCGCTCCCGGCATGTGCTTCTCTGACGAGCCCGGTATCTACATCACCGGTGAATTCGGTGTTCGTCTCGAAGATGACTGGCACGTCACAGAAGATGGCGGCAAAATGTTCACCCCGCAAAGTCCAAGCCTCGAACACCCCTTTGCTACATAGGCAATAATGATCCGGGTCGAAGCACAGAAAAAAGACCCTAACCAAACTCCGGAGCACCCAATGACTAATCTAGCCCGCCGGATCCTCCCATTCGTCCTCTGGACTGTCGCAATACCGGCGCTCTCCCAAGACACCGGCATCTCCATCCCTAACATGGACTCGTCAGTCCGCCCTGGCGACAACTTTTACCTCTACGCCAACGGAACCTATGTCTCGCAAACCAAACTCCCACCTGACCGCGCTGCCATCGGCGTCTTCAACGCGCTCCTCGACCAAAGCTTCAAGCAGGTTGCCAGCATCATCGAAGATGCGACTAAATCCAACGCCCCCGCTGGTTCGGACGAACGCAAGATCGCCGATCTCTACAAGTCCTACATGGACGAAGCAGCGATCGAATCCCACGGAATGGTCGCCCTGAAGCCGCACCTGGCTTTAATCGAAAGTATCCATACGCCAAAAGAACTCGCGAACGCTCTCGGCCTCTCACTTCGCGCCGACGTCGACGCTCTCAACGCCACCAACTTCCATACCGCGAACGTCTTTGGTCTCTGGGTCGCCCCCAGCTTCAACGATCCCGACCATTACGCCCCTTATCTTCTCCAGGGCGGAGGTGAACTCCCCGATCGCGACTACTATCTCACCGACTCTGACAGCATGAAGAGCATCCGGGCAAAGTACCAGACCCACATTGCCACGATGTTCAAACTCGCAGGTCTCTCCGATTCTGAAACCCGCGCCGCCCGGGTCCTTGTTCTCGAAACCGCAATCGCTAAAGTGCAGATCTCGCTCGAAGACAGCGAAGACATCCATAAAGCCAATAACCCATGGCAGCCAGCCGATTTCGCGGCTAAGGCCCCCGGTCTGGACTGGCCTGAATTCTTCAAAGCTGCGGGGCTGGAGAAACAACAGACTTTTATCGTCTGGCAGCCTACCGCGTTCACCGGTGAGTCCGCCCTCGTCGCCTCACAACCCCTCGATGCGTGGAAAGATCTCCTCGCCTATCACCTCATCGAAGACCACGCTCCAGCCATCTCGAAGACCCTCGCCGCCGAGCGCTTCGCCTTCTTCGGAACGACACTCAATGGAACACCTCAACAACGTCCTCGCGACTTCCGGGCCCAGGCTCTTGTCTCCGCTACTCTTGGCGATCCGGTCGGCAAGATTTACACCCAGCGTTTCTTCTCTCCTGAGGCCAAGGCGCAGGTCCAGTCCATGGTCACGAATCTCCTTGCTGCCTTTCGAGTTCGCCTTGAAAACATCACCTGGATGGCACCCGCCACTCAAAAGGAAGCCATCGCCAAACTCGATTCGCTCAAGGTCAGCGTAGGCTACCCTGACCACTTTCGCAGCTTCGCCGCCTATCAGGTTTCGCCTGACAACCTCTTCAACAATCTCTGGAATGCTGACCTCTTCGAGTATCGTTATTCCCTCAGCCGCATCGGCAAGCCTACTGACCGCAACGAGTGGTGCATGGAGCCCCAGACCGTCAACGCAGTCAATCTTCCACTCGACAACGGGCTCAACTTCCCCGCCGCCATCCTGCAGCCACCCTTCTTCGATCCCAAAGGCCCCGCCGCCCATAACTACGGAGCTATCGGCACCATCATCGGTCACGAGATCAGCCACACGTTCGACGCGGAAGGAGCAGCCTTCGATTCCAAGGGAAGAGTTCGCAACTGGTGGACCCCCGAAGACCTGAAACACTTTGAAACCGTGACCGCAGCCCTTGCCGCTCAGTACGACGCCTACGAACCGTTTCCCGGAGTTCATGTCAAAGGCAGACAGGTCCTCAGCGAAAGCATCGCCGACGTCGCCGGCCTTGCCGCAGCCTTCGACGCTTTTCACACCTCGCTCAAGGGTGCCTCCGCTCCCAAAATCGCGAACTTCAGCGGTGATCAGCAGTTCTTTATCGCGTTCGGACAAAACTGGGCCTCCGTCACACGCGACGCCGCTCTTCGTCAGCAAGTCCTCACCGACCCACACCCGCCCGGCCAGTACCGCGCTCTCACCGTCCGCAACGAAGACGGTTGGTACACCGCCTTCGACATCAAACCCACCGACAAGCTCTACCTCACTCCCAAGGATCGTGTCCGCATCTGGTAGTGCTTGGTGGTCGTTCAAACCTTAAGACCCACGTCCATATCTTCGGACGTGGGCTTTCCAATGGCGAATCCCTGACGATGTCTTTGAAGACTTAGTGCTGCGGGACCACTAGCACTTCTATCGCGCTGGCCGCATCGGTATTTCGGTACACACTCTCCGTCGCCTTCTTGAAGTCTTCCGGCCTGGCAAACGGTATATCCAAAAACGTTTGCGGATTCCGATCCACCAGCGGGAACCACGAGCTTTGCACCTGCACCATGATTCTGTGCCCTGTGCGGAATGTATGGTTGATGTCTGGCATCTCCGAGTTCACCTCAACCATCTTCCCCGGAACCAGTGCTGTCGGCTGCTCCCAGTTGTCGCGGAACTTCGCTCGCATCGGTTCGCCCCGTACCAGTTGCTGATACCCACCCATCACGATTGGCGGAGCTCCCAAAAGCCTCTTTCCAACCTCTTCGGCAGGCGGATTTGGAAAATCATCCGGATACACATCGATCAGCTTCACGACAAAATCCGAATCAGTTCCCGACGAAGCCACCTTCAATCTTGGTTTCACCGGACCAGCAAGTGTCACATCTTCCGTCAGCGGCTCCGTCTCATACGTCAGAACATCCGCCCGCCGCGAAGCAAACCGCTGATCGTCATCCATATAGCGCTGTGGAACCGTGTCCGTCGTGAAATTCTCAAACGGCACCGGATGCGCCGGATCGCTAACGTACTCGTCTACTCCCGCCTTCTCCGTTGGCGGATCAAAGCTCAACTTTCCGCCTCCACGAAAATAGAGGGTCTTCGGCGAAGCTGATTTGGGAGGCCACGCGTCGTATTTCTTCCATACATTCGAACCAGTCTCAAACACATAAGCCTTCGGGAGTACTCCACCATCTCGCCCTTTCAGGTAATGCTCGAAAAAAGGAAACTCTATCTGCGCACGATAGAACAATGAAGTCTTCGAATTGAAGGTCACATCTCCCAGCCGGTCGCCATCCATTCGCGACCAGCCTCCATGCGTCCATGGACCTATCACCAGCGTATTCACTGCACTTGGATTGAACTCATCGATCGCATGAAACGTCTTAAACGGCCCGGACAGATCCTCCGCATCAAACCATCCTCCGACAATCATCACTGCCGTATGAATGTTCTTCATATGACGCGAAAGATCACGCTTTTTCCAATAGTCGTCGTAGGTTGTATGCACCAGCTGGTCGTGAAACAGAAAATTCGATCCGTCAAACTTTTTGTCGAGATTTTCCGTCGGCCCAGCGTCCAGATAAAACTTATAGCTGTCGGGACTCCCAAGATCGTAGGAGGTTTTCGGATCCGGCAGCGTTGGATTTTTCTGGGGCTTGAACCCCACGTAAAATCCATAGTTCGCTGACAGCATAAACGCCCCGCCGTGATACCCATCATCGTTGAAGAACAGATCCGTCATTGGCGCCTGAGGACTGGCGGCCTTAATCGCCGGATGCGAGTCGATAATGCTTGCCGAGGTATAGAAGCCCGGATAGCTGATCCCGCTGATTCCCACCTTGCCATTATTATTCTCGACGTGCTTCAGCAGGAATTCCACCGTGTCGTACATGTCTGTCGACTCGTCCACATCTTTTGATGACTTCTTGGTATCGATATGCGGATTCATCTCCTGGAACAAGCCTTCACTCTCATACCGGCCGCGCGCGTCGCCGCAAACAAAGATGTAGCCCGATTCCAGCAGTTCTTGGTTGGGTCCTAACCGCGTTGGCATATTATCCTCTCCATACGGTGCGCAGCTGTAGGGAGTCCGCGTCACCAGAAATGGATATGGGCCCGCATCTTTGAACGCCCCAGCCACCGGTATATACACCGAGACGAATAGCTTCACACCATCACGCATCGGAACCCTATACTCATACTTCGAATAGTGCGTCTTGATGAACTCGCCTTGGTTTGATCCCGGAGCTTGCGCCTGCACATAGCTGCTCAACAAAAATAAACACGCTGCCACCAGCCGAATCTTCATTGTGTCCTCAAAGGGGGGAAATCGGAGTACAGGAAGTCTACCCGAGCATCCTCTCGGCAATCGAAGGATTTTCTCAGCGGATCCAATGACTGTTGCTTGTAAATTTTTAGCGGGCTTTCGCGCTTGCTTTGACTCCGGCTTCAACCGTCTTATTGACCGGCTGGGTCACCATGGTGCTCGTATCCTTCATTGCAGCGATGGCTTCGTCGTAGCGGCCAACAATGGAATTGGCGCGAATCCGGGCCATGTCTTCAAGCATCTTCATGCCATCTTTCAGGTAGGACATACGCGAACGCTCATCATGGCCCCAGGTGACTGGGACTTCCTGGATACCATATTTCAGCTTGCGGGCGATAAAGAGAATCTCAGGATCGAAACCCCAGCGTTCGATAGTCTGCAGACGGAAGATGATCTGCGCGGCGGAGCGTCTGAAAGCCTTGAAGCCACACTGAGTATCTTTGTAGGGGAGACCCATAACAGTACGGGTGACCCAGTTGAAACAACGACCAAAGAACTGACGATAAAGCGGCTGGTGAATGGTTTGGCGAGTGCGGTCCATCCAGCGCGAACCTATGGCGACGTCTGCGCCGGCGGCGATAGCATCAAGGAGGCGTTGTGCCTCTTCCATTGGAGCGGAGAGATCGGCATCCGTGAACATGACGATGTCGCCGGCGGCCTGAAGAAGGCCGTTACGCACAGAGTAGCCTTTGCCCTTATTGCCGGGGTTTTGCGCAAGATGCAACCGCGGGTGGTGCGTCATCCAACGTTGAACAATTGCAGCCGTATCATCCTTTGAGCCGTCGTCAACAACGAGAACTTCAGCATCCCAGCCCTGCTCGGCAACACAGGAAAGCACACGCTCCAGCGCGTTCTCGATGCGAGCGCTTTCGTTATATGCAGGAATAACGATACTTAACTGCGGATGTGCCATGATCGTAGACAGACCCCTTCTTTCAAAACTCAAACATTGCGTGCGATGCTTGGGGAAGGGCGTCGCCGTTCATCATACTGCAATATTTAGACGATTGGGAAAGGGTTTTCGACGCAATTTTCGAGCGTTTGAGCGATGAAAGCCGGCATTCGAAGAGTCAAACGCTTCTGCTTGGGAAAATCGAAGCAGTGAGCTCTTCGATCGGAACCATGTTTTGGCGGGGAAAGTCTTCTCCTGCAGCAAGAGAACCATTCCGGCTTCGCACTGGAATCTGTACCCCTGCTAAACTTCACAACATGCCGGAAGATTACGGAACACCTCCGCCACCACCCCCGCCACCTACGCCCTCGAACCCAATCTATGGTCAAATTCCGACCTATCCCCCACCAGCTCCTTATGGTGCAGGGTACGGTGCGCCAATGCCTCCGCGACGCAGGTCGGCGTGGTTTTATATCGGGATTATCGGTGGGTCGCTGGCTGCTATTTTCTTGCTCGTTATGGGGCTTGTCTGGGCCACGATGCGTTCAATCGGGGGCGGGGACTCGGCTGGTTTTGGTTTGAGTGGAGACTCAATTGCTGTCATTGACCTCTCAGGCGTGATCCTCTCGCCGGAGACGGTTGATGCCCAGTTGCGAAAGTTTGGAGATGACGCCTCAGTAAAGGCCATTTTGCTGCACATCAATTCTCCAGGAGGTGGGGCAGCGGCTTCACAGGAGATTTATCACGAAGTGCTGCGGATACGGCAGGAAAAGCATAAAAAGGTGATCGCTACGGTCGAATCAGTAGGAGCTTCAGGTGCTTACTATATTGCGAGCGCATGCGACAAGATCTATGCGAATGATGCATCGGTGGTCGGATCGATCGGCGTCATTATGGAGTGGACCAACTACGCCGATCTTCTGCGATGGGCCAAGCTGAAGAGCGTCGCAATTCACGCAGGCGAGTTGAAGGATGCGGGCGATCCGAGCCGTGACCTTACTCCCAAAGAAGAAGCATACTTTCAATCGCTGGTCGATAACATGTACGTCCAGTTCGTACACGATGTTGCGTCCGGGCGCCACACCTCCGACGAGAAGATCAAACCACTCGCAACGGGACAGGTCTGGACCGGGCAGCAGGCGTTACCGCTCGGTCTAATCGATAAGGTCGGCGGGTATCGAGTGGCACTAATGGATACCGCGAAGGATGTGGGAATCTCTGGCGAACCAAATGTGGTTCGGCCCGCAAAACCAAAACGGGGCTTGTGGACGGTGCTGACCGATGATGGAGATGACCTGTTTCCGAACCCAAGCCAGCTGCTGAATCGATCGCCTGGATTCTACTTCATATGGAAGTAAGGTGCAGCGGATCAGCGTTTAGGTCTTGGTTCAGGTCTGAGATTTACTTGCGTTAGAGCGGCTGGGACCACTGTCATACCATTGAGTTTTTCTAAAAATCCAGACGCTTTTGCCACCGCACGACCCTTTTGCTTGCTTATGCATCTCATGGAATGAATGTTGATTTCCTACACACCTTGGAGTTGTAAGCAAACATATTGGCCGTCATCCCGTCTATAATCAACAAGAAGACGGTTTTCAGATGCGGCACCGCAGCCCTCCCTCTGCACGAAAGGAACCCACACTATGACTAAAGCCGACCTAGTAGATCACGTCACAGCCCTTGGCGACCTTACACGTCGTGATGGAGAGGTGATCGTCGACACCCTTTTCGACGCCGTAATTGGAGCTTTGAAGTCAGGAGACAAGATCGAAATTCGTGGCTTCGGTAGTTTCCGGACGCGGCAGCGCAATGCTCGCACGGGGCGTAATCCTAAGACGGGTGCGAAGGTCGATGTCCCGGCCAAACGCGTTCCCTTCTTCAAACCTTCCAAGGAACTCCGCGATTCCGTCAATCCGAACGGTGCCGTGAAGTCAAAGACCGCTTCTAAAGGAGATGGCGGCCACATCGATCCGCATCATCCGCCAGCAATGTAACTCACGATAAAAAGGAAATCAGCAGACAGTGGGGTGGCATTTGTCTGTTTTTCGCCTGCACGTTGGCAATCCCTTTATTCAGCGACGCCTTCGAGAACTACAGGAGAAGCCGGTTCTGTCCCGAAATCACCTTCCCACTTTGCGACGATCACGCTCGCAAGGCAGTTGCCTACTACGTTGATCGCCGTTCGCCCCATGTCGGCGACTGCATCGATACCAAGAATCACGAAGATGGGCTCAGTTGGCAGATGAAACGTGGCTGCCGTGGCGAAGAGCAGAACAAGCACAGACCGCGGCACACCCGCGACGCCTTTGCTCGTGACCATCAGGGTGAGCATCATGAGAATCTGCTGGCCGACTGATAGCGAGATACCTGCCGCCTGGGCCACGAAGATGCTGGCGATTGCCAGATAGAGCGTCGAACCGGTCGAATTGAAGCTGTAGCCGGCGGGAATAACGAAGGCGACGATGCGCCGAGGCACGCCAAAGGCCTCCATGGATTCCATGGCGCTGGGCAGCGCTGCTTCGCTGGATGAAGTGGCGAAGGCGATGGTGGCTGATTCGGCCACGGCCGCAAGAAACGCGCGCAGGGGCACGCGGAAAAACAGCGCGGATGGTAGAAGCACGAGCAAAGCAAAGGCAATCAGTGCGATGTAAAGGGCGAGCAACAACTTCCCCAGATTCACAAGCACACCTAGTCCCATTTGGCCCACGGTGAAGGCCATCGCCGCCCCGACCCCTATGGGTGCGAAATACATGACGATATTGGTGAACTTGAACATGACTTCGCTCAGGCTTCCAAAAAAAGCCAGCATTGGTTCCCGTTTTTCACGGTTGAGACAGGCGAGCGCGATGCCGAAGAAGATTGCGAAGACTGCGACCTGCAGAATCTGCCCTTCGGCTATCGATTTGGCAAGGTTTTCGGGAAAGATGTGAGTGAGAAAGTCCTGCCAATGAGTCGGCGCAGGCGCTGCAATAGTCTCACTCGAGGACGCCTGAGCCGACATGGCGAGACCCACACCAGCTCCACTTAGATTAACGGCGATAAGGCCGATCACCAGAGCCAAAGTGGTGGCGATCTCGAAATAGATCAGGCTTTTGATGCCCATGCGCCCCACACTCTTCAAGTCGCCATGGCCGGCTATGCCGGTAATGAGAGTGGCGAGGATGAGCGGTGCGACGATTGTTTTGATCAGCCGGAGAAAGATATCGCTGAAGACGCGCAGGTTCACGGCAACTGCAGGAGCATCGAAGCCAATTTCGGCCCCGGCCACCATGGCAACGAAGATCCATGCGGTGAGTGAGCGTCGCTGAAATGCAAAAATCGATAGAAATCCGATTGCAGCGCAGCGCAGAGCAACAGCAGCGTGAAGAATAGCCGGCTGGGTGCTAAGTCCTAACCCGATTCCAGCTGCTAATAAAACCAGCGCCGCGAGCAACGATAGGCGTTCCTTGTTCGTCTTAAGCATCAAGTGCGAAGGATACCAGTCCCCAACCAAAACCTCTTCCACTCCGGCCCAAATTCTGTCGCTGATAGCATAAACGACATGTCACGCCGAGCGATGTTTCGTCTGTTTTTCTGTGCATTTTCCACCTGTACGCTTACTGTCTCTCTAACTGCCCAAACTACTCCCGCGCCCAGCGGAAGTGCGCCTTCTTACGATGCTCTGGCTCCGTCCGCCAGTGGAATTTTGAGCCCTCTCACCCAACCGTCCTTGAGCCCTGGAGCGTTGCATCTCATGGAATTGGAAGGACGTTTTGCCGAGGCAGTTGCGGCAGGGGGCGGCAAGGCGTTTGCCGGCTGGTTCGCAGACGACGCCGTCACTCTGAACAATGGAAAACCGGCTGTTCTAGGGCGCACTGCCATCGCGGCGCAAGCGCAGTGGGATCCGAAAACCTACCATCTTACGTGGGTTCCTCAGGGTGCACAGATGGGCCCTTCGAATGATATGGGCTTCACGTGGGGCCACTACGAAGGCCGTTCGAAGGATAAGAATGGCGAGCCAGTTGTTGTTTCCGGAAGGTACTTCACGGTTTGGAAGAAAGTGGCCGATGGATCATGGAAAGTGGCGCTCGATGCGAGCGCTGATGAACCACCTTCGGCAGGGGAATGCTGCGTGCTACCAAAGCCGTAACTTGTTGCTGCAACAAAAGTAGGAGTGCGCAAAGATTTGCACGTCACCTACGATTGATATGTCGAAATGAATGCACTTTTGGTCAAAGACGAAGCCTTGCGAATCGAGGCCCTCAATCACTATGAGGTCCTCAATTCTCCGCCTGATCCTGTTCTCGATGACTTGACGCAACTGGCGGCGCAGATTTGCGACACACCCGTTGCCGCAGTCTCGTTTGTGGGCGCCGACAGGATTTGGGTCCGTTCCCGTTTTGGAATGGAGTCACAGGAACTTTCGCTCGGCAGTCTGCCCTGCGAGACGACGATTCTGGGGGATACGGTTTACGAGATTTCTGACGCACGCAACGATCTAGACTACGCTCCAGACGGCATTCTTCTTGAGGGCCGGGTCTATCGCTTCTACGCGGGCGCTCCACTTACGACGCCCAATGGGGTGACGATTGGAGCGCTTCTCGTGCTGGATGCACCGGCGCGTACGCTGACACCTGCGCAGACCTCGGCGCTTAACATTTTGAGCCGCCAGGTGATCAATCGGCTGGAATGGAACAGCCGCATCCTGCAGATGGATCGAGCTGCCCGCTCGCGCCAACGCGTTGAAACTGCCCTGACAGTAGAGCGAAACTTCGTAATGACGGTGCTGGACACCGTGGACGCACTTGTTGCCGTCTTCGATCCGGCAGGACGAATCGTCCGCTTCAACCGAGCGTGCGAAACAATCTCGGGCTACGACTTCGCCACGCTGGTAGGCCGCTACGCGTGGGACAAGCTCATCCCTCGCCAAGATGTTCCGGAAGCAATTGAAACCTTCGAACGATTGCGTTCCGGGCACTTCCCTGCTGCCTTTGAGAACCAGTGGCTCAGCCGCGACGGCAGCCTGCACCGCATTGCGTGGTCCGCTACGGCGCTGACCGACGCGCAAGGACAAGTAAACTTCATCATCGCAACCGGGCTTGACGTAACAACCCAGCGCGTTGCCGAAGCTACACTGCGCGAAAGCGAAGCACGGTACCGGCAACTGATCGAAGGCGCCCTTGGCATGGTGTGCACACACGATCTGCGCGGCACTCTGCTAACGATCAACACACACGGCGCTGAGATGATCGGGCGAACAGTCGAGGAGATGGTTGGTCGTAATCTTGCAGATTTCATAAGTCCGGACAAGAGAGACGAACTGCCCGCATATCTGAAGAAGGTTGCAGATACCGGCGAGGCGCAGGGCATGCTTCACCTCGCGCACTCGAATGGAGAGGAGTGTGCAGTCGCCTACAGGAACAAGCTGATTGTCATCCCTGGGCGCGCGCCTTACGTGCTCGGCTTCGGTGTCGACATCAGCGAACAGGTTCGCGCGGAGGACCAGGTACGCACACTGACACGCCAGTCCGATTCAATCCTTGCATCCGTGGGAGACGGAATCTTCGGTATCGATCTCGAAGGAAGAGTGACCTTTGTAAATGTTGCAGCCACGCAGATGCTTGGTTACAAGCAGGAAGAGATCCTAGGTCGCGTCATGCATACTTTGATCCACCACACGCGCGCCGATGGCACTCCCTACGACTCAGCCGATTCGCCGATCCGCAAGAGTCTGACTAATTTCGACACCGTCCGCGTTGCGAATGAAATCTTCTGGCGCAAAGATGGGACAAGTTTTCCAGTGGAATATGTCGCACGCCCCCAGATCGATTCGCAATCGTCCGACTCGGAGGGATTGAAACCTCTTGGTGTCGTCGTCGCATTCACCGACACAACCGAACGGCGTGCCCTGGATCGCATGAAGGACGAGTTTATCTCCACGGTTTCACACGAGTTGCGCACACCGCTGACGTCGCTTCGAGGAGCTCTTGGCCTGCTGGCCGGTGGTGCATTGTCGAACAGACCAGAAAAGACCCAGCAGATGCTGGAGATTGCAATCAGCAACTCTGATCGTCTGGTTCGACTGGTCAACGACATCCTGGATCTGGAACGCATCTCAAGCGGAAAGGCTGAGCTCCACTTGGCAATGTGCAGCGCAGAAGATCTTCTGCGCCGTGCGGCAGGTATCCAGCAGGCTCGTACCCCACGTCCAAACATCCGGATCTTCTTCGCCGCCCACGGTGTCAACGTGTGGGCTGACTGCGACCGAATCCTTCAGGCGCTGAATAACCTGCTCTCAAACGCAATCAAATTCTCAACACCAGGCAGTGAGATTCACCTGACCGCCCGCAATGTAGACGAGACCGAGGCTATCATTGAGGTTCGCGACCAGGGACGGGGCATTCCCGCAGACAAGCTGGAGCATATATTCGACCGCTTCCAGCAGGGGGATGCCTCGGACTCGCGCGCATTAGGCGGCACAGGGTTGGGCCTCGCAATCTGCCGCAGCATCATCACGCAGCATGGTGGCCGCATCTGGGCCACAAGTGTCGAAGGTCAAGGCACGACCTTCCATTTCACCCTGCAGACAAAACCAGTTACGAATCTACGGTAGCCGGTTACTCTTCACCGTCTCGCAATTTTGCAATGACGGAAAAGTCTTCGAGGGTGGTAGTGTCCCCTTTGACTTCACCGGTGGTTGCAAGTTCACGCAATAGTCGACGCATGATCTTGCCACTGCGAGTCTTCGGCAATGCCTGTGCAAAGGTCAGATCATCTGGCCGGGCAAGCGCCCCAATCTCCTTGGCAACCCACTCACGCAGTTCACGACGTAGCTCTTCACTGGGTACATGTCCGCCTTCAAGGGTCACGAAGACAGCGATAGCTTGCCCCTTCATCTCGTGCGGTCGTCCAACAGCTGCTGCTTCAGCAACTTTCGGGTGAGCGACGAGCGCAGACTCAACCTCCATCGTTCCGAGACGATGACCGCTAACATTGATCACGTCATCGACGCGCCCCATCAGCCAGTAATAGCCATCGGAATCACGACGTGCCCCATCACCGGTGAAATAACTACCGGGAATCTCACTCCAGTATGTCTTTTCGTACCGCTCGTGATCCCCATAGATGGTTCGTGCCATCGACGGCCAGGGCTTGCGCATAACCAGCAAGCCACCCTTGCCGTCCGGAACCGGCTGCCCCTCTTTCGTAACCACTTCAGGCACAATCCCAAAGAATGGCCTGGTCGCCGAACCTGGTTTAGTCGGGATTGCGCCGGGAATGGGCGAAAGCATGATCGCGCCAGTCTCAGTCTGCCAGTAGGTATCAACGATGGGGCAGCGCTCTTTCCCGATCTCTCGGGAATACCACATCCAGGCCTCAGGATTGATCGGCTCTCCAACCGTGCCAAGAAGCCTCAGTGACGCAAGCGAATGCTTATGAACCCACGAGTCGCCCCACTTGATAAAGGCGCGGATCGCAGTGGGCGCAGTGTAGAAGACGGTGACCTGATGATCGTCAATAATCTTCCAGAAGCGATCATTCTCCGGCCAGTTGGGTGCGCCTTCGTACATCATGACGGTCGCGCCATTCTGCAGCGGACCATAAACAACGTAGCTGTGCCCTGTAACCCAGCCGATGTCTGCCGTGCACCAGTAAACGTCGTCGTCATGCAGGTCGAAGACATACTTCGTCGTGAGATAGGTCTGCACGGCGTAGCCGCCAGTGGTGTGAAGCAGACCCTTCGGTTTGCCTGTAGTCCCGGAGGTATAAAGCAGATAGAGCGGATCCTCGGCGTCCATCCACTCAGGGGGGCAAGTGGCATCGGCCTTCTGCATTACCTCCTGCCACCAGAGATCACGACCCGCCTCCATGTTAACGGGCGAACCAGAACGACGAAAGACAACAACATTTTTCACCGTGGCGCACTTTTTAAGTGCCTCGTCGACAATTCCCTTAAGCTGGACCTCGGAGCCACGACGATAGCTTGTATCCTGGGTGATCACCGCGACGCAGCTTGAATCGTTCACCCGGTCGGAGATCGCATGGGCAGCAAATCCACCAAAGATAACCGAATGCATCGCGCCGATTCGCGCACACGCAAGCATAGCGATCGCCAGTTCAGGAGACATCCCCATATAGATGGCAACGCGGTCGCCCCGTTTAATCCCGAGCCCCTTGAGGACATTCGCGAAACGCTGGACCTGCTCATGTAATTCGCCGTAGGTAAGCTTGCGAACCTCACCTGGCTCGCCCTCCCAAATGATAGCTACCTTATCTTTGCGCGTGCTCAGCGCGTGGCGGTCGACGCAATTATGCGACAAATTTAACTTTCCGTTAATAAACCACTTAGCATGTGCAGCTTCGCCTTCAATAACTTTGGTCCATGGTGCGAACCAGTCAAGCTCCTTCGCGGCGTCAGCCCAGAACACTTCCGGCTGTTCGACGCTGCGGCGATACATCTGCTCATACTCCGAGAGACTTTTTATGAAGGCTTTTTGAGCGAATTCGGGCGGCGGCTGGAAAAGACGATTCTCCCGCAAACTTGAATCCAGATTCGTATTTTCTTCCGCTGTCGCCACGTACCAATCCTCCGTAAATTTTTTCTAGCAAGACGAAGGTACCCTATACAACTCCTTCGAGCAACCTGACGCAGACACTTCGTGGACACTTAAGTGACACATTTCCGGGGTGCATCATGTATTGTTGTCGGGCATCTTAAGTTTTAGATTTCAGCTCCATCTGAGCGTGCCTCACGCTCAGAGGTACGACTCTCCCGAGGTTCCGCATATGGCTCTTGCTTTTCTCGATCGTGATCGCTCTATAGCACCAGCCGGATACAGCCGCTGGCTGGTTCCACCCGCAGCCCTTGCCATTCATCTCTCGATTGGTCAGGCTTACGCCTTCTCGGTGTTTAAAAACCCGCTGCTCGCGTTGACAGGAGCAGACGGCTCTCACTGGAATCTTAAAGAAGTCGGCTACATCTTCTCGATTGCAATCGCCTTCCTCGGCATCTCGGCTGCACTCTTCGGAGCCTGGTTGGAGAAGGCAGGCCCACGTCGAGCAATGTTTTACTCGGCGATCTGCTTCAGTGCAGGCTTCATTGTCTCCTCCTTTGGAGCCAGCAGCCATCAACTGTGGCTGATCTACTTAGGCTACGGTGTCATCGGCGGCATTGGTCTCGGTCTCGGTTATATCTCCCCCGTCTCAACGCTCATCAAGTGGTTTCCGGACCGCCCAGGCCTCTCCACCGGGCTCGCCATCATGGGTTTCGGCGGTGGAGCAATGATTGGGGGTCCACTGGCAAATCAGTTGATGGCCCATTACAAGAGCGCGGGTCAGCCTTCAATTCCCTATACCTTCGTCACGATGGGAATTCTCTACTTTATCTTCATGATGTTTGGCGTGTTCACCATTCGGGTGCCGCGCGACGGTTGGAAGCCGGCAGGCTGGGTCCCTCCGACGAAACACTCCGCACTCATCTCAGATCACAACGTGGCCGTCCACGAGGCCTGGAAGACGCCTCAGTTCTGGTTGCTGTGGGTCATGCTCTTCGTCAACGTTACTGCAGGTATCGGCATCCTCGAACAGGCTGCGCCGATGATTCAGGACCTTTTTAAAGGTTCAGTCGGAGCCACCGCCGCCGTCGGTTTCGTTGGTCTATTGAGCATCTTTAATATGGCAGGGCGTTTCTTCTGGGCGTCCACGTCCGACTTCATCGGACGCAAGGCAACCTACTTCTGCTTCTTCACCATAGGTGCGATTCTTTATTTCGTTCTACCGATGACACGCCAGGAACAGTTGAACTCGGTTCCGCTGTTCGTCGGCATTGCGGTCGTATTGCTTTCGATGTACGGTGGCGGATTCGCGACGATCCCTGCTTATCTAAAGGATCTCTTTGGCGGTTACAACGTCTCAGCCATTCACGGACGGCTCCTGACGGCATGGTCAGCCGCAGGTATCATTGGGCCACTTATCGTCAACGGCATCCTCGATCATTACGTAGAAAACCACATGAACAAAGAAGACGCCTATCCGCTGATCCTGCATATCATGTGCGGACTTCTGGTCATCGGCTTCTTGGCAAACCTGATGGTGCGTCCGGTTGCTGAGAAATTCTGGCTGAAAGACAAAAACATCGTCGTTCCCGAAGGCGCGGCGCACTAGCCATCAACCGAGATTTCAGGAGAAGGTCATGGAAGACACCACGGTAAAAAAATCATCACCAATTCTGATCGTCTTCGCCTGGGCGATTGTTGTCATCCCTCTTGGTTGGGGTTTTAACTACACCCTGCAGAACGCGATTAAATTGTTCACTGCGCCAACCCCGGTGCAAGCTGCACCCGGGAAATAGTCGGACTGATTACTGCAACAACGCGATTGCCGTATCTGACATCGCCGTGACGCCGGTGCGCAGCGCCGGCTCGGCCATTGGTGCATAGGCACTCGAATGCAAGGATGGAAGGGGCTCCCCCGACCCAATCTTCGCAGGATCGACCGCACCGAGCCAAAAGAGCACCGTAGGTATCTTGCGGTCATCCAGCCCAAACTTGCCAAAGTCTTCTGAGACCATTACGGGTTCGAGATCGACCACATTTTCAGTTCCCAGCGCGCCAACCAGTGTGCCTCGCACCCGCGCCGTCAGAGCCGGATCGTTATACGTCACCGAGCCCAGTCGGGAAACAGTGACCTCGACGATTGGCCGGCGATCTGCAGGAACTCCGGCCACCATCGCGATGCCATCGGCAATGCGTTGAATGTCTCCAAGAATGCTCTTGCGCGTAGCTTCGTTCATGAAACGGACCGAGAGTCCGAGCTTCACCTCGTCCGGGATAATGTTGGGTTGTGTGCCGCCGTTAATCATCCCAACCGTAACCACGGTCGGGTTTGTGGGTAGCGTCTGCCGGCTCACGATAGTTTGAAGTGCGAGCACAAACTGCGATGCCATCACAATAGGATCTTTCGTCGAAGCAGGCATGGCACCATGACCGCCGACGCCGCGCATCGTCACCATGACCGTCATTGAGCCTGCCATCGCCGGCCCGGAGGTAATTCCGACTTTGCCTGCCGCTAATCCGGCATTGTCGTGCAAAGCTATGGCAAAGTTCGGCCGTCCAAACCGCTCGTAAAGATTCTCGGATAGCATCGCACGGGCGCCCTCGCCTACCTCCTCTGCCGGTTGTCCTACCAACATTAGAGTTCCGTGCCACTTTGCCTTTTCGGCTGCCATCACGCGAGCTACGCCAACCATGTTGGTCATGTGCAGATCGTGCCCGCAGGCGTGCATCACTGACACTTCCTGTCCGGCAGCGTTCTTCATCTTCACTTTGCTCGCATAGGCCAACCCCGTCTTCTCCTCGACGGGCAACGCATCCATATCAGTGCGAATCAGCAGGGTCGGTCCGGCGCCGTTCTTGAGGATTCCCACCACACCGTAGGCCGGGGTCCCGTCCATGTATTTGCCGATATGCTCTGTGACGACATAACCTGCTGCGCGAAACTCTCCAGCCAGCCAGGCTGAGGTCTTTGCCTCGTAGTGCGACAACTCAGGACTCTGGTGCAGCTCCTGATACGTCGTCACCAGACCCGGCAGCTGCTTGGCGACCAGAGAGGGGACGTCCTGCGCAACTAATCTGGTCGCCGATCCGGTAGCCGCTGCCGCTATCATTCCGCACACTACGACCCGCCGTTTCGCACGCATCGCTTTCTCCTGAGGTGAACTGGTTGTACAAACTGTACATGCTTGCGACCTGTAGACTCTAACTATCGTGACGTTTTACTGGCCCGCCATCATCGGATTTCTCTTCGGTTTCGGTTTTGGCGTAGGCTGCGCGCTGGCAGTGATGTACTCCATCTTCATGGGGGGATACCGCGCCGCAGTACGCGAGTCGCAGCTGCCAACCCCGCCGGAACGCTATACAAAAGTACTGGCGAAGCTCCTTCGTCGCGCAGAAATAGACCCTGCTTCAAGCCGTTAGCAGGCGAGCTCCATCAGCTGTTACGACGACCGTGTGCTCATGGTGTGCTGCCAGAGAGCGGTCGCGCGTGCGGACAGTCCAACCGTCTTTGAGAGTTACCGTTCGCGAGTCACCCATGGAGATCAGCGGTTCAATGGTGAAAACCAGTCCTTCAGTAAGGATGTCGGCGCAGCGTGGATCGAAGTGGTTAGGAATACTCGGTTGTTCGTGGATAGTCCGCCCAATTCCGTGTCCCATCAGGTCATTCACAACCGAATACCCGGCCTGCGCAACAGTCCTGTGGACA
The DNA here is from genome assembly GCA_035570955.1 of Edaphobacter sp. Taxonomy (GTDB): domain Bacteria; phylum Acidobacteriota; class Terriglobia; order Terriglobales; family Acidobacteriaceae; genus Edaphobacter. Next base: position 28,011 of record DATMKY010000041.1, on the reverse strand, counting down.
GCCCGGCCAATGTCATAAGCCCGAGCGCCGGGACGCACCTGGGCAAGGCCGTTGTGGAAAGCGAGCGTGGCACAATCGACAAGGCGACGGCTGTCCCGCTTCAGGGACCCGACACCAATCGATTCAGAGGCGTCCGCCATATAGCCGTTGACCTCGACAGTGACATCCAGCTTGACGATATCGCCCGCAACAAGTCTTCGTTTGCCTGGCACTCCATGCACGATCTCGTCGTTGACGCTGATGCAACTCCGACCGGGAAAGTTATAAACCAGCCTGGGTGCAGAACGACCCCCAGCCTTGTGCATGACGGCTGCGCCTATCTCGTCCAGCTCACCGGTTGTAATTCCCGGATGCACCGCTTCCTTCATGGCATTCAGAACTGCCCGCGTCACCTTTCCAGCAAGTTCCATTCCTGCCAGATCTTCAACCGACTCGATGGACATTGCGCCTCATCAAAATACGGCCTCGAACTCCGGATATTAATTGCACTACCGCGCAGCCAGTTCAGTGCGCATGTCCCGTACCTCGCGGGTCAGGACTTCAATCGCCCGCATCAACTCAGCGCGCTGCGCGTCATCGCTCATCGATTTGATTCCCTCCATATAGAAATTGCCGTTGGGTTCGAGAACGCACTTCTCGACCTCTTCATAACGGTCGAACCCCTGTTTATGGAGCACCGAACGCAGCTCAATCTCGCTAAGCGCCTCTTTTTTGGCTGCATTCCAATCTACGACTCCATGATGGATCAACATGGTCGGACTGCCTTCAAGAGCCTGGTTCAGCTTCGGCATACGGAAGAGAACGCGTGTGAGCAGCCAGTTAACCGTCAACAGGGAAAATGCCCCGATCACCCCGCCCGAAACCGAGTTGTCATCGCCGATCATCGCGTTCTGCACCGTGTTCGACAGGCTTAGCAGCACCACAAGATCGAACGGATTCAACTGCGCAAGTTCGCGCTTACCGAAGAGTCGCAAGAAGCCTACGAGAAACAAATAGACAACCATCGGACGCAGGATCTTCTCCAGAACTGGTAACGGCAGATGAAACATACTCTCAATCAAGGCGTTCTCCTTCTCTACTTTCTGCTATGCGAACCGTTGCTGATGCCACTCCCAGGCGCTGGCGATGATCTTGTCCAACTCGGCAAACTGGGGCTTCCAGCCCAGTTCCGATTGGATCTTCTCCGAGCTTGCGACGAGAACCGCCGGATCGCCAGGTCGCCGCGCACACTCCTCCACTGGGATCGGCCTGCCGGTTACACGACGAACCGACTCAATCACTTCGAGCACAGTAAACCCCTGTCCATTGCCAATGTTGTAGATAAGCCTGCTTTTCTCATCGCTCAGCGCGGCTAGCGCAAGCAGATGCGCCTCGGCAAGGTCACGAACATGAATATAGTCACGGACGCAGGTTCCGTCTTTCGTCGGGTAGTCCCGGCCAAAGACCTTGATACTGGCTCTGCGCCCGAGCGCAACGTCAAGAATGAGAGGAATCAGATGAGATTCCGGCTCGTGCGCCTCTCCGTAGCCTTCGATCGCGCCTGCGACGTTGAAGTAGCGCAGGCTCGCGTATTTAAGGCCGTGACTAAGGTTAATCCAGCGAAGCATCTGTTCGACCAGTAGCTTGCTCTCCCCGTAAGGATTAGTGGGCTGGAGCCTCGCATCTTCAAGAATAGGCGTGGATTCCGGCTCTCCATAACAGGCAGCGGTGGAACTGAAAACAAGCCGGTCATGTCCGGTTGCGAGCATCGCTTCCAGCAGAGAAAGGGTCGCTGCAGTGTTATTGCGAAAATAGATCTCGGGATGCTTCATGCTCTCGCCGGCTTCAATTAAAGCTGCGAAATGCATCACTCCGTCGAACCGGCTTTCACGCAAAACCTTCTCCAGAAGAGTGCGATCCGCCAACTCGCCCTCGACAAATTGAGCTTCGGAGGCGACTGCTAAGCGCCTGCTGTGGCAAAGGTTGTCGTAAACAGTCACTTCATGCCCTTGGCGGAGCAAAAGTCGCGTCAGCGTACCCCCGATATAACCCGCTCCACCAGTCACCAGAATCCTCATCAAATTTGCGCTCCCTCTCTCCTTCTTGGATACCACAAAAGTACCAGTGTCAATCACTTACGCTTACGGCAATATACTTGCAGTAAGTGACTGGCGGCGTATCGGCACATGACAGTTATGTGACTCCCCGAAAGCTCGGTACCCCGCTACAACCTTTTCCTTCGCGGCCTGCGTCTTTCTAAAGAAGTTAGCGCAACTTCCGCGACGAATCCTTGGTCGTACAAACTGGAAAGCTTGTCCGACAGGCTTGCACCGTTACTGATACTCCCCGTACCGATTCTGGCAGGTTAGCAGCACCGGTCTCGATATCCCGCCTCGATGAGAGGCCGCTCAAGGATTTTTCTATGCCACAGGTCAAGCCGCTTCGCAGTGATGATCCCAAACCGCAGAATATGCAGTTCTCGCACTTCGGCGTCCTGAACGACGGCAGCCAGAGCAAGGGCTCCCTCTTCACATCCGTCGCGGTGAATATTCTGCTTGCCGTTTGCGCGGTCATCATCGGTGCAGCCGCGAAGAAGACGATCGACAATCGCCACAAGCTGACTCACCTGGACGAACCGATTCCTATCAAGAAGGCCGAAGAGCCGCCGCCACCGCCAAAGATCAAGATCAAACTGCCACCACCACCGGAGATCGCAAAGATCGAGCCACCAAAGATCAAGTTGCCTGATATCAAGGTGCCTGAGCCGCCGAAGCCGCCTGAAGTCAAAATGACCCAGCCGTTGCCGGTTGTTATGCCTGCTCCGCCCAAACTGGTTCAGCCTCCTCCGGCTCCTAAGGTCGTCAACCTCGCTCAGGCAATGCCGGCAACAGTTCCAAATAATGCCGCACATCCTCAGGCCATCGCGCTTGGTTCTGCCACTAATCCGATCGCAGTCTCAAACAAACCGTCCCCGACAGCTATCAGCCTTGGCAATGCCGGGGCGTCGGGTATGCCGAAGTCCAACAACGGAGCAGGGGCAACTACGGTCAGTCTTGGTTCGGGCTCGCCTACCAGCAGCAATATGAAAGGCAATGGTCCCGTCGCAGTGGCTGGTATTCCGCATGGAGTTGTTGGAGGCACCGGTCCGCTCAACTCCACAAGCAAGGTCGTAAGCCTCGGACAGAGCACACCGCCGCCTATGCCAAAGCCTGCTGGTCCCACGACAGCAACAGCTAAGAGCGGACCCAAGGTTCTCTTTAAACCCAAACCCGAATACACCGAAGAGGCCAAACAGCTTCATATTGAGGGCAACGTTACCGTCAAGATTCGGGTCTCTTCATCTGGTTCGGTTCAGGTACTGGGCGTCACCAGCGATCTCGGTCACGGACTTGGTGATTCTGCCGTCCGTGCAATTCAGGCAACTCGTTTCAAGCCGGCTACAGACGATTCGGGCAATCCGATCGATTGGGAAGGCATCGTCAATGTCACATTTCAACTCGCAGGCTGAGCACTATGTTTTTTTATCGGTATCGCAGCAGTCACTAGTATCTAGTTCATATTCAGGCTTACCTTCAGGTAGCCGCAGGAGCCGTTCACTATGATTCTCGGGAAACAGTCCATCGCCGGTCTAGCCCTGGCAATCTTCGTCGCAACAACTTTCTCCCCGCAAGCCGAAGCAGGACTGCTCAAGGGAAAGAAGAAAAAAGACGACGATCTCGCGACTACACGCAAACCCACACCGGCGCAAAACGCGCTCATCGACAAAGCCATCGCGCGCGAGAAGGTCATCGTCAAGACGATTAAGGACCGAGCTCCGATCGTCGAGACCTACATCCAGAATATGAAGCCCGATCCAGTGCTGGGCCAGGTTCCGGACTCCGATCAGCATTTCCTCAGCCGCGTCGACTTCAAAAGCGTCATCAATGACGACTCTTTTGCAGTTAACAAAGCTACATCGGAAGCTGAGAACAGCAGCAAGATGGGATTCTTCAAGCATTCCCTCTCTGCTGTCACTGGTCTTGGCGGCAGCTTACACCTGACTTTCCATGAGGCCGGCTTTGTTCAGATGCTGCTCATGGATTCCAACAACTTTGATCGGCAGCACTACAACTTCGGTTATGTGCGCAATGACTTCCTCGGCAACACCCCCACAGCAGTGTTCGATGTCACGCCGATTACTGGCAAGAAAGATTATGGCCGCTTCTTTGGCCGCGTCTGGATTGAAACCCGCAACGGCAACGTTGTCCGCTTCAATGGAGACTTCGCAGGCACCCAGGAAGACCAGAAGGAGTTTTATCACTTCGATAGTTGGCGCACCAACGTTCAACCGGACCTCTGGCTCCCAACCTCCTTCTATGTGGAGGAGAGCGACCCGAAGAGTGTCTCGCGCACACTTAAGTTCAAAGCAATTAACCATATCTGGGGTTATCTGCTGAAGGTTCCCCCACCGGAGGCGTCAGACGCCTCCCTGGATGTGGTCGGGGCAACCGACGTCAGCGCCGATGCACCGGATGTCAGCCCACTCGGTGCACAGCGTGCCTGGGTTCAGCAGGCAGAGGACAACATCGTCGAACGCCTCTTCCAGGCCGGTCTTCTCGATGCTCCCAGTGAGTTTGATAAAACCCTCGAAGCGTTGGCAAATAACATCGTCGCTTATAACAACATCACGCTCTCGAGGCCGATCCGCTGCCGCACGCTGCTAACCGAGCCACTCGAGTCACTCGCGATCGGCAACACGATCGTCGTCTCCAAGAGCCTCCTCGACACAACTGGCGTCGTGACCCAGGACGGGCAACAGCAGATGGGCAATCTGAACGCGATCCTTGCGTTCCAGATCGCTCACATCATCCTCGCGCACCGGCTTGACACCAAATACGCCTTCAACGATCGCTTGCTCTTCCCGTCAACCGCTGTCTTCAATCGCATCCCAATGCATCACACCGATGCCGACAATACAGCCGCGGCGAAAAAGGCTATCGAGCTTTTGGGTGCCAAGGAGCTGGAAGGCGGACAACAATACTTCAGCCTCTATCTCCAACAACTTCAGCAACGGGTAAAGAATCTGAAGGCTCTGAATCAACCGATGATCGGAGATGGACTCGTCAAGAGCGATGAAGATCCGACCTTCTGGATGGCAGCCATGATGTCCAAGGGCCCGAAGTTGGATATGAAGGATCTGAAGCAGCAGGCTGCTATGCCGTTGGCAAGCTTCCTCCGTTTCGATCCGTGGACTGATCAGGTTTTCGTCCTGCACTCGGCTTACGAGCCTCTGCTGACTGCAGCCGACAAGATGCCTTTCGAAGTCGAACCGGTCTATCTGAAACTCAGCTATTTCAAACCGCCAGCTGATGCAACACCAGCCGCTCCGGCTGCGGCCCCGGGAACCACCCCACCGGCCGACAACACTGCCGCTCCAGCAACGACTGCTCCTCCAACCACAACTCCCCAACCTGCAACCCCGCAATAGAACCAACCCCGAGGAGCGTGGCCAGCCGATAAAACAAAAGGCTGCCACGCTTTACCACTGCAAAAATGCGTGATTTTGCCTCAGGATCCATCATCATCGAAGTTTTTCCTGCTAGGAGGCCCTGTTGAAGCGGAACAATCTAATCGTATGTTTCGCTTTCGTCCTCGGCATGTCGAATATGTTGCACGCCCAGGCAATTCCCACTGCTTCCCGATTGGGTTCTTTCACTGCAGGTGCTGGCTGGTTTTTGTCCAACCCCGACTTCGGCCAGAAAGATATTCAGGGCATGACTTTTTATTCTGATTTCGACTTCGCGAAGTATATCGGAGCTGAAGGCGAGATTCACTATTCCTTCATCATTCCGACGGACGTAAGCGAAAATCACTACGTCCTGGGGCCCCGTTTCATCCACCCCCAGAAGCACATTGAGGAATACGCAAAAGTTCTCTTTGGCGCAGGGTATTTCAGATCGCAGATCGGCAACAATCCTCTTCCTCAAACAAGTACTTACTTTACCTATGTTATGGGTGGTGGGATTGATGTCCACGTATTGCGCCATCTCGATATTCGAGCAATTGATCTGGAAGTGCAGAAGTGGCCCGGGTTTCCGCCTAACGGCCTTACTCCCTGGTCAGGCTCGGTCGGCGCCGCATACGTCTTTCATTAGGTTTCAGCAGTAAGATCTGGGTTTTTGGGGATCACATTGAACTTATTTTTTGGGGAAGACACGTGCTAACTCGGACTATCCTATTCATCGCCCTGTTAGCCACGTCGTCGATGCTGCGTGGTCAGGCAATTCCAATTGGCGAGCGCATTGGGAACCTCAAGGTCGGAGGCGGCTACTCCATTGCCAACTCGGACTACTACCATCGCTTCAACGGCGGTTCAGGTTACTTCGACTTCGACTTTCTTCCCCACATTGGCGCCACCGGCGAGTTTCACTTTGTTTCAGGCGCAGCTGATTTGTACGAGAAAACCTACGAGGTCGGCGGACGCTACTACCTCCCTCACCGCAAGTTCGTTCCCTATGCAAAGCTTTTATACGGACGCGGCGTCTTTAACTTCCCAGTCCTGCCGAATGGAGTTCATCCAAACCTCGCCTACAATCTTGGCGCCATCGGGCTCGGGGTCGACTACAGGGTAAAACCCTGGCTCTATGCACGCGCTGACTGGGAGTACCAGCAGTGGTTCGGATTCCAGGGCTCCAGCCTGACGCCAAGTATCCTGACCGTCGGCGCAGCCTATCGCTTTAGGTAGTTTTCTTACATCTGCAAAAAATAAAGCCCCGGACGATGCCGGGGCTTTCGAATTTTAATCCTTGTGATCTAAAAATGATAGGCAATACCGATCGCAGGAGTCGAGATAACCTCATAGCGATTGGTATTGAAGACATTTCCCGGGAGGCTAAAGTTCGGGGTCTTGACAAGAAATCCGCGATACTCCGCCCGAATATCGAAGCTTGGGCTCAGCTCATACGCGATACCACCGCCAAAGAGTGCGCCAATATTCGTGTTCTGCCTTGCATCGAGATTCGAAGTCCCGGCGTCCTTTAGCGGCGTGAAGATCATGGCGCCAGGGCCAGCTTCAAGGAACGGATTAAAGTTCTTGAAGTTCAGATTGAAGACGTAGGCTCCGCTTATCTCCTGCTGCAGCACATGGATACCGCCGTTCTTCTTACCGAAGACCTGGTAGTACTGCGTATTCTGCTGGTATCCGTAATTCAATTCGAGCGCGCTCCGGGGTGTCAGCATGTACCTGTAGCTGGCGACAAGGCCAATCGTCATGCTTGTGTTCTTCTGCACGCTGTTTCCGGTGATCTGTGGAGCAAAAGCTGCGCTGCCACTAATGCTCACGTCCTGCCGGCTCTCCTGCGCATAACCGGCCGCCGCAGATGCCATCAGCGCGCCCAACAACAACATCGTCTTCTTCATTCTTCGCTGGATCCCTTCCAAATTCGTCCGCAACCCCTGCGCTGTCCCCGCAGGCAAAGCTATAGCAAGAGTCACGATGTGCCGTTAGTTACTGTTCTTCATTGTAACCGCACCAGTGCGTTGAAAGGGTATCCACCACATAGAAAGGCCGGAGGATAGATATTCCTCCGGCTTCAAATTTTCTATATTTCCTCGCTCACCAGATTAAAGCTGGGGCGTCGATGGCGGAGGTGGAGGAGGTCCATATCCGCCCCCGCGATTTCCACGATGCTCGCGCATCTCAGTCTGTAGAGCATCAAACTTCGTCTGCTGATCTGGATTTAGCAACGCGCGAATCTTGTCCTGCGAAGCCTTGTGAATCTCCATCATCTTCGAACGCTTGTCCGCTTGCGCGATTGTCGTGTCCTCATGCAGTGCCTTTGCCTGCTTCCAGGTATCTGCATCGATGGCCTTCACCTGCGTGACCTGGTCAGGAGTCAGGCTCAGCTTCTTGGTCAGAAACTCCACCTGATTCCCCCGCATTCCTCCCCCTCGAGGTCCGCCACGTCCCGGCGGCGGTGGGGGTGGTGGTGCCACTGGATCCTGAGCAACGGAGGGCACACTCAACGCGGCCGCACCGATCGCCAAAATAGCTACTCGCAGAATCGAACTACGAAACGTCGTCATCTTCATCGATTTTTTCCCTCTTCTCCATCGTCTCGCCAGAGCGCTCTTCTCCGGCGTTCCAGTCTAATGCTTACAGACGCACCTTTTTTCAGTAGGACTTCCTCGCTCAAAAATAATTCTGCAAATCATTACGTGCCTCGTTCGGCCTGGAAACAGTAGGGATCGCCGTGCGCTGTCGCATACGCCTCTACAACCTTCAGAAACGCCAATGCCGCATGCGAAAGACTCGCCTGCCTTCTGTAAACCAGCCGCAGTTTGCGCTCGAACTGCAGTTCAGGCACCTGTACCTGCACCAGGGCGCCGCTCTCCAACTCGGGCCGCACCGTCAAACCCGGCACCAACGCAACGCCATTGCCCATTTGAACAAATCGCTTAATCGCTTCGAGCGATGGCAGCTCGACCCCCATCTGCAGCGGAGTCTTATGCCTCTTAAACGTTTGGATCACTTTTTGCCGCTGCGGCGAAGGAATATTGTGCGCAATGAAGTTCTGAGCCCCCAACTGTCGTATCGATACCTTTCCCACACCAGCCAGCGGATGCCCCGGATTCACCACAAACGTCAGCTCATCGCGGTACACCACGGTTGATTTCACTTGCGTGTCGTCAGGGTGGAAAGACAGCACCCCAAACTCGACCGAATGCATCAACACTTCATCGGAGATGCGGCTGGCCAGCGTTCGCTGTACTGCCAGCTTGATCCTCGGATTCTGCCGCCGGAACTCATCCAGAAGAGGCAATAAATAGAGACACGTATACTCGTTTGCCGCCAGGTTCAGCCGTCCCCGATGCAATTCTCGTAACTCCACCAACGCACCAGAGGCATCATTCCTAAGATTCAGCAACTTAGCGGCGTACTCCCGCAGCACCTCTCCAGCGTCGGTTAAGGTTCCGTCCCGCGAAGAGCGGTCGAACAACACTTCCCCAAGTTCGCTTTCGAGTTTTGCAATTGCCTGACTCACCGCTGGCTGAGTACGATGGAGCCGTGAGGCGGCCCGTGAAAAACTTCGTTCCTCAGCAACCGCCAGGAACGTCTCCATTTGGACTAAGTCCAATCTTCACCTCGCCGCGGCAGCGATTTCGACACCGAATACCGCAATTAGAAATTATGATAAACCTTTCGGCCATCATAAGCATGCATTATGATCTAGCCTAGATCGAGAGCACAAGATCTTATGTCTTCCTCAAACCAGATCGTCTTCTTCGACACCACCCTCCGCGACGGCGAGCAGTCCCCCGGCTGCACCATGCATAACGAAGAGAAACTCCGCATGGCCCACCAGCTTGCTGACCTCGGCGTAGACGTGATTGAGGCGGGCTTCGCCATCGCCAGTCAGGGTGACTCCGACTCCATCCGCCAGATCGCCCGCGAGGTCCACGGCACCCGCATCGCCTCCCTCGCCCGTTGCAAACGCGAAGACATCGAAGCCGCCGCCCGAGCGATCGAACCAGCGAAAAAATCCCGCATTCATACCTTCCTCGCCTCCTCGGATCTGCACCTCGAGGCCAAGCTGAAGATCACCCGCACCGAGGCGCTCGACCAAGCGGCCGAGTCCGTCCGTCTGGCCCGCACCTTCACCGATAACGTCGAGTTCTCTGCAGAAGACGCCACGCGCACCGATCCCGACTTCCTCGTCAAAATTGTCAGCGTAGCTGTTCAGGCGGGAGCCACAACCATCAACATCCCCGACACGGTCGGCTACACCACACCGGATGAGTACGCGGCCACCTTCCGCATGCTCATCGAGAAAGTTCCGGGCGCCGAGAATGTCATCTTCTCGACGCACTGCCACGACGACCTAGGCATGGCTGTCGCCAACACCTTGGCTGGGATTCAAGCGGGTGCGCGACAGGTTGAGTGCACCATCAACGGTATCGGTGAACGCGCCGGCAACGCTGCCCTCGAAGAGATCGCCGCCGCCCTCATGGTCCGCCGCGACAAACTCCCCTATACCAACAACATCAAGATGGAGAAGCTCTACCCCACAAGTAAAACGCTCGCGGAGTTCATCAGCTTTGGCTGCTCCCCCAACAAAGCTATCGTCGGAGCCAACGCCTTCGCCCACGAATCAGGAATCCATCAACACGGCGTCCTCGCTAATCCACTCACTTACGAAATCATGACTCCGGCATCCGTCGGCGTCCCGACAAACAATATGGTGCTCGGCAAACACAGCGGCCGCCGTATGCTCGAGCAACGCCTCGGCGAACTCGGACACAAACTCACCCGCTCCCAACTCGACGAGGTCTATCACCGCTTCACTGAACTAGCCGACCGCAAAAAATCCATCTACGACCAGGACCTCCTCGGCCTTTTGCAGGCAGACAAAGCCACAGTAACAGCGCACTGAGTTGCGATGAGGCCGGTTTGGTTAAGGGCACGGCTTCAGCCGTGCCGAAAGAATAAAGACAACGTGGGGCTTTAACCCCTGAGGTACAAATCGGATGCGTCTCAAAATTGCAGTCCTGGCCGGCGACGGCATCGGCCCCGAAGTCACCCGCGAAGCCACCAACATCCTTCGCGCAGTAGCCGAGCTCGGCGGCCACGACTTCACCTTCGTCGAAGGCCTCATCGGCGGCATTGCCATCACCGAAACCGGCTCTCCTCTCCCCACCGCCACACTCGACGCCGCGCTTGAATGCGACGCAGTCCTGCTCGGCGCGGTCGGCGACAACAAATTCAACGCTCTGCCGCCAGACAAGCGGCCTGAGGCTGGCCTCCTCCAGATCCGCCAGGCCCTGGGAGGCTTCGCGAACCTCCGTCCTTCAATCGCGTACGCCGCTCTCGCCGAAAGCTCACCCTTGCGCCCCGAAGTCATTAAAGACGCCGATATTCTCTTTGTCCGGGAACTCCTCGGCGGCCTTTACTTCGGCGCCCCGCGCTGGTGGAACAAAGAAACCGACGAAGCCATCAACACGATGCGCTATACCAAGTCGGAAGTAATCCGCGTCGCCCGCATCGCGTTTGAACTTGCCTCCAAACGCCGCAACAAAGTCACCTCTGTCGACAAAGCCAACGTCCTTGAGGTCTCCCAGCTCTGGCGTGCAACCGTTGCAGAAGTCGCGAAGGACTACCCCGACGTCACGCTCGAACACCAGCTCGTCGACTCGATGGCGATGCACATCATGAACATCCCGCGTAACTTTGACGTCGTCCTGACCGAAAACCTCTTCGGCGACATTCTCTCCGACGAGGCAGGCGTCATCACCGGCTCGCTGGGCATGCTACCCTCCGCCACGATTGGCGGCGCAGTCAATCTCTACGAGCCCGTCCACGGCAGCGCGCCAGATATCGCGGGCACAGGTAAAGCCAACCCGCTCGGTGCAATCCTTACCGCCGCGATGGTCCTTCGTCACTCCGCCAATCTCGAGCAAGACGCCAAAGCCGTCGAACAAGCCGTCAACAAGGTTCTCGATGCTGGCTACCGTACCGCCGACATTGCGCGCGGCCAGCAGCCAGGACAGACTCCTGTCAGCACGCAGGAGATGGGCAAGCTCGTCCACCAGGCTCTTACCGAATCAATCGACCGCCGGCAGGCAATGCACGCCGTCTAAACAGACATGAATCCAAAATTCAAACAGGTCCTCCTTAACTGTGCCGTCCTCGCAGCTTTGATCTATCGCTGGCTCACCGGCACACCGCCGATGGTGCTTCTCATCGCTGCCATCATCATGTTCACGCTCGTCAACGGTCTCATCTGGCTTGCTCAGAGGAAGTTCAACCAGCCAAGACGAACTCGCTGAAGAAAATCAAAATGCTCCGCACTCTCCAACTCGTTCTTATCGCCCTGCTCGCGACAGCTATCGCGAACGCGCAGATGCCCACGCCTCAGCCGCCCGCGCAAGTTCCTCCGCCACAGATCCAAAAGACCAAAAAACAACCAAAAGAAAACGTTGAGTGGCTCTGGCAATATGGACCGCCTCCCGCCGATGGCCGTGAAACCCAGCTCGTCCTCGATACGCGCTTCCGGCCTTTCCTCATGCAGTACCTCACCGCTCCGCAGACCTTCTGGGGAAATCCGAAGACCGGATATAAATCTCTCGCCGACACTGCGCTGGATTTTCTCTCGATGCCGGAAAAAGTTCTCGCCGACGACAATCGTTATCTCTCCATCACGGGCTGTGTCTTTCGCTTCTGTCCCGCACGGGGACTGCTCTGGGTCGATCTCAATGGGCAACATCCACTGGTCGTCTTCAACGCCATCGACTGGGTCAAGGACAGCAAGACACCCGACCAGCCCGGCGCAGAATACACGCTCTGGGTCTTTCCTAATCACACCATCGATCCGGACCACATCCCCGCCGCGCTGATCCACAGTGTCGCTCGCTGGACCGCGCATCCACCCCAAGGCAACAAAGAGATTCAACAAATCCGCAATGCCATCCTCGTCGATCCCGATGGCACACCGCACGACATTCCGCCCGCTTCAATCGGCGCGAACACATTCACTCTTCCACCAACCGAGCAGAAGGCACAGCCATGACCGCACCACGTACGCTTTTTGAAAAAGTCTGGAACCACCACATCGTCGCCGAGCCAAAAGGCGAGCCGACGATCCTCTACATCGATTTGCACCTAGTCCACGAGGTCACCAGTCCGCAGGCCTTCGACGGCCTCCGCATGGCTGGCCGCAAGCTGCGCCGCCCTGACCGCACCATTGCGACGGTCGATCACAACGTCCCCACCACGAGCGCCTACGACCGCCTCCACATCGTCGACCAGATCTCTGCCGCACAGGTCAACGCCCTGCGCAAAAACTGTGCCGAATTCGGCGTCGAGTTCTTCGACGTGCAGGACTCCTCCCAGGGCATCGTCCACATGATCGGCCCCGAACTAGGCGCCACCAAGCCCGGCATGACCATCGTCTGCGGCGACTCTCACACCTCCACCCACGGAGCCTTCGGCGCACTTGCGTTCGGCATTGGTACCAGCGAGGTCGAGCACGTCATGGCCACCCAAACTCTCCCGCAACCCAAGCCCAAAACCTTTCGCATCACCGTCGACGGCAAGCTTCCCTTCGGAGTCACGGCCAAAGACATCATTTTGGACATCATTGGCCGCATCGGTACCGACGGCGCCACTGGCTACGCAGTCGAATACGCCGGCTCAGCGATCCGCGCTCTCTCGATGGAAGGCCGCATGACCATCTGCAACATGAGCATCGAGGCTGGTGCACGCGCTGGCATGATCGCGCCTGACGAAACCACCTTCGCATACCTCAAGGATCGCCGCTTCTCCCCAACCGGAGCCGCATGGGATGAAGCAGTCGCACACTGGAAGACTCTTCCGACTGACGAAGATGCGGTCTTCGACCGCGAACTCCACATCGACGCCGCCACTCTCGCTCCTGCAGTCACCTGGGGAACCTCGCCCGGCATGCACGCCACCATCGACGGCTCGGTCCCCACGCTCGAAGACGCAAAATCTGAGGCGGACCGCAAGTCCTTCGCACGCGCCTACGAATACATGGATCTGAAGCCTGGTACGCCAATGGAAGAAATTAAAATCGACACCGTCTTCCTCGGTTCGTGCACCAACGGTCGTATCGAAGATCTTCGCGCTGCCGCTGCCGTCGTCAAAGGTCATCACATCGCCACCAAAGTGCGTGCCCTCGTAGTCCCCGGCTCGCAGGCAGTCAAGCATCAGGCAGAGCAGGAAGGCCTCGACGCCATCTTCAAATCGGCGGGCTTCGAGTGGCGCGAGCCCGGCTGCTCGATGTGTCTCGGCATGAACCCTGACATCCTGCAACCAGGCGAACGCTGCGCCTCCACCAGCAATCGCAACTTTGAAGGCCGCCAGGGTCGGGGAGGCCGGACTCACCTCGTCTCCCCCGAGATGGCCGCCGCCGCCGCCATCACCGGACATTTCACCGATATCCGCAAATGGAATAGATGAAGAGTAATTAGGGACCTCAATCATGAAGCAATGGCCATTTCAGTTGGTGCTGAAACACGATGCGATCACTTGGACCTGTGTCCTCGTTGGATTGATCGCAGCGTTTCTATGGCCAGATATGGTTATCGGGAAGAGGTCTGCGTTTCTGAAAAATCACGCATCAAAGACCGTTATTTTATTCGGATAAGAAATTAGGAGTAAGCTCTATGGAACCCGTCAACATCCTCACTTCCAAAGCCGTCCCGCTGCCGCTGCCCAACATCGACACCGACCAAATCATTCCCAAACAGTTCCTCAAGCGCATTGAGCGCACCGGCTACGGGGAATTCCTTTTCTTCGACTGGCGCTACGACCTCGACACCCCCGATATCGTCAAAGAGCGCCCTGACTTCGTCCTCAACAAACACCATCACAAGGGAGCGAAGATTCTCATCGCCGAGAGAAACTTCGGTTGCGGCTCTTCGCGCGAACACGCGGCCTGGGCCATCCACCAATACGGCTTCCGCGCCGTCATTGCCCCCAGCTTCGCCGACATTTTCTTCTCGAACGCCGGTAAGAACGGTCTTATCCTTGCAGTCCTCACCGAAGACGAAGTGAAAACCCTCCTCGATCGCGCCACAAAAGACCCCGAACACAAGATCACCATCAACCTCGAAGCCCAGACAGTAAGCGACGACCTCGGCTTCAACGCCCACTTCGACATCGACCCGTTCCGCAAGTACTGCCTCCTACACGGCCTCGATGACATCGGTTTGACGCTGCGTCAGGCCCACGCCATCGACCACTTCGAAAGCCATCACGACAAAGACTTCTGGTCCGCTCCCAAGACCGCCAAAGCCTCATAGCCTTTTCAGTTGTGATCTTTTCGCGCAGCGGAAGGATCTGCTCTTTTCGTTTTGTTAAGCGCACGGCTTTAGCCTTGCGAACCAGCACCCAGCAAACGGGGCTTCAGCCCCTGAGGGCACATATCAAAGTGAGCAACCAACTCGACCCCGCCAAGAAGTACTCCAATGTCCTCACCGAAGGCCCTGACCGCGCCGCTGCGCGCAGCTACTTTCGCTCCGTAGGCTTCTCCAAGGAAGACCTCCGTAAGCCTATCATCGGCATCGCCAACACCTGGACCGAGGTCGGCCCCTGCAACTTCCATCTCCGCCAGGTCGCCGAAGCCGTCAAGCAAGGGATCCGCGATGCAGGCGGCACCCCCATGGAGTTCAACACCATCACGATCCACGACGGCATCACGATGGGCACCCAAGGCATGAAGGCCTCGCTTATCTCTCGCGAGGTCATTGCCGACTCCATCGAACTCGTCACGCGCGCCAATTCCTTCGACGGCCTCGTCTGCATCGCCGGCTGCGACAAGAACATGCCTGCCGCCATCATGGCTCTCGGCCGCCTCGACATTCCCGGCCTCATGCTCTACGGCGGCTCCATTGCCCCTGGCCACATCAAGGTCGACGCCAACGGCGTCGTACTCGCCGACCAGTCCAAGTCCGGCAAAGAGATCGACATCACCATCCTCCAGGTCTTCGAAGGTATGGGTGCCCACGCCGCTGGCAAGATTAATGACGATCAACTTGAAGCTCTCGAGGCCGCAGCCTGCCCAGGCGCCGGCGCCTGCGGCGGCCAGTTCACCGCCAACACGATGGCCATGGCCGGCGAGTTCCTCGGCATATCTCCCATCAACATCACCGGCGTTCCTGCAACAGATCCGCACAAAGCCGAGGCTTCGCGCGAAGCAGGCCGTCTCGTCATGCAACTCGCCCGCACTGGCCTCACGCCACGCAAGATCGTTACCCGCAAGGCCATCGAAAACGCTTACATCTCTGCCTGCGCCTCCGGTGGAAGCACCAACGCAGTCCTCCACCTCCTCGCCATAGCACACGAGTACGACATCCCCTTCTCCATCGACGACTTCAACGCCATCAGCGATCGTACGCCGCACATCTGCGACCTCTCCCCCGGCGGCAAGTATGCCGCGAAGGATTATCAGGATGCAGGCGGATCACGTCTCCTCGCCAAGCGTCTCCTCGACGCGAACCTCCTAGATGGCAGCCAAATTACGGTCACCGGCAAGACGCTCGCCGAAGAAGCTACCCACGCAGTGGAAACGCCGAACCAGAAAGTCATCTATCCAACAGACCATCCACTCAAAGCCACCGGTGGCCTCGTCATCCTCAAAGGGAATCTCGCCCCCGATGGCTGCGTAGTCAAAGTCGCAGGTCACGAGCGCGTCCTCCACACCGGTCCAGCCCGAGTCTTCAACTCTGAAGACGACTGTCACGCCGCTGTCGAAGCCGGAAAGATCAACCCCAACGACGTTTGCGTCATCCGCTACGAAGGCCCACGCGGGGGCCCCGGCATGCGCGAGATGCTGGCCGTCACCGCCGCCATCAAAGGCATTCCCGAACTCTCCGAAACAGTCGCGCTCTTAACCGACGGCCGCTTCTCCGGCGCCACACGCGGTCTCATGGTCGGCCATGTAGCTCCCGAAGCCTTCATGGGCGGTCCCATCGCTGCCGTCCGCGAGGGCGACACTATCACCTTCGACATCAAAAAGCGCGAGCTAAACCTAAACGTCCCAGCCGACGAGATCGCCCGCCGCCTCAAAGAAGTTCAACAACCCAAACCCCGCTTCAAACGCGGAGTCTTTAAGAAGTACTCCAACACTGTAAGTAGCGCATCAGAAGGAGCAGTAACAACGTGAGTCGTTCGATCTCAAATTTGCCTAACGATATCGCCTGGTGCTTGCTTGTTCCACCAACCATGACCTGTATCGAGGGGTTATTGCCAAAAGGTTGGACACGCACCCTCGGCACGAGCGATAGTCTGACTGTTCAAGCTTGGACAAAATCTGGCCGGAGATTCCTGTTGATTGCGCTCTGCGCCATAGCGGTTTTGATGTTGATCTACGCGTATTTTTTCAAAGCGTAACGCCTGGATTTTGGAGGAAAATATGACCGACCACAAAAATCAACACCCCACGCTAACCGGTTCCGAAATCCTCTGGGCCACTCTGGTAGGTGAGAGTGTCACCACGGTCTTCGGCTATCCCGGCGGAGCCATCCTCCCGGCCTATGACGCCCTCCGAAAATTTCCCATCCACCATGTCCTCGTCCGCCACGAGCAGGGCGCTGCGCACATGGCCGACGGCTACGCACGCGCCTCCGGCAAGGTCGGCGTCGCCATCGCTACCTCTGGCCCGGGCGCGACCAACCTCGTCACCGGCATCGCCACCGCCATGCTCGACTCCATCCCCATCGTATGCATCACCGGACAGGTCTCTTCCAAAGTCCTCGGTAGCGACGCCTTCCAGGAAATTGACATCACCGGCATCACGCTCCCCATCACCAAGCACAACTTCGTCGCTACCCGCGCCGAGCACATCGCGCCGATGATCCGCGAAGCCTTCCAAATTGCCGCCTCCGGACGCCCCGGCCCCGTCCTCGTTGACATCACAAAAGACGCACAACAAGGCACCGCACTCTTCAACTTCGAAGAAGCTGCGCCCGCACCTTACCGTCCGCATCCCATGCTCCGCGCCGAAAACTCCTCCATCCGCCGGGCCGTCGAACTCATACGCACTGCAAAAAAACCCGTTATCCTCGCTGGTCACGGCATCATCCACTCCGCCGCCGAACGCGAAGTCCTCGCCTTCGCTGAGCGTCACCACATCCCAGTCGCTACCACGCTCCTCGGTCTCGGAGCCTTCCCTGCCTCACACCCACTCGCTCTGGGCATGATGGGGATGCATGGCGAATCCTGGGTCAACAACGCCATCCAGAACGCCGACCTCCTTCTCGCCTTCGGCATGCGTTTCGACGACCGCGTTACCGGCAATCTCGCCAGCTACGCCCCCAACGCGAAAAAGATCCATATCGAGATCGACCCCTCCGAGATCGACAAAAATGTAAAGGTCGACGTAGCCCTCATTGGCGATCTCAAAGAGGTTCTCAACACTCTCGCTCCACTTCTCGGTGGCAACGGCGACACATACACAGTCACCACCGACGGCGACACCAGCACCATCCGCTTCGGCGACGGCAAGCATGGCCAGCGCCCACCCACCGGCACGGTCACCGGGACCTACCGCACTGGCACCGGGGCCTCCGGTAACACCGGCCAAACCGACGAATGGCTCCGTGAGATCCGATCCCTCAAAGGCGACGCCGCCGTTCGTGACATCATCAATCTTCCCGACAACGGCCACCTCTACGCCGCGCACGTTATCAACGACATCTGGCAGGAAGCCCGCGCCGCTGGGCGTCTCGATAAGACCATTATCGCTACCGACGTAGGCCAGCATCAGATGTGGGAAGCCCAATACTTCAAGCACGAAGACACTCGCACCCTCGTCACCTCCGGCGGTCTCGGCACCATGGGCTTCGCCCTCCCCGCCGCCATTGGCGCCAAAATCGCTCGCCCTGATTGCGACGTTTGGTGCATTGCCGGAGACGGCGGGTTTCAGATGACCGCCGCCGAACTCTCGACCATCGTTCAGGAAAACATCCACATCAACGTCGCCGTCATCAACAACGGATTCCTCGGCATGGTCCGTCAATGGCAGGAGGCCTTCTACGACAAGAACTACTCCTGCTCACCCATCCTTTCTCCGGACTTCGTCAAACTTGCCGAAGCCCACGGCATCCCCGGCGCTCATATCACACAACGCAAGGATGTAACATCCGCAGTTACAAAATCGCGTACCGGCAAAACTGCCTTTCTCATCAACTTCGCCGTCGAAAAAGAAGACGGTGTCTACCCCATGATCGCCCCTGGCGCCGCCCTGCACGAAATGGTACGCCGCCCGCAAAAGGACCCGCTCCTCGAAACCGCGGAGGATGAATAAAATGAAGCTCCCCATCATCCCAATATGCTCCCTTCTCATGACGTTGATACCCGCCAGCGTCTTCGCTCAACCAGCCCACCCACTCCGCATTCGCATCATCAACGCAAAGACCAACCAACCCGTCGCCGACGAACGCCTCAATGTAGCCCTCCGCACCGATCAGATTGGTTCTGTCGCCATGGCCACGGATAAAAACGGTGTCATCCTCGTCGACACCGGCGACGCCACCATCATCCGCATCCTCTCCAACATGTACGCCGACTGCCGGCCGCGCGGCGAGCTTTATACCAACTACGCGATCGCCGACATCCGCAAAACCGGCATAACCACGGGCAACCTCTGCGGTGGCGCACAGCACCACGCTCGCCCCGGCGAGCTTCTTCTCTACGAAATTCCAAAAAACTACATCCCGGTATATCCCGCCCCACCGGCCAGCAACCTGCCTCACTCCGACGAGAACCCTCATCAACCGCAAAGATAATCTCTTTCAGATCGAAAAGTTAGGCTCCAACCTGCGCATCGCCGTCTTTGAGAGCTCAGAATTGACTCAACCGCTCCAACTCGAAACCCCGCGCCTCACTCTCCGCCGCTGGCAGAAGACCGACCGCGCAGCCTTCGCTGCCATGAATGCCGACCCAGTCGTCATGCAATACTTCGCCGCTCCGATGACCCGCGAACAAAGCGACGAAGCCATCGACCGCTACCTCGCAGCCTTCGATCGCGAGGGTTTCAGCTTCTTCGCTGCTCACCTGCGCGATACTGGCGACTTCATCGGGACCATCGGCCTACAAACAATGCGCGACGTCGTCCCCAATCTCCCTCAGCCCGCAGTTGAGATCGGGTGGCGCCTCACGCAGTCGGCGCAGGGCAAAGGATTCGCCACCGAAGGCGCACACACCATCGTAGACTTCGCCTTCAACCAGCTCGGTCTCAGCGAAGTAGTTGCCATTGCCGCAATCCCGAACCAACCATCACGCCGCGTAATGCAAAAACTAGGCATGACCCACCACCCCGAACTCGACTTCGATCACCCGCGCGTCCCCGCAGGACACCAATATCAGCGCCACACTTTATACAGCCTGCGCAATCCAAACCCAAACGAGGTACAGTGCTCAACTCCTTCTTAGATGGAAATATCGCATGCTTGTTTCTCGTCGTGCTGGACACTTTGAACATGAAGTCTCGAAGTCCGACTTCAGCATTTTCCGTAGATGAAGCGATAAAGCAGGTATAAATCGAACCGAGCAACGCTCACCGGTCATTTCGAACACAATAAAAATGGAAAACTGTCCTTCATCGCCGATGAGATCGTATTCAAGAAATGATCACGTTAATTCGTGATTTGTTATATCGCAAAGAAAGGCCACTAATGCTTCACACCTTCGTAGCCCTGGTCCAGGACAAACCCGGCGTCCTCACGCGAGTCGCCTCGCTCTTCCGGCGACTCAACATCAACATCGTCTCGCTCACCGTAGGCGAGTCCGAGCGCACCGACGTCTCCCGCATGACTATCGTCTGCGAGGCGCCCGACCATGCCGCCCACCGCATCCGCGCCTCACTCTACAAACTCGAGATCACGGTCGACGTCGACGAAGTAGGTCGCAGCGAAGCCGTCATCCGCGAGCTCTGTCTGGTTAAGGTCGCCGCTGGCCCCTCACATCCTCTTGGCCAGCACTCCCGTTCGCAGATCTTCGAACTAGCCAACGTCTTCCGCGCCCGCGTCGTCGATCTCGCCCCCGAATCCATCATGCTCGAGATGACCGGCAGCTCCTCGAAGATTGAAGGCCTCATCCAGGTCATCACCGAAAGCGGTTACACCATTCTGGAAGTCTCGCGCACTGGCCGCATGGCCATGCGCCGTGGCCATCACACCAGCCGCGTCCTCAAAGCTCTCGGCACGCCCGACCCCAACCACCCCGACCTACCGTCTTATCCTGATCGCCCTGAAGGTGACGACCTACCCAACCAATTCGCCGAGGACGAGACCTAATGCGTCCCAAACCTAAAGCCATCCGCAAAACCCACACGGCTTTCCGGATACAATCGAGACGACGACCATCACACCCGGGGCACAAATTTTCCGGCGACGCATGATGAAGATAACCCCAAATGTTGGAAGACTTTAGCGGACGGCTGGAAACGAAGATCTTGCTGAAAGCAGTCCGGACTTAAACCCTGTATTCCGAAGACTTTACGCAAAAAAGACCCGTGGGGGATAACCCCCTCTCATTGAAAAGGAAGAAGAAGAATTATGGCAAAGACATACCACGACGCAGATGCAGACCTCTCTCTCATCCAGGCGAAGAAAGTCGCCATCATCGGTTATGGCTCGCAGGGCCACGCCCACGCTCTCAACCTAAAGGACTCCGGCGTCGACGTTCGCGTGGGCCTTCGCCCCGACTCACCTAACGCTGAGCGCGCCCGCAAGGCCGGCCTCGTCGTCGACACTGTCGCAAACGTGAGCAAGTGGGCTGACGTCATCATGAACCTGACGCCTGACCAGACCGCCGCCAAGGTCTACCATGCCGAGATCGAACCCAACATGAAGCCCAACGTCACGCTCATGTTCGCGCATGGCTTCAACATCCGCTTCCGCACCATTACACCGCCCAAAACGGCGGACGTCTCCCTCGTCGCTCCCAAAGGCCCCGGTCACCGCGTTCGCGAAGTCTTCACCGAAGGCGGCGGGATCCCCGGGCTCGTCGCGGTTGAACAAGACGCCAGTGGCAACGCTCTCGCACTTGCATTGAGCTACGCGAAGGGTATCGGTTGCACCCGCGCCGGCGTGCTCCAGACCACCTTCACGGAAGAAACCGAGACCGATCTCTTCGGCGAACAGGCCGTTCTCTGTGGGGGCACTAGCGCTCTCGTCAAAGCAGGCTTCGAGACACTCGTCGAAGCAGGCTATCAACCCGAACTCGCCTACTTCGAAGTCCTTCACGAGCTCAAGCTCATCGTGGACCTGATGTACCGTGGCGGCCTCGCCTACATGCGCCACTCGATCTCCGACACAGCCGAGTGGGGTGACTACGAAGCGGGCCCACGCATCGTCACTGCCGAAACCAAGAAAGCCATGCGCAAGCTCCTCGACGAAATCCAGGATGGCAGCTTCGCCAAAAAGTTTATTGCGGAAAACGAAACCGGCCGCAAGGAATTCGCCCGCATTCGTAAGGCCGAATCTGAGCTTCAGATTGAAAAAGTTGGTGCCGAACTTCGTAAATCGATGCCTTTCCTCGATCCAGTTGTCGTCAAAGACGGCCAGGTCCACAAAGCATAAATTCAGCTGAATCAGACGAAATCCAATTTGCACAGTCCAAAATAGAAGAGGCGGCATCCAAATAATGTCGCCCCTTTCATTTAATCGCTTCATCTGCCGGAAAGAAACCTACAGACGGTCCCCTGCAACCAGGGGAACTCCTGTAACAATGGAGATGTAGACAAGAGGAACGACTCGACACACAGCAGCAGAAGGAGCCCGTAAAAAGATGGCCACCCTCAACAGCTACGAAGGTCTGCTACAGAATCAATCCCCCGGCCAAATTGATCCGCAGGTTGTGGCTGGCCCCCCCGCCACGCCGACCCCGCTTCCAGAGATCATCGCCGCACTCCGAACTATCACTCAGCTCGAAGGACTCACGGACGACGAGTACGCCTGGCTCGCCACCCACGGGAATGAGCGCGTAGGCCCTGATCGCGCGCTCCTGTTCCGCGACAACGACCCTGCACACAACATGAACTTCATCCTTCGCGGAGAGGTCCAGGTCCGCCGTCGCCAGGCGGGCAACGTTGCGCTCTTCATCGGACGGGCAGGCTCAATGACAGGCAAGCTTCCCTTCTCACGCATGAAGAACTACGGCGGAGAAGGATTCGCGGTAGGCCCGGTCTGGTCCCTCGACATTCCCGACACGCTCTTCCCCGATATGCTCGCGGCCATTCCCTCCATGGGTCAACGTTGCGTCTCCGTGCTGTTGGACCGCGTCCGCGAGGTCACCCGCATCGAGCAGCAGTCTGAGAAGCTCAACGCCCTCGGTAAACTCGCCGCTAACCTCAGCCACGAGCTCAACAACCCGGCCTCTGCAGCACAGCGCTGTGCCGCCAGTCTCTTCGACGAGCTGCGCGAGTATGGCGAACAGAAATATCGCCTCGGTAACCTCTGCCTCACCGAGCAGGAGATCGCCGGCTACCGCGGGTGGGTTCAGAATGCACGCGCTCGCATGGCTGCCTACGCCCGCTCCGGGCCACAAAGTCCTCTCGCCATCACCGACCGTGAGGATGCCATCATCCGATGGCTCAACGGGCACGGCATCCCCGAGCCGTGGAAGATCGCTCCCGCTCTCTCGGAAACCAATCTTCCCATTGACCTGCTGGACGAGCTCGCCACGGTAACACGCCCCGAGGTTCTCCCCGTTGCCCTCGCAACCGTCTCGCGATCCCTGCGGGTCGAGCGCCTCGCCGAAACAGTAGTCGACTCCACCGTACGTATCTTCGACCTCATCAGCGCCATCAAGGACTATTCCTACATGGATCAGGCGCCGATTCAGGAAGTTGACCTCGCGCAATCGCTCGAGAACACTCTCGTCATGTTCAACTCCCGCTTGAAGAACGTCCAGGTGGAGCTGAACTTTGATCCGGAACTGCCGCCTATCAGTGCCTACGGCAGCGAACTCAATCAGGTCTGGACTGCGTTGATAGAAAACGCGCTGGAGAGCATGAACGACATGGGCACCCTCCGGCTGGTAACCAAGCTCAATGGCTCCATGGCGCTGGTTGAGGTCTGGGATGACGGCCCCGGAATTGACCCCAAAATCCGCTCCCGTATCTTCGAGCCGTTCTTCACCACGAAAGCTCCAGGTCGCGGCCTTGGCCTCGGCCTGGATTCTGTCCAGCGCATCGTCAGCAAGCACTCCGGCTTCATCACAGTCGAATCCAAGCCGGGCGCCACCTGCTTTCAGGTGCGCCTACCACTCGACCTCGCGCAAGCCTACTGAAGACAGAACGGGAGAGGCCCAGGCCCCTCCCGTTCAATATTTTCCGAGCTGCTGCCTGTTACTTGATAATCTCGACTCCGCGCCAGAATGCAATATGATGCTTCACATTCCGCGCCGCAGGCTTCGGATCCGGGTAATACCATGCAGCATCAGGGTTTTCCTGCCCGTCCACGATGATCGTGTAATACCGGGCTTGCCCCTTCCAGGGGCAACTGGAAGTCGTGGAGCTCGTCTTCAGAAACTCCCGCTTTACCGACTCATCCGGGAAATATAAATTTCCCTCGACCATCTCTGTTTTTTCGCTTTCGGCCAACGTCTGGCCGTTCCAAACTGCCTTCGCCATAGTAAACAACCTGCATCTTTTCAGTAAGTTACGGCAGACACTCGCATCAGCGGGCCATCGCCGTCGAATCTGCGTCACTCTGGCCTATAACTCAGTTGTAACAGAAATGATGCAAAAATGAAATGCCCAGTCGGAGCCGCTAGTGAGGTCGAAACGTCTTGCCGGTCTCGATGAGAGTCTTTAGCCGCGAAAGAATTCGCGGCCATCCGTCTGCGGTGGCAGCGTACGCAGAGTCACCTTCGTCCCACTGGTCATGCGTTATCGTCACTTTGGTAGCCTCCGTCTCTGGAATCAGCTCCAGACTGACGCGGGAAGCCAGGTCACTTTGCCCGATCCTAAAAGTGTATTGGAGTACCTTGGGAGGGTCATAGCGCAGCACCTCTCCTTGAACGTATTTCATCGGCTTGCCATCAGCTCCTGGACCCGTCCACGCCATCGCCCCACCGGGCTTCCATTCGGCCTCAAGCTCCGCGCCCATAAAGAGGACGCGATTAGATTCCTTCGAAACAAAGCCGTCCCACACCCTTTCCGGCGAGGCGGCAATATAGAAGACATAGCTCAGTGGTGTTGGATTTGCCATTGCATCTCCTCCTGAGTTGGCACGGCGCCTCTAAATCCCGATTACTTCGAAATCCCGAAGGTCTTCAAAAAGCCTTCATAACGTGCCTTCGCTGTCGGATACTTCGCAATCAACTCCGCCGTCTTCCCCATAAATGGATTCCCGCTCTGCTTCTCCGTCTCCGCATGGAAGTGATGAAACTTCGCATAGAGAAGAATTCCTTCCAGGCTTGAGTCCAGAAACAGCTCCGCATCGATCGCCCCGCGCAGCACAAACGAGGCCGCCATCTCCCAATAGCTCATCGTCTGCCGCCAGTACGGATTGAACTCCGATTTGGTATCTCGTGAAACGGCACGCAACTCTTCCAGAGTCTTCGGTTGGAAGTCGAAGACCATAAACCGTCTCGCCTTGCGCAATGTCTCTTCACCGCGAAGCTCATACAGCTTCAGAATCAACTCAGCATCTGCTGCAGTCGCCATTCAACATCCTTTCTCGTCTTAGGCTACGCTCTCAACCACAGCGCGGGTCTTCTCCGGATCAGGCTTCTCCAGCACTGGAACAGGAGCCGGCCCGGCAATCCTCTTCTCATACGAGCACAAGGGAGTCGTCGGCTCCTCCGCTGGAGCACCCTTCTTCTTCCGCTTCTTCGGCAGAGCCTCGCGGTTATTCGGGCACACTAGGTAAGTTCCCTTGTCATTGTGCACTTCCAGCAGATACGCGCTGTCGCACTTCGGACAAGTCTTATCGATCAGCTTCAGGTTCGACGCAAAATCGCACTTCGGATAGTTCACGCAGCCATAGAACAGATCGCCGCGCTTCGTCTTCCGTACGGCAATATCGCCGCCATCCTTCGGGCACTTTACATCCAGCAACTCCTGCTTGATGTACTTGCACTTCGGATATCCACTGCAGCTTATGAACTCGCCATACTGCCCATTACGCAACAAGAGCAGCTTACCGCACTTCGGGCAGTTCTCATCTAGCTGCACCGGCGGCTTCTGCTGCACCTTCTGATTCAACTTGCGAATCGTCTTGCACGGTGGATCCTCGTTGTAGCCGGGGCAAGCCATAAACGGCCCCCACGGCCCATTGCGCAACACCATCGTCCGCCCGCAGTTGTCGCAAGCCTCTTCTTCAGGAGCCTCATCCGCACCCGGCGCGTTCAGGTCAGGCTTCGCCGCAAAGTTCTCCTTCGTAAAGTCGCAGCTGAACGGCTCTGCTGTCACCT
Source organism: Edaphobacter sp. (assembly GCA_035570955.1). Taxonomy (GTDB): domain Bacteria; phylum Acidobacteriota; class Terriglobia; order Terriglobales; family Acidobacteriaceae; genus Edaphobacter. The sequence goes on along the minus strand of DATMKY010000041.1, from coordinate 2,108 downwards.
TCTTGCCCAGCAGCATCGCCTCTTCAATGGCCGCCGTCAACTCCTTCACGTCGTTGGTCTCTTTCGAGTACTCAACCACATCGTCTGCAGTCGCCTTCACCGTAATCGGATAGTGCAGCGTCTTCGTAACCTTCTTCAGCGAAGCCTTCTGATCTTTTTTCCAAGGCCCCGCCGCCACGGTCACCGGCTTCACCTTGCTGAAGTTCGAGCATGAATAGAAGCTGCCAAACTTGCCCCACTTCAGAACCAGCGGAGCCCCGCAGTTATCGCAGACCTCCTTCGTCGCCTCCTCCATTCGCTTGATGTCCTCCATCTTCTTCTCAGCGACATGGAGTTCCTTCTCGAAGTGCCCATAAAATCCGTTCAGCAGATCGGTCCACTTCTCATGCCCTTCCTCAACCGCGTCCAGCTCTCCTTCGAGAGTCGCGGTGTAGGCCGTGTCGAAGATGTAAGGAAAATTCTTCACCAGCAGCTTCGTCACAACGATGCCAATCTCCGTCGGGACAAACCGCGCCTGAATCTTCTTCACGTAATCGCGATCCTGAATCGTATTAATGATGGAGGCATACGTCGAAGGCCGCCCAATGCCCTTCTCCTCCAGCGTCTTCACCAGGCTCGCTTCGTTGTAACGCGGCGGTGGCTGCGTAAACTTCTGCTGCGGGTCCAGCTTCTCCAGCCGTAAAGCCTCGCCTTCGCCCAAGTCCGGCAGTCTGCGCTCGGACTCTTCTTCGCTATCCGCGTCGCCACTCTGTTCGGCATCCTTTGCCGCTGCACGATCTTTCGCAGCCTGCCGAGCACGCTTATCCTCCTCCTCAAACCGCAGATGCCCATCAAACTTCAGTACGCTACCCGTCACACGGAAGTCATAAGCTTGCTTTGCCCTCGCAACAATATCCACAGTCGTTTGATCGAACACAGCAGGCGTCATCTGACTCGATACAAACCGCTGCCAGATCAGCTTGTACAAGCGAAACTGCTCATCACTCAAATACTTCCGGATCGAGTCCGGGGTATAAGCCACATTCGTCGGCCGAATTGCCTCATGCGCATCCTGAGCCTGCTCCTGTTTCTTCCCTGCATATTCATTCGGTGTCCCAGGCAAATACTGTTTTCCCAGCTTTCCGATGAACTCACGAGCCTCGACAATCGCATCCGGACTTACACGCGTCGAGTCGGTACGCATATACGTAATCAACCCGACTGTTCCCTCGTCGCCGATCTCCACGCCTTCATAGAGTCGCTGCGCCACACCCATCGTGCGCCGCACATTGAATCCCAGCCGCCCCGACGCATCCTGCTGCAGCTTGCTCGTCGTATAAGGAGCCTTTGGATTGTTCCGCCGCTCCTTCTTCTCAACCGAGCGCACGCTCCACTTAGCCTTCTCCAACTCGCCAATAGCTTCATCGACGGCTTCCTTATCCGGGAGGGCGTTTGAGAGAAAAAGCTCCTTTCCTTCTTCATCCTTGCCGTTCGCAACACGCGAAGGCACGCCATTCACACCGACAAACCGCGCCGTAAAGCCCTGCTTCCCTGCCGGTTCCAGTTCTGCATCGATCGTCCAATACTCAACGGGATTGAATGCATTAATCTCCGCCTCGCGCTCCACAATCAATCGCAGCGCGACAGTCTGCACGCGCCCAGCGGACAACCCACGTCGCACCTTGTCCCAAAGTAGCGGTGAAACCTGATAACCCACCAGTCGGTCCAGCACACGCCGCGTCTGTTGCGCATCCACAAGATTCTCATCAATATCGCGAGCATGCTGAAATGCCGCCTGCACCGCCTTCTTCGTAATCTCGTTGAAGGTAACCCGCCGAACCTTCGATTTATCCTTCACCATCGGCAGCAGCTGCATCGAGAGATGCGCGGCAATCGCCTCGCCTTCGCGGTCCGGATCTGGAGCAAGGTAGACATAATCCGCGCCCGCCGCGAGTTTCTTCAACATCGCGACGACCTTCTCTTTACCCGGAGACACAATCAGTGTCGGCTCAAACGTCCGGTTCACCAGTTCCACACCAATGTCGTTCTTCGGCAGATCCATGATGTGGCCGATCGAGGCCTCCACCCGGTATTTATCGCCGAGATATTTATTGATCGTCTTCGCCTTC
>DATMKY010000040.1:0-56935 GCA_035570955.1 Edaphobacter sp. | reverse complement strand
CAATTCTGCAGTTGTCGTAATCGGCCGGGCCCTAACAATGGCTCTGGCGATTCTCCGCGACCTCCTTTCCTCTCCGAATTCGTAAATCAGGTCGGCGAGTTCGTTTTCGTCTTCCTGATTTACCACTTGCTCGGCCGTCTCCCCCTGGCGCGTATCCTGCCGCATATCCAAGGGTCCATCCGACCGAAAACTGAATCCTCTGTGCGCCTCATCGAGTTGCAGGCTGCTAACGCCGAAATCAGCGAGCAGGCCATCCAGGCTTCCTGGCTTAATCACATTCGCGGCCTCAGAAAACGCCCTTGCCTCTAAGACCACCTCCGGCATCTCTGCTCGAAGCTCGGCTTTCAATTCCTCCAGCCGCGCCCTGGCCATTGCCATCGCCTCCGGATCGCGGTCAAAGCCGATCAACTTGCCTTTACCGCCCAGCCTCTTCGCAATCTCCGAAGAGTGCCCCGCCAACCCAAGCGTCGCATCGCAGATGGCGCCGCCGGGCCGCACATTCAAATACTCCAGAACTTCTTCTAAAAGAACCGGCACATGTCGCGGACTGTTCATCTCACCGCCTCTGCGCTGCCCCTGGGGGCCAACCTCTAACCCGCTACCTTCGTCTTCTCTGCGAACGCCATGAGATCCGTGTTCGTCAGCTCAACCACGCCTTCCGCGTTCTTTACCTGCGCGTCCAGCATCTCTTCCTTCACAACTTCCAACATTGTCTGGAAGCCCATTACATTGACATCGCCCATCACCTTCGCTGTATCTCGAAGCTTCTGCGGAATCAGCAACCGGCCTTGTGCGTCCATCTCTGCCATCTGGCCGTAGTAGTTCGTCACGTCCAGAAATTTCTTGCGGGTCGGATCGAACGGCGACATTGTTGCCAAAGAAGCCTCGATTTTTTCCCATTCCTTCAGCGGATAAACCTGAGCCCGCTTTCCATCCGTGCTCGTGATGTAGAACTGGGGGCCGTAAAGCTCATCCACCCTTCGCTTGAACTCGGCAGGGAGTTTCAGCCTGCCTTTTTCATCAACGCGAGTTGGGTGATTTCCGCGAAACATTGCAACCTCGATACCCGTCCGAACCAAACTTGATCCAACTTCGGGCGATCATCATAAAATTTATGCATCTGGAGATCGTTTCGACCACTTCACTCCAAAATTTTCTACTTCACTCCACCAGCATCGCTGAGAGTACCCACCCTGTAAAGGGTTATTTATGGCGAATCTCTGGAATTCCCGTAATGGATTGTGGAAAACTCAGGTGCTTGCGGAATCTAGATAGATATCCACTACCTGTAGTGTTTGCGTTTCTGGTTCGGCGCTATCTCGCCCCTTGCGACACTAGATGCGATCTGGTAAGCGAAATAAAAGCGAAAACGTTCTATTTGGACCCTAACAATTTCTTCCTTCGAAGCAGCCAGACCAGATACCAAAGGACTGCGAGATTGATAAGAAGCAGGCTTAGGCGAAACCAGTCCGGGCGTCGCGCTAGCTCATACAATTCCCACGGTAGAAACGACACTGTCAGGATCAGTGTCAGATACTCCGCCCATACCTTTTCCAGAAGCAGTCCCACTCCTTCAGTCAAAGCCAGAGCCGAATAGCCAAAGGTGGCAACACTGATTTGTCTCAGTCGGTGCGCATCGATCAGATCTACTTTATCGAGGAGAAGTGCAACGAATCTGCTCTCGGAATCAAACTTGAACCTCGCCGCAAGCCGCAGAACTTCATCTTCAAGGTCCTTGTGCAGGAAATGGATCGCGCCCACTCCGATACCGAAGAACAAGATCGCCTTCGCCAGCTTGAACAGGCCAATCGCCAACAGGCCGCGATCATGTGAACCGTGAGGATGTGCCCCCGCTTCTTCCATTTGGATCAATTCGCGATTTCTGCTCGATTCTTTAAGCATTAACACCCAGTCTTCAGTTGACGGTGATGCGCAGAAATTGTCAACGCCCCGCTCGTGTCACCTTCCTTCACAACTTCAACAGCCAGCCGGTCTTTGCATTCTTTCCGCAATCGCTTTCGCTCTCCTCGCGAGTGCGACGTAGAAATCAAAGCAATCCGGTCTTACTCAGGGCTCGTAGATGCTTATGAGTGCCCTTGCAGAGAGGACGCACGATTCGAAATCCGAAAAACAAAGGACAAATGACCATGAAGAAGACCTTGCTCGCAAACTTTGTTACGGCCGCACTGGCCCTTACCTCCCTCGCCGCCCAGGCTCAAAAAGACCCCGACGTTGGCGGCGCCGCAATGTATCCCACCAAAACGATCGTCGAGAATGCAGTGAACTCACCGATTCACAAAACCCTGGTTGCTGCCGTCAAAGCCGGCGGTCTGGTTGACACCCTGAATAGCGCAGGCCCATTTACCGTCTTCGCTCCTACCGATGATGCATTTGCGAAGCTTCCCGCTGGGACAGTCGATACCCTCGTTAAGCCCGAGAACAAAGACACGCTCGACAAGATTCTTACCTACCACGTCGTCGCCGGCAGGATCAGTTCCAAGCAACTCGCTGGCCTGATCAAGAAGGGCGGCGGTAAAGCCACTCTCAAGACCGTCCAGGGTGAAGACCTCACAGCTACCATGTCCGGCGACAAGATCATGCTTACGGATGCGAAGGGCGGCATGACGACTATCACTACCGCAGATGTATTCCAATCCAATGGCGTCATTCACGTCATCGACACTGTTCTTATGCCGAATTAGGCGTCGTCGAGTTAAAAGCGAGAAGGGGTCCCCGGACTGAGGGTGCCCCTTTTCCTTTGTAAGGAAATGTTCCTGCAATTGTTACTAAATTTGTTTAGTGCTTGGCCAGTGCATGGTCCATCATGCGGCTTAGATATGGCCGGGCTTTTTCCAGCGCAGCTTCGGCTGTCAATCCATACTTCTCGCGCAGTGACTCTACCTTGCCGTGTTCAATAAACTCATCGGGCCAGCCGATACGGACCACGGGTACCTGCAGTTCCAGTTCATTCAGCGTCTCCATTACAGCCGAGCCAAACCCACCCGCAAGGACGTGGTCCTCCAGTGTCACCACCAGCCCACATCGGCTACCAACTTCCGCAAGACATGCGCGATCTATCGGCTTTGCAAAACGCGGATTGATTACTGCGGCGGAAAATCCTTCCTGCTTCAGCAACTCTGCCAGCCGAATCGCTTCGGGTAGCATTGCTCCCAGCCCGAGAATTGCGACCTCGGCATGGACGGGATTCGAGACTACTTCAGCCTTTCCGATCTCCAATGCTGCGGGACGTGTCTTTACGACGACTCCGGGTCCAGTACCGCGTGGATAACGAATCGCGCTAGGTCCATCGTGCAACATCGCTGTGTACATCATGTCCTGCAACTCATCCTCGTCCTTCGGCACCATGTGCACGAGGTTCGGAACACTTCGCAAATAACTGATATCAAATAAACCGTGATGTGTCGGCCCATCATCTCCGCTCAAGCCACCGCGGTCCATGCAAAAGACGACGGGGAGATTCTGCAGGCAGACATCGTGAACCACCTGATCGAACGCGCGTTGCAGAAACGTCGAGTAGATTGCGCAGAAAGGCTTGTAACCCTTCGTAGCCATTCCGGCGGCAAAGATTACAGCGTGTTCTTCTGCGATCCCCACATCGAAATAACGTTTTGGATGATGAGGTCGGAATAGATCGAGCGCGGTTCCATTCGGCATTGCGGCTGTGATCGCAACTACTTTGTCGTTCTCATTCGCCAGTTTCGTCAACGACTCCGCGAAGATCTCTGAATAAGTTTTCTGTCCGGCAGACTTTGTCTCGCCCGTCTGCGCGTCGTATGGTCCCAGCCCATGAAACTTCTTTGTCTTCTCGATTGCGGGTTGAAAGCCTCTGCCCTTCTGGGTAATCGCGTGAAGGACTACGGGGCGGTTTTGTGTCTTCAGAAATTTGAACGTCTCAATCAACAGCGGCAGATTGTGTCCATCGATCGGGCCGAAGTAGTTCAGGCCGAACTCTTCAAACAACATGCCTGGACCAATCAATCCTTTAGCCGCCTCTTCCGCCTTGCGCGCGACGTGAGCGACCGTCTTGCCGCCAAAACGCTCAAGCAGCTCTGCCGCCTTTCCATGCAGACTTGAGATGGTCGGATTCGTCACGATTTTGTGGAAGTATTCGGCGATCGCACCAACGTTTTTGTCAATCGACCAAGCATTGTCGTTTAAGACGATGATGAGCCGCTTTGTCTGTGCACCAATGTTGTTCAGAGCCTCAAATGAGATGCCATTCGTAAACGCCGCATCCCCCGCAAGCGCGAGGACATGCTCTTTGCCTCCTGACATGTCGCGAGCCACCGCCATCCCCAACGCTGCGCTCAAAGCAGTGCCAGCATGGCCAGCACCGTAGCTGTCATGTTCACTCTCGGTGCGCAGCATGAAACCGTTCAGTCCGCCTGGCTGGCGAATGGTATGAAAAAGCTTCTCGCGGCCAGTAAGCAATTTATGGACATAAGCCTGGTGACTTACGTCGAAGACAAAACTGTCGGTGGGCGTGTCGAAGACGTAGTGCATTGCAATCGTGAGTTCAACGACTCCAAGATTTGGCCCGATGTGGCCGCCTGTCTTCGAAACTCCTACAATCAACCGCGAACGAATCTCTTCAGCCAGCTGGCTTAGCTCTGGAATCGTCAGCTTCTTTACGTCTGCGGGAGAATTTATCGTCTCAAGAATGTTGCTCATCAAAGCCTGTTCTGCAGGTTTTGTCCTGCTATAAGGTCTCCTATGCACATTCAGACAGCGAATAGGCCCAGCTTTTAAGTATATCAACCCGCGGCATGGGTCTGAGTTGCTTTTTGGGCCTCCTTTCTTAGACGATTTGCCCCGATTTTTGGCTTACCTTGGGGCTTTTATTGCAAATCTATGTGGACTCATAAGATATGCTTTCATCCACATGACTCCCGCAGTAGTCACAACCAATCTCACGCGTCGTTTTGGGGAATTTACGGCTGTGCAGGACGTAAATCTTACCGTTGCTCCGGGCCAGTTTTTCGGTTTTCTCGGCCCTAACGGCGCGGGCAAATCCACGACGATCAAGATGCTGACTGGCCTGCTCGCACCGACCTCCGGGAGCATTCAGATTCTCGGGCTTGATGCCCTGGCAGACCCGATTGAGGTCAAGCGGCAGATCGGAGTTGTTCCTGAGGGGCTTGCACTTTTTGGCCGACTCACGGCGCCAGAGTATCTCCACTTTGTGGGTCGCATGTACGGACTGGGCGCCGCAACTACTGCTGCACGCACCAGCGAACTACTCGAGTTTATGAGCCTCGCGAATGAGACGAAGAAGCTCATCACGGATTTCTCTCATGGCATGCAAAAGAAACTCGCTCTTGCCGCCGCTGTAATCCATGGCCCTAAGGTTTTGTTTCTCGACGAGCCATTTGAAGGCGTCGATGCGATCGCTTCGGGCACTCTGAAGGTGATGCTTCAAGGCATGATCGTTCGGGGTGCGACGATCTTCCTTACTTCGCATGTGCTTGAGATCGTGGAACGACTGTGCTCACATATCGCTATCATCGATCGGGGCCACCTGATCGCAAATGGGTCGCTTGAAGAGCTTCGGGAGGGTGTACAGGCCCGCACCGGCGGCGATCAAGCTGCCACGACCAGAAAACTCACGCTCGAAGAGATATTTCTCAATATCGTCGGCAGTGAGACCGGCTTGCGCCCGCCTGAGCAGGAGCTTTCATGGCTGGGCTGACACAATTTCCCGCTCAGCCGCTCGAGATCCTCCAGTCGCTGAGGCCCTGGACAGCCGCGCAAAGCCGTGCGCAGTTCGCGGCTCTTGCCAGACTTCGCTGGTGCATCTTCAGGAACGCCTTTCGTCGCAAAGGAGGTGGAGGAGAGCTCGCTGCTCGCATTATCTTCCTGCCAATCCTCGGCATCTTTGCCTTCGGTCCCATTGTTGGAGCGGGTTTCGCTGCTCATATGTTCGTCACCAGCGGCCGTATCTTCATGCTGGAGTTTCTTACATGGGGAGCCTCCGCGCTGTGGCTTGTTGTTCTGCTCAACGTTTCACCGCCCGGACTGAGCTTCGACCTCAATTCGATTCTCCGGTTCCCTCTCAGCTTCCCACGATATCTTGCTGCACGAGTCTTCTTCGGCCTTCTCAGTGCATCGAATGTCATTGGAACGCTCTCACTGATCTCGGCTCTGGTTGGGATTAGTGTTGCGCGACCATCACTGGCACCTTGGTCCGCATTCGTACTCGCTGTCTTCGCGCTGACCAATATCTTCTTTGTGCGGATGATGCTTGTCTGGGTCGAGCGTTGGCTCTCGACACGTCGTGCGCGGGAGATTTTCACCGCTTTCTTCCTCTTCGTCTCGCTTGGTTTTCAGTACATCAATTTCAACTTCAATCCGGGTTTGCAGGGCGGTCGGCACCACCACGCTTCGAGCCATCTTCCGCTGCTTCGAAGTATCTTCCATCATATTCAGCCGATCGCCGGGTTTCTTCCGCCCGGTCTAGCTGCCTCTTCGATCGTCAACATTGACCAGAACCATATTTTTACCGCGGTTGCTTCTCTTCTTGGCCTCATTGCTTTCACAGCCATATTTTTCATTGTTTATTCGTGGCGCATGCTCAAGGAATTCCGTGGGGAAAACCTAAGCGAGACTACTCAGTCGAACCCGCCTGCTGGCAATCGCCCAGGGTTTGCTGCGGTAGCTACCCGCGTTGCGCCTGCCAGTCCATCCAGCAGTCCGCCGATCAGTCGCGAGGCCTGGGTGTTCGGGCTCAACTCCTCCGTGATCGCTTGTTTTCAAAAGGAGTTTCTCTATCTGCGGCGGAACCTCAATCAGCTTTATGGCTTCGTCGCTCCGCTTATCATGGTCTTCTTTTTTGCAGCCCGAATCAGCGCAAACGAGCGCTTCGGCGACCTCGTCTTTCCGATTGCCGTTGCCTACTCAGTGCTTGGAGTCTCAACGCTCGCGTATAACTCGCTTGGCATGGATGGCACTGGGGTTCAATTCTATCTGCTTAGTCCGACACGCCTTCGCGATGTCTTTCTCGCAAAGAACCTGCTCACGTTTCTGCTGGCCTTTGTTGAGTTGGTGTTGATCTACGGTGTTATCTGCTTCGTGGCGCGAGTTCCTTCGCTAGTAATCACGGTCGCGACGATCTGCTGGCTAATCTGCAGCACGCTTTTGAATGGAGCCATCGGCAACCTGCGTTCCGTGATCTCTCCACGCAAGGTCGATCTCTTACGAGCTTCGCGCAAACAGATCTCACAACTTAGTGCTCTGATTGCGCTGGGCATGATCGTCTGTTGTGCAGGGATTGGTGCTGGAGTTGTCGCTTTAACTATTTATTTCAATCGTTCGTGGTTAATGGTCCCCGTCTTTGTTGCCTTGGCAATCGTCTCTTTTACGGTTTACCTGCAGGTGCTCGGTCGCATCGATACCATCGCGCTCGAACACAGAGAAGAGATCTCGGAGGAGCTTTGCAAGGCCTAGAAACACGACAATGACACATACAACCGATCTTCTTTAAGCGGGTTGTTCTTTTGTATGTCATCTGCGCTACACTGACTCCCTCCAACAACACCCAAAGGGGTAAGACGAAATGCTCTTTCCAAGACGTACCTCCGCCCTCCTGTTTGCCTTGTTTCTCGGAATGCCCCTGGCATCAACTCGAGGTCAGAATGTCAGTGAACAGCCTGACAAATATCAGTGGCTTGAAGATGTGAATGGCGAGCGCTCGATGGCCTGGGTGAATGCTGAAAACGCCCGCTCCGCCAAGGTGCTCACGGCTGACGCGCACTACGACGTTTTGGCTGAGACTGCCCTTAAGGTTCTGGAATCGCCGACGCGCCTCCCGGCTCCGCAATTTCGCGTGGGAACCGTCTACAACACGTGGCAGGATGCGCAGCATGTACGCGGGATTCTGCGTAAAACCACCCTTGAAAGCTACCTGACTGACAAGCCTGACTGGAACACTGTCCTTGACTATGACGCACTGGCTGTTCAAGACAACGAGAAGTGGGTTGCCCATGGCCTTAACTGCCTCTATCCCGGGGATGGTCTTTGCCTGGTAACTCTCTCAGCAGGAGGCGAAGACGCTTCGACCCTTCGCGAGTTCGATTTGCGCACGGGCAAATTTGTCGAAGGCGGTTTTGTCCTTCCGCACTCCAAGCAAAACGTGTCGTGGGTGGATAAAGATACGTTGCTGGTCGCCCGCAACTGGGGGCCGGGAACAATGACCCAGTCTGGATACGCCTTCGTAGTGAAGCTCTGGAAGCGCGGAACCCCGCTCGACGACGCGAAAGAGGTCTATCGCGGTACCGAGGCAGACGTCAGCGCGGGTCCCGGTACGCTTCACGACAGTCAGGGCCACTCTGCTGTTCTGCTCGAACGTGGCGTCAATTTCTTCGAGCGCGAAGTCTCGCTCTATACGTCGGATGGGGTCAAGAAAATTCATATTCCGGGCAAGTCAGATATTCACGGCATGCTCGATGGCCAGATCATCGTGGAGTTGAATGAAGACTGGAAGCCCGAGGGCCTTGCGGCGACCTTCAAGCAGGGCTCCTTTGTTGCTCTTGATCTTGAAGCCGTCAAGAAAGACCCCGTGCATTTGAAGCCCACCGTGATCTTTGCGCCGACGGCGCAGGAGTTCGGACAGGAAGCATCGGTTACGAAAAATCACTTGATTCTCACGACACTGGATCATGTTCAGGGCCGCGCCTACGTTTACACCCGAAGTCCGAAGAACGTCTGGACTGCGAAGAAGCTCGATATTCCGGACAACCTCAGTGTCTCAATCGAAAGTGTCAACAACTCGGACGATCACTTCTTTCTTCTGACCACCGGTTTCCTCACGCCTTCGTCGCTTCTGCTGGGCGACGCAGCGACGACAACTCTGAAACCCGCGAAGACTCTGCCTGCGCAATTCGATGCGACGAATCTTGTGGTGGAGCAGCTGCAGGCTACTTCGACTGATGGCACCAAGGTTCCCTATTTCATCGTTCATCGCAAGGACATCAAATACGACGGTTCGAATCCGACTCTGATGACGGCCTATGGAGGCTTTCAAGTCTCGGAGACTCCGCGTTACTCCGGGATAGTCGGTAAACTCTGGCTGGAGCGCGGAGGCGTTTATGTGCTTGCCAACATTCGAGGCGGCGGAGAGTTCGGCCCTGCATGGCATGAAGCTGGTCTAAAGACTCACCGCCAGATTATCTACGATGACTTCGCTGCTGTCGCCAAAGACATGTTCTCCCGCAAAATCACATCACCCCGGCGCCTCGGCATCCAGGGCGGCTCCAACGGCGGCCTTCTTGTCGGCGTTGAGTTCACCCAGCATCCGGAGATGTGGAACGCCGTTGTCATTCAGGTTCCGCTCCTGGACATGCTGCGCTTCGAACACATCGCCGCTGGTGCCTCCTGGGTCGGCGAATATGGCACTGTCACAAAACCCGACGAGCGCCGGTTTCTTGCCTCAATTTCGCCATATAACCAGTTGAAAGCAGACCAAACTTATCCTGAGCCCCTGATCTTCACGACAACCAAGGACGACCGCGTAGGCCCTGTGCATGCGCGCAAATTTGCCGCGAAGATGGAGGAGTTCCACAAGCCTTTCTACTACGATGAGATTGTTGAAGGTGGTCACGCCGCCGGAGCGAATTTGAAAGAACAGGCAAAGACCTGGGCCGAGCAGTACACTTACCTGACGCGCAAGCTGATGGATTAAAGAGCAAATGACGCGAGCAATCCGTCAAAAGTTATGCCGAAACCGCCTTTCCGAGGGGCGGTTTCGATTTTTAAACCGTGAAGTGACGCATTACTCTCGAAGTCTAGAATCGAGAGGGTCTACAACACTGGAGGCAATGGTTGAAGATTTCAGATTCGAGTTCGAGCAGTCGAAGTACAGTCCCGGTGCTGACAGTTCCAGCCTGGGGGGAGTATCCGTGGCTGGTGCATGGATTCAGTACGCGGGCGGGCGGGGTTTCTTCTGTGTATGGCGGAAACACGCTGAATCTGGGATGGACAAAGGAGGATGATCCGGCTCTGGTGGCTGAGAATCGACGCAGATTCCTAAACGCGGTCGATGAGGATGGCGAGGCGGTACTGGTTGGGGTCCGGCAGATTCATTCCGGTGTGGTGAAGGTTATCCGGGAAGGTGATAAAGCGCGGGAGGGAAGGCTACAAACTCCCGAGGGCAAGGCGGTACTGGAAGGGGACGGCCTGATAACTAATTTGCCGGGCGTGTTACTCGGAGTGGGGACGGCAGATTGTGTGCCGGTGCTGGTTGTCGACGTGGCTAGGAGGGTGGTTGGGGCATTTCATGCCGGGTGGAGAGGGACCGTGGCGCGGATTGCGGAGCATGGGATTGCGGCTATGAGCGCGGAATTCGGGTCGCGCGCGGAGGATATGGTTGCGGCGGTTGGTCCCAGCATCGGAGCCTGTTGTTATACGGTGGGCGAGGAGGTTCGGCTGGATTTCGGATGCCAGTTCTCTTATGCGACAGAACTGTTCCGCGAAGAGGCGGCCGGGATTCGGCTGGATCTGTGGGAGGCGAATCGGAGACAACTGATCGATGCGGGAGTCGATCCTAAGCGGATCTGGACGGTTAGCGACTGTACAGCGTGTTCTCGCGAGACCGATCGAGGTTTGCGCTACTTCTCTCATCGGGGCGAAAAGGGAGTTGCGGGGAGAATGCTGAATGTGGTGGGTGTTGTGGCTTAGATTTGGCCGGTATTCGGTCTTGAGACCCGAGAATTTTCTTTTTGGTGGATTGTTCCGCTGGTGCCCGTCGGATGTAAGATACTTCAGGTGTTTGGCCTATCTTGGTGCCTGTAACGAGGTTTCGGCATCAAATAGGTTGCTGTTTGCCCCGATAATCCGGGAATCTCAGCCTAACCCCCTTTGGTTTCAACAAAAATTTGCATCCTTCCATGGGTCTCTGTAAGATACCCCGATTGTAGATATGACAATGAATGTGTCCAGCCTAGCTCCACAACACCTCCGATCACGAATCGGTAAGATCTGTGTCGCCATTATTGGCTCAACCGCTTCCGAAATGCTTGAAAAGGCAAATGCGGTGGTCAAAGAGAATCCTTTCCTTGAGTTTCGGCTCGATTATCTTGAAAAACCGCTCCTGGCGCTGCCGAAGTTTAGGCAGTTCTTCCAGGACAATACCGCGGCGACCGGGATTGCGACCTGTCGGCGGGCGGCGAATGGTGGCAAGTTCTCGGGAAATGTCGCCGCCGAGATTGAGATTTTGTCGAAGACTGCGGCGGCTGGGTTTCACCTTGTCGACGTTGAGCTCGAATCTGTCGAGGCGATGAAAAAGGGAGAGTTGCAAAAACTTCGTGAGACCGGAGTCGCTCTCATCATCAGCCATCATGACTTTGCCGCGACCAAAGATCTTGAAGGCATTTACAAACGGATCATCCCTTTCCAACCGGATTTCATCAAGATTGTCCCGACGGCGAAGACACTCTCCGACAACGTGACACTGATGCGGTTCATCGAGCGAATGGCTGACCATGCCAACATTGTTGGCCTCTGCATGGGGGACGCCGGGATCATCTCACGCGTTCTTGGTCTGCGTGCCGGGAGCGCGTTTACGTTTGCGGCGGCGAGCGTCGGCGAGGAGACCGGGCCGGGCCAGATTGCGGCGCGTACGTTGATCGAAACTTATCGCATCGATCAGGTGGATGCGGCTACGAAGGTTTATGGTGTTGCGGGGAATCCGATTCGGAGCTCACTCTCGCCGATCATGATGAATACGGCGTTCCGTCGTGAGACGGTAAATGCGGTCTATCTTGCACTCCAGGCAACGAAGCTGAGCGATCTGCTGAAGCTGGTACATGAGATTCCAATTCAGGGGCTCAGCGTGACGATGCCGCTCAAGCAGGAGATCATGGAGCACCTGGAGAAAACTGATCCGCTTTCGGCCAAGATTGGCGCATGCAACACGGTGCTGCGGGCGCAGGATGGCAAGCTCTACGGCTTCAACACCGATGTCGCGGGAATAACTGGGCCGCTGGAGAAGCGCATCTCGCTGCGGGGAGCCAAGATTCTTGTGCTTGGCGCCGGCGGTGCTGCACGAGCTGCGGTTTTTGGGCTTCGTGATAAAGGCGCCGAGGTGTTTATTCTGAATCGCACTTCGGAGACGGCCCAGAAGCTGGCGCGCCAATCAGGAGCGAAGACGATCAAGAAAGACGCGATGGCGAAGACCACCTTTGATGCGATCGTCAATGCGACGCCGGTTGGGATGGCGGGGATTAAGGCGAACCAGATACTTGAAGCGAAGGATCTGAACACGAAACTAGTGTTCGACCTGGTCTATAACCCATTGGAAACACCCCTGTTACGGCTGGCCCGTCAGAAGGGGATTTCAATCATTACCGGGATTGAAATGTTTGTGCAGCAGGGCGCACGACAGTTCGAAATCTTTACCGGCAAGCCTGCTCCGGAGGAGGAGATGCTGCGGGTTGTGATTCATTCGCTACGGCAACAGGCTGAGGCTGCTGCGGCGGAGGCTCCACCTGCTGCGGGTAATGGAAATGGAGCGAAGGCTCCCGCGACCAAGGCGAAGAAGGCCTCTCCGGTGAAAGCAAAGAAGGCTTCTTAGGCTGCGGTTAAACAAAGAAATAAAGCCCCGGTGCGAACCGGGGTTTTGCTTTCTCTTGTCTCATGCGGTGGCTCATTGCAAAAACGTGATTCTTGGCTAGGTGCTCTTGCCTTGGGCTGAGGCGATCTTCTCCTCGGCTTTGCGGGTGATGGCGTTGGCTTCGTCGTACTTCTCGCCGTCGTCACCGGCTTCCTGCCAGAGCTTCTCACCCTCCTGAAGCTCCTGCTGGGCCTCGTTAACGTCGATCTCATTGGGATGGAGGGCCGTTTCGGCGAGGATGGTAACCCGCTCGGGAAGGACTTCGACAAATCCCCAGGCGACGAAGAACTTTTGGTCGCCAGAGCTGCCACCGTGGAGGCGAACCTCGCCTGCGCCAAGTTCGGCGAGCAGGGGGGCGGCTCCGTAGAGGACTTCGAGATAGCCGGACATCGACGGCAGTTCGACCGAATCCGCCGTCGCATCGAGTAGGAGACGATCTGGGGTGACGAGTCGGACTTTGAGGATGCCTGATTGTGGAACGTCTGCCATGGTAGACCTGTTTCGTATTTCTTTTCGCCGCGTCGTGCGTCGGTTTCGTTGCTAACGCGTACCTCAGGGGCTAAAGGCCCCTTTCCTGCCTGGATTATTGCGGGCCGGCTAATGCCGTGCCCTTAACAGAACGTTACATCGCCTGCTTCAACGTTAGACCGCTTGCTTCATCTTTTCTGCGGCTGCCATGACGTCTTCGATACCGCCTTTGAGGTAGAAGGCCTGTTCAGGGATATCGTCGTGCTTGCCTTCGATGATCTCCTTGAAACTGCGGACCGTGTCTGCAACCTTGACGTAGGCTCCCGGGATGCCGGTAAAGATTTCAGCTACGTGGAAGGGCTGCGAGAGGAAGCGCTGCACCTTACGGGCGCGCGCGACGGTGATCTTGTCTTCTTCCGAGAGCTCGTCGATACCGAGGATGGCGATGATGTCCTGCAGGTCCTTGTAGCGCTGCAGAATCTTCTTCACGCCTTGAGCGACGTCGTAGTGTTCTTGGCCGACAACGCGGGGAGAGAGAATGCGCGAGGTGGAGGCCAGAGGATCGACGGCGGGATAGATGCCGAGTTCGGAGAGCGGACGCGAGAGCACGGTGGTGGCGTCGAGGTGAGCGAAGGTTGTGGCCGGAGCCGGGTCGGTGAGGTCGTCGGCGGGTACGTAGACGGCCTGCACTGAAGTGATTGAGCCCTTCTTGGTGGAGGTGATGCGCTCCTGCAGTTCGCCCATTTCGGTGGCGAGGTTCGGCTGGTAGCCGACGGCCGACGGCATACGGCCGAGCAGGGTGGAGACCTCAGAGCCTGCCTGGGTAAAGCGGAAGATGTTGTCGATGAAGAGCAGCGTGTCGGCTCCTTCTTCGTCGCGGAAGTGCTCGGCTACGGTGAGACCGGTGAGGGCGACGCGAAGACGGGCCCCTGGCGGCTCGGTCATCTGGCCGTAGACAAGCGTGGCTTTGCTCTTTGGGAGATCCTTGAGGTCGATAACGCCGGACTCCTGGAATTCCATCCAAAGGTCGTTGCCCTCGCGGGTGCGTTCGCCGACGCCGGCGAATACGGAGAACCCGCCGTGCTGGCTGGCAACGTTGTTGATTAATTCCTGGATGATGACGGTCTTGCCGACACCGGCGCCGCCGAAGAGGCCGATCTTGCCGCCCTTCAAGAAGGGCTGGATGAGGTCGATGACCTTGATGCCGGTCTCGAACATCTCTTCAGAAGTGGATTGCTCGTCGAAGGCGGGGGCTTGCCGATGGATTGGCAAATGAACCTTGGCGTTGACCGGGCCGAGCTCGTCGACGGGCTGGCCGAGGACGTTCAGCACGCGGCCGAGGGTCTCGCGGCCAACGGGAACGCTGATACCCGCGCCGGTGTCGATGGCCTTCATGCCGCGAATCATGCCTTCGGTGGCGACCATGGCGATGCAGCGCACACGGCCTTCGCCAAGATGCTGTTGCACCTCGACGACGACGTCGAGTGGCGTGGGGACGTCGAAGCCTTCGCTAACAACGCGAACGGCCTGGAAGATGGGAGGCATCTTCGCCTCTTCGAACTGGATGTCCACGGCCGGGCCGCTGACTGAGATTACTTTTCCGATGTTTTCTGCCATAACTCTCTCTGTTGTTTCTTACAAATCCTGCTGTTCAAAAAACAAAACCTACAAAGCAGCAGCACCACTAACGATTTCGATAATTTCCTTGGTGATAGCGGCCTGGCGTACGCGGTTCATGGTGAGCGAGAGGGCGTCGATCATCTCTCCGGCGTTGTTGGTGGCTGCATCCATTGCGGTCATGCGTGCGGCATGCTCGGAGGCGGCGCTTTCGATGAGCGCATGGAAGATCTGGGTGGTGATGTAGCGTGGCATGAGATGACGGAAAAGGCGCTCCGGCGACTGATCGTAAATGTACTCGACGTCAGCGGTGCCGAACTTCTTGGCCTCGGATTCGATGACGGACTCTTCTGGTTCGAGGAGGCTGACGCCCGCGGAGATGGCGGCGTGGGCAGCGGCTTCCTTCTGCTCTTCGGTCATTTCTTCGGCTACGGTGATCTCATGCGAGCCAAGCTTGCGGATAGGTAGAAGCTTTTCGACGACGACGCGCTGGGCGATGACGGACTTGAATTCGTTGTAGACGAGATAGACGGAGTCGATTTCGGCGCGTGAGTAACGCTCAATGATGGACTTGGCTACGTCGCTAACGTCGTCGATGTTGACCTTAAGGAGCAACGTGGGATGATCGCCAGCCCCTTCAATCGGGTGCGCGCGATGGCGGATGACCTCGTAGTGCGTGGCAAGTTCGTTGTCGTAGTGCTCTTCGCGCTTCTCATAGACGGCGGCAGGGTATTTTTTGCCGATGAGGTCGCGAGCCTTGCGGCCGATGGTCTCGATGTCGATGTTTTGGCCCTGAGCGCGACGCTCGCGGATGAAGGCGTGCGCGGCCTTGGTGATGTTGGAGTTGAAGGCTCCGGCAAAGCCCTTGTCGCCGGCGATGACAACGACGAGGACGTTCTTCTCTTCGCGCTCGACCAGCAGAGGATGCATGACGTCGCCGCAGTCGCCTATGCGGCGAACCAGCGACTCCAGCACGTTGGCGATCATCTGCGCGTAAGGCCGAGCCTGCATGGCGCGCTCCTGCGCCCGGCGCAGGCGGGCTGCCGAGACCATCTTCATGGCCTTGGTGATCTGCCGCGTGTTCTTGACGCTGCGGATGCGACGCCGTAAATCGAGTACATTTGCCATGGTCTTCCAGCGAGTGCTGATGCGGTTACCCGCAAGCTATGCCTTCGCTTCTGCGGTCTCCTTCTGGTCTTTGCGCGCGGCGAGGAAGTCCGCCTTGTAGTCCTTGATGGACTGAGTGAGACGGGCTTTGATGTCGTCGTCGATCGCCTTCTTGGTGGCGATGTCTTTGAGGATAGAGCCGGTGGACTCGAGGTACGGATAGAGGCCGTCTTCGAAGGCGCGGAGGTCCTTGACTTCAACGTCGTCGAGCAGGCCGTTGACACCGGCAAAGATGATAGCCACCTGCCTTTCGGCGGGCAGCGGTTGGAACTGCGGCTGCTTGAGCAACTCTGTGAGGCGTTGGCCGCGGCTTAGCTGACGCTGTGTGACAGGGTCGAGGTCGGAGCCGAACTGTGCGAACGCGGCGAGTTCGCGATACTGTGCGAGGTCGAGCTTGAGGGTTGCGCCAACCTGTTTGGTCGCCTTGATGGCCGCAGAGAATCCTACGCGCGAGACCGAAAGGCCGACGTTGACGGCGGGACGGACGCCTGAGTTGAAGAGATCGGTCTCGAGGAAGATCTGCCCGTCGGTGATGGAGATGACGTTGGTTGGAATGTAGGCGGAGACGTCGCCGGCCTGGGTCTCGATGATGGGCAGCGCAGTGAGAGAGCCGCCGCCGAGCTTGTCCGAGACTTTGGAGCTGCGCTCGAGCAGACGCGAGTGGAGGTAAAAGACGTCGCCGGGGTAGGCTTCGCGGCCCGGCGGACGGCGGAGCAGAAGCGAGATCTCGCGGTAGCTGGCAGCGTGCTTGGAGAGATCGTCGTAGATGACAAGCGCGTGCTTGCCGGAGTCGCGGAAGTATTCGCCCATCGCAGTGGCGGCGAAGGGCGCTAAGTACTGCATCGGCGCAGGTTCAGACGCAGTGGCGGCCACGACAATGGTGTAGGCCATTGCGCCGTTCTCTTCAAGGGTTTGAACGACCTGCGCGACAGAACTGCGTTTCTGGCCAACGGCGCAATAGATGCAGATGAGGTTGTTCTTCGCGGAGTTGATGATGGTGTCGAGCGCGATGGCGGTCTTGCCTGTCTGGCGGTCGCCGATGAGAAGCTCGCGCTGACCACGGCCGATGGGAATCATTGTGTCGATGGCCTTGATGCCGGTGGCCATGGGCTCGCGGACGGACTGGCGTTCGATGACGCCGGGTGCGAGTCGCTCGACGGGAAGGAACTTGTCCGTGTTGATGGGGCCCTTGTCGTCGATGGGTTGGCCGAGTGCGTTGACGACGCGGCCGATCATGGCGTCGCCGACAGGCACGGACATAATCTTGCCAGTGCGCTTGACCGTGTCGCCTTCGCGGATCTCGGTGTAGTCGCCGAGCAGCACGGCACCGACCTGATCTTCGTCGAGATTCATTGCGAGCCCGGCCACACCGTGGGGGAATTCGATGAGCTCGCCAGCCATGACCTTGTCGAGGCCGTGAACGCGTGCGATGCCGTCGCCGAGGGAGATGACGGTGCCAACCTCGTCGACCTGGATGCGCTGCTCGAAGTTCTCAATCTGCTGGCGAAGCAGTTCAGTTATCTCGTCCGCCTTGATCTGTGCCATGTCGTCCTTCTAGTCGATTCGTTTCAAAATCCAAAAAATTTGTGCTGGGTGGCGATGCAACTTTACGCGTTCACCAGCTTGTGCTTCAACTGCTGGAACTGGGCGCGGATGGAGCCGTCGTAAACCGTCGAACCGATGCGGACGACAGCGCCACCGAGCAGAGCTGGGTCTTGATGATAGGTCGCGCGAACGCGGCCTCCTGCAAGCTTCGAAACTTGGGCTTCGAGTTCGGCGCGATCCTGATCGTTCAAAGGATGTGCGCTGGTGATCTCGGCCTCCGCAACAAGTGACTGCTCGTCGGCGATGGTCCGGTACTCCTCGATGATCTCTTTCAGCTCGTGGAGACGCTGGTGATCCATGATGACCGCGATAAAGTTGCGTACCTGCCCGGACATGCCAATGCGGGCGGCAATAGCATCGAGAACTTTGAGTTTCTGGTTGGCCGTGATGGACGGATTCGCGAGGGCTTCACGGAGCTCGTGGCTGCCCTCGAGTGTGCCGCTGAAGTCTGCGAGTTGCTGCAGGGTCGCATTGGTGTCGAGATGCGCGGATGCGGCAACGTCTGCGAACGCGTGTGCGTAGCGAAGGGAGACGACGGACATTAGTTGTGTCCTTCCTTCGTATCTTCGCCCATCAGCCTGCGTGCGAAGTTCTGAACCAGCAGGCGGTCGGTCTCGGCAGTGACGACGAGCTTGCGCGCGGCCTGGTCGATAGCAAGTTCAGCGGCGTATTGACGAATCTGGCGTTGCGCGAGGGCGGTTGCTGCGGAGATCTCCTGCTCAGCTGCTGCAAGGATCTTCTGCTTGTCGTCTTCGACGCTGGCTTTGATGCGCTGCTCGTCGTGCGCAGAATCTTTTTCGGCCTGGGCGCGAAGGGCGGCGATCTGTTCGTCGAGCTTGCTGAGGCGGTCTTCGACGGCACTCAGTCGCGCACTGGCCTCTTCAGTTGCGGTACGGGCGTCGACGAGATCTTTTTGGATTGACGAAGTGCGATTGCGGAAGGTCTTGGGCAGTGTCTTGAGGAGAAACCAGCCAACGAGAACTGCAAGAACCAAAAAGTTTCCGACGGTGAAAACTGTCGCAGCCTGTTCGGTGTTGAGGCCGACCATGGCGCCGAGTTTGCGAACGGAAGCCGAATGAAGATAGGCGTCATTTTCGTCCGCCTCATGCTTGTTGGCTTCCGGAGAGTTGGCTTCAGGCGAGCTAAGGCGTCCACCTCCGGCGTTGTCTGGCTTTTCCTGGGCTCGTGCGTGCTGCATCGGCACGAAGAGCACGGTAGCCATCAACAGGCCTGGAAGAAAGAGACCAGGAAGAAGGCGCTTTACCGTTGATTTCATTTTCTTGAGATTCACTGAGCCACCTCCGTTGCGCGAACTTCAGCCGGCAAGACGGCCTTCAGAACACGAGAGCTCAATTCATCGCTGAGACCGACGATCTTGAGACGAGCATCCTGGGCACTCTGCTCAATCTCGTCCTTGGCTCCTTCGACGCGAGCCTGAGCGTGTTTGCGAACATCGGCGAGAGCAGCGTCGCGCTCAGCGTTCCACTGCTTGAGCTTCTGATCGCGCATCTGGAAGATCTCGGCCTTTGCGGCGCGGAGTTTTGCTTCGTAGGCTGCCGTCTCGGACTCGGCCTTGGCGATGGCGCCTTTGGCATGCTCAATTGCACCCGAGGTCCGGGCGCGACGCTCGGCAAGAACGCGATCGAGAGGACGCCGGACGAGAAAGCCATAGGCTGCCACTAACAAAATAAACAAGATCATGGTCGGCACAGCGCCGAGCACAAGTCCACCGAGTTCGTTCAGTATCTGGTCCATGAATGGGGTCAGCAGTGGCCGTCTTGAAGTCCTGTCATCAGCTGTTGGATGCAGCTGGATTGTCGTTCTGAAGGCATTTGGAGATAGTGCGAGGTACACCTAGTTTTAGCAAAGTGTTTGAAGGAGTGTCAATTGAGTTTACATCGATAATCGCCCAAACTATGCGGTTTTCGAACAGGTTACCATTTTGCAAAAATTTGCAAAGTTTTCCCCAATTCGTCTTGGAATTCCAAGAAAACAGGATTAAACTAAAGTCACTACCTGGACCCTAATATCTGGGTCACATAGGTCGCGTGATTGGGGACACCACCTCCGCTCCCCGTCAGGCGGCCTATGCTAGTTAAGCGCATAAATTTTCAGCCTCTAACCTTTGAGAAGGCCGTCAGGCTCTCTCCCGGAACCTCCTATATCGATTGAGCAATGATGCGGGTCCTCGTGCAGTGAGGAAGGCCAGATTCCCTTCGAATTTTTTCTCGTCCACGATCGCTCCAGCTTCGAGCGCGGCGAGGACTGCTCCCTCGGATTGCGGGAGGCGGAATTTCACCTCGATGACGGGATCGACGATGAGGGCCGCGTCGATTGCTGCCAGCAGATTGTCGAGACCCAGCTTTTTGAGGCCCGAAACAGCGACCGTTCCGGGAGCGCCAAGGTGAGTCCGCTCGTTTTCAGGGAGCAGGTCGATCTTGTTGAGGACTTCGATGACGGGTTTCTTCGATACATCGAGTTCGGCGAGAACCTTTTGTACCTGCGTCTTCTGTTCGTCGACCATCGGGCTTGAGGCGTCGCGGATGTGCAGCAGCAACTCGGCGCGTTCGACTTCTTCGAGGGTCGCACGAAAGCTGGTTACCAGCGTATGAGGAAGGTTACGGATGAAACCTACGGTGTCCGACAGGAGAATCTTTCTGCGCGAGGGAAGCTGGAGTTGGCGCAGCTTGGGGTCAAGCGTTGCGAACATTTTTGAGGATTCGAGGACGCCAGCCTCGGTGAGCGCGTTGAATAGAGTACTCTTGCCGGCGTTGGTGTAACCGACTAGCGCGACGACCGGGACCGGGACGGCTTCGCGGCGTTGCCGCTGCTGGCGACGGATGCGGCGGACGGCTTCGAGCTGGTCTTTGATGTGATCGATCCGCAGGTTGATCTTGCGGCGATCGGTTTCGAGTTGGGTTTCGCCCGGACCTCGCGTGCCGATGCCACCGCCGAGCTGGGACATGGCTTTGCCTCGTCCAGCAAGACGCGGAAGCTGGTATTCCAACTGTGCGAGTTCGACCTGAAGCTGGCCTTCGCGGGTTCGTGCGTGGCGGGCGAAGATGTCGAGAATGAGCTGGGTGCGATCAATGACGCGACAGGGCAGCTTCGCCTCGAGGTTTCTGAGCTGCGAAGGCGAGAGATCATGATCGAAGAGGACGAGGTCTGCCCCGGTGGACGCGATGACGGTTTCGATCTCTTCGAGCTTGCCGCCGCCGATGAGGGTTGCAGGGTCGGGCTTTGGGCGATGCTGGATGAGAGTTGTGGCGACTTCGGCTCCGGCGCTGCGGGCGAGTTCTTCGAACTCAGCGAGCGAGGCGTCGAAGTCCAACTCCGCGTGAAGCTTCGCACTCGCGGGGGAGTCTTCGTTATGAGCAAGGTCCGGCGAAGCCCCAGCCAGAACTGCAGCTGAGGCGCGTGCCAGGCGTGCCGCCGCGGTGAGTTTGCGTCGTTCGCCGGTGAATTCGACAGCGACGAGAACGGCACGCTCCGCCTGTGGCATGCCGCGTCCGGCAGAACGCACGGCCGCTTGTTGTGCGACCAGACTTCGCCTCACGGACTTTGCCTTCGTATCTCTATGATCAATGGCTAACGGCCTTGCGTTCCGTTGGCCTCTTGCACTGCAGCGACAGGGGGCGCCGAGCTTACAGCGGCCCGCATCTCTGGCTTGGCCTCGAGTCGGACGTCTCCGTGCGCGCCGGCTCTCCCACTCACAACCGTTGAGATTGCATGCTTGAAGATCAACTGCTCCTGACTGTTGTTTTCCAGCAGGACGGAGTATTTATCGAACGACCGGATCTTTCCTGTCAGCTTGACGCCGCTGACGAGGTAGATCGTAATCGGGCTTTTATCTTTTCGCACTGTGTTGAGAAAAGTATCCTGAATGTTCTGTGCCGGCTTTGATTCCATGGTGCCGATCTCCTTAGTTAATTTCGGTTACCGTGCCATAAGGTTTTACTGCGCCCATCAACTCCGGAAGAAAGCTCAGCGGGGTCGATTCGCCGAGTCCGGAGCTAAGAAGGTCCACGATACGAGCATCTGCGGCAATAATCAACCTGCGAACGGAGATTCTGCCGCAACCCCTTTCGAGACGATTCTAGACCTGTTAGACGATCCAGAACGGACTTAGATTCACAACCGTTCAGCGATATACCATCACAGATGTGCCACTGAAATCACAACCAGTTCCGATGCTTGATTTTTCCCGCCAATTTTCGAATCTGCGGCAGGAATTGCTTGATGCGATTGAGGCAGTATGTACGTCGCAACGATTCATTCTGGGACCGCAAGTCGCGAGTTTCGAAGAGGCGGCCGCTGCTGCTTGCAGAGTGCCTCATGCTATTGGATGCGCGAGCGGGACCGACGCGATCTGGCTGGCTCTGGTGGCAGCGAATGTCGGGCCGGGTGATGCGGTGGTCACAACTCCCTTTAGTTTCTTCGCGACGGTGAGTGCAATTCTGCGGTGCGGGGCGCAGCCTTTGCTGGCCGATATTGACCAGACCACGTTCAACCTCTCAGCGGCGGCTACGGAAGAGGTGATTCGTTCTCACCGGGGGACGCGGGTCAAGGCGATTTTACCGGTTCACCTCTATGGGCAGTGTGCAAACTGGGCTGCTTTTGAAGCGCTAAGAGAGAGTCACGGTGTTCTGCTGATTGAAGATGCGGCGCAGGCTTTTGGGGCCACGTGGAATGGTGTTCCTGCCGGAGCGCTGGGGGATGCGGCAGCGTTTAGCTTTTACCCGACGAAAAATTTGAGTGCGATGGGCGATGCCGGACTTGTGACGACGACTTCAGAGGCGATTGATGATCATGCGCGGGTGTTGCGCGCTCATGGGATGAGGCAACGTTACCATCACGATGAGGTTGGGTGGAACTCGCGGCTCGATAGTATGCAGGCCGCGATTCTTGAGGTGAAGCTGCGCTATTTGCCGGAGTGGAACCAGAGACGACGGGATCTAGCTGCTCGATATGACCAGCTCTTTCTTGAGGCCAAGCTGGTAGGCAAGAATGTGAAGGAGGGAGTAGTTCTTCCCTTCACCGATCCTCGGGCGGGGCATGTGTTCCATCAGTATGTGATTCGCGCCATTCGGCGGGATGAGCTTCGGGAGTATCTGACAGACCGGCAGATTGGAAGTGAGATTTATTACCCGCTGCCGCTGCATCTGCAGACTAGCCTCGCGAACCTTGGATATAAGCTCGGAGACTTCCCTCTGAGTGAAGCGGCTGCGAAGGAAGTGCTCGCACTGCCGATTTATCCGGAGCTGCGAGAGGATGAGCAGGAGATTGTGGTGGACGCGATTGCGAGCTTCTACTCTTAGTCCACAGCCCAGTTCATTTCGTCAGCTCAGAGACTCTGTTTTAGATGGGCTAAGCAAACTGCTAGCCGCGCAAAATCCATCTCTTTCGAGAGAACGCAATATAAATTTTCAGTGCTTCTTTTTGGGTGGGGCTTTTTCTTTTTTGGCGGTCGGTTCGGGATGGGCTTCGCCGCCGGTCGGTGTTCCGGGGGCGATGATGCGGTGCACGTAGTTTCCTTCGAGACGATAGGTTTTCAGAATGGTTTTATTGGGAACGATTGCGCCGGTGACAGGATCAGGGATGACTGGGCCGGAGTCGTCGGCGAGAACGCGGTAGGTAAACGTGGGCATGGGCGTGGTGGCCGTGGCAGATTTGCCGTAGGGATCGGTCGTCATTTTTATTGTGACGGGTAAGTAGCCCTCGATGTTCTTGTCGCGGAAACCGGTCTCGTAGCGGTGCTTCTTTACGCTCCAGGTGAAGACGCGGACCTGATCAAAGTCGTAAGGCAGTCCGGCTTTGTACGGGCTCATAACCGTGACGTAGATGGGGATGTTTTTGTCGTCCTGTTCGGCTTCCGGATCGTAGACCTTGGTGAGCACATAAGCTCCTACAATGCGCTGACCTTCTGCGTAGCGTGTGATGGCGTCAGGAGCGTCAACGTCCATCATGCGGCTGTAGAGCCAGCCCGTGTCGCCTTTCGAATCTCGAACGAGCCACCAGTCTTCCATCGCGGGTGGAGGCGGCGGTTCAGGAGCTGCGCCGGGCTTGACATTCTTAGGGTCAGCTGCGGGAACTGGCTTGCGCATCCCCGGCGGCAGAGGTTTTTCAAGCGTCGCGCGAGAAAGCAGCGTAAGCTTTTCGCCTTCGGCAAGGCGGTAAAACTTCTCGGTGTCGCGGCCAGGCTTCACGTGCATGTAGACTTCATCACGCACAACGCCGGAGGCTACGGCCGGATCGGATCTGTGTTGCTGCTTCAACGCGTCGAACTGGTTGTAGACATCCTGAGTTGCAACCTGCTTCTCGTCGATCCAGCCGGTCTCACCCTTTTCGGTTTGGACACGCACGTAGCGGCGGCCGTGTTCGAGGACCTGGAGTTTGTCGCCGTTGCCCACCGTTGCTGTGCGATTGGAGACGGCGGCAACGCGGTCGCGCAGGAAGGTCTGCTTGGCGGTGACATAGACGTACTGTGTTTCGGGCTTCGGACGGAATTGCGAGCAGCCACTGAGTCCGATGGTCACCGCTGCCAACATCACCGGAGCCGCACAACGCGAGATCCAGTGCGAAACGACATTTCGAGAAGAAGAAAAGATGACTGAAGAACTCCCCAACAGGTTTCACACCGCTTCTCTCCATACTAATGGTGCTGGGAAAAGATTTCAGGGAAGAGACCGGTCAATTCCAGGCACGCTAACCAAAGAAGTATCGGGCCTAGTGCGTTAGTGCGAGAGCGACTGCGCCCGCAGGGTCGACACCAGTGGCGACACTGGTTGCCGAAACGAGTTTGCCGGGTACGGCAATGTCAAAGCTGTACATGGTGAGATCAGGGTCTCCTCCAATTGCTGCCGCCAGCAAGTACTTGCCAGTCTTGTCGATGCCGATGGAATTGACCGAGGTCCCACTGACATAGGGGGAACCGCTCAGCGGCGTCAGCGACAACGCAGAGGGCGTCGTTCCTGGAACGATCGTAAAGCCAGAGATGGTTCCGTCAGTGCGGTTGGCGGCATAGGCGTACGTTCCGGTGGAATCAAGCGCCACGGATACGGTTCCACTACCGGCGGTAAATGGCGACCCAGTGACAGGAGTCAGGGCTCCGGCGGTTCCAATGCTGTAGACGGCGACTCCGCCTTTCGTTCCGCTGCGGGCGATATAGAGGTAGGTTTTGTTTGCGTTGACGGCGAGGCCGTAGTCGCCTGTCGCCGCGTCTCCAGTAGCAAGATACTGGCTGCTGGCTGCGACACCGGTTGCGGTGTTGAAAGTAAAGACGAAATCGCCGCCGGTACCGACTGCAGCAAAGATCAGGGTGCCGTCCGCAGAGATGCGGAGATCGCTCGGCTGCCACGTTCCAGACTGGATGGCGTAGGTTGCAGGCGCTGTCAATGAGGTGAGGGCACCCGTCGTGTAGTTGATCTGGAAGATATCGAGCTGCTGAGTGGTGCCGTCGAGGACAATGAGCCACTGTCCATCGGGAGAGACCGTCATTGCAGTGGCAAAGACACCCGCAGGCTGTGGGCCGGTGGCCGGCGCCGTGATCGCTCCGTTGGAGTTAATGAAGTAGACGAAGACGCCGGTTGCCGCCCCGACATAGAGCAAGGCGTTGTTGGGAGTGACGACCATCGAAATTGCCTTATAGGTCTCTGTGAGCGGAGTACCGTTGACCGCCGTGAGAGTTGCAGCCGTACTGCCGATGATGAATCCGCCGATGGAGTTGACCGCCTGGTTCGCGATATAGATCTGATTGCCCGCAGTTGTGGAGCCACCTCCGCCGCTATTGTTGATCGGAGGAAAGAAGCCGGCACATCCTGTAAAGGCCGGGAACACCAGCGCCACTGCGATTGCCACCCAACGCCGCGCGCTTCCCCTCCAGCTGTTCACGTCGACTTCTCTCCCTCACAACTCTGTGCTTCAAGACTAATTGGTTCTTCTATAATCGGCACAATGTCTCCAAAACTTCTTCGTCTTGCAGGCACGTTGACGCTTGCAGGCACAGCCACTTTTTTCTCAGCAGCCTACGATCAGAGATCTCACTCATTCGACGCAACAGACGCGCAAACGGCAACGCTCGAACATGAAGTTCATGCAAATATGAATTTCCTGGCCGACGACGAGATGCATGGCCGCGGCTCTGCGACTCGAGATGAACATATTGCCGCGTTGTTCGTTGCAACGCAGTTTCAAGCACTGGGTCTTGAACCAGGAGGCGACGGTGGGAGCTTCGTGCAGAAGAGTCCACTGCCTGATCCGCTGCCGCAGAGAATTCAGCAGCGGCTCTCGAAGTTTCAGGATGTGCCGCGTAAAGAAACCTGGAATGCTGTCGGCATTTTGCGCGGAAGCAGCTTGTCGAATGAGGTAATTCTGCTGACCTCGCACCTCGACCATCTGGGCATGGGTGCGGCAGGCACACTGGGCGATATCAACTATAACGGTGCCGACGACGATGCCTCGGGGACAACTGCCGTGATGACTCTGGCTCATATTCTCGCGGCCGGACCGCGACCGAAGAGAACAATCGTCTTTGCGTGTTTCGGCTCGGAGGAGCTTGGCGGATTTGGAAATCGCGCGTTTCTCGCTCATCCGCCGGTTCCATTGACGAGTATTGTTGCAAATCTTGAGTTTGAGATGATTGGGCGCCCGGATTCGGCAGTCCCCCCCGGAACACTCTGGCTGACGGGCTTCGAGCGTTCGAATCTGGGCCCTGAGCTGGTGAAACACGGCGCTCATCTGGTGAACGATCCGCATCCGGACCAACATTTTTTTCAGCGTTCGGATAATTATGCTCTGGCATCACAGGGAATCATCGCGCATACCGTCTCAAGCTTCGGTCTGCACAAGGACTATCACCAGCCGAGTGACGAGCTCAGCACGATCGACTTCAAACATATGACGAATGCGATTGCTTCGATGATCGAGCCGATTCGCTGGCTTGCGGATTCAAAGTGGAAGCCTGAGTGGAATCCGGGTGGCAAACCCAGTCCTATGCCACCACGAAACTAATTCTTCACGAACTTAAAAAGAGCGGCCCATTAATGGACCGCTCTTTCTTTCTTAGTTTCGTGAATACGCGAGGTCGAAGCGATCGAGATTCATCACTTTGTTCCAGGCTGCGACAAAGTCGCGTATGAAGACCGGCTTCGAGTCGCTGCACGCATGCACTTCGGCGAGGGCCCGTAGCTGAGAGTTCGATCCGAAGATGAGGTCAACGATGGTGCCGGTCCACTTCGGATCGCCAGTGGCCCGATCGACTCCCTCCAACACACCCTCTTTATCGGTCCTCTGCCACTTCGTATTCATGTCCAGAAGATTCACGAAATAGTCATTGGTCAGCGTTCCGGGCTGCTTGGTGAAGACCCCGTTTGAGGACTGTTCGAAGTTTGCACCCAACACGCGAAGGCCACCAATCAGGACGGTCATCTCCGGGGCGGTGAGGGTCAGCAGGTTTGCCTTGTCTACCAGCAGTTCGCCCGCGAATGCCTCGTGCCCCGGGCGCAGATAATTGCGGAAGCCGTCGGCGATAGGCTCGAGCACTGCGAACGAGTGGACATCGGTCTGCTCCTGCGACGCATCCGTGCGACCTGGCGAGAAAGGAACCTTCACATCATGGCCGGCCTTCTTCGCAGCCTCTTCGACGGCCGCGCAACCGCCCAGAACGATCAGGTCAGCGAGCGATACCTTTTTCCCGCCCGCGTTAAAGTCTTTCTGAATCATCTCGAGCGATTCGAGGACCTTCGCAACCTCTACCGGCTGATTCACCTGCCAGAACCTCTCCGGAGCAAGGCGAATACGCGCTCCATTGGCTCCCCCGCGCTTGTCGCTGCCACGGAAGCTCGATGCGGAGGCCCATGCGGTCGAGACCAATTGAGAGATGGACAACCCGGAAGCTAGGATCTTCGCCTTGAGAGCCTGGACCTCCTCCTGACCGATCAGTTCGTGATCGACCGCAGGAACTGGATCCTGCCAGATCAACTGCTCTTTCGGAACCAGCGGGCCAAGATAGCGGGCGATCGGACCCATGTCGCGATGCGTTAGCTTGTACCAGGCCTTCGCGAACGCATCCGCAAATTTCTCAGGATTTGCGAGATAGTCCCGCGAGATCTTCTCGTAGCTCGAATCGAATCGCAGAGCAAGATCCGAGGTCAACATCGTCAGCGAGTGCTTCTTGGTCGGATCATGCGCATCCGGCACCGTGTCTGCCGAAGCTCCATTCTTGGGCTTCCACTGTTGAGCGCCTGCGGGACTCTTCGTCAATTCCCATTCGTACTTGAACAGATTGTCCAGATACTCAATGTCCCACTTCGCCGGGTTCGTCGTCCAAGCGCCTTCGAGGCCACTCGAGATCGTATTCACGCCTACACCATTGCCTAAACTGTTCTTCCAGCCAAATCCCTGCTCCTCAATCGGCGCGCCTTCGGGCTCGCGGCCAACATACTTATCGGGATTGCCAGCGCCATGCGTCTTGCCGAAGGCATGTCCACCGGCGATCAGCGCAACCGTCTCTTCGTCGTTCATCGCCATACGCGCAAACGTCTCGCGAATGTCGCGCGCCGAAGAGACTGGGTCCGGATTGCCGTTCGGGCCCTCGGGATTTACATAGATCAAACCCATCTGCACAGCGGCAAGCGGGTTTTCAAGCTGGCGATCGCCACTGTAGCGTTTATCGCCAAGCCATGTCGTCTCTGGTCCCCAGTAGGTTTCATCCGGCTCCCACACATCCTCACGTCCACCGGCAAAGCCGTAGGTCTTGAATCCCATCGACTCCAGTGCCACGTTGCCCGTGAGGATCATCAGATCGGCCCACGAAATCTTGCGCCCGTACTTCTGCTTGATGGGCCAGAGCAGTCGACGCGCCTTGTCGAGACTGACGTTGTCCGGCCAGCTATTGAGCGGGGCAAACCGCTGCATGCCTGCGCCTGCGCCACCGCGTCCATCCGCGATACGGTATGTACCGGCACTGTGCCACGCCATGCGGATGAACAGAGGCCCGTAGTGTCCATAGTCCGCTGGCCACCAGGGCTGAGAGGTCGTCATCAAGGTATGCAGGTCCTTGATCAGCGCGTTCAGATCCAGGCTCTTGAACTCCTCAGCGTAGTTGAACTCCTCGCTCATCGGATTGTTCAGCGGGGAGTGCTGGTTCAATATCTTCAGATTCAGTTGATCGGGCCACCAATCAGGATTCTTGCGGGCGGCACCGTGTGAGGTAGTGACTGCGCCATGCTCTGTGCCATGCGCGACTGGGCATTTTGCTTCGGTTGACATCGTTCACCTCGAATTTTTTGTTGCAGGTTATACCGCGCTTACTGGCACTTTGCACAAATGCCAATCACATCGACCGCATACCGCTCCACCAGAAAGCCGCCGGGCAGCTTGTCCTTCTTCGAGACCAGCCCGAGTTCTTTTTCTCCGATGTCGGTAATTGCCTTGCATTTGGAGCACACCATGTGATGGTGCGCCTCGTCATTCATCTCCACGCGAAGCGAGCCGTGATGCATGCTCACCTTGCTGAAGACGCCGCTCTCGACAAATAAATGAATGTTTTTGTAAACCGTTGCCAGCGAGATTGCAGGCACCTTTTTTTTGACACGTGCATAGACCTCTTCCGGAGACGGATGGCCATGCATGGTTTTCATCACTTCATACAGGACCTGGCGTTGGTGGGTCACGGCAATACCATTCTCACGGCATATCTCGCGAAACGACCTGGTCAAATCAACCTGCATGGGGCGAGTATAGATGATAATTATTATTGTTTAGTAAATGGAATTATCCACAGGCTCTGTGCGGAAGTGCTCTCAGTTAGGGCGGTCGCTTTTGCCGAATCGTGAATCCAGAGGCTTTCGGCTAGCATAGCCCTCTTCTTCGGTGTGCCAGTGGGTAATCGCCGGTTCACCAAGCTTCCAGCAGAGCAGGACTGTCTTGCCATCCACGACTGAAGGAAAGTCGAGCAGACCCTGCTCGAGATCCTTCACCTGCACCCCGATCGAGTCGATTTCTTTGAGAGTATCGTTGGCTTCCTGAACTGCCTTGTCGCGTTCTGCCCGGCGGCGCGCCGCGACGGCTACATCGACGTGCATGCCGCCTGAGAGAAAGATGCGCTGGCTGAGCTGTTGCATCTCGTTTTCCACTTCCTCAACGCGAGTTCCGGCGGCCTGTGCTTTGCGCAAAAGAGCTTCAACTACGGGCAGTAGCGTCTGCGCTTCGTTCAACGTAAAGGTCTTGCTCAAACTTTAATCTCCAGCATGCGATCAAGCGCTACGCGCGCCCACTGCTTCACATCATCCTCCACTTTAATGCGATTGACCACACGTCCTTCGACAAGGTTTTCCAGAGCCCACGCAAGGTGCTGGGGCGAGATGCGGTACATGGTTGTGCAAAGGCATCCAGCTTCGTCGAGCGTAATGACGCGCTTGCCGAGAGGCGCGAAACGCTTGGTTAGACGGTTCACCAGATGAATCTCCGTGCCAACCGCGAAGCTCGAACCTTCGGGGGCTTTCTCGAGCACTTCGATGATTCGCTCGGTCGAACCGATTGAATCGGCCTTCTGGCAGACTTCCCAACGGCACTCAGGGTGAACGATGACCTGCATCTCTGGATGTTCGCGGCGTACACGGTCGACGTGTTCCGGCAGAAAGCGTTGATGAACCGAGCAATGCCCTTTCCAGAGAATTATTTTCGCGGCTTTCAGGCGTTCGGGGCTTACTCCTCCATTGATCTGGTATGGATCCCAGACAACCATCTCGCTCTGTGGGATTCCCATCGCAAAGGCAGTATTACGGCCGAGGTGTTGGTCGGGAAGGAAGAGAATTTTGCCTGCGCGAGCGAAGGCCCACTCGAAGGCAGCGCGTGCGTTCGATGAAGTGCAGACGAGGCCGCCGTGTCTTCCGCAGAAACCTTTAATTGCTGCGGCGGAGTTCATGTAAGTAAGGGGAATCAGGCCGCCTGAGGCCGTATCCGTCAGGCCCGCGCGGACGAGCGAGTCCCAGCAATCTTCGACTTGGCCGATCTCTGCCATGTCAGCCATCGAACAGCCCGCGTTCAGGTCGGGCAGAATCACCTGCTGCCAGGGGCGGCTAAGCACGTCGGCGGTTTCAGCCATGAAGTGGACGCCGCAAAAGATCATATATTTCGCATCCGTTTGCGAGGCGATCTTCGATAGCTTGTAGCTGTCGCCGGTGTAGTCGGCGAAGCGGATCACCTCGTCGCGCTGGTAGTGATGGCCCAACAGGGTGACATCCGTACCAAGCCTGGCTCGGGCCGCGGCGATGCGGTCGTCCATGGTGTTGTCGGGCTGGGCAAGGTAGTTGTCTAAAGAACACATCTCAGCATCTGAGCGTGTCGCCGCTTCATTTTCCGCCACGGCCTCGGCCGCAGTGATCTCTAATAGTCCGTTCAAAGTACTCCGCCTTCAGTCTCACCGAGGCCAACTGGCGCCGGCTCAATGCCTGCACTGTCGTGATGCCTCAGAGACGGGGATGTTGAAAGCATGCATTGCTTGAGTTGCAGCAGATTCACTGTGTTGGCCTGAAGCCTTCACCCAATCCGCGGGGATGTTGCAACTCCTGTCTTCCAGCGACGGCCGCAATGGCCGCCTCCTATTGATTAGACGCAACACGTGTTCGTGCGTTGCGTTTTTTGCGTCAACCTGAAAAATGCAGAATATGTCGTCTGCACTCAATATTTTATATCAACAGGCGCACCCACCATCCATTTGTTCGTCTACGACGTAAGCCGTATCATGGGACTGACTTATGCCTAGCTTTCAGGACAGCGCCATCCTTGTCATTCTCGCCCTGATTCTCTTCGGGCCGAAGAAACTGCCTGAACTGGCGCGGCAACTGGGCAAACTGATGGCGGAATTCCGTCGTGCTTCTAATGAGTTCCGCATGCAGATGGAAGAGGAACTACGCATCGCCGACCAGGAGGAGCAAAGAAAGAAAATTGCGGCCATGGAAGCCGCGGCTCCGGTGGCGCCAGCGATCATTAGTGACAAGTCCGATGCGGTCGCGGTGAATGACGAGTTCCTTGTCGGTCATCCCCACGAGCAACCTCAATCGGAAACCACGGCTGAGACGAAGCCCGACCCACTGCCAATCGCCAGTTCTGGCGATCTTCATCTAATGCCACCTGAGACCGGGCTGCCTGTCAGCAACTCCACCTTGTCGCCCGTACTCGATTCGATTCCCCACGACCCCGATCCTGAGACCGCATCGGCAGAGACAGTACCCAGCGAGGCCGCGCAGCGTGGCTGATTTCGACCGCATTGACATGGCTCGTAAGGTTGTAACCGAACGAGCCGAACTCCCGGGCATGAGCCTGATGGAGCATCTCGCCGAGCTTCGCAAACGGCTCATCCATTCGGTCTATTATCTGATCGGCGGATTCGTGGTCGCCTACATCTTCCATGTCCGCCTCTACAACTACATTCAACGACCGGTCACGGACCTCGGGCTCAAACTTAACTTCACTCACCCGACCGACGGCCTGAATCTTTATCTCAAGACCTCCTTCGTCGGTGGCGCCATCCTCGCTTCGCCATTCATCCTGTATCAGATCTGGCTCTTCATCTCGCCGGGCATGTACGCCAACGAAAAGAAGTACGTGTGGCCCTTCATGTCCACCACCGTCGTTTTGTTCCTCACGGGAGCGTGGTTCGGCTATCGCTGGGTTCTCCCCGGCGCGATCAAGATTCTCGTTCTCGATTTCGGCAAAGCGTTCAACCCGATCCTCACGATTGAGGACTATACCGGCTTCTTCCTCGCCGTGATTCTCGGCCTCGGAATTACGTTTGAGCTGCCGATTCTTATCTTTTTTCTGTCGCTCTTCGGGATAGTCGACGGCAAGTTTCTGCTCAAGCATATCCGCTATGCGATTCTCGCAATTTTTCTGATCGCTGCAATTATCTGCCCTACGCCTGACCCCATTGGCATGTGTCTCTTTGCCACGCCGATGCTCGTTCTCTATATGATCGGCGTAGGTGTTGCCTTTCTCGTTCATCCTGACCGACGCAAAGCCCGAGAGGCTAAGAAGGCCGCATGATCATCAATGCAAAAAAGATGCTGTTGGCGCTGCTTGTTCTTGCAGTGCCGGGAACAAACGCAATAGCCCAGCATGCGGGTTCGACGACAGCCCGCTTCAACGGACAAGAGGCGTATACGCTCACGGCAGAGATGCTGAAGGTCGCGCCGAAACGATTCAACGGCTCGCCCGGGCATCTCAAAGCGGAAGAGTTCATCAAACAGCACTTCATCGCCGAAGCCGCCAAAGGGAACTTCGAGATTGACACCTTTACCGCCACCACACCCGCTGGTCTCCAAACGATGCGGAACTACATCGCGAAGTTCCCCGGCAAGAAGGACGGCATCATCGTCCTAGCCAGCCACTATGAGACGAACTATCCTCTGCGCGACATTGAGTTCTATGGAGCCAACGATGGCGCCGCGACGACAGCGCTGCTGATTGAGATCGGCAACGTGCTGCGGACACATCCGCCTGAGGGTTACTCGGTGTGGCTCGTGTTTGATGATGGCGAAGAGGCTGTGAAGGCCTGGGGGCCTTCCGACTCTCTCTACGGGACGCGGCATCTTGCGGCGAAGTGGAGCAACGATGGCACGCTGGGAAAGATTAAGGCTTTTCTCGTTGCTGACATGATCGGAGACAAGGACCTGAATATCGACCACGTCGACAATTCGACGCCCTGGCTGCTCGATCTACTCAAAGTCGCTGCAAAAAATACCGGCCACTTGGGCAACATCTACAAGTACAGCGAGGCGGAGGAGGATGATCATCTTCCCTTTGCCCAACGCGGTGTGCCGGTGCTTGATGTGATTGACGCGCATTACGGGCCTTCGACCGAAGCATCACCTGACGGCTATCACCACACCGCAGAGGACACGCTTGATAAGGTTAGTGCGAAGTCACTGCAGACCTCCGGCGATCTCCTGCTGGAGATGATCCGTTTAATCAACCAGCGCCCCTGAAGTCCCATAGACGCCGGGCTGTCAGAGGCGCAGTTTTTTCTGTTAGAGAGCTTCTACTTGGTGCAGGCGTGTCCGTGATCGGCGTGCGCGCCTTTGGCCTTGGCGTCGGCCTCAGACATGTATGCCCCCTGCTTTGTCTTGCCGTAGTAGGCCGTTCCGTAGCAGTGGTAAACGTTGCTGTCCGTGTTGACCCATACCAAACCCGGCCCGCCGCCCGCTGCGGCTGTCATGGATGCGGCCCTGGAAGCCGGAGATGATTTGGAAGGAGCTGAAGTTGCTGCCGAAGCAGGGGCTGAAGTTGGCGCAGGAGCCGGGGTAGCAGCCTTGGGGGCAGGTGTCGGAGCCGCTGCCGGTGCTGCTGCTGGTGCCGCAGCCGCAGGGGCCGCGGCATACCACTCCTTCACGCCCTGATGTCCCCGGCATGCTCCCTGTTTGCTGGCAGCCGTAGAATAAGTCCCGTCTTTACATTGCCCTGTAGATCCTGCGGGTGCTCCGGCAGGAGCCTGAGCTACGGCACACTGCACTGCAAAAAGACCCGCCGCGACCGCAATCCAACGAATCGCTGTTCTCATAAATCACTCCAATAGAAATTGAAAACCTCGAGCCCAATTGCACTATCCGGATACGGCCAAATCCTACGCTTTCCTGCAGTTCCTGTCATTCCGGCAGCGCACAGGGGAGAAGTTACGGGAATATGCTGTTGGATGACCCGAATGAGCCACCCTTTGATGCCTTAGAGGGATAGCTGTGCATAAATCGTTCAACCTACTCTCATCTTTGCCGATGGAGATAATACCTATGCAAACAGCGTTCCCTTCCTTTCAAGCAAAGTTCAAAAGTCTTAACCACAGCGCATTCAACGAAGAGCGGCCAAACGGCTTCTTCCAAAAACATTCTTTTGGTGAGATCGTACGAAGTCTGTTCTTCTCGTCGGTCCTCTGGCTGGTCCTCGCGGTCGCGCTTTATGGGGTTTATTCCATGGTTGTTGGCAACGTCTAGTCTAGCTGTACCGTGGCGGCGAACCCTCCCCTGAAGGCCCTCCCCGTCCTACCCGCCACGGAAACACAGACGTTATGCATCCTGCCTCCGCGCGCTGTAGCATCCAAAGGAGATGCCCAGCGCTACCCCGATCAGCTATTGGATAGGTTTTCACGCCTTCATCCTCATTCTTCTTGGGGTAGAGCTTCTTTACGCGCGCCGCCAAGGTCCCGGCAAGAACCAAACCACCTCCATCGTCGCAACGATTCTCTGGGTCGCCGCCGCACTTGTCCTGGCAATCTTCGTCTTCCGCGCAATGGGTGGCGAGAGCGCCACGCAATATCTCGCAGGGTACGCGATTGAGCAGTCGCTCTCGGTCGATAACCTCTTCGTTTTTCTGATCCTCTTTCGCGTCTTCAATATCCCGCCAAACCGCCAACCAAAGGTTCTCTTCTGGGGAGTTCTTGGCGCGATCGTGATGCGCGGAGCCTTCATCGCGGCTGGCCTTGGGCTTCTGGCGCGATTTGAATGGATCAGCTACGCCTTTGCGACCCTCCTGTTGATCGGCGCCATCCGGCTTGTACTTCCGTCTTCTCACAAACAAGAGAAGACGCCCCGATGGATCCGCTGGGTCGCCAAGATCCACCCGGTCAGTCTTCGTCAGGACAAGTTCTTCGTTCATGAAGACGGTCGCGGCATGGTAACGGTTCTCTTTCTTGCGCTGCTGGCCATTGAAGTCACGGACGTTGTCTTCGCGCTCGACTCGATCCCCGCTGTTCTCTCCATCACGCGCAATCCCTTCCTCGCCTATACGTCGAACATTATGGCTGTAATGGGACTACGGTCGCTGTTCTTCATCCTTGCCCACATGCTGGAGAGACTTCGCTTTCTCCACTACGGCCTCGCAGCTGTACTGGCATTTGCGGCGTTCAAGATGCTCAGCGCTCACTGGATCGAGATCGGCCCCATCACATCTCTGACAGTTATCGTTGTCGTACTTGCGATCACTATTCTGCTGTCGCTCCGCTTCCCTAAGAAGTCTCTGTAGCTAAAAGGCTCACCGGAGGAGATCGATGAAGTGGTACAACTACCTCGCCTGCTTTGTTGCCGGAGTCTTTCTGATCCACCTCCTTCCTCACATCCTGAACGGCTTCTCGCTGACAAATGTGATTGGTGCAACGGTCAGCCTGGTCGTCGGAGGCCTGCTGCTCTGGGCAGGCAAATTCTCGTTTCGGAACTTATGGGCAGTCCTGCTGGTTCTGGCCGGAATGGGCTCCGTATTTCTCTATCTGGCTATCTTTCCTCACCACCATCATGGCTAACTGCTTGCAACGCTTGTATCCGGCATTCCAGCGTTATTCTTGGCGTTTCAAATATCGGACTAAACTTGTCGTATTTCATCTTCTTGTGTAGAAATGAAATAGACCATGTCCTCTGCACATAGAACTCTCAAGCTTTTTCGCCTGCTTCATCTCTATATTGGTGTCTTTACTACGCCTGCGCTGATCTTCTTTGCCTTCACAGGAGCGCTCCAGACCTTCAGTCTGCACGAAACGACCCGTGGCAGCAGTTACAAGCCGCCCGCCTGGGCCATGGTCGTTGCCCAGATCCACAAGAAGCAGACGCCCATCCTCCCGGTGCACAAGAATCCGCCGCCTGACAGGTCCGGGGACAAACCCGCGTTCGAGAAAGCCGGATCGGCGGGATCGCCTCAGAACAAGGCGCAGGGTTCTGCAGAGAGGGCGAAACAGGGGGAACAGGCTGACTCAGCGAAAGCGCCAGAAACTGCAGCACCTAAAACTCACCACCCATTGCCCCTGAAGATTTTCTTTCTTGTGGTCGCTATCAGTCTCTTCCTCTCCGCCGTTACTGGCCTGTATATGTCGTACAAATACATCCGCAACAGAACATTTATTACGGCGACTCTTGTCGCGGGCGTCGTTCTTCCTATCCTGCTGACGATATTTTGATTTCCTAAGCTACGAATCGCAGTTTTCCCTCGTGCATGTTGGAGTGCTTTGCCGATGCATCATGCATTGGAAAGTCGCTACGGTAATGGGCGCCGCGACTCTCCTTGCGGCCAAGAGCAGCAGCGACAATCAGCTCAGCGACCATGTGAAGGTTTCTCGCTTCGATAGCTCGACGTGAGATTCCTCGCGGCTTGGTCACCGCAAGCGCTTCGAGCTGCCGCTTCGCCTCGTGCAGGCCGTCTCCATCGCGCAACAAACCGGCGTACTTCCACATCATCGCACGCAGTTCAGCGATCCACCTTTCCGTGACGGCCTCTGACGTCGAGCCGTTGGCTTCCGCGGGAACCGCGTCCGATCTGTGAGAGGTATTGGGTGAGTTCCGCTCCACAATCATTGTCTCCGCAGCCAGCGCTCCGAAGACCAGCCCCTCAAGCAACGAGTTGCTCGCCAGACGGTTGGCTCCATGGACTCCAGTACAGGCCACCTCGCCTGCCGCGTACAGACCCGGCAGTGTTGTTCGCCCGTGCACATCCGTCGTTACGCCGCCCATAAAATAGTGCGCGGCAGGACGCACCGGAACCAGATCGCGGGCAAGCTCGAGGTGATGCTTCGCGAGAAAACCCGATATCCCCGGAAATCTTGCATGTAGATCCTTCTTCACATGCCGCATGTCGAGATAGACGGGGCCGTCCATGCCTTCGCTCGTGATCGCTCGTGCCACTACATCGCGTGGGGCCAGTTCGAGCAGCGGATGATATCGCTCCATGAACCGTTCGCCTTTCACATTCACAAGGTACGCACCTTCGCCGCGGAGTGCCTCACTCAACAAAAATCGCGGAGCGCCCGCTGCTGAGAACGCGGTCGGATGAAACTGGTAGAACTCCATATCGCTGACCGCAGCGCCTGCACGATACGCCATTGCGATTCCGTCGCCGGTTGCAACCGCGGGATTTGTCGTATCGCTGTAGACCTGTCCAGCTCCGCCGCTTGCCAGCAACACAGCATTCGAACGCACGACACGCAACCCACCCTCACCATCGAGCAGCGTCGCCCCCACGACTCGCCCGTCTTCGACGAGCAGATCGACGCTCGTCGCCCACTCCATCAATTCGATGCGACCACCTTCAGCCGCCATCTCCCGCGCATGTCGCAGAAGCGAGACGGCAATCTCACGGCCTGTAGCGTCGCCGTTCGCGTGCAGAATTCGTGAGAGGCTGTGCGCACCCTCGCGTGTCCGCAATAATTCGCCGTCTTCGCGATCAAAAGCTGTGCCCCATGCCAGCAGCTCTTCGACACGCTTCGGCCCCTGTTCGACCAGCATCGCTGCGGCGTCGCGATTCACCAGCCCATCGCCGGCTGCAATCGTGTCCTCCAGGTGCAACGCAACATCTTCGTCACCTCCCATCGCCACCGCAATTCCACCTTGCGCGTAGGCGGTGTTCGATTCGGCCAGCTCCTCCTTGGTCACCACCAGTACGGAACCCGCAGTCGCCAACCGAATCGCCGCACTCAATCCTGCAATCCCCGCACCGATCACCAAAAAATCAACTCGATCCATAGTTCAATGCTACTAGCCTCCGAGTTCCTCGTAGTCCTTGCGTTACCATCGAAATACTGTGTCAGTCATCGCTGTCAAAACGCCCTCGGCAAATTACGACGTCATCATCGGCGCCGATCTTCTTCGCAATTTGCACTCGCGATTGAAAAAGATCAGCAAAGAGAGGCCTTTTCGCCCGTTTGTCGTCACCTCACCGGAGATATGGGCGCTCTGGTCGAAAAAACTTCTTGCATCATTCCCGAAAAACGAACTGGATGCGCCGACGGTTTTGTTCCTGCCAAGCGGAGAGCGCCATAAACGCCTCGCCAGCGTTGAAGCTCTTGCTGAACAGCTTTCGCGCGCGGGTGCGGATCGCGATGCACTTCTTGTTGCCTTTGGCGGCGGCGTTCTTGGTGACGTCACAGGATTTCTCGCTGCGATCTACATGCGCGGCGTTCGCTACGTGCAAATTCCGACGACATTTCTTGCGCAGGTGGACTCCTCCATTGGTGGAAAAACCGGTGTGAATCTTGCTACCGGAAAAAATCTCATCGGCAGCTTTCATCATCCGCAAGTAGTCTTTACCGACACGAATCTCCTTGCCACATTACCGCCGGCGGAACTCCGTGCTGGCCTACATGAGTCGATCAAGGCAGGTGTGATCCATGACGCAAAGCTATTTCGCTATATGGAACAGAACGCCGATGCCATCCTCGCCGGAGATGTGAAGGCGCTCACGCAGGTCGTCGCCGCCAGCGTTCGCGTCAAGGCGGACGTTGTCAGCAAAGATGAGCGCGAATCCGGCCTGCGCATGATTCTCAACTTCGGCCACACAATCGGCCATGCCATTGAAGCTGCGACGAACTACAAGAAACTTCTCCACGGCGAAGCGGTCGCCTGGGGCATGATCGCCGCGCTCAGCGTCGCAATCGCTCGAGACTCAATCAGCGAAAAAGAGGCCACCCGAATCGTCAACCTGATCCTCCGCTATGGCCCGCTACCGCATTTCAAAACCACCGCGGAAAAACTCGTGACTCTTACATCCCGCGACAAGAAAAATCGCAGCGGCATCCGCTCCTTTGTCCTGCCCACCGCAGTCGGCAAGACCGAGATTGTCCGCGACGTAACCGAAGCCGAACTCACCACCGCAACCGAGTCCATGCTCACTCTGATGCGTCACCATACACAGAAGCGCTCCGCATGACAGTCATCCCCGAACACGAATTCTCCACCGGAGCCCGCCCCGGAGGCGCAACGACCGAACAAGCTGCCGCCGCAAACGTCCAGCAGATGTTCGATACGATTGCTCCCACCTACGACCGCGCGAATCATCTTCTCTCGGTCGGAATCGACCGCTCCTGGTGGGCACGCGCTGCGAAAATCTTTCGCCCAATTCTCCAATCCCCCGAGACCGTCGCACTTGATCTCTGCTGTGGCACCGGCGACATGACGATGGCACTGCTCAAGAATCGTCCTACTGCAACCAACGCCGCACCCATTCTTGCCGTCGACTTCTCCCATAAGATGCTGTTGCTGGGCCAACAAAAATTTGCCGGGCACAATATTCTGCCCATCGAAGCCGACGCGCTCCATCTGCCAATCGCCAATGCCGCGGTCGACCTTGTTACCTCCGCCTTCGGTTTCCGCAACCTCGCCAACTACGAAGAAGGACTTGCCGAGATACTCCGCGTCCTGCGTCCGGGCGGTCAGCTTGGGATTCTTGAGTGCAACCAACCTGAGGGGCTCACTGGCGCGATCTACAACATCTACTTCAAAACTATCCTGCCGAGACTCGGCGGTCTGATCTCCGGCAATGCGATTGCCTATAGCTATCTCAACTCCTCCGTCTACCGCTTCCCGCGTCCTCCGCGGATGATCGAGCTCCTGCGAAAAGCAGGCTTCGCTAACCCGACGTGGACCGGCTATACCTTCGGCGCCGTGGGACTCTACCATGCTGTGAAACCGGCTGGCCACGCTTCTAACTCATGACCCGCCACTCTCCTGTACCATTCCACCCATGAGTCCTACGGCCACTCCCGAGCAAGCCGAAACCTCGCATCAAGCGAAGCGCTCCGCCGCGCTCTTCTCGGTGTTCGCTGCGCTCGGGGTTACTCTCTTTAAGCTGATCACCGGTCTGCTTAGCGGCTCCCTCGGTATGCTCTCGGAGGCAGCGCACTCGGGCATCGATCTTATTGCGGCCGCTATCACCTTCTTCTCCGTCCAGGTCTCCGACCGTCCCGCCGATGCGATACACAGCTATGGCCATGGCAAAATCGAAAGCCTCTCCGCTGGCATTGAAACCGTTCTGATGCTCGGCTCCTGCATCTGGATTCTCGCCGAGGCCATCCGCCGCATCGTCTTCCGCGAACACCTCTCTCTCACATTCTCGATCTGGCCCTTCGCAGCTCTGCTTCTCTCCATCACCGTCGACTTCACTCGCTCGCGCAGGCTTCGCAAAATCGCGACCGAGACTCGGAGCGAAGCTCTCGAGGCCGACGCCATCCACTTCGGGACGGACATCTGGTCTTCGCTTGCAGTGCTTATTGGCCTTATCGCCAGCTACTGCGGCGGAAGGTTGAAGATCCCGCAGCTCGAACTCGCCGATCCCATCGCGGCGATTCTTGTCGCTTTCATCATTCTTCACGTCACGTGGAAGCTTGCTCGCCGCACCATCGATAGTCTCACTGACGCCACTCCACCCGAGGCGCGCGCGCAAAACCGGGAGCTGATTCGTGAGCTCGCCTCCATCGACGGTGTCCTTTCGGTCGAACGCGTCCGCACCCGAAGGTCCGGTCCGAGCTACTTCGCCGATGTAACCCTCGGCATGCCCCGCAATCTCACCTTCCAGCGCTCCGAACAGATCACCGCGGCCGCTACCGCCGCTGTGCAGAAACATCTTTCGGGCGCCGACGTCGTCGTTCACTCAGTCCCCATCGCCTCGCTCGCCGAGAGCATCCACGACCGCATCCGCGCCGTTGCTGCCCGTTCCAACCTCAACATTCACGACGTAACCGTGCAGGAGTTCAACCATCGGCTGCACGTCGAACAGCATCTTGAGGTCGACGAGACCATGTCTCTTTCTGCAGCGCACGCCATCGTCACGCAGCTCGAAAGCGACATCCGCCGCGAAATTCCAAATATCTCCTCCATCCTCACGCACATCGAAAGCGAGAACGCTACCATCGAGCGTCCAGCCTCGCTCGAGCGCGATCGCCAGCTTGAGGTCCGGCTCCGCCGCGCCGCTCAGGCCTTTCCCGAGATCCTCGACATCCACGAAGTCCTGGTCACCCGCATTCACGATCGCATCCAGGTCAACTGCCACTGCACTCTTCCCGACGACCTGCCCATGTCCAAAGTCCACGAGATCATCACGGCACTCGAAAATGCCTTCAAACTCGATTGTCCAGAAGTTAACCGACTTCTTATCCATCCCGAACCAGCCACCGACAACCGCCGCTGAACCCAGCACGAGAACCCATGCGCCAATCGCTCCGTTCTTCAATCGTCGCAAAAA
The DNA here is from genome assembly GCA_035570955.1 of Edaphobacter sp. Classification (GTDB taxonomy): domain Bacteria; phylum Acidobacteriota; class Terriglobia; order Terriglobales; family Acidobacteriaceae; genus Edaphobacter. The sequence goes on along the minus strand of DATMKY010000040.1, from coordinate 15,468 downwards.
GCCGATCTTCTCGCCAAAAACACTCTCGCCGAAACTTTCTCTTCGGTGCTGCCACCTCTGTCTTCGCTGCCAGTCGTGCCAATCTCTTCGCCGAAGCCTTCGCGCCGGATCGTCCACTCAAGATCGAAACCGTAGAACTTGTCGAATTGCATGGCCGTTACACCGACGAGGCCGGTGTGAACCGTCAGCAGCAAGTGAACCCCCTGGACATCTACGACGATCTTCGCCCCGCGCCTTATGTCGACAAACCTTCTGGAACGCGGGAGGTCAACTACACCGCAATTTATCTTCGCATCCGCACTGCTGGCGGCCCTGAAGGCCTGTACGGCCCCATCGAAAAGAGTGCCGCAACCGTTGTCAACGACGAGCTTAGGTCTTTTCTTATCGGCAAGGATGCGCTCGCGGGCGAAAAGATCTGGGATCAGATGTACCGTTCCAACCGCCACTCGCGCGATGGGTTCTTCATAATGGCGATTAGCGCCGTTGACAACACGCTGTGGGACATTCGCGGCAAGTACTACAACGCTCCTGTCTATCGTCTGCTCGGCGGACCTACCCGCCCCTCGGTCGAGATGTACGCCAGTTGCCTCGGCTTCTCGCTCGAGCCTACCGCCGTGCGCAGTCGTGCGCTTGCGATCAAAAACGAAGGCTACCGTTATCAGAAATGGTTCATGGGTTACGGCCCCGGCTCAGGCCCTGAAGGTATGCGAAAAAACATCGAGCTCGTCCGCGTGCTGCGCGAAACGCTCGGCGATGATACGGAACTCATGTTTGACGCTTACAGTGGCTGGACGCAAAACTATATGCTCGAGTGGGCACACCAGGTCGAACAGTACAGGCCTTACTGGATTGAAGAGGCAACGCATCCGGAGAAGATTGAGAGCTTCGCCGTGATGCATCGCAGCACAACGATTCCAATCGCGTCAGGCGAGCACTTCTACGGCCGATGGGAGGTCGAGCGTTACCTCGAAGCGGGCGGCCTCTCCGTCGTTCAAGCCGATCCTGAGTGGTGCGGTGGCACCAGCGAGCTTCTTCGCATCGGCACTGTCGCTTCCTTGCACGATGTACCGGTCATTCCTCATGGTCACAGTCTTCGCGCAGCCGTGCATATCATTGCGAGCCAGTCGCCTATGACGTTTCCTCTCGGCGAATACCTTATCAACAAGATGCGCCACTACTATCACTTCGAGAGCAACCCTCTCGTGCCCGAAAAAGCACACATCGCGTTACCCACTGGCGCCGGCTTCGACGTTAGGTTCGATGCCGCGAAGATCGAGTCGCAAACTATCCTCAAACCAAGCTGACTTCAAAACGAACGACTTTACAGTGTGGTCGAACGCAGAGTCACTTCGCCCGGTTCCAGTCCGCGAGCACTCACTTTCACCTTCACGTCGCCGGCGGTCTGCCCAGCCTGTACCAGAGCAGCGCCCATGCCCATAAAGGCACTGCGTCGCATCGCCTTGTCCGGCTCGTGACAGCTCGGATCACCGTTCCCCACGCCAATCACCTTGCCCGGCCCTTCGATCGCAAACGTAAGCATCTCTCCGGCAGTCGGAACCATGCGTCCTTTGGCGTCGACAACGCTAACATTCACCTGAACGCAGTCCATTCCATCAGCACGCAGATTGTCTTTGCTGGTCTCAATCACCAGCCGCGCGGGTGCACCCGTCGTCTCTCGGCGCTCCGTCAAAATCACTTTTCCGCCCGAGGATCCTCGCGCTTCAATCGCTCCCGGAGCATACTTCACCTTCCATTCGAGGTGCCCATTCTTCTTCACCGTCTGTGAACCCGCGCTGGTACCATTCACCAATAGCTCCACTGACTCACAGTTCGCATAGCACCACACTGAGATCTCATGTCCTTCCTTGCCCTCCCAGTTCCAGTGTGGAAAAAGATGCATCGCTGGCTCACTTCCCCACCACACGCGATAGTAGTGAAAGTTGTCCTTCGCAAATCCGCACATATCCATCACGCCAAAGTGCGAGCTAATGCATGGCACACCATACGGAGTCGGCTCCCCGCGATAATCAAATCCCGTCCAGCAAAAACCGCCAGCCAGCCACGCTCTTTCGTCGTAGTAGCTCCACCACGTCTCTGCGGTGCTCGCCCAGCTTGGAAAGTTCAAGTCATACGCGCTTACATACCCGCGCAACGGATCATTCTCGTAGATGCCTCGCGTCGAAACCGTGCTCGCTGTCTCTGAACCCAATGCGGGTTTCGTCGGAAACTTGGCGCGAAAATCCGAAATATTATCGATGCGATTAACGTGCGCTCCACCGTAATTCAACCCCATCACATCGACCACATTGGTAACGCCGATTCCCCATCCACCATTCATTGCAGCCGTCACCATGCGCGTTGGATCTAGGTGTCTCGCCGTGTGTTTCATCGTCGTCATGATCGCAACGCCACGTGCAGTGCTCTGCTCTGGTTCTTCGTTTGCCAGGGACCATATGATGACGCTCGGGTGATTCCTGTCGCGTCGTATCATCCTCGTCAGCTCGCTCAGCGCCTCGGCGTTCGATGAAAACGTTCGCGTCTCATCCATCACCAGCACGCCAAGCTCGTCGCACGCTTCCATCAACTCCACTGCAGGAGTATTGTGCGTCGTTCGCAGTCCGTTGCAGTTCATATCCTTCAACCGTTGGATCCTGTATCGCTGAATCGCATCCGGAACCGCAGAGCCCACACCCGCATGATCTTGGTGATTACACATGCCCTTAATCTTCACTACCTTGCCATTCAACAAAAATCCACGCTGACCATCGAAGGCAATCGTCCGCACGCCAAACCGCGTCTCATCCTGATCGACCGCCTTCCCTTCGGACTCAACGACGGTTAGCAGTCGATAAAGATTTCGTTCTTCGAGGCTCCAAAGCTTCGCACCTGCAATCTTTCCTATCGTCGAAATCATCGCCATCGTTTGAGGTTCAATCGTCACCACGCCAGACCGGCATCGCGCGACCTCTTTCCCGCTCGCAGCTTCAATCACAACCCCAATCACCGAGCATCGCACCGAGGTATCGCTCGCGTTCTTTACCTCACTCGAAATCGCCAGTGACGCATCGCCACTCGCACCGGATGTGCTCTGTACGAACACGCCATCCTTCACGAGGTGCAATGGTCCCGTCTTGCGTAGCCAGACATGGCGATAGATTCCTGCGCCCTCATAAAACCACCCCTCATTCAGGCTCACATCCACCCGTACAGTAACAACATTCTTCACCGGTCCACTCTGCGGATGCATCTTTCCATCCGGGCCCCTCACGTCTCGCGGCGAATAGTCCAGAAAATCTGTCACATCGATCTCGAACGGCACATAGCCGCTCATGTTCTCGCCCACCCAATGTCCATTCACAAATACAGTCGCGGCACGAAACACGCCATCGAACTCCAGTACCATCCGTTTTCCTTCGTCGCCCGGCTTGACCTCAATCTCCCTGCGATACCACCCAATGCTGCTCTCTGGAAAATCCCTCCCCACTGGCTTACCACCATGCCCGACCAGCACATCCTCCACGACAAACGGCAACGCCACAGCCCAGTCGTGCGGCACCTGCACCGCTTCCCACTTCGAATCGTCGAAACGGACACCCGTAGGGCCGCCCGCGTCGCCTGACTTCGCATACGTTCCCGTTCCCGACAACTTGCCGAAGCCGAAGTCGCGCATCGGATCGTAGGCATGCCCCAGCGCAAACCTCCATCCAAAATCAAGCGACTCGCGCTCACGCAGCGTATTCTTGGCAGCATTAATCGGCACATTCTGCGGATCGTTAGCGAGAGCCTTTGTCTGCTTCGCACCCGGCAGCGGCTTGACTTCCGCCGGCACGCCATTCGTGGTTAAAGAAACCGCACCCACCGCCGCTCCTGCCTTCACCAACTCCCGCCGTGTCCACCGCCGCATACAACGCCTCCATCTTCCGAAAGCAAGTCTAGAGCAATTTCAAAATTTGGTGGCGCAAAATATAAATCGCACACCCAGTAGCCTGTATCCTGTTTGTGAATGACGTTCCGACTGAAGATTCGCCGCATCAATCGCATCTTCAATCTCGTGCTCGGCGCGCTTGCGATGCTGGTCGTCGCGCTGGTCTCTGCCTTTATCACCATGCGCCTCGCCATCCATGGCCGAGAGGTCAAAATCCCTAATCTCGCCGGCCTAACGCTCGCCGAAGCCAGCAAACTCACACGCTCCGATGGTCTCCGCCTTACGCTCGAAAACCGCTTCTATTCGCCCAGCACACCACCAGGACGCATCCTTGCGCAATATCCTGCTCCCGGAGTTACCGTTCGCCGCGAGTGGGCCGTCCGCGTCACCCAAAGCCTCGGTCCGCAACAGGTCGCCATTCCAGACCTTCTCGGTCAGTCCGAGCGTACTGCAACGATCAATATCCGTCGCCTTGGCCTCGAACTCGGCGTCGCCGCGCACATCGGAGCGCCCGGCGACCCCGGCGTCGTCATCGCGCAGACACCTAACCCAAACGCCGCCGGGGTCGATCGTCCCCGCGTCAGCCTGCTTCTGAGCGAACAGACGGAAGAGGAGTCGCCGGAGGCCTTCGTTATGCCCTCGCTCACGGGCCTCACACTTGCCGGAGCTGCAGCTCGTGCAGCTGCCTCAGGACTTCACATCGTCAGCGCAGAAGATCTCAATCTCTCCACGGCAAACGCTGCTCCGCCTGCCAGCACAACGCAGACACCCTCCGCAGCCGAGCCATCCGCAACCGCTCCTGCAACGCCCACCGTAGAACCTGCCGTCGTCGGAACCGTCGTCGCGCAGTCGCCAGCGGCCGGTCATCGCGTCGTCAAAGGCGACCCCGTTCACATTACTCTCAGCGACTGAGAATCACGCACGCTCCAGTACGATCGCGTAAAATCCGTCGCACGGATGCACACCCTGCAGCGTTCGCAACGCTTTCTCCCTCACCGCCAAACTCAGCTCCTCTCCACCCAGGAAGATTCCCTGCTCGCCAAGCTCCCTCAAAATCTCATCAACTGGAATCACCCTCACATCGCCGCGACGCAAAACCGTCTCCGCAACACGCTCACATTCTTCAGGCTCCAGCGAACAAGTCGAATAAACCAGCCGTCCACCCGGCGCAAGCCACTTCAGCGCACCTTTCAGGATCGCTCTCTGTCGCTCCGCCTGCCGCGACAGTTCTTCCAAACGCAAACGATGCCGAATCTCCGGATTCTCCGCCAGCGTCCCTGTCCCAGAACAAGGCGCGTCACAAAGGATCAAATCAAAAGTTCCCTCAACATTCTTCGTGTCCGAAGCATCTGTGATCGCAACGCGAACCCGTTCTGCGTACGAATACCTGCGCAATCGTGCCTCCATCTGCGCAAGCCGCTTCGCGCTTACATCGCTTGCCAGAATCTCCGCTTCAGCCAGCCGCCGGGCCAACACCAGCGTCTTGCCGCCGGGAGCGGCACAGCAATCCCAAACCCGCTTCGCCCCCGGCATTGCGGCCGCTGCAATCTCTGCAACCAGCCGCGAACCATCATCCATCTGCGGCCAGTCGATTCCGCTTTCGGCAAACATCGCGCCTTGCACCGGCTCTCTCTGGTCCGCCTCGCAGATCTTTACTGCCGACGCGCGCCCGTACTCCTTCACCCAACGCTCCACCATCCACAGCGGATGCGCCAACCGTTCTGCAAACATCGCAGTCGACTCATGCGGCCTTGCTCCTTGGCGGGGTGCAGCCGCAACCTTTCGCAAAATTGCATTCACCATGCCCGCCGCGTGCGGCTCACCCGCTACCTTGCACAACTCGACGCTCTCACTCAAAGCCGCATGCGGCGGAATCCGATCCATATGCAACAGTTGAAATGCCCCAATACGCAGCGCAATCGCCACCGGCTCCGGGAGCCTCTGGTCGGGTCGCTGCAACAGCAAGCGAACCCGTGCGTCGAGGGCAATCTGCCATCGCAGCACCCCCATCACCAGCGCCGTCGTCAGATTCCGATCCTCCGCAGATAGCGCATCGACACGAGTCGAGTGCAGCAACTCGTCGCTATGCCCCTTCCCTTCGCCTACCAGATTCAAAATCTCAAACGCAGCAAGCCGCGCAGGAGTCACCTTTGCAACTATGCCCTGAACACTTCTCTTCGGCGAAGCTCCTTTTCGCGGCTTTCCTACGACCGCCCTTTTCGCAGCAATAGGGTTTTCTTTGCCTCTCATGATCCCAACCGTTCATCGCTCCGAACCTGGTACCCACGCAGAAACTCAGTCACGGTCATTCGCCGCTTGCCTTCTACCTGCACTTCGAGCAGTTCAATCACTGTCCCACCACCGCAGCCAACCAAGAGTTCATCGCCATCCACGATCGTCATCGCTTCGGGTAATACACGCTCTTTCTCCACACGCAATCGATGCACGATCAGCTTCTTCTCACGAAACTTCGTATGCGCACCGGGCCATGGCTGAAACCCACGCCAGCGGTCATAAATCTGCTGCGCCGTGCGCGAGAAATTCATCCAGCCATCCTCGCGCCTCAGAATTGGCGCGTGCGTCGCCAGCTCGTGATCCTGCTTCTGCGAAACAATCGTCCCGCACTCCAGTCCCTGCAGCGTCTTCACCATCAACGCTGCACCTACCGGAGCCAGTGTGCCATACACATCCACCGCCGTCTCCTCCTGCCCAATCGGCACCGCGCGCGCCAGCAGCATATCGCCTGTGTCGAGCCCGGCATCCAATCGCATCGTCGTCACACCGGTCACCGTCTCACCATTCGCCACGGCCCACTGTATCGGCGCAGCCCCGCGATACCTCGGAAGCAAAGACCCGTGCAGATTGATATTCCCGAACCGCGGCAGCTCCAGCATCCACTGCGGAATAATCCGCCCATACGCCACGACCAGAATCGCATCAGGCCGAATCCTCTCCAGCCACTCGCGAAACTCCGGGTTATTCTTAATCTTCTCCGGCTGCACAACCTCCAGGCCGCGTGCGAGAGCAGTCCTCTTCACCGGCGGAGCCTGCATCTCCATTCCACGCCCCGCAGCGCGATCCGGTTGCGTCACTACCAGAGCGACCTCGTGCCCAGCCGCCACCACAGCCTCCAGTGTAGGCACAGCAAACTCCGGCGTCCCACAAAAAACCAGCTTCACAAACCCCTCCCACGCCCACCCAAAACGAAGCTTGTTAATCTCTATTTCCCAATTCCTGCTTTACCATTCCCCATTTTTAATCATCTTCTTCATCTTCCGAACGATCAGGTCCCGCTTCAACCTGCTCAGCCGATCGATAAACAACACGCCATCCAGATGGTCGATCTCATGTTGAAACGCTCTCGCCAGCAACTCCTCGCCTTCGATCTCGAACCACTCGCCCTTCACGTCCTGAGCCCGCACCTTCACCTTTGCCGCTCGCGAAACCTTCTCGCGAATCTCGGGCAGGCTCAAACATCCTTCTTCCTCAACCTGCTTACCCTCGCGCGCGATAATCTCCGGATTGATCAGCACAATCTTCTCCTCCGGATTCTTCTTGAAGCTCACATCGATCACCGTGATCCGTTGCGAGATCGCAATCTGCGGAGCAGCCAGGCCAATTCCCTGCGCCGCATACATCGACTCGAACATCTCCTCCGTCAGCTTCTTCAGCTTCGCGTCAAAGACCGTCACCGTCGCTCCCGGTTTCATCAGCACAGGATCCGGCCATTTCACGACCTCATGTATCTTTCCGCTCTTCTTGGTCTCTTTTTCTGTCACTGTATCTATCTCATCATCCGCAAGTCTCAATAGGCCCGAATCTGCTCACAATAGCCTTCAAAATTTCGCTTCATCTCTTTCAGTGAATCGCCGCCAAACTTCTCCACTACAAGCCGCGCTACCGTCAGCGCAACCATCGACTCCGCTGCCACACCAGCCGCTGGAACTACACACACATCGCTCCGTTCATAGGCAGCCTTCACCGGCTCACGCGTCGCAAAACTCACACTACCCAATGGCCGTCGCAGCGTCGAAATCGGCTTCAGATATCCACGCACAACAACATCCTCGCCATTTGAGATACCGCCTTCCAGTCCACCGGCGTTATTGTGCTCGCGCGAAAACTTCGTGAACCCCTCGCCTTCGTATCCAATCGCATCATGCACAGCCGAACCAACCGACTCTGCCGCGGTCACGCCGCGTCCAATCTCAACGGCCTTCACCGCTTGCAAACTCATCACCGCCTGGGCCAGCAGCCCATCCATCCGTTCATCCCAGTTCGCATGCGTCCCCACTCCCGGAGGCAACCCATGCACGACCACTTCAAAAACTCCGCCCACCGTATCCCCCGTGCGCAAAACAGCATCAACCTCTGCCTTCATCGCACTCTCGGACTCCGCATCCACGCAATTCAGGAGAACCTCATCCTTCTCACGCAGTGCAACGATCTCCTCCCATGTCGCCGCACGTTGCAGCTCCGCCTTCCCAACACGAACCACGTGACTCGCAACTTCAACGCTCAGAGCCCGCAGCAGCATCTTAGCCACCGCACCAGCCGCCACTCGCGCTGTACTCTCTCGAGCGCTCGCTCTTTCCAGAACATACCGCGCATCAGGGAAATCGTACTTCAAACTCCCCGCCAGATCCGCATGGCCCGGCCGAGGCGATGCCACTGCCTTATGCTTCGTCGCATCACCGTCCTCGATCGGCAGAATCTCCGTCCAGTTCTTCCAGTCGGCGTTTGCGATCACCATGGCAATCGGTGATCCGATCGTCTTTCCATGCCGCACGCCACTCAGAATATGAGCTGTATCTGTCTCAATCCGCATTCTGCCGCCGCGTCCATACCCACGCTGCCGCCGCCACAGTTCGCGATTCAAAAACTCCTGGTCGACCGTCACTCCGGCCGGCATCCCGCTCAACATAGCCACCAGGCTTTCGCCGTGACTCTCCCCCGCTGTCGAAAATCGCAACATCCGCTCTCAAGCCCTCACAAAAAACAACGCCGCAAACCTAAATTGTAACAACCTGTTTGCCCGCGTCGGCCCACCATGCCGGCAATCCTACCCAATCAGGCGTGAGCCGAATCTCGAATTCGCAGCCGCTCCTGCACTTGCCTTCGATATCGCCGGCTCAATCGCAGCCTCGCGCCACCATCGAGCAGCACGTCATATTCGCCGCCCTCATTCAGCTCCAGGCTCCTTACCCGATCGAGCCTAACGATCGTTGAACGGTGAATTCTGCAAAAGACTGTGTCATCCAACTCTTGCTCAAGCTCGGCCATACTCCTGCGCAGCAAATGAGATCTCGCTCCCACGTGCAGGCACGAATAATAATCCGCAGCCTCAATCCAATCGATCTCCGCAAGCTTCACAAACAAGACCTGGCCGGCATTTTTGACTACGAGGGATTCCGTAGCTCTCACTGGAACACGGCCCAGCGCAACTCTCTCCTTGGCTCGAGCAAGCATCCTGTCAAACCGGGCATTGTCGAAAGGCTTAAGCAAATAATCAAGCGCGCCGGCCTCAAACGCCCGTACCGCATATTGGTCATAAGCCGTCACGAACACGATCGCGAGTGGCTGGTCCCTGCCGAGCATCTCAAGGACATCGAACCCATCGCACTCTGGCATCTGTACATCAAGAAAGACCAAATCCGGCTCCGCACGGCGAATCTCGGCCAATGCCCCCACCCCTGACCCGCACTCACCGACAATCTCAATCTCCGGATCGCGACGCAGCAGCACTAACAGATTGCTTCTTGCCAGAGGTTCATCATCCACCACAACCGTGCGTATCCTCGCGAGCCGTTCTTCTGCTCCCACCAATCAACCCTCCCCACGAGGCTGAGCGACGACAAACGGCAGCGACACCGAAACCTCTACGCCACCCGCATCCTGATTACGCATCTTCAATTCAAAAGATTCTCCATACAAACTCTGCAGGCGCGTCCGGATATTGGTAATCCCAATCCCCGGGCGAAGCCGTTCCGCTTCCACCGGCAGACTCGGCCCATCGTTCGACACACTCAACGTCAATCTGCCATCCGAACGGGACGCCGCGATGCGAATTGTCCCTCCCTGCGCCCGTTTCGCAATTCCATGCTTGACCGCGTTCTCGACCATTGGCTGCAGGATCAGGCTGGGCACCTGCGCCTGATACAACTCTCTCGGCACATCCACGCTTAACTGCATCCGCTCCGCAAACCGCACTTTCTGAATATCCAGATACTTCTGCGCAAACTCCATCTCCTCGCCCAGCGGCACCTGCTGGACCGGTGAACCATCGAGCACTCTCCGCAGAAAATCGCTCAGCCCCGCGATCATATTCACCGCAGCATCATTCCTGCCCTCACGAATCAGCCCCGCAACCGCATTCAACGTATTGAACAGAAAGTGCGGCTCAATCTGCCGTCGCAGCGCATCCAGCTGTGCCTTCGAAAGCTGCTCATTCAACCGTGCTGTCTCGGTCTCCTGATAAGCCAGCCTCTCCCGCGAATCCAAGACATAGCTCACCGCCTGAATACACGCATAGAAAATCGCAGACGCGAGGACGCCACCGAAAAACTTCCCCCATAAGAGATTCGTAAACGGCATCAAGGGTAATTTCTCAGCATAGGGATTCAACAGCACTAGAAGCCCAGCATTCCACGCCGCGAAGATCAGCCCAATCGTCAGGCAGGCTGCAACATGCACCAACCACGTTGATAACGGTCTTACCTTCACCGGCGGAAATTTACGCCCCAGCCACACTACGGACGTCGTCGCGAGCGCCCATGGTAGCCACGCTGCGACGCAAGTGAAAAAAAGCCTTCCCCAGGCGTGATGCATCCCTTCCGCACGCATCGACAAGACCGTTTGCGTCGCATCGATCAGCCCGAAGCCGAGCCATATTGCCGCAATCCACATCCATCGATGCCGCGAACGGACGATTCTCGTTTCCATACCGAGAATCCTAATCCACCTTCCCGCCTGACGGGCCAGAAATGCAGCCAATCGCCCGCACTGTGCAGCCACCTGTCTGTTCTTCAAACCGGCAAACGGAGCATACTGCATTCATGGTTCACCTGGTCACAACCGCACTCTTCTTTGCAATCGTATTAGCCTCGAGCGCCGATCCGCCCGAAGCGAAAGAGTCGCGCTCTCTGCCGGAATCCGCCAGCAACGCCCACCTCAACTCACCAGTTCATGATCGCGAACGCGTCTATCTCACAACTTTCAACTTCTACGGTATCTCCTCGGGAGTCGAAGTTCACGTCAAAGGTACGCGGCTCGCTGGCGGCCAAGTCTTCTTCAGCCTTGGCAACTCCAGCGAGACCAAAATGGTTCCCATCACCGGCCGCCGCTATAACTTCCACACTGACCACGATGCCGTCGACATCACCTTCGCCAAGTCGATTCTGCCCGACCGGCGCTCATGAAAAGCATCTCCACGTCCTCCGCTGCTTGCTCGCAGTTGATCGCTGTTCCCGCCCTCCAGTAACAACCTTCGCGAGGCGGCAGGCAAAAATTACGTCTTACCAATGATGCGCAACCACTGTCTATACTTCATAAGACATGTGCGCGATTCGTCAGGCCCAGATCCTCTGCTGCGTTGTCACTCTCATGTTTCTCGCATACCCGCACCACATCGATTCGCAGACCACGGCCAATCAAGCCGCGACAACCTATGGACTCCGTGTCTCTGTCGATGAAGTTCTGCTCACCTTCCACGCAGCAGACGCGCAAGGTCTGCCCGTCAACAATCTTAAACTCGACGAACTCATTCTCTCCGACAACGGTAAGCCGCCGCGCAAGATCCTTGCCTTCGAATCGCTGCAAAATCTCCCGCTTCGCGTCGGCATCCTCATCGACACAAGCGATTCCATGTCGCAGGATCTCGCTTCGAACGAAACCATCGCCACCCGATACTCACAGCATCTGCTTCACCAGACTACCGACCAAGCCTTCGTCATGAAGTTCAGCGCACTCTCAGAGATCACGCAACCCTGGACCGCTGACTCCAACGCGCTCAACTCCGGCATCCGCAAATTCGCGGCAACCAGAGCCAATCACATCCGCGGGACTGGTCTCTTTAACGCTCTCTATCAGGCATGTCTCAACCAGCTAGGCCATGTCGATTATCCCGGTACAGGAAACCTCATCCTGCTCTTCACTGACGGCGAAGAAAACGCCAGCAACGCCTCTCTCCGCAACGTCATTGACGCCTGCCAGCACGCCAACACGGCCATCTACGCCTTCCGCCCCGAATCGAAGAGCAGCTTCTCGACAGGCCCTGCCACTCTCACCGAGCTGGCCATGCAGACCGGCGGCCGCGTCTTCCATTCCGACGACTCAGAAGCAGCAATTGACACTGACCTCCGCACTATCGAGGCCGACCGGCGCAACCAATACCGCCTCATCTACAAACCGGCGGAGCTAATCCCGAACGGCTCCTTCCACCACATCAACTTGAAGGTTCCGGAACGTGTCACCAACCTTGACATCCGCTCCGGCTACTACGCGCCACACTCATAGCGCATGCCGCCCTGCTCCTCTACCAACCGATAGCTCCCATGGCTCTCTCAGTCGATGCCGTGCTTCTTCTTTAGCTCCTCGACGTACTTCAGCGTCGACGGCGTATGCGCTCCTACAGTCAGCTATTCATATTCATCCGATATGTCGCAAACCTAAGTTGTAACAACCGCTTGCTAGCTACCGGCTACCATCGTCGCCCCCGCATCACCTTGGTCCTCGTCATCCTCGTCCCCTTTGCGAGACCCGCGAAGAATTCCGGCCACCCAGAATGCTCCTCCCAGCAACACCATCACCAGCGCCAGCGGAGCGTCTCCATCTTTGATCGCCGGGAAATAAAGAGCCGCCGGAACAGTCATCAGCGCGATGCCTACCAACCGCTGATAAATGGATTCCTTGCGAATGCCCCAGAGAAAGACAGTCAGTCCCCAAATCACCCACACCGCTGTAGCCAGCGCCAGCTGGACATTGGTCGACCTCCCGCGGGAGGCAACCAGCAACTGCGCCTGCCGGCTCAGAATCAATGCTCCGAAGCCATGAGCCGCTGCATAAAGAAGATCCGTTAGTCCGAAACTCTTCTCCTCCCCCTTGAAGTACCGAAGCCATAAAAAGCAACCTCGAAAAACACTGAACACAAATGTGACGAGAGGAATCTTCAGCACCGTCCCAACCGCCATAAGACACATATTCTTGCCCCACTCCAAATCCTTCTCCCGCATGAAGCCGTTCCACCAAGGCCGTGCAGACGTCAGCGGCGGTCGCCTCGCAATCAACAGCGTTCCCACCGTCGTGAGCAATGCAAACACAACCACCGTCACAGAGGCGATCTCGCTCCCAAGTTGATACAGCTTCACAGCGCCTGGAATCATCAGCACAAAGCCGAGATTCGACAAGAGCGAACTCCCCATCCGCAGCGCCGCAAGATTCGTTAGTGCTGCGATAAGCAACGTGCAGGCGATAGGCACGGAGACCGAAAGCGGCCGGTTTGTCGCCCACAAGGCAATCGTCAGCGTCAGCGCTGCCACCCCGATTCGCGTCGGATACCTCACCTTCTCACGCCAGCATTGCAACGCTTCATAGATCGTCACCGCAGCCGCCCACGTCCACAGCAATCGGTCATCTGAGTTGAAACCGAGAGAAAAAAGAGCGAGATACCCGAGCAGAACCACCAGACTTTCATCCAGGATTGCGCGAAGCGAAGAATAATCCGACCGCGGGATTCGAATCTCATACCAGATCGCCAACGTAACCAGCAGAAACAGCAGAGCAACCGTCGCGCTGATACCGCGGGGACCACCGCTCTCCAAAGCCGCCGTAATCACCGCACTGATCACGACAGCCGAGGTCGCCACCCGCAGCTTTCGAACAAGGAAGGCAGCTCCCATGGGAATCAATGTGAGAAATTCAAATGTAATTCGAAACTCCCGTTCGCCTTGCAGGCTGCCTAGCAGGATCGAAAGATAGATAACGTAGATCGGAACTGCGGTCTGCGGAATCTTCCCCTTGTAGACGAGGCCGGCAAACACGTACGTCACAATCAGCGCCGGAACCAAAGCCAGTGGCGACGGCACCGCAAGAAAAGCCGCCAGCAAGAACGTAGGCACCGCGCTCAGGAAAAGTACCGGATGTGAATTCGGCTGGTCGCGGCGAAGATACATCCACACTGCCACCAGAAGCGCCGCAAACAGATTGCAGGCGATCAGCAGCCAGCTACGACCTGGGTACAACCTGTCTAAAACAATCCCGCCAATCAAAAACGCATTAATCCCTGCGAACGGGACAAGAACCAAATTCAGAATCCGTTCAAATTTCTGCGCCCCCAGAGCAATATTCTCAGGTTCGGGTTTTCGAAACTTCCCTTCAAGATCCGCGAGCAGCTTTTCAAATCCGTCCGGTGCTTTAGCCGGTTCAATCGGGATCATGGAAGTTGTCCCTTCGTTGTTTGCAGACTCCGAAGATGATCGACAACGCGTCTCACCTCCGGATTCTGAATGTTCTGAACCTCCTCCTCCGAAAACTGCACGCCGAGCACCTCCTCCAACCACGCAGCCCGCGCATCGATCTCCGGCAGCGCCAGCACACGCCCCTCCACCTCTTTCGTCGTCAGATCGTGCGTGACGAACCACAGCAGCAACGCCTTCGTCGTGACATCATCCCCACTCAGGCTGATGATCCGGTAGCTGAACTCTTCTCCGAAATCGTGCGCACTCACCTGCATCTTCACCGATGCCCAGCCATTCACCGCGACCGCGACGATAGGAAAGCGATCCGAATAGGCCCCAACCTGTTGATTCGTGTCCGTCCGGATACAGCGAACATATTTACGGGGATCCTTGTCGCCGGTAAGGATTAGCGTGGTATATCGCCCCGCAGGCGTAATCATTCGGTTGTCAGTAATAGCCAACTCATCGAAAGCCACTTTGCCCTTCAACGCCTTGTTCTCGATATCCGACGCGTCGCCGGGGGCCTCACTCCTGTCATCCACCGTCGCCTGGTTCGGATCAACCTTGATCAGTTGCAACCCCACATGAAGGCGATCATGCCCGATTTCCCTTCTGTTCGCCTCGGGCACCAGCAGGTCCAAAGTAGCCGGCTTGTCAAACTCCAAACTGCTGGGAGCAATCGAAACGGCGGATGCTTTGTCAGTCTTAAAAAAAATACCTTCGACAAGCTGAAGCGCGATTGGGTTGTTATCACGCAAGATTGGACCGATCACAGCATTCGCTGGCACCGAGAAGCCGCGCGAGATCCTGCGCGCGTCAACCCGTAGATAGTAGCTCCCGTTTCCGGTAATCGTTTCGGCCGGCCCGGTGATCCACAACTTCGCCAGCCGGTTGCTCTGCGCCTGCGGTATCGCCATCTCTCCGGAGAGAACCTCCGACGCTGGAGAATTGCGCCACTCACCGGATTCGGGACCTAGAAAATTTTTGTTGAAGAACTTCACCTGCACCATCCACTCCTTGCTCTTCGAAAGCTCAGAGATTGAGCCGCCGTGCGACGCGCTCAGATCGGCCACTCTTGAAAATCTGGGT
>DATMKY010000039.1:0-2762 GCA_035570955.1 Edaphobacter sp. | reverse complement strand
AGGTGCAACAAGAAGTGAAAGCGGCACGTCGTGGCGCCCATAAACTTCCGCAAATTCCCTTCGGCCAAGGCCAATTGTCTTTAGAATGAACGAACTCTGAAAGGTGGTGCAGTATGCTGAAGCCTGCCGAAGCGAATGCGGAGATACGTGCTTGGTGATGCCGGCACGCTTGGCGGCCTCGTCCACGGCCTGCCAGACAATCTTCTCTGTAATGGGCACATCGGCCCGCCAGCCCTTCACCGTACCAGGGAACAGATAGGTCTTGGGCTTCACCCAGCGCCAGTACTCGCGCAGGGTCTGCAGCAGCTTCGGAGTGAGAACAACGTCGCGGTCACGGCCACCCTTGCCCTGGCGCACATGAATAACCATGCGCTGGCTGTCGATATCGGAGACCTTGAGGTGGCATATCTCCGCCCGGCGCAGGCCGGTTGCATACAGCACCATCAGCATGGTGCGATGCATCAGGTTCCCGGCCGAATCAATGAGCCTCGCCACCTCTTCCTGATCCAGTATGGTAGGCAGTCGTCGCTGACGCTTGGGGAAAGGAATGTGATCGGGGAGGTACGGCCGGCGTAGCGTCTTGACGAAGAGAAAACGCAACGCGGCGGAGCGGCCTTCGATGGTTCCGGACCAGAGCTTGCGCTCGCGAAACAGATACGCCTGGTACTTGCGGAGATGCTCCGGGCCAAGGCGCTCCGGCGAACGATGGAAGTACTTCGCAAAGTCCTCCACCGCGTAAATATAGGAACGTACGGTGCTCTGAGAGTAGTTGCGACGCTGGAGTTCATCCAGCATCCGCTGCCGAAGATGGGTCACGATAACCTCCTGTGACCCCAGCCTTACACGGCCAATAATCCCCAGGGAAAGCCCACGCGGCAGCGTCCGTCGCGCCGGCGACTTAGTTCAAACGCTTTTGTGTTTACTTGAGCCGCCGCACCGAGTCCATCCCACCGACGGACAGGGCGTTTGCGCTGCAAAGTTCCGACCGGGTAGTGCATCGGATGCTGGCCCACCGTCAGGCGGTATCGCCCGCGAAGCCCGGTTATTGACCGCACTCAAACACCCCTGCGAAGACATCGATCTACAACAGCGTTAGATTTAGCAGTCGCGCAGGGGAATCCCGTCCGACTTTTGTCTGATTCCCTCGGCAGTTTGGCCATGTATAGTGGCCGCTGAAAAGCCAAACGAGCTTTCAAGTGAGGTGAGTTTCGTTGATTCATAAAGGAGAAAATTGACGGCGTTTTCTCGTAGAAAGTTTTTGGAATCGAGCGTATTTTCAGCCGCAAGCCTGATGTCCAGGAACTTGCTGCCCGATCGAGCTATCGGGGAACAAAACCTTCAAGACGCGTCTGGACAGCATGGATGGCCGCGCAGGCTTGAATCGCGCGTCCTGGTGAATTTTGATCAGGACTGGCGCTTCGTGAGGACGGAGACCATAGCGAACCGTCCGAAGAGCGCGCCCTCGGGGGCGCAAAGGGGCGTCGACCTAGCCGTCTGGAACGATGCCGACTGGGAGCAGGTCAATCTTCCCCACACCGTCCGGCTGGAGCCTTTAAACGCAAGTGGCGGCCGGAACTATCAGGGTGTCTGTTGGTATCAGAAACACTTCGCCATTCTGCCGGAGTGGCACGGGAAAAAGGTTCACATCGTTTGTCAGGGCGCCATGCAGGTTGCCGATGTCTGGCTGAACGGCACACATCTCACGACGCATTACGGGGGTTATCTTCCTTTCACGCTTGATATCTCTTCCTACGTGCAATCCAGCAACAATCAGACAGCCGTTCTGACTGTGCGTCTGGATAATTCCGACAACCCCGAAGTGCCACCGGGAAAGCCCCAGGATCAGCTCGATTTCGTCTACTTCGGCGGTCTATATCGAAGCGTCCAGCTTCAGGTTCTGGGCGATCTTCACATCAGCGATCCAGTTATGGCGAGCCGGCCGGCGGGTGGTGGAATTTTTGTTACATATCCCTCGATCACATCTGAAATGGCCATCGTCCAGATACAGACGGACGTCGTGAATAAATCCTCTTCGAAACGTCATGCGAGAGTACGGCAGAAGTTGTTTAGTGCGGATGGCAGTCTTGCCGCTATGTCCGATATTTTGACAGATGTAGAAGCATCCTCGTCCAAAACTGTCACGCAGAGCGTTCAGGTGCCGCGGCCGGAGTTATGGCATCCCGAGCATCCCCACCTTTATTTGTTGCACACGACCGTTTTTGATGGCGGTACCGGAGCCGGCCAACCGATCGACGATGAATATACGCGTATTGGGATCAGGACGTTTCAGATCGACAAAGAAAAGGGATTGACAATCAACGGAGAGAAATTCTTCTCTCTCGGAGCCAATCGCCACCAGGACCACCCTTATGTAGGTTACGCGCTACCAGCGTCCGCGCATTATCGCGACGCGAAGAAGCTGCGCGAGGCTGGGTTCACCTCTTACCGTTGCCACTACCCTCAGGATCCGGCCTTCATGGATGCCTGCGATGAACTGGGCATATTGGCCATCATCTCCAATCCGGGATGGCAGTTCGTAGGAGACGAGATATTTCGTCAGCGTGTCTATCAGAATGCGCGAGAGATGATTCGCCGCGACCGCAATCGCCCCTGTGTGCTGCTCTGGGAGGCGCAGCTCAATGAGACTGACAACAGTCTCGTGGCAGCGGAGCTTTACCGCATCGTCCATGAGGAGTTCCCGGTAGAGAGTTGCTACGCAGCAGGCGACCACGTCGGAAAGCCGGTCGAAGGATTTCACGGCT
>DATMKY010000038.1:0-136015 GCA_035570955.1 Edaphobacter sp. | reverse complement strand
CATGCCGTGCAAATCTCGCAAATGATCGGTTCTAGAACATTTTGTTCCTGATTCATTTCCTTCAATCGTGAAATGCGAAGACCGTAACAACTAGCGCATTCTCCTGCCTGTTTCGTATTCCAGAGATCGGCGAAGACTCTGCCTCTTCCAAGGCGCAAGCCATAGGCGAAGCAAGCTTCAAGCATTGCCAGCCGCGGTGGGGAAAATTTGTCGATCGAAGCCAGCGTTTCCATAGCTCCGTTTCCTCCACGCGTTGGGATAAGAGTCACCGCCGTTGCTCCGCAATCAAAGGCGAACTCCAATGAACGTGAGGTCCATTCAAATACCTCATCTTCGCGCAAGAACGGAGGCTTTACGAGAAGAAAGACACGGAGGTCAATATCATTCTCCTTCAGTATTTGAGCCGAGTCCGCGAATTGCTCCACCGTCATTCGCTTGTTCAACTTGTCGAGGGTCTCCGAATGGACTGTTTCCAGCCCCATTGCTATCTCAAGCTTTGCTTCCACCTGGTCTTTAAAGCGAAGACAGTTCTCGGTTACGAGCGCTGGATGACACTCCACAATGACTCGGTCAAAATTTGCAAGACGGCTCGCAATAGCTGCGTAATCCTGCACGGGAATAGCGTGCGGATCGAAAAAACTGCCACTGTTATAGAGTTTGATCTGAGATGCGGGTGGCAAGCGAAGAAGTGCATAATCGATCTGAGCAGGAATTGCACCGATGGGCACAGTTTCCGTCAACGTATTTTGCCAAAGATCACACATAAGGCAACGCCACGGACACTCGCGGTTGGTAAGAAAAATAGTTGAAACGGTTATGACTTCTCCTCGAGTCGAACATTCGTCTTCCGTGAAGAACGCATAAGGAGTCATCGGATCGAGCGCGTTGCGTGGTCCTCGCTGCGCGAGAATCCACCGGTCGCGTTCTGAGCGACTATCAGGGTAGGAAGCCAGCATGGGAATTCTCATTGATACAGCGACAGGAATTGTTTGCGGTACTCCGCCTCGCGATAGGGCAATCGATCGCGCAATGCTTCAGCACGCAAGGCTCCGTGTTGGAAGCGGCGCTTGGGGAAGATAGGCATCTGCATTCCGGTGAGTGCTGAAACACCCCGCGAAACGATCTCGCCTTTTAACTCATAGAGGCGAGTGACATCATAGTCCGTTAGCTTGATAAACGGAATCGCCTCGGCAACTGCAATAACATCAGGACGCGTGTACGGACTGAAGCCATTGAAGCCGTAATGATGAGCCGGCGCGTAGGTCCGTGTGTAAGAACGGCTAAGCCCACCGCTGTAGGTCAGCGAATGTTTGATTTTTCCTACTCCCCATCCTTCCTGGTAGAGCATTTGGTTATTAATAACGCTCGTGATGGTGAGTTCGGGATTTTCCTCGATCGGATAATCCTTAAGGTTCTCATCACCACCATCACCGTCGATCAGATAACGCCAAGTTGGATATCGATCGCGGATGCCGCGGCACAGTGCGAGGGCCATCGTCGCCGACTCGATATCGAGCGGTTTGTAATCTTCGACAACCCGAATTGTGTCGACTGAACCTAGTGTAGAAGCATCCATAGTAACCGGTTCGAGAAAGATCGTGAGGCCGAGTCGATCGAGAAACACTCGTGCTTGTTCAAGGTCCGGGCCATCTCCGAAGTCCAGAACGAAAGCTTTCAGTCGTGCTGGGTTCATTCCAAGTTTTCGCATTACATGGTAGGTCGTGAGGAAGACGCTACCACTGTCAATACCGCCTGAAAAAGAGACCCCGATAGGTTCTTCCGCTGGAATATTTTTCAGCCATAGCGCGATCTCCTCGGCCAGAGCCCTAATGTAGGCACTGCCGATAATGTCAAGATCCGGAGGGAGGGCGGCAGAGATGGGACTAAAAAAACGAGTGTAAGAGGGATCAGGATCCGGGCAGCCGATCAATTGCAGTTCGACAACATGATGCGCCGGCACCATTCGTGTGTAGCTTGGATGAAATTGCCCCTCCAAACCCTCCGATCTGAGCCAATCGAAGATGGTATCGATTCGATCCGCGACAATGAGAACGGGCCCCTCCCGACGTTTTGCCAGGAAGTATCGCATCGGTCTGTCGAGGGAGCGCGCCATCCTGACGATCTTGCCTGCTTGCGCGAGCAATGCGAAAGAACCCTGAATCTGCCGAATTGCACCGGCAGATTGATCGAGCAAAAGCCTAAGCGCTTCATCGACTTTCAGGTTATAGATCTGGTTGGTCTCGGGATTGATTAAGTTGACAACTCGTTCAACATACTGGTTCACAGCCGACCTCGAAGAGAGTGAGACATTCGCACCCAGTTTACCGTTTCGGCGACGTTCCGGTGGACTAGTTCCCTGCTCCCTTCTGGTTTTTTCCTGTGGTCGGTGGATTTCTATACGTCTGAGATGAGGTGCTCTCGCATGGCGAAACGGACCAGGTCGGAGTTTGTCTTCAGGCCAAAGTCTTCCATGATGCGATATTTATGAAAAGCTATCGTTCGCACAGCTATATTGAGGACGACCGCGGCTTCCTTCATCGAACGGCCCTCTGCGAGAAGCTGAAGGACCTGACGTTGACGCTTTGTAAGCTCTTTCGTCCGTTCCTCATGGGGATCCCGTATGAATTCCTCTATTAGTTTCTGCGCGATACTCGGAGTAACGTAAGAATGCCCGCGCAGGACATCCTCGATTGCTCGCTTCAGTTCGCCCCCTGCGGATTTCTTAAGAAGATACCCTGACGCCCAATGGCGGAGAGCTTTCGATGCAACGTCGGGATCTTCGTTCATCGTAAGAATGATGAATTTGGTTTTGGGTAATAGCTTTTTGAGCTCCTGACCGGCGTCGATTCCATTGAGTAAAGGCATGGACAGATCGAGCAGGACCACGTCCGGCTTCATCTCTATTGCTGCAGAGATCAGACTTCTTCCATCGGCAACTATTTTGATGACCTGATAGTCGGTCTCAATCAGACTCTTAAATGCTTCAGCGACTAGGGTATGGTCATCTGCAATCAAAATTCTCGGCTGGTCCATTTGCCCCCCTAAACTTCAACGTGAACGCATACGCATACACGATGCACTCCCTCGGTAGCCCCGCTAGACAAACATACAGTAACCCGGAATCAATATCTGTATCAGCAATGGTGGGGCTTTAACCCATTTTTCTCATCTGCTAAATCTGACAGTTTCGATGGGAATCGCAAGAATTAACTTCTGAGGCTAGTAGACACCCGGTCTGCCTCGCGGCGGCCACCGGGGAATTCAATTGCTCACGACAAAGAAGAATTTATCGATTCTATTGAGTATTTTGCTTGTGAACCAACCGTTTGCCATCGCGACAGTACCTCGCACAATGGAAAGAATGGTACTGCCGAGTCCTCCGCACTAAGCAGGCGCTCGTGGGCACCCTCCCTAAGAGGCCGGACCAGGGATCAGTCCTGATCGACCGCGAATACGAGCCGAGGCGCATCGTTTAGGGCTGGAT
This sequence comes from Edaphobacter sp., assembly GCA_035570955.1. Classification (GTDB taxonomy): domain Bacteria; phylum Acidobacteriota; class Terriglobia; order Terriglobales; family Acidobacteriaceae; genus Edaphobacter. The sequence goes on along the minus strand of DATMKY010000038.1, from coordinate 132,531 downwards.
ACCTGTCCCAACAGGTGCTGTTGGGCCGTTTTCCTCTGGGGGCTCAAGGCCCGCACTGGAAACTCCGGTTCGGATGCCAGCAAGCATTTGCTCTTGCTCCATAACCGGTACAACCGGAGCATCTTTTGCTAATTGGAAGCGTCCGTTGGTCAGGTAGGTGACCGCGATTCCCGCCAGTAGGTATGGATGAAGCACAGCGATGGGAACAACGTATTTTTTGGTCTTCAATAAGGACTCGATGACCCCTCGATTTGCGTGGCTTCGAGGAATATTCCCTGGAACTTGAGGAATGATGATTTCGTTCAGTTCGAAGCTGTCATGACGATGTGAGTAGTGCGTGAGAGCTTTCGCAATCTGTTTCGGCGTTGTGATCCCAATATCTGCACTGATGCTTCTGCCTACCGCGTGTGGATAATAGAAGTTGAGAACGCGGCGTGAAAAGTCGGCGCAATTATTCGTAAAGAGATTGAAGTGACTACGATTATCGCTGTCGTTGTACTCGGATATCAGAAGATCGTCCTGTTCCTCAGTTGTTGCAATCTGAAAACTGTAGATCTTACGAATGTAGGCGACCCCCAATAATTGAGGCCAAACATTTTTTGAGTCATAGCCTTTGGTCGTGGAGATGAGAGAGGCTAAATGAGCTTCTGCATACTGAAGCCGCATCTTATCTACCCAGCCTGCTTCCGCCCAGTCGGGAACATCTTCTGCCCTGTCTACGGCATAGAGATATGGCAGAAGTGGAATTGCAACCCAGTCTAATTGCCGAATCCGGGCATAGCGGCTTATCACCACTCCCACTTCGCCCGATTTGCACCGACGGAGCTTTGTCGGAGAATCGGAGCACACGCGGTTAAGGTAAATCGCTGAATGCCCTGTAGGGTTGATGCTTCCAAAGAACCCGTATGGCTCTTCAACCAGAAGAGAGACATCGCCATATGCTTTTCCAGCCACAAAAAGCAACCCCAACAATCCTATTGCGAGGGTCAGGCTCGGCCGCCTTGGCAGACGTAAATCCATGTCAAGCAGTTTAGGCACTCCTCGAAGTACGCAATACTGGAAGTTCTACTAGTCAAAGTCGCATTCTGGCTGCACACCACCTTCGGCATGCAGCAGTTATTTTGATGCCGAACACGAATCTGGAGGCTTCGATAGTCCCTAAATTTATAAAATAGCAGTGTGATAACTGCGTGACAATACAGTTGCGGCAAGCGGGAAGACGCTGGAGACTCAATCTGCACGCTCCTTAACTATTCGATGGCAGGAGGGCGTCGAGATTGGTCGATTCACGCCATACCGTCGTGTTTGCCGACGATCATCTTCCGGTGCTTAAAGCCGCCTGTGCTCTTCTTGAACCAACCTACAACGTGGTTCGATCAACAACGAGCGGAAAAGAAGCGGTGCAGTGGGTGATGAAGCTGCGCCCCGATCTCGCTGTTCTTGACATCTGTATGCCGGATTTGGACGGACTTGCAGCCGCGCGAGAGCTAAATAGAGCCGGAATGGACACTCGTATCTTATTTCTCACAGAGATAGAAGATGAAGATTATGTTCGCGAAGCGCGTCTTCTGGCCTATGGATATGTATTGAAACGTCGCCTGGCATGCGACCTTCTTCCTGCACTCGCGTCCGCGACCTTAGGCTCTTTTTTCTTATCACGATAGCGACTTTTCCCATCTTTCTTTGAAAAAAACAAGTACTCCTGTAAGTACTGTCAGGAAGATTACCCGCCTTTTTATACAGTCTGAAGTGGTACTTGGTGTAGCATCTCGGCAGATAAGCTAACGATTCAGAACATAAGGTATCGCATATATTACTGTTCCGATCTCCTCGTGATGCGGGCCCGCTAAACGACACCTTCTCCCAGGGACAAGCAACTATCCTTTGCCTTCGCCGCTTTTTAGGCTTGGGCAGAAAATTGACCCTCCAAATCCCGCTGCGGAGAAAGGGACTTATGCAGAACTTACATTCGGAGAGCTATCGCTGGAAAGATGATCTGGAGAATAGTGAAAGCGATTTGGAACGACTTTTCGTCGGATCGGCAATTGGAATGGCGCTCCTCGATGAGGAAGGCTGTTTTCTATCTGCAAACGAGATGTTTTGCCGCACCCTGGGTTATTCAGCAGAAGAGTTATTGAATATGAAATGGGGGCAACTCCTCCTTGCCCATGGCTCCCTGCTCTTGCATGAAAAGACTAATCTTCTGAGTTGGCAGGCAGAACAAGTACTGCTGCGGAAGGATCGCTCACAGATGCCGGCGCGGGTTTGGATCAGTTCTCTGAGGGAAACTCCGCTTCATGATTCCGTATCTCTGATGATTATTGAAGACATTACTGAGCAAAGAGATGCGGAGTTCGAGCTTAGCAAGCGCAAGACAGAGATTGAGAAACTGGCTTCGCAGCTTATCCAGTCGCAGGAGACGGAGCGTAAGCGGCTTGCCCGCGAATTGCACGATGACATCGGCCAAAGACTTTCTCTCGTCGCCTCTGAGGTTGCTCTGATGGCGAGCCAATCTTCGATAGAGAAGGCGGCTACGCCCAATCGCCTTGACCACCTTCGCGAAGAACTCGATTCTCTATGCACGGATATTCATGAGATCTCACACGATCTCCATTCCTATAAGTTGCAACACCTAGGATTGAAATCTGCTCTGAAAGACCTGTGCCGGCGATTTACACAACCGAACTTTCAAGTCAGACTCGACATTGATGACATGGATGAACCGAACTCAAAGGATGTTTCGCTTTGTCTTTATCGGGTTGTTCAGGAAGCACTAAATAATGCGTTGCGACATGCCCATGCGTTCGTTGTTGCAATCACAGTCACGAGTTCGCGGGGAATGTTTTACATGGCGATTCAAGACACTGGAGTCGGTTTTGAGAGAAGCGCGAGTCCACAAGGTTTAGGCCTCATCAGCATGACCGAAAGACTCAGGCTGGTAAGGGGTGACCTGAAACTGAATTCTATTCTGGGACGTGGGACTGAAATCTGGGTCTCAATCCCGGATACGAAGGACAATCTTGAAATAGCGGGAACTGACCAGGTTTTTGGCGATCCGTCCGGTTCTATCAATCGATCTGAGGTTGCCTGACAGACGCTTAGAGAAGACTGCGATTGGCTCAAACTACGAAAATCGACTTGATTTCGTTGGGTGAAGACTGCCCATAAAAGTGCAGCAAGTACCCCTGCCTAATACTTTGTGTCGTGGCTAGGATGGTAATCCTCGCCAAATTTGTTTTTATGATTAGCTAGCGGGTCTGCTGCCGCTTCCAAGATGAGTTCGCCAAGGTGAAAGGTCTCTGTTGAGACCTGCACTATTCCCTGGGACGCGCTTGAATTCGCGAGCTGTCCATTTTCGCTCCAGACATTCAACCGATAGCTGCCTGGCGGAACATTGCGCAGCGTAACAGCTCCATTTTCGCCGGAGATAGCATAGTAGGGTGTGCTCAATGCCAGGACAACGGCTGCCATTTCCGGGTGAATATTGCAAAATATATAGGACACCCCTTCACGATCAAACCGTACCGACCTACTGGTGCCCGACTCATATAAACCAAGATCAAAACGTTTCCCATTGAATAACGAAAACACATTATGGAAGAACGGGTCCTGATTCGGGAATTCCACTTGGCTGCCTGTGGGAACCACAAGCAAATGAGGCATGAACATTTTGTCTTTTTGAACCAGCCTATAGGTCGTCTGCCGAACAGGAGTGACAGGGATTTCTTGTTGCTTCAAAGGTGACAACCAAACGACCACATTCGACACCCTTAGCGCAATCTTCTTTGCACTTGCCTGCGTTGCACTCTTCACTACAATTTTTCCGGTAACATCGACTCCTTGCCCGTAGAACGGGCGTACATATAGGACGAAGAGAAACATCCAGCATCCAGCAATCATCTTGCGTCTTGTGCGACCCACTGCCTGCCTCCCTAGAATTGATACCCCGCAGAAAGAGTAAAAACGTCGGCGGTATTGGCTGTACCAGTAATCGGCCACGTCCAGATTCGGCGATATTCTGGAGAAAAAATTAAATAAGTCTTCGGTCTATAGATCAAATTGGCAAAGACCATTCGATTGCGCGCTCTCAACTGTGTCGCAGTAGGCGTTGGGGGAAGAACAATGGCATGAAAGTCGCTCGCAAAACCGTTGTCTAACCCAATGCTCGCGTTCGTCTCAATAGATTGGCTAAAGTGAGCTTTGAACTGAGACCATCCTCCGATCGTATTGAGTCCACGGTAGGTAGCTTGGCCGGTACTGGGGTAAGTTCCGAACAAAGCATCTTTGTATACGCCACCTCCCAACCCGCCAAGCGCCCTACCCCGATACCCCTCTCCACTGATCTCAATGCGGGTGCCAATAGGAACTCGCCAATCCGTCGTAGCAGCCCACGAATCAACCGATTCGCTATTGGAATAGCTTTGGCGGCTATAGTACCCGCTTAGACCAATCTGGAAAGGCCGTTCTCCAGTGAAGGTGCCATAAGAAACTCGCGATTCATATGCTGGCTGTTTGGAAGCCTCGCCTGGGCTTGGCGTTCGGAACAACTCATTCGTACTATAGCCCGCAGTAGGAGGATCCCACACACCCAACTCAAGCTGGGCGCGTCTCCCGGATGGAAGATGCAACTGATGGGTGTAACGGAGTTGGGGGGCCCACGTCCACAGGTTGCCTGCCCCCGCCAACGCCGGTTCGGCAACCATCGCATACGACGTAGGAGACAACGGAGAGATCAGCGGCGATACGAAACCAACCTGCAATGAGTCATGATCCCAATCAAGATTGATACTTGCAGTTCGCATTCGAACGGTGCCAGCTGATGTTGCGTAACTGCTATAGGCAAGACCCGCAAAGAAATCTATATCAATACTTGCCGATGAACGGGCTCCGGCGATTCTCGGTCCAAAGCCCTCGAGTCCAAGAATTGTTTGACGAAACGTTGCTCCTGCACTTCCATTGCCGACCGTGTTTGTCTGGTTGTTAAGCGCAGCCTCAGGGAGATCAATATTGTCGACGGCTCCGTGATTAATAAAGGAGTTGAACAAGAGCAACCCGGTCACATGGAGCGGATACTTGGAGCCGCTTTCTATTTTCGTCTGGTCATGAACCTTGACCTGAGCCTCTGTCGTCTGCAAGCGCTCCTGCAAATCTTCGATTGCAGCAGCGGTAGTCTTTGCGTCAGCGTCGGTCTGTGAAGTGGGAGATGCAGTCGACAATGCCTGGGTGGCTCCAAGCTGCTTTCTGATCTCGACAAGTTCCTGCCGAAGTTGTTCCATCTCCTGTCGCGACTGTTCGAGTTGCTGCCGAGTTACAACGAGAGCCGACGATACTGCTTCAAGCTTTCGTTCCAATTCAATGGAGTTCGTCACGCTCGCCAAAGGTGGAGTCGGTTCTGCTGCAGGAGCACCTTGCGTAGATTGAGCCCGAATAGGAACTTGCGCCGCAACTATCACAAGACATGTGAAGAGATCGTAACGAATGTTTCTCATCTTCAACCCTCTCCATTCGCGGGAACGTACGCTGGCGCGGTCTTTCTTTCAATGGCAACACCGAGCGCCTGCAAGGATGCTTTAGGTAAATTGATCGTGAAAACAGTCTCGCCTTCATCCGACTGCTCGAGAGAGATATTGCCGCCATGCTCCTGCGCGATCTGTTGTGCGAGAGTGAGTCCAAGTCCAACTCCGCTCTCTCTGCCCTCACTCACAAAAGGTAGAAATATCTTCTGCCACAGAGACGGCGGAACTCCGGGGCCATTATCCGCAATTCTGATGCTGATCGTTCGGTCGTCCTCATAAAGGCTTAGGTTCACAAACGGAGGCTCTTTGCCGCGCTTCGCTGCCTGACAAGCATTGAGTAGCAGATTAAAAACAGCGCGCCCCAGTTTCTTCGAATCAATCCAGGCCTCTAATGACGACAGACCAGTGAGAGTAATCTTTACGTCGCGACTTGCAGGATGAGAACGAACCATCGCCACCGCACGCTGCAACATCAGCGCAAGGGACTCGTATTCTGGGTGGAGCGCTCGTCCGGTCTGAGTAAATAGCAACAGGGACTCCAGGAGGTCAGTCATTCCTTGAACGGCTGTCTGCACTTCCATCATCAATTCCTGACGTTCCGCTTGAGAGATGTTCCCGTCACTCATAAACTCAGCATTGGCATACATTGCAGAAAGGTAATGCCGCAAGTCATGCGAGATGGAACTTGCCATCCTGCCGATCGTGGCGAGTCGTTCCGAATCGAGCAATTCTTTCTGTGTGCGGCGAAGTTGAACCCTCATACGCTCAAAGGCGCGGCTCAGTTCACGAATCTCCTCTGCTCCATCTTCGCTGAGCTGATAATCAAAATTACCTTGAGCCAGAGCACGAGTCCCTCCGACAAGTGTTTCGATAGGACGGGTCAGGGTTCTGGAAATCGAGACCAACATTCCTGTGCCGGCAACCAGTGCGAGAAGTGCTAGCGTCAACACCCATCGATTCACGCGGTCTACCAACTGAGTCGCACCCGCAAAAGATTTCAGGACTACAATCTGGGGAACCTGCCCTGCATTCTCTTCCCAGGAAGACATCGCAAGGCGCTCGGATGCAGCAAGGTAGTCCACTTTTCCAAGTTCGATCTTCCGATTCTCTGTTGGCGAACCCAGAATTTCTACACCACGCGTTATTAGCTCCTCCTGCAACTTCGGATCTAGCGTACTGACGACAACCTTTCCATCAACGGTAAAGGTTACCTCAGCTGCAGCAGCTTCACTTACCGCTCGCGCTACTTTTTGGTCGATCGCGTATCCCACGGCGACAAAGCCTAAAAGTGTACCACCCTCTTTCGGCCCGAAATAAAGCGGCTGGGTAGAAATTTCGTAGATTCGTTTATCGAGGGCAAGCAAAAACGGCTCCAACCGGTGCGAACCCATCTCCAATCTGTGCGCGACACCGGTACGATCAAGCGCAGGTCCTCGATTGTAGGCAGCGATCAGCCTTCCATTCTGATCAAGCAATGCAAACAAATCTGATCCACTGACCTGCCAGAACTCGACTCCACCATCTTCGATAGTTCGCGAATCATAGGTGGTCATCAGGGATTTCAGACTTGGCAAATCCGCCAATAGAGCGGATTCTCGTTCAAGCAGCTCCCGACGCTGCTGTTGAAGATTGCGGTAGGTTTTTACTGAATGCTGCAGATCGGACGCGAGATTGCTCTGTGTTTGCTGCTGGACAATGGTACGAATCACCAGCAGGCTCAGCAATGTGCATCCAAAAGAGAGGATGAGAAGTGGAATCAGGAGCGTCGTTCTCATCCGCAACCTGTCCATCACCCTCCTCCTCCCTTGCGTAGTGGCGATATCAGTTTCCGCGGACGAATTTATACCCTATTCCATGAATAGTTCGAAAGTAGACGGGTTTCGCAGGGTCTACCTCCAATTTCTGCCGCAACTTCATGATATGGTTATCGACCGTCCGCGTCGTCGGATAGGAGGTGTAGTTCCAGACTTCGTTCAGCAACTCCTCTCGCGTAATTACACGTTCTGCGTGCTCAACGAAGTACTGGAGCAATTTAATCTCATGGGCCGTTAGCAGCACCGGCGCTCCGTCCTTGAATACTTCCATGCCAGAAAAATCCGCCGTAACATTGCCAAAGCTCACATGGGTGTTTGTCGCTGGCTTCTGCGTTCTGCGAATCGCCGCTTGGACACGCGCCATCAGCTCTCGAGGGCTAAACGGCTTTGTAACATAGTCGTCCGCACCTAGTTCAAGTAGCAGAACCTTATCCGCGACCTCGGAAACTGCACTGAGCACAACAACTGGCGTATTGGCCGACCAGTTCTTTATCCCTTTGCAAACCTCAAGACCCGACATACTTGGCAACATAAGGTCCAGGACCACACCTGCCGGCTTCAAAGTCTTGCAACTTGCCAGCCCCTGCGCACCATCTCCTGTTACGTGGACCTCGTAGCCCTCCGTAGTGAACTGCCGATGAAGTGCCTTTTGAATTCTCGGATCATCTTCAATTACCAGAATTAAGCTCACGTTCGTCTCCCAACGATCGTGGATAATCAATCCACGACTAATTCTCGTTACCCGATCATTCTATATAGATAAGCGGGATCCAATGTGAGTGAATCGCTCCAAGTGCTTGATTCAAATCATCAAATGACAAAGCCGCGACATTTTGGAGACATCTGATCGTCTCAGTCGCGGCTTAATAATTCAAGACTGGAGATTCTAGTTCATCGATCAGACAGCCCCAATACCATAGATGACGGCCGTAATAGTCCGCAACAGAATCGCACAGTCAAGAAACACATTCTGGTTGCGAATGTAGTGAAAGTCGTATTTTAGGTTTTCATGGATCGGGAACGCACGTGCCGGGCTAATCTGCCAGAGCCCCGTTATTCCCGGCTTCGCCGCCAGCCTCTGCATCTCAATCGGACCATACTGTGCCACTAAAAATGGCATCTCAGGGCGTGGGCCAACCAAGCTCATGTCTCTCTTCAGAACATTGACTAATTGCGGAAGCTCATCGATACTCCATCGACGAAGCAGACGACCCACACGGGTAAGTCGGACATCATCGGCGCTTTGGGGAGAGATCTCATATCTCCCCACATCCATTCTCATACTTCGAAACTTCCACAACAGAAAATTTCTGCCGTGCTGACCCACTCTCTCATGACGGAAAAATACCGGCCCGGGGGAGTCGAGCTTAATCAGAATCGCGGTTACAACAAACAGCGGGAGCAGCGCAATCAGGAGTAAGAAAGAACCAACAACATCACAGCCCTGCTTGAACAGTCCATAAGTATGTTCGGCTCTCATCCCAGGCTCAACCGAATCGAATGCTGAGGCCCGCAGACTCTCCCATTGCGTGAGTCGTCTCACGGGGTCATGGAATAACCAGAAGCCAAAATCGAGAGACATGTTCTTCGACTGCTGCTCAACGTGTTCACGTTCCGCCTTGGGTAGTTCATCAATCGTGTTGGCTGCTGAAGGCGCTCGATTTCTTCGGCCCATACCATTGGCTTTGTCGTGAATCGTCACAATGTCTGAAATGGAGTGATCCGAAGAATCAACCCAATCGAGCGGAAGAGACGCAGTGCCCGACGGAGGAATGACATCGCTGGTAGAGTTCATCATTGACATTTCAGAATCATTCATTGAGTTCTCTTAGATCGAATTGAAAACTTGATAATGATCGAGCGAAACAAGCGCCTATTTGAACAGAGCCGCCTGCACTTCAGCGCACTTCATAAGGCACATGGCTGTGAAGCTTTCACTTGGATAGGAGAGGGTAATGTCTTATGCCGAGCATTTGTAACAATGCGCAAACGACAAAATGAGGGTTATTCAAGAGGTATCTCTTCCATAGCCGAGAGGGTTCTTGAAGAAGACGATGCAGCCATTGCATCCCCATTCGTTTAACCCACTGTGGGCTGTCTTGAATCGCTCCGGTATGGTAAAGAAATGCGGCGCCGACGCCGACCATCAGCGTCGTCTCAAGCATGGGTAAATAGCGTGCCATAAACCGTTCTTGTTTTGGAGTGCTGATCCCAATCCAAATAACATCCGGTTGAACAGAACGTATTGTCGCTGCAAAGCTTGCCTCTTCTTCAGTGGTCATCAATCGAAATGGAGGCGAATAGGTTCCAACAATCTTTGTCTCAGGGAATCTTCGAAGTATCTCTTTTCTCAAGCTCTCGGCAACACCCGCTTCTCCGCCGCAAAGAAAATGAGTACACCCATGGAATTCTTCTCTGGCGAAGATCTCCAGCATCAAATCAGGACCGAAAACTCTCTGCATTCGGGAAAAGCCCTGAGCACGTCCCATCCAAACTGTCGGCATTCCATCAGGAGCAACGAGAAGAGCGCCGGCAAAAATCGACTTCAGGTTTGAATCTTTCTGCGCCTCCATAATGCCGTGAACCCCAGCTAGGCATACATATCCCTTCTTTTTTGCCTTCAGTTGCGCCTCAAAAATCAGAGCAGCACTATCCATATCGACAGGATCGACTCTTACTCCGAGAACGTTCACCCGATCAATCATTACCGAGCTCATCATCTCTCCACCATCTCGAGATTCGGTTCTCTCACCTGAGCGTAGAGCAAGTTATACGCTTTGGCGGCGTTCTCGACACTAAACCTCTCTAACGCTTCTGGTCTTCTGGCAGGCTCTTGCAACGCATTGCACACTGCCTCAAACATCGCCGCGCTCCCCGACTCAGAATGAAGATCGAAATAATGGCAGGCATGGCCACCTACTTCACGAAAGGCGGATATGTCGGAACATACAACGCGGCTGCCACAAAGCAACCCCTCGGCTACAGGCAAGCCAAATCCTTCCATCCATGATGGTGTTACCAATAACTCGCAGTTCTCATAAAACCAGCGCAGTTCGCCATCGCTGACGCCTGTCCGCAACGTTATCTTCGTTCCCAGCCCCGTCTGATTGATAACAGATCGAATCCTTGCGGTTTCTGGGCCGTAATTTCCCACGATCACCAGTTCAGTTTCCTGGTTGAGAATCTTGCGGCGCAGCAACTCTTCAAATACCTTGATCGCCAGTGGAATATTCTTGTTCGCACGGTGCTGTCCGACGACCAAAATGAATTTCTTTCTATCTTCAATAGGCGGAACAGTCTCGCTGGAGTTAATAGTCACGCAATTATGAATCACGACTGCTTTTCGGTGAGCGAATCGGGGGAATCTCTCCTTCAACCTTGACAACGTCGTTTCGGAGACGCACGCGATACTGTCGGCCTCCCTGAGACATCGCTGCAGGAATACTCGGTTGAAAAAGACCTTTGGAAAACCAAAATTGTCAGGTTCGTCGTAAGGGTAGAGATCGTGCAGAGTGACAATCACAGGGCAACGCAGAGCGCTTCGCCGAAAAGGTACAGGAAACGACAGATGAACCAGATCCGCGCGAACTTCATCAGCCAGCTCCGGTAGTTGCCTCAGGTACCAAAGGTTCCGCGAGAAAGCCTCATTCGGAATGTTGACGGCAACCACGTTCAGTTTTGCATTATCGAGGCAAAATGATTCGCGAAAATATTGTTTCTGCCACTTACCAAGGACTAACGTGATTTGCAGAATCTCACTACTCTTCGCCGCACATAGTACGAGATTTTGGGCGTGTCGACAGATTCCCGAGGGTCCCGTCGCGGCTGAAAGTGCAGTGATCAACAGATTCATGCGCCGGTTCACGAATCGATCGAACTAAACTCGTTCGATCGCACTTGCTGCCAGTAGTATCCCTTCAAGAGCTTCTCTGAATATCTTTCGACAGCGGCAAGGGAACGCAAGAAAGAAAGCATCGACCTTCTCAGAACAGGCGACTTGAGGCGACGAAGGGTCGGAGCGGATGCGAAGACGACTTTCTGATGTTCCATGCGATGCCTGGCCGGCGCACTGCATGATTTACTCGCCGGGTGAATCCTGAAATCCGCAATAATTTGCGGAATATGCTTGAAACGATATCCGCGCGCAGCAAGTCTAATAAAGAACTCTAGATCCATCGCATAGTGAAGCTTCTCATCGAGCCAGTTATTCTCTCGAAACACCCTGCGTCGAAAAAATGTAGCAGTCGTTGGAATATAGAGAACGCGGTGATACAGCAGAACAAATGCGTTGAATTCAATCTCGCGTCTCACCTGCAATACCTTTCCCGATTCGTCCACCAGAAGATAATCGCCATACAGAATGTCTACATCGGGGTTATCAGCGAAGGCCTGCACAACGTACTCGAAACAACCAGCTCGATAGCGATCGTCTGAATTCAACCAGCCGATGATCTCTCCCTTGGCAAGAGCAAACCCCTTGTTCAAAGCCTCACTTTGCCCACCATCCGGCTCTGAAACCCACTTGAGGTTGTGTGAATCATTCGCCGCCAGAGCCTGCAGCGTGGCGACCGTGCCATCTGTCGACATGCCGTCGATCACTAGATGTTCATAATTGCCGTAGGTTTGGAGCCGTACACTGCCAAGCGCCTCGCGAATAAAGCCTGCTTGATTGAAAGAGGGAGTAACAATCGAGATTAGAGGCCCCCGCTTCATTGTCATGCTTATTGGTTTGCAACTTCATATAGCGCTGGTTGAGACAGCGGTTTGGGCGTGTCAGGAGACCAAACCACGTCGCGCAAACGAATGTAAGCAAGACAGGTGATCGGCCCATAGATCAGTCTGGACAAAGCAGCTCCCTCCAGACCGTGACCGGGAATTGACAGCGCCATTAGCAATAGCATTGTCACGCCTGCAAGAAGATTGAGCCCTGTCACAATCCGAACTTGTCCGGCGGCCAGCAGAGCATAATGCGCGGTGATATTGAGGCCCAGGAAGGCAAAACTAAGCACAATAATTGGAAAGATGAACTGAGGCTGCTGATCAAAGGCTGATCCAATCCAAATTCTAAGAATGTGTTTGCCGAAAAGGATCACTGGGAGAGACAAAATACTCACCATCAGAATGTTTAGTCTGACAGCTAGCACAACCTTGCGTTTGATCTCGGAGCCGGGTGCCACCGGATAGCGTGCGCTGAGATGGGGGAACAAAAAGTGCATTCCGGAAGAAACAAGCCCATGAACAGGTTGCGCAGCCTGCACGCAAAGACCGTAATAAGCAACTGCCGGAGCTCCCAAAAAGAATGCAACAAAGAAGCGATCGGCCTGGCTGAAAACTACGCTGGCTACAGCTTGTAGCCAACTCAACGTTCCGAACGTCGCTATATCGGACACGGTTTTCCGATCCCAGGTTGGAATGGGCGAAAATGTTCCTATTTTGTTTCGAAGAGCAGCCCCCTGTGCCACCATCCCAATTATCGAGAGAACAAGTGAAGCAAACATGATCGACACAACATCGTGGCCTTCGCTGGCCAGCACAACCGCGGACATTAAAATTGCACATCGAAAGATCATGGCAATTCGCACCGTTACACCATAAATTTCAAACCCACGCAGAGTACTGATAAAAACGCTTTCTATCGATTTGATTAGAAGCAATCCGCTTCCGATACGAAGGGACATCATACATATCGCCTTAAGTCCGGGATCGGCTTTGGCAATGTGATGTGTCAGGTAAGGGGCCAGACACCATAGAATCAGAGCCAGTATTCCGCTCAGTGTGAGATTGATCGACATCATGTTCCGCACAATGCGTGTGACGCCTGACCAATCCTCTCTGCTTCGACACTCGCCAACATATTTGATAGCGGCATCACCAAAGCTTCCAGAGACAATTCCGCCTCCACTAACAGCTGCGCTCGCTAACAGCCACACGCCATACTGTGCCACGCCCAGATGCCGAAGAAGAAGCGGGGCTGCGAGCAGCATTCCTATAGGCAAGGTCAGATAGTCCGCAATCCCATAGATCGCGTTGGTATACCCCCGCCGCCTTATCTCACCTATTCGCGACACAGCTGCCTGCTTCTCAACTTCATTTCGACTCGTTTCAAAGAGGATTACGGCCCCAGGCATTTCGGATTGTCATTCCAATACGATCCACCAAAATGCGCCGCCCGTCATGATCATCCAATCTGACCCAGGATCGTCTCGCTAAAAGAAACAGAGCGGTCATTACGAACGATAGAAAAGTCGATATCAATACGATCAGCGTTCTGTGCGGGCCTGTTCTTCTTTCAGGAACTCCAGGAAAATCAATAATTCCAACTGTCGGGATCGACTTCGCTTCTTCAATCCGCGCATTTTCATATTCCTCAGAAAGCAGATCGTAGACCGTTTCATGGATGCGTACATTTCGATAAAGATTGGCCCACTGGATGCCTAACTGAGGGAGTTGCCGCAAGGCTGGATAGGGGTGGCTAGAGTCCGTATCTATCTCCGGGCCTACGTTAGACTGCCCATTGGCTCGTTGGAGCTCACGTCGGATGATGGAATTTCTTGCCTCCGCCGCGCGAACACGCACATTTTGATTTCCATAGATCTGGCGCAAGGAGTCGAGCTCCGTCTCTCCCGCTATCAGTTGACCTTCTAGCTTCGCCCCGGCTTCAACCGTCGCTCTTGTCTGTTCCTTAATATCGATGGCAGTGTTTTTGCTGGAAAACTCGCTCAGCTCCACTTCCGCGTGCTGCAACTCAGTTTGTACCGTGCTTAGACGCTGTTCAATAAATTCGCGCTCGCGATGTGCAGATGAGGTATTCACCCGGCTGACGAGGTTGTTCAACTCATCCAGATAACCTTGAGCCAGATCACGAGCACGCTCGCGCGTCTCATCTGTAACCACGATGGTGATAACACCACTCTTGGTGTCCTCAGTAATCTTCGTCAGATGTGCAAGGCGCTTAGCCGTGTCGACGCGGTAGCGCTTGTGGTAGACATGTTGCAAGTCAAATCGATCAATCAAATGCTCACTAATGCTGCCGCTATGTAATAGAGCCACAAACAGCGCACTATTGTTTTTGGCGCCGACAAGACTTCCAGCTAGCCCAGCCAATGCTCCGGCTCCACTTTTTCCTACAAGTGCTGCAAGCATCGCAGCACCGTTCCCGCCTTGTTCGGGAGGCATGATCCGAGCACTGGATTCAAACTCCTTTGGCATAAGAAGGACAATCACGACGCTGAGAAGTCCAGCAATGACCGCAACTCGAAAAAATAACCGACGGTGATCCAGGAACAAAGATGCATTCGTTGCCCACGTAGGACCCTTGATGACGGACGGCAGCATAGCTTCGGCGGTCCGGTTCTTTGTTGACGGTTCTTTGTCCAATACTTCAGTTCGCATGCGCGACCTTCAATTCAATCAAACTTGATACTGCATTCGTCTGCATTAATGCAGCGCCAGGGCTGCGGCGAATCCAACCGAAGAAAGGATTTGAGCAGTGGCAAACAGGTTTCTAAGAGTCGCAGATCCCCCGAAGACCTTTTGTGGCACAACCACGACATCCCCCGGCTCAAGCTTTGTCTCCAGCACATTTGAGTCGTACCACTCTCCCGACCGAGGTCCAACAACTAGGCCGTTAGCGCGAATCACGAGAACCTCTTTCATATTCCCGCCCTCAGTGCTTCCGCCGGCACGTTTCAGATACCAGCCCGCGTTTTTGCCCGGAACAAACGTTATTGCCGATGCGTTGTAAACCTGGCCGCTAACCAGGATGAAGCCAGGCTTCTTAGGTATAGTCAGAACATCTCCATGTCGTAACTCAATATCTGCGGGTGTGCCTTCCCAACTTGCAATATCAGAGCTGATCTTGATAACAAGGCGCCCCACGGAAGGCTGATGTTTCAAGCGGTCCACTACTTCTTTTTGCTGTTGAATCAGCATCTGGAGAGTCGCAGCATCATCTTGCGCCGAAAGACTTGGAGCAAGCTTCGCACCTGCAGACGTTGTCTCGATCTGGCGAATTAACTCGCTCCTGCTCTTGTCCTCCAGCTCTCTAACCTGAGCACGCACAAGAACTGCCCCAGTCGGATAAGCAGTCGATCGAAACCCGCCTGCGCGCTTCAACACGGAACTCAACCTCTCGCCGTCCTGAATCCCATAAGGTCCCGGATAGGTGACTTCACCCTCAAGAGTTACAGACGAACCGATATCGTTCCATCCGGAGATCTGGTGAATGGTCAGGACGTCTCCAGGCTTGAGTTGCACGTCTACACTGGCGTCAGGATTCTTTACCGCATCACCGATTTTTACTGAATCTCTCTTGCTCAGCACCTGCTTGCCATCCCTCACTTCATAGCTCGCAAGATCGGCTTCATCCAGCAGTGCACTTCGATTGAAGCCGCCAGCAATTCGAACAAGGCGTGCAACAGTCATTCCCTGAGAAAGCGGATACGTTCCCGGATGAAGAACCTCTCCATGCACCTGAACCTTCGGTCCATCTACCTCGTAACGGCCCATGACACGAATCGTATCGAACGGCTGAAGATGAATAGGATCATTACCCGCCAGCACATCGGGAACACTGAAATCGATTGCCTCGGGTCGAAGGTCTGGAGGCATGAGACGAATAATTTGGCCCCGGTCTGCTGGTTCCGGCAAAAGATCCTGATACGACCGAAATACATCGGTCAGCTTCATATCTTCCCGATAAGGAAATTTTCCTGGACGAACTACGTGTCCCTCGACATAAATTGCTTTCTCACTGTACGGCAGAATTGGAGCTACAGTGATCCGGTCACCATCTTGAACGGCATACCCGTCCAGTAGCTTCCTTGACGAATCAACAGTACTTCCCTGCGGGAGATTTACATTTAGCGTAGCGCGGTGGCCCTGCGCCTCAACTCGTTCAATCGATATATGAGTCAGGGAGGCCGATGCCAGCAATCCGCCAGCATCCTCGAGCACATCTGACACCTTCGTCTCATCCTTCAATTCATAAATCGCAGGGCGCTTCACCATCCCGCCGACTGCCACTTGCTTTCCAACCGGTGAAATAAGAATGGTATCGCCATCTTCGATTCTTTTCGTATCCGGGCGAACACCGTGCAATAGAAAATCGTAAAGATCAACCTCGCTAATTAGGGTCTTCCCGCGATAGTGCCGTGCCACCCGCAACGACCCTACACTTGTCGGCCCACCCGCTGCATACAGCGCGTTCAACGCCGTCGACAACGAACTGATGTCGTAGGCCCCCGGGCGCTGCACATCGCCCACAACATAAACTCTGACAGTTCGCAGCCGACCGATCGTCACTGCGACCTTTGCATCCCGGAACTGCTGACTCAACGAACTCTGAATGAGTGCTTGAGCCCGTTCGAGAGACAAACCCGCAACAACGATCGCTCCAGCTTCCGGCAGCGCGATCTTCCCTTCGCGATCAATGGTGCGTGAAAAGCTCTGAGAAACTCCGCCCCAAAGATTGATCGTAAGGCTATCGCCAACACCAAGAATGTAGTCGGGACCCACAGGAATATCGACTGACATTTGCCGGGTTGCCAGCCCGCGTTCGAGAAACATGTCTGACCCGAATCGTTTCAGTTTCACGGTCTGTTCAGGAACCTGAGTATAGAGATCACGAAGCGATTGAAGATTATAGGGCGTCGGTTGATGGACAACCTCGATCGAACTCGGGTTATTCCGATCCGGCTTAGCCGGTGGCGTCTCAATTCTCTTCGCAGTCGCCCTTGACGTAGTGGGTGTTCCTTGAACCACAGTTGAACTCGTTGAGCGATTCTGCCCTGTGTTCAAATCGAGCAATGCTGCATCTGAGGTTGTTCCTGCGGCCAACGTTCCTGTCGTCGTCGACGTCGTCGACGGAGTGCTTGTAAGCTCATCAGAACCCCGTGAGTCCATCTCCGTCGAGTCGAAATCTGCGTCGGTCACATATCCACGAGCCCGCAGCCAGATCGTAAGAGATGTCCGAAGATTTGCGTCGGTTGCGATTCCCCTGTACAGCATGTCGTCTGTGATCTGGTCGACTTGGACCGGGTTCCCTTGCTGGGCGAGGTACTCCGCCATAACGCCTTTGATATCGACAATCAGCTCGGGCCTCGCCTGCAGCAGATTGATGATCTGACTGCTCGTAAGCACACCAGTCGGATTTGGATTAAGAGTAGTACTAGAAGGAGGAGTACCATTCGCGTTGGCTCTCGCCTGAGCGCTCCGGTCGTCGTCGCTAGGAGTTGAAGAAGTCGGCGTGATAGGCAGCGAAGTAGACGGAGTAGTCGTTGGCAAGGTCGTCGGCAAGGTTGGAACCGGTACTTGCTGTCCCCGCACAACCAAAGGGGACAACAAACATGCCGCGATGAGCGTACAAAGCAGTCGTACGCACCCGTTCAAGATAAAAACCTGCGCTCTCGGGGCGATTACTCGTCCGCGCTCCCCAGCCATTGCTTTACAACCGCTCTTAGCCCGCACGTCGCTTTTTCTCCATCGGTTCGATTTCAAACTCACTCACTTCCACCACTAACGACCGCATAATGGCTTCAATCGAAAGTACTACCCGATATTTTTCCTTGCGTCGCGTCAGGATCCCGGTTATCCCGGCCAAAGGGCCTGACACAATACGCACCGCGTCTCCGTTGCTCAGATAGGGGTGCGGCTCAGCCTTGAGATCTTCTGTCGCGGCTCGCAGAATAGAAATTTCTTCATTGGAGATCACCGTGGGCCTTGCTGAACAAGCTGCAAATCCAAGCACACCCGGATGTTGCAACAGTCGGATCCGATCATGAATCGCTGCCCTGGCGAACAGGTAACAAGGGAATAGCGGTAGATCCACGTCAACGTGGACTCCATTCTTCCATGTATGCCTACTTCGATGCAGAGGCAGAAAAGTCTCCGTGTCCTGCGAAATAAGCCGCTCCGCCACACGCTTCTCATGCCGCGACCGAATGTGCAGCGCATACCAGCCCAACGAAGAATCTGGAAGAATCGGCGAATTAACTGTCTGCGATGCCATCAAAACCGTTGTCCATTTCCTGTTTAACGAGATACCACCTGTAACCAATTTTTAAGAGCCGTTTACAGCTCCGCCCTGTCACTTAGGTATTGGTGACCTTCCCGGATCGTTTTCTCTCAGTCGAACAAAACAACTACACAGCCTAAAAAACAGCCATCAGCTCTGCAACGAAGCAACATTCCTCTTCCAGCGAGATGCTTCGATCATGTAAGCAATTCCCTGAGTGACATGGAACCGCAGGCGGAAGAGTACAAAATTGGCCTCAACCTGTAATTGCTTCAACCTCTCAAGCAATCCTGCATCCTCTCTCCCAACCGAAATTTTTGGTGGAAGATGAAAGGGAAATAATCTCCCGCGCATCTTGAAAGACTCAACATCGTCCTTGCGCGAAATAGATTTTTCAAGCAAAAGATAGAACTTTGTCCCTGGAAACTTGGCGAAGATCACGTTGCTCCCATATCGCTCAATCCACAATCGAACAGATACTGGCAACTCGGAGATAGCTCCTCTTAAGATATTCGGGAGCTGCTTGCTGCCAAAGTGCCGGTCAGCTAAAAGTGTGACCGCCCCAATTGCGAGCTTCGTCCTTGGAGAGCTCGTCATACATCTCTTCACTTCCAGCCACAGCTGTTCATTGTCGCAATGGAATCTAATGAAATTGGCGTATTCGAGAACCCACGAAGCGCGCGTCCATTCGCTCCTGAGATGCTTAAAAAGGTGAAGAGTCAGACCAAGAAATTTATCGCAATCCGAGTGAGCCGGAATTTCAAACCCATCAAACCGGTTCCACTGAATTCGCGAAAGATTCTCGGTTGAGAAGGCCCCTTCGTTCTTCTCGGAATCAGCAAAGTGAATTTCAACAGACTTTTGTTGCTTAGCCTTGTATAGATCCCGCGCTGACGGCACTTGCCCTGAACCAGCTTTGTACTCTCGAACGTCTTTACCGACGCCGGTCAGCACATATCCGTTTTGCTCCAATATCTGCTCGCAAAGCACGGTATCGCTACGGGCTACCAGAAAATCGAGGTCAAACTGGCAACGCAAAGCGGCATCTGCGCATGCATCTGGTATAAGACTGAATCCCTTGAGATTCACATATGTCACGCCGGCAACCTTGAATCGTCGATTGATCTCGAGGAACTCCCCGAACATTTCCTCCGTCTTATTCCGATTGTCGGCCGCATTTTTCTCAAGACGCTCAAGGGCGCGATCCGGAACTGCGCTTTCGATCCCTAGTAACCGGACACGATCACGAAAATAGAGTGCGAGACCGCTTGCATCGAGCCAGGAATACGTCTTAACCCATTGCCGATACTCAAAAGCCGCAAGCCGTTCGTAAATGCCGGACCTCTCTTCGCGAAAGACATCAGTCACGGCTTTTGCCAGGTCCCGGTTCATATCGCTCGTTTCAACCAACTTCTGATTTGAATCCCCTGTATTTCATTTGCTGTACATTGGCGGCTCGCCAAGGCTGCCAGCTGGAGGAAGGTTCCGGATAAAAAGAACCGTCGACCAGATCTCGTCATCGCTGAGAATCCCCTTGGATCCGGGCATACCCGAAGGTCCAATTCCGTATTCGATAACTCTCTTTAGCTGTCCATCCGAGTAGGACTGAATTTCCGAAGACTTAAGCGATGGCACTGGCGGAGACATCGAATCTGCAAAAGGAACGCCCGTATTCTGGCCGTCCATGCCATGGCATGCGACGCAATAATGCGAGAAGGCCTCTTTTCCTGCTGCGATATTCTCCTGACTGGCAGGTAGCGGGTTGTGTTCCGACTTATTCCGAACCGTCAACGTATGTTTCGTCCATCTCATAACGCTACGTTCTACTTTGCCGGGCGGATTCGCCTTGCATCCTGCCATACCCGCAGCTAAACCGAGTACCAAGGCAACGGCGGATGGTCGCATGATCACTCCGTCACGTGAAGCGTCAGAGTCATCGAACCATGTCCGGACCCGCAGAAAACTGAGCAGTGACCCACAAAATTCCCGACCTTGTCGGGCGTGAAAGAAAGCTCGCCAGGTTTTTTCTTATCAAACTTCGAATCCAGACCCAACTCCTTAAATTTCAACCCGTGGGACACATCTTCTGTCGTCAATACGATCACGACAGGCTCCCCTTTTTTTAGCGTGACCTCTGCAGGACTGTAAGCAAATTTCTTTACCGAAACCTCGATTCGCCGCGGCCCGTCTGAAGGTGGCCCGAACCCAGAAAGACCCAAAGGGCCAATAGTCAGACATCCCATAAAAACGGCCTTCACAAATCTTCCATTTCGCATTCACATCGCCTTTCCAGTTTAGGAATCGGATTGACTGGCTCTTGAACTACCATGCATCTCGTCGGTAGATTGTTTCGAACCTAATTCGCTTTTTCTCGAATAAATACCAAAACAGACCACTCGCTGCCTCGTCGTTCCCTTCTCACCACCTCAACCTATTGGACTGTGCATCTCCAGTTGTCATCATCGAATATGCTGTTTGTCACTTCTTTGTAAAAGCACCTGTCGTGACGAATTCTTTACTTTGGGGCGCGAACAGTGCAGGTAGAAGCAATGAAACAAGCTCTGGAGCCTTTACGTCGGAAGAGACAAATCCGAGAACTTCCGCGCTCTCACAATCGTGAATCAGAATTGTTCTTCCCTGATAGAGCACTCTTAGCGGACCGTCGGAAATGACAACCATCTCTGCACCATCCGCAGATCCCGCCGCCTCACGAATGACCTTGCACGAAAGCTCCCTGTTGTTCTGCCCTCGGCAAATGAATCTCGCGTTCCAAAGGCTTAGAGCAATCTCGAGGTCATTCGACTCAATGCAAGCCAGGCTCTCCGCTCCTCCGCGAAACACATATGGCGTGGCAACAAATCTACGAAGCAGATCAGGATGCCATCCTCGCTCGCCGTTCATGCGCAGATCTCCTGCCGGCGACTGACGACGAAGTCCAGTAGTTGCTCCGCGGCGAACTGGGGTGAGCCACCATACCGAAAACGCCAGCAGGGCAACCGACCGACAAGCTCAATCGTCCTTTCCCGCAACGCAACCGCTTCGTGCAGTCGGACTGGCAATCTTTCTACGCCCGCACTGACATAGTTCCTGGCCTCCGCAGAGCACATCGGTGTAAATTCAACTTCAGCACCTTCCGTTCTCTCCAGAAATAGCAGCCATCGCGGCTCACATTCTCGTCTCGTCCGGACGGAGAACGTTCGAGCGATATCGACCTCATAAGCCAACTCTCCGTTCATCGATGTCCGTAAAGCATGTCTTTGCAGAGAGCTAAAGTGCCTCACGGCATCAGGAAGCAACTTCACAGGAGCTGACGTTCCGTGTGCCACAATTCCATCCTCGCTTTCTGAGATGTACGTCCAATCATCCGAGACGTAGCTAAATCCAGCCTGCGCAAGCGCCACGGACAACGTCGACTTTCCTGCGCCGGACGCTCCTGCGACGAGCAGACCATGGCCATCCACCTCCAGACAGGCACAATGCACGGGAACTAGCCCAATCGCGGCCCCTAATACTCCAAGCGTAATCGGGATCAGTTTCTCTTTCCAGAAGCTATCATCGCGTGCCACAACTCCGGAAACATGCGCGCTCAGCGTGCGGCGCAGTATGTCAAACACAAAAATATTCGACTCACCGAAGGAAGCGATAACGACATGGTGCAGTCCTCGAAAATAAGGGTCATCCGTGCCGTCACGAAGCGTTTCAGCAACTACAACTCGCATGGTGAAGTTGCTCGAATTTGATCTCGAGCCCGAAATCGATAAGTCCCCCAGAAGTGTCACCAACTCAGGCGAATTGGTACGCAGATCGCACCTCGCGCCTGCGAAGCACAGACTCCTCTGATAAGGCAATACCGTCTCGTCAATTGAAATAGAGAGCATAGAACAATCGCTGGGCTTCACTCTAACCCACGAACGCAGAGCAATTTCGGCACCAAGAAAAAGTTTACAAACCGCTGACACGGATGTGACAACTGCGCTTCAGCTAAGCCCTATCGTCCCCAATAAGCGAGGAGTTCGTAGTGCCCAGGTCCCGAAAAATCGTCTTCTTTTTCCCATCCTTCGCGAGCTCCGATGCAACTGCGCCCCTTGGAATTCTTGCTATCTCAACTCCGCTGATCCGTGCCGGCTATCAAATCGTTCTCATCGATTCCACCATTACTCCGGACTACAAAAAACGGGTTCTCGAGGAAGTTCGCGATGCACTGTGTCTTGGAATTTCTCTAGTCACTGGTCCAATGATTCGCGAAACAGTCGAGATCGCCAAGGCCATCAAAGCCTGGAATCCCGATTTTCCAGTCATCCTCGGCGGGTGGCACCCTTCCCTTCTCCCCACTCAAACCCTCGAAGCACCCTACATCGACTATGTCATTCGCGGGCAGGGTGAAGAATCTCTTCTGGAACTCATCGGCCACATCGAAAACAACTCCGCACCTGACTTCGTCGCTGGCATCGGCTTCAAGCGCGACGACAAACTGATCTTTACTCCCGAGCGCCCACTGAAACCGCTCATTGACATGCCTCCCAAGGCCTATCACCTCGCGGACTTCGACGCCTACGAACGAGTCTGCGGCAAGCGCTGGGCGATGTACACATCGAGCCTCGCCTGCCCCTACAACTGCGCTTATTGCACCAATGCAGGCGTCTACGGGCGTAAATGGAACGCACTTCCCGCCGAGCAGTTCGTCGAAGAAACCGTTGATCTCAGCCGAAGATACAACCTTGAAATGTTGTGGATCGTAGATGACAACTTCCTCGTCGATCTTGATCGCGCACGAGCCATCGCCGAAGGCCTTGTACGAGCTGGCTCCGAATACAAATGGAGTATTCAGGCCACCACAAACCTCACCTCGCGTCTCTCAGTCGATGACCTGAAGCTCCTTCATCGAGCCGGACTCCATCAAATCTGCCAGGGCGCCGAGTCCGGTTCACCTAAAGTTCTGAAGGCAATGAACAAAAACTTTCAGGACTTCGGCACAATCTACGAAAGTGCATCCCGCTGCGTCCAGGCCGGTATTCGCCCATCATTCAATATCATCTTTGCATTTCCCGGTGAAGGCGAAGTCGAACGACGCGAGACCATTCGCTTCATCATGGACGTCTGCCGCAAATTCACTGGCGCCGAGTTCTGGACCAACATCTTCACGCCCTACCCCGGCGCTCCCGTAATGAATCGAATCGCCGAGCTGGGCGTTCACGTGCCCGACACCTTCGAAGGCTGGGCTGACTTTTTTCCCCGCTACACGAAACTCCCTTGGCTCAACGGAAAAGATCACAAGGAACTGCAAATCATGCGCGACTATCTGCGCATTGCATTCGATCGTATTCCGATCGGAGCCGATCGCCGCACACGCTTCACCCGGCTTGCTCAGAAGTGCATCTCCTTCCCTGCACGTCTTCGCCTCGATCACAGTGTTTATAAATTTCCCGTCGAACTTTGGCTTAACGACAAACTCAAAGAACGAACTGCGGGCTTCAAACCTGTTATCGACGCAAAGCGCCTCGAGCCGAACGAGATTCCACTGGAGGCGGCGTGCTGAGTCGAGGAAAAGTAATTCTCTTCTACCCGCCCTACGACGGGCCACCACTTGGAGCGCCTCTGTGTCTGTTAGCCCTGGCCGGTTCTCTTCGGCAGGCGAACTTCGATGTCATCATGATCGACGCTGCAATTGAGCCTGACTATCTCACACGGATTCAGTGCGAAAGCGTGGACGCGCTCTGCATCGGCATCTCCGTTCTTACTGGTCCCATGATTCGGGGCGCGATTGAAGCTGCCACCAACGTCAAAAATCATGCTCCTTGGTTGCCAGTCATCTTCGGTGGATGGCATCCTTCCCTCCTGCCCGACGAGACGCTCAGCGAAGACTTCGTTGACATGGTAGTTCGCGGACAGGGCGAACTAACAATTGTCGAGGTCGCGCAAGCTCTCGCTGACAGAAAAACGTTGCACAACATCGCCGGCCTCTCCTGGAAGAACGATGGGCAGCGCATCCACAACGTTGACCGTAAGGTAGAACCGCTCGACGCCCTTCCCATCCCGGCCTTTGATCTGACAGACTTCGACGCATATGAAAAGCTCTGCGGCATCCGTAAGCTTGCCTATGCTACCAGCGTCGGTTGCCCCTACGCGTGCAACTACTGCACCGACCAGGTCTTCTACAAACGCCGCTTCAACGCGCTCTCTGCCGACCGCGTCGTCTCTGAGATGCTCGATCTCGTCACCCGATACCGAACCGAAGAAGTCGCTCTTCTCGACTCAAACTTTCCCGTCCAGCTCCCACGCGCTCTCGAAATCGCTCGAGGCATTCTCGCCTCAGGCGTGAAGTTCAAATGGACCTTCCAGGCATCGACTGATTTCCTTTGCCGCATGAGCGAAGAAGACGTTTGCCTCCTCGGAGCCAGCGGCGTCTCTCACATGGGCTTCGGCACCGAATCAACCTCCGAATCTGTTCTCAAACTAATGAACAAACGGCATCAACGTGTCGACGAGATGTTCGAGACCGCGCGCAAGGCGCAACTGGGTGGGATTCGCGTCACCTTCAATCTCATCTTTGGCTACCCGGGTGAAACCGAAGCAGATCGCATCATTACCTTCCAAACAATGAGCGACATTAGCCGTCAATTCTCCAATGTTAACTTTTCCCCAAATATTTTCACACCATATCCGGGCATTCCCATCTGGCCCCAGTTGCGCGAGATGGGTGTGCCCGAGCCGAAAAGCATCCGCGAATGGATGAATATGCCACTCGGCGCCAACATGCTCCCATGGCTCAAAGGAAGAGAGCTTGCACGACTCCAGCGTATGCTCAAGTATTTTCTGCTCAATAATCAGATCGACCGTAAGAAGAACCCTTCATTGTTGCATCGTGCGGTTCAGTTCATCGTTCAAGCTCCCATTCGCTGGCGCCTGCGTTCCAGTCGCTACTCCTTTCCGTGGGAGCTTTGGCTCTCCAATTTATCCGAACGTCTTATCCTGCGCCGCTCCCTCGTTACAGGGCAGGAGCTTCCAAAGGAGCCTGCGAATGCCTGCTAGCTCAATGAAAGGGGGAAGGTAGCGATGCCTGACGTACTGCTGACGCACTCCTACCACCTACCGTACGATCCCAAGCAGGTTCGCAAAATGCAGCCCTACGCGCCGCTCGGCACGCTCTATGCCGCGTCTGCATTGCGCGCAGCAGACATCTGCGTGGCGGTCTTCGACACTATGCTCGAAGCCCCAAAGCCAGGCTTCTCGAATGCTCTCAAGCAGCTCCGTCCCAAAATCGTGGTTATTTACGAGGACGACTTCAACTTTCTCTCCAAGATGTGCCTGACACGAATGCGTGAACTCGCTTGGGAACTCGCCCACGAGGCAAAGAAGGCAGGAGCCATCGTCATCGCTCACGGCTCCGATGCGACGGATCAGGCTGAGTCCTATCTCCACAACGGAATCGACTTCGTTCTTCGCGGCGAAGCCGAACAGACACTTGTTGATCTTTGCTCTTCCCTTCTCTCCGGCCATTCGCACCTGGAGGTTCCCGGCCTCGTTTACTTCGATAAAGCGGGCAATACGATTCAAAGCGCGGATAAGACTCCAAAGAATCCATCCTGGAGTAATCTCCCAAAACCGGCCCGGGAGCTGATCGATCTGGAGCCCTACCGTCAGGCATGGCTCTCATCTCATGGCATTTTTTCCACAAATATCGTCGCCAGCCGCGGCTGTCCTTATCGCTGCAATTGGTGTGCAAAACCGATCTCTGGCAATAAATTCCAGATTCGCCCAGCCCGCGCCGTTGCGTTGGAGATCCGGGAACTGAAAGAGATGTACGGCGTCCAGCACCTCTGGTTCGGCGACGATGTCTTCGCTCTCAATCACAAATGGGTCGAAGAATTCGCAAACGAGATTGAAGCAATGAACTGCGCCCTCCCTTTCAAAATCCAATCCAGAGCCGATCTCATGACGCACGCAAACGTCACGGCACTTAAGCGTGCCGGCTGCTCCGAAGTCTGGATGGGTGTCGAATCGGGTTCGCAAAAAGTTCTCAACGCAATGGACAAAGGGCTGCGTGTCTCCGACGTTGTTACTGCGCGTGCACGTCTTCTCGACGCAGGAATTCACGCATGCTACTTCTTGCAATTCGGCTACCCCGGCGAGCTTTGGGATGACATCCAGCAGACGATCGCAATCGTTCGCAACACACGTCCCGACGACATCGGAATCTCCTTCTCCTATCCACTCCCCGGCACGATCTTCTACGAGCGTGTCCAGGAGCAGATCGGCGCCAAACGTAACTGGACCGACAGCGACGATCTCTGCGTTATGTTTCAGGCTGCCTACAAAGACGATTTCTACATGGCACTCCGAAATGCGCTCCACGCCGAGGTTAACTCTTGGAGCGCTGCAGACTCGTCGGCGTCTGTGGACGCTGGTTTTCTCTGGCAGCAAGTGTTTGAGCTCGAATCGAAGTGCAGAAATGTTGAGGCAACAACCTTCAGCGGAAGCACCTCAGACAGTATTGCAGGTCAGGAACTCGTCCCGCTCCATGCGCTCGCTGCAGCAAGGCAGGTTTAGATGACAGAACTCTTGCTCACCCACGGCTACTTCCTCTACGAAGATCCCAAAGAGCTTCAGATCATGAAGCCATATGCTCCGCTCGGAATTCTCTATCTTTGCTCTCACCTGCGCAACCAAGGCTTTGATGTCGACGTTTTCGACACCACGTTTTCCAATCGCGAGTCGCTCTTCAAGCATCTTCGTACGGAAACGCCCTCGGTCCTCGGCATCTATGCCAACTTGATGACGCGTAGCAACGTCGTCGAAATCCTAAAAGTCGCGCGCGAAGCAGGCTGGAAAACACTCGTCGGCGGCCCCGAGCCAGGTGCTTATGCACTCGAATACCTTCAAGCGGGAGCAGACTTTGTCGTGTTCGGTGAGGGCGAGCTCACTGTGCAGGACTTGCTCACTGCATTTCGCGCTCGCGCAATCGACTCAATCTCAGAAATTCCTGGCCTTGCCTACCTTGATCCATCCGGAGTTATGCGCGAAACACCCCAACGCGCTCAAATCCCTGATCTCGATGCGCAGCCCTGGCCCGCTCGTCACGCCATCGATGTTAGCCGCTACGTAAAAACATGGCGCGAAGCGCACGGCAAAGGATCGGTCAACTTCATCACTGCGCGCGGATGTCCTTACAAATGCCGTTGGTGCAGCCACCAGGTCTTCGGGCAAACCCATCGCAGGCGCGATCCTCTTCTCGTTGTCGATGAAGTCGAATTTCTCCTCGAAACTTACTCGCCCGATATGGTCTGGGTCTCCGACGACGTCTTCACCATTAACCACAAATGGATCCGGGACTACGCTGCGGAGATGAGTCGCCGCAACCTGCACATTCCATTCGAATGCATCTCACGAGCCGATCGTCTTAACGCCGAGATGCTCGACCTTCTTGCCGAACTCGGCTGCTTCCGCGTCTGGATTGGCTCAGAAAGTGGATCCCAGCGCATCCTCGACGCAATGGATCGTGGTGTCAAAGTTGAACAGGTCCAGCAAGCGGTCGCACTCACGCGCGAACGCGGCATCGAAAGCGGCATGTTTCTCATGTGGGGTTACGAAGGCGAAGACCTCTCTGACATTGAAGCCACCATCCAACACGTCTGTACTTCGCAGCCAGATATCTTCTTCACAACTGTCTCTTATCCCATCAAAGGAACGCCATATTACAAAAACATCTCTGACCGGCTGGTCCAACTTAAACCTTGGGGAGCAACTACAGACCGCGAGATCATGATCAAGGGTCGACACTCCCGAACCTTCTACAGTCATGCCGATAGGCTCCTCCGAAGTGAAGCTCAGCTTGCGCGTCTCGCCGGAACTACTGACGTTAACTCTGAGTTGGCGACGACTCTGCGAGAACAAATCATAGCCTCACGCGCAGGTCTTCTCTCCACACAAGCGGAGGTGGAGGCGTGACCCTCGCGGCAACCGCACCACCACAGGCAGCTCTTGCTTTCGACCAAATGGCAAAAGAGTATGACGAAGTCTTCACCCGATCCATGATCGGCCGCGCTCAACGAAATGCGGTTTGGAGCGTTCTCCTCGACGTGTTCCCCAAAGGCAGTCATCTCCTCGAAGTTAACTGCGGGACCGGAGAAGACGCACTCTTTCTCGCTCGCAACGGAATCTCCGTCACAGCCTGCGATGCCTCTAGTCAAATGATTGAGGTCGCCTCCATGCGTATTCGTAACGAGGCTCCGGGCGCGCCGGTATCGTTCAACCATCTCTCAACCGAGCGCATCCGCGAACTTCGCCCGACTGCCGAATTCAACGGCGCATTCTCCAACTTCTCGGGCCTGAACTGTGTAGCAGATCTGGAACAAACTGGAGCTGATCTGGCTTCACTACTTCAGCCAAATGCTCCACTTCTTCTCTGTCTCTCAACACGCTTCTGCGCTTGGGAAACGGTCTGGTATTCGTTGCATGGAAAATTCCGCAAGGCCTTCCGCAGGTGGCCAGGCCATGCCACAGCACGGTCAGGCGAGTACGCCATCAACGTCTACTACCCCACAGTCAGGAAGCTTGAGAGCCTTTTCTCACCGTTCTTCGTTCTGCGTTCAATCTCAGGTGTCGGCGTTACGGTTCCTCCTTCTTACGTTGAACCATGGATTCGCGAGCATCCTCGTCTGTTGCATACACTCCGGGCGATCGACGAGAGATTGTCTCTTCTGCCCGGATTCCGCATCCTTGGCGATCACATGCTGCTTCTCTTCGATCGGGTGCCCGTTTAAATGATCATCCTCTTCAATCCACGCGCAACCCGCCCACGCAATCGCCGCATGCCGCTTGCAATCCTAGCCATTGCCGCTGTGCTGGAAGATCGGGAAGAGTACGAGATAGTCGACGGTAACCTCGACGACAACCCAATCGACATCATTCTCAAACTCATTGCCACCCGCAACGTCGAGCTTCTCGGAGTTACCGTCATGCCCGGTCCGCAGATGGTAGCCGCAATGGAAGCCTCACGCGAGGTCCGACGCGTCTATCCGCATGTCAAAATCGTCTGGGGTGGCTACTTCCCTTCGGTCTACCCGGATTCCGCGCTCAACGCCAAATATGTCGACTACATCGTCCGCGGCCAAGGCGAAGACACCATTCTCGAACTCCTCGACGCCATGCGTGGCAAGCGTTCCTTCGAGTCCATCCTCGGACTCTCCTACAAAGATATCTTCGGTCTGCCGCGCAACAACGCCGAGCGGCCTATGAAAGGGCCAGACGAATTCCCTTGGCATCCTTTTCACCGCATCCCGGTAGAAAGGTACCTCCGTCCGTCCTTCTTCGGAAAACGTACGGCAGTACACCACGCCAGCATCGGCTGTCCCTTCAACTGCAGCTTCTGCGGCGTTCACGCAGCATACGGCAACAAAGAGCGAATGGAGTCTCCCGAACGGACCGCAGCAATACTCTCTCATCTCGTCACACAATATGGCGCCGACTCCGTGCAGTTCTACGACATGAACTTTTTTCTCCGCGAAGACCACGCCCTTGAATTAGCCAGACGCATCGAACATCTGAACCTTCGCTGGTGGTGCGAAGCTCGCGTTGACATCATGTCGCGCTACTCCGACGAAACCTTCGCAGCACTCAAGCGTGCCGGCTGCACCATGATCTTCTTCGGTGCGGAGTCCGGCTCCGACTGGGCCCTCAAGGAGATGAAGAAGGGCATCACTACCGATCAAACCGTTAACATAGCTGAACGCACAAAAAAGTTTGGCATCATCCCCGAGTTTTCCTTCGTCATCGGCAATCCTCACGACCCCGAGCGCGATACACGCGAGACGCTCCGCTTCATTCGCAAACTCAAGAAAATCAATCCCGACTCCGAAATCATTATTTATCACTACACGCCTGTACCTCAGCGGGGCAAAATGTATGGCGAGATCGACGGTCAGATCTCTTTCCCATCGACACCGGCAGAGTGGGCCACTAAAGAGTGGATGGACTTCACCCTACGCATCGACACACAGGCGCCCTGGCTCAAACGCAAGACAAAAGCGCTCATTGACAATTTCGAAATTGTCGTCGGCTCGCGCTGGCCTACGGTACAAGACATACTCGCTCCAAAATGGAGCCGCATGCTTCTCAAAACTCTCAGCTCGTGGCGTTACGCCTTGCGCATTTACAACTTCCCCATCGAGCTACAGTGGGCGAACGACTTCATCAATCTGCGCAAACCGAAGCGAGAGAGTCTATGACGACCATGATGGCTACCCCATCCGATGTCTTCGACAACTGGGCAGGAGTCTACGACGAGCAGCCAAATCCGCTTCTCGCACTCGAACATCGCTATCTCACTCGAATGCTACCTGGCCTCAACGGCCTCGACATACTCGACGCCGGTTGTGGTACAGGCAGATGGTTGCAGTTTCTTGCCTCCCAGCATCCCGCAAGTTTAGTCGGAGTAGACTCCTCATCTAAGATGCTGCAGCGCGCCTCCGCCAAACTCGGAACAGCGTCTAATCTTCGCCTCGGCAGCTGTCTTGCACTCCCCATTCAAAATGGGGCGATAGACCTGGTTCTAGCCTCGTTTGTCATTAGCTATGTTGAAGACATCGAAGTATTTGCTCGCGAAGTCCATCGTGTCACACGTCCAGGCGCCAACGTCTTCTTCACGGACATGCATCAGGAAACAGCAATGGCCTGCAACTGGAAACGAGCCTTCAACAATAACGGAACTGAAGAGCTACTTCAAACCTATGACCGCACCCTTCTCGAGATTATCGAGATCTTCCAGACATACGGTTTTGAACTTATTTCTAGCGTAGAACCAGCTTTTGACTTGCAGGACAAACCCACATTCGAGCAAAACGGAAAACTCGACTCCTTTAACTCTTCTGCAAATCTCCCCGCCATCTACATCTTGCACCTTCGAAAACAGGCAGCCTCCACACTGCGACCGCATCATTCCTCTGAGAACTCAGAGAAGTTGACCATCAGCGGAGCAAGCTACGCACTCGGACCCGACACAGCGACTTCAGCATCAGTTGCAATCGAGCGCGGATATGTCCGCTCCATCACAAGCGACACATCCAGCTCTCGACGAGCCACTACTAGTTCAACCAGCTTCGACCTCTCCGGGTATCTTCTTCTGCCTGGCCTCATCAACGCCCATGATCACTTAGAGTTCGGTCTCTTTCCTAATCTCGGCGCCGGTCCTTATCAAAACTCCGTCGAATGGGCTAAGGAGATTCATCGCACCCACGCAGCCCTTATCGCGCGCCATCGAAGGGTGCCACGTGCGGTCCGACTGTGGTGGGGAGCCATTCGCAATCTTCTCTGCGGAGTGACGACTGTCTGTCATCACAACCCGCTCTCGCGCGAACTTCTTTCTAGTCAATTTCCCGTTCGCGTCCTGTCGAAGTTCGGCTGGGCCCATTCGCTCGAAATGGATCCAAACCTTATCCGCAACTTCGATCACACCCCTCCCAACCTGCCTTTTATCCTCCACGCAGCAGAGGGGATTGACGCTCGCAGCGCTCAGGAAATATTCGACCTGGATCGAATGCAGGTACTCGACGATCGCACCGTATTGGTGCACGGCTTGGCGATGAACCCCAAGGCGATCGCACTTCTTAACCGCCGTCGTTCAGCCGTCATCATCTGTCCTACCTCAAACCAATTTCTCTTTCACTGCACCCCTTCCTCCACGTCAATTCGATCGATCAATACGGTAGTCCTCGGAAGCGACTCGCCCCTTACGTCGGCTGGCGATCTACTCGACGAAATCGACTTTGCCCGCAACGAGATCGGCCTCGACATCAATTCGCTTTACGAAATGGTAACGGCAAAATCGGCAAATATTCTTCGTCTCCGTAATGGAGAAGGCCAGATCAAACCAGGCTCCATCGCAGACCTCATCGCGGTTCGCAACCAAGGACTCACACCAGCCGAAACGGTCGCTAGCCTCACCTTCGACAACATCGAACTGGTGATGCTCGGCGGACGAGTCCAACTCGTAAACTCTTCCCTCTACGCCCGTCTCCCCGATTCACTCAAGTCCGGCCTGCAGTCTCTCACAATCGACGGTCATCTGCGCTGGCTTCGGGCCCCCGTCGAAAACCTCATCACCGAAGCGCGAAAGGTCCTGGGACGAGATTTACGCCTCGGTGGAAAGAAAGTGGATCATGCCAGCGCTGCATGAAGCTTCGGCGATCTCATCGACTTCCGGGCGGATTACGAAGCTCCCTATTCTCATTCTCAACGTCCACACGAATTGCAACTGCCGTTGCACTATGTGCGATATCTGGAAGCGTGACACCAACGATCAAATTCGCGCAAATGATCTCGAACGTCACCGGGCGTCTCTTGAAAACCTCGGCGTAAGACGTGTCGTTCTCACTGGCGGCGAGCCGCTTCTCCACAACGATCTCGCTACTCTCTGCAACTTCTTTCGAAGCCAGAACATTGAACTCACTCTTCTTACGACCGGCGTTCTGCTGCAAAAACGCTCCGAAGAAGTAGCTTTGTTGTTCGATGACGTGATCCTGTCCATTGATGGCCCCCCGGAGATTCACGACGCCATTCGCCGCATCAACGGCGCCTCCAACCTGATCCACAAAGGCATCGCAGCCGTGCGTCGTCATAACCCAGCGTTGCCCATTAGCTGCAGAACTACTGTTCAGAAGGCCAATCACCGACACCTGCGCCAGACCATCAACACAGCGAGAGCGATGGGTCTCGACTCCATCTCGTTTCTCCCAGTAGACCTGACCTCACAGGCATTCAATCGCGCACTCATATGGCCAGGCGAGAAACAAAATGAAATAGCCCTGACCATCGAAGAAGTTAAAGCGCTTGAAGACGAGGTCGAGCAACTCATCGCGGAATATCATTCAGCCATCCGCCACCGGTACATACTCGAGTCGGAAGACAAGCTGCGCAACATTCCTCGACGTTTCCGTGAGCATCTGGGTGAGCTCGCACCGCGGTCCCCTATGTGCAATGCGCCCTGGGTCTCGGCAGTAGTTGAAGTCGATGGCTCCGTGCGGCCCTGCTTCTTCCATCGCACAATTGGAACCATTGCCTCCGCTTCTCTCGAAGAAGTAATCAACTGCGACGCAGCCCGCAATTTCAGAGATGCACTTGACATCGAAACCAACACAACCTGCCAGCGTTGTGTCTGCTCCTTGAACTATCGCGGATCTTAGCGTCGCGCCCGCAGCGTTTCGTTTGTCTTTGCGGTCGCTTCAGTGATCAATGGTTGTCCTTGGTCTGCATCTCTCCACGCTGTAAGGAATCGGCGGTAAGCATCAGCACTTCCCGCTTTATCTCGATTCACCAAAAGCGCCCGCGCAAGGTTCATCTCAGCCATCGGGTAAGCATTGCCCCCGAGCATAACGTCGACGCCCCGATGTGCCAGCACCATTTGAAAATCCCGAATGGCGGCGGGCATCTGTCCTAATGCCGCGTTTGCCATCCCCCGCAGGTAAGGACTCAGCGACATATCATCAAACTGCTGCAGCGCGGTTAGCGTATCGAGCGCCTTCTCCGGCTCATTCACTCCAATCGCAGACGCTGCCTGCAACTCCGGCACAAGATACTGCCCCACTGCCGAGTTTTTCGAAAAGCTCTGCTGCAGCATTGCAATCGAACTCTCCGCATAAGCCTGATCCCCACAAAGTGCTGCTGCCATACCGGCGTTGAAGGTCGCAATCGGCCCTTTCGGCATCCCCTTCATCTCATCCACAAGTTCGAGCGCGACTGTGCATCTTTCCATCAATGCACGATCCAGCGCTCCCTGTGCCAGCATCGACGCCTGCGTCGATGCAAGCTCCGGTGTACTGCCTGCCCTTGCCGACGCCGCCCTCCACACTTCCAAACCTGCATCCGTCCGTCCAATGTTGTCCAGGTAAAGCCCGTAGCGATAGAGTTCTGCATACGTGGCCCCACCATCGGCAACGGCCTCTGACATCGCAACCTGCATCGCATTTCCCTGCTCAGCAATTACATCGTCCTTCCCCGCAAGATATCCTGCAAGCAGTGCGTTTCCACCTGGCGCAACTCCCACCCGCTCAGCCTGCCCTTCCACTTGTAGTGCGGCCTCGTAACGATCCATTCCGATCATCGCAAGTTCAGCCTCACCATAGGCACCTGCATTAAAGGGATTGTCACTATAACTCTGCTGAGCCGCCTGCAATGCCTCTGGAAGATTCCCCTCCGCACGAAGCACTCGCGCTAAATCGTTCCTTCCATCCACATCAGACGGATTCCGAGCCACATATCTTCGAATCATCTCCAGCGCTCGATCGTAGTCTCCGTCAGAATTCATCTCGTAACAAAACTCTGCCAGTTGCTTTAGCTTTTCACTATTCTTTCCCACGGCAGCTTGAGCAGCGGCAGCGGCGCTCGCCGCGGCAACCTCAGCCTTTTCTCTGCTGTAAAGCCATGACAATTGCATCTGCGCCTGCACAAACTTCGGATCGAGCTTGACCGCGTCTGTATAAGCCTTCAGCGCGCCGCGAACATGTCCACTCTGTCGCGCAGCCTCGCCTTCCGCATACGCGTGCAGCGCATCAACGCTACCGGTGCCTTCGAGTTCAAGAGGAATACTATTCCGAGCCTCTGTTCTAGTGTCCTCAGTCATCGCCGAACGAATATCCAGAGCCAATTTGCCAATGGCCGCAGGAATCTCTGCCCTGTTGGCAGCTCGCTCCTCCAGCGTCTCTACTTTGTCGTTCGAGTCGCTCTTCAAAACATCGACGCTGATGACATAAGGCGCTGTTCCTTTAACCTCGCCATAGAGATAAGCCCGTGCTCCAACGTTCTGCGCTACTCGTTGCTCCGGAACCCCCTCTGCCGAGATACCTCTCTCCACTTCGACCTGTCGGACGCCTGCCCGATACGCTTCTCCACCAAGCACATTCAGAGATCTCGACTGACGCAGCGCGATCTCCAACCCCTGCATGACCGTTCCATCCAGAGCTTTGTCGCCAGTCCTATTCTGCACAACCGTCAACAGCAAATGATCGTTCGCACCTAGCACGAGCGGCCGAAAGACTCCGC
Organism: Edaphobacter sp.; assembly: GCA_035570955.1. Taxonomy (GTDB): domain Bacteria; phylum Acidobacteriota; class Terriglobia; order Terriglobales; family Acidobacteriaceae; genus Edaphobacter. Next base: position 97,156 of record DATMKY010000038.1, on the reverse strand, counting down.
TACACCCCAGGGCCATCACGACGACTCCGGTCAAAATCAGCGCCGCAACAGCCACCATCCGAAACTGTGTCCTCGAACTGATCTTCGAGGACTCTGCAACCAGTAACTGAATGCTGCTGTCTCTCCTCGCACTCTCCCCGGAGACGGTTTCATCGATAACGCACTCAAACTGAGCCAGACTGGTCCCCAGTCGCGAGAGTGCCGGTTGCGGATAGCCGGCAGGTTTGCGAACACTTTTTCGCTCAACATTGGCACGCGAGGCTCGCACTTGTGCAGGCATCGCCGCACTCTCGACAGCAACCACCGTCGAACGCAGAAAGTGCATAGCCGTCATCCCGACACTGCCGCGGTCGACTCCACGCGGGCGCACAGGTCGAAGGATTCCCGGAGCAGCCGCGGCGTTCATAAGCTGCGATCGCCGGTCTCCTCGATGCCACGCCACTGGATCGCTCGCGCGCACCAGTGGCACTACGGGTGACGAGGCTCGCTTCGTCCAGGAAACACGGTCCAACTTGCCTCCCGTCTTTCCCAGCGCCTCTTGCAACTCCCTCGCACTCTGAAAACGTTTCTTGGGGCTCTTTTCCAGCAGCCTAAAGATCGCCTTCTCGAGCGCTCTCGGTACCGATTCATTCCAGTTCCGTATCGGCTCCGGAGTATGTTGAAACAACTGCAGAAACATCAACGCGCTCGTCGTCCCTTTAAAGGGAACTTGTCGCGTGGCCATTTCATATAACACAATTCCTAGCGAAAACAGATCCGAACGAGCGTCCAGCAACTCGCCGCGCGCCTGCTCCGGCGACATATACGACAGTGTGCCCACCGTCGATCCCGCCTGAGTCAATCCGAGCTTCAGCACCTGCGACTCGCGTCGCCCACGAGCCTCCAACTCAATCTTTGCCAGTCCGAAGTCAAGGACCTTCGCCTGACTTCTCCCGTGAGGCTTCGTCACGAGAAAAATATTCGCCGGCTTGATATCACGGTGCACAATCCCCTTCGAATGCGCTGCCGTCAGTGCATCGGCAATCTCGACCGCATAGCGAACAATCTCATCCGCGGGCAGAGCCCCTCGTTCGATACGCTCCTTCAGCGTCTCGCCCTCCAGCAGTTCCATTACCAGGTAGGGATTGCGATCCTGCTCGCCGATATCGAAGACCGTGCATATGTTCGGATGGTTCAGCCTTGACGCTGCCCGAGCCTCCTGCAGAAATCGCTCCCGCATCCCGGGCATCGCGTAGTCGTCATGCAGCAGCTTGATTGCGACCTCGCGCTGCAGACGCTCATCCCATCCCCGAAAGACGAGGCCCATACCACCACCGCCCAGTCTGTCGAGGATCTCGTAAGGCCCAAACCGCTGGCCAATCTCCGGAATCATACCTTTGATTGCCTTTTATCTTTCTTTAACGTTCAACTGTTTCCAGAACTGGTATAAGGCGCTTGCCAATCTCTTCTCTGCGCCCGGCAGAATCGACTCGCAGCTCCGCATCGAACGGATTCCACACCCGATATCCAACATCGGCGGCGGCCTTTCGATCGTGGTTTGCTCGTCTCAATGTCACTCGATCCAATCGCACAACTTCTTTCTTAACCATTGCCTACAATCTGTCACACCCCAATCGGGTCAGACATCCCCCAAGCGTGGCATCCTCGTCGCACCTTCGTAACACTCGGCCTTTATAATCAACCTCGTGACCGATTCGACACAGGCCGCAGCTTTCGCTTCAAATCTGGCCCAGCGCCACCCCCCTAACCAGACTCTGCTCATCGATGCCGATGACACCCTCTGGGAGAACAACATCTACTTCGAGCGGGCAATCACGAGCTTCATCTCCTATCTCGACCACCGCGTTCACACTCCGGAAGAGGTCCGCGGCCATCTCAACCAGGTCGAACACGCCACCATCAAGGCTCACGGATACGGTCTCCGCAGCTTTCGCCGCTCGCTCATCACTTGCTTCGAGCAACTAGCCGACGAACCTCTCACGCCGGAAAAACATCGCCGTATTGAAAGCTTTGCCCAGTCCATCGCAGATCAGGAAATCGAACTCCTACCCAACGTCGCCCCGACTCTTGCCGAGTTGGCCACACGTCATCGCCTCATTATGGTCACAAAAGGCAATCCCGAAGAGCAGACCGACAAGCTCCAGCGGTCAGGTCTTGCGCCGCACTTCAGTGCCGTTGAGGTTCTCCCCGAAAAGCATGATGAGGCTTACCGCTCTCTGGCCGCGCACCACAGCTGCGAAGCCTGTACCACTTGGATGATCGGCAACAGCCCACGCTCGGACGTCAACCCAGCCCTTGCCGCTGGCCTCCACGCGATCTTCATCCCCCATGACTTCACCTGGGTTCTCGAGCACGAGGTGGTCAATCAACCCCCCAGCGGGCAACACCTTCTCGAACTTGCTTCCTTCGCCGACCTCATCCGTCATTTCTAGCCGGCCACAGTTCGACAATCGCCCATTCCACCAAACAACCTCGCCTGCTTTGCAAGAATTGCAGCTTTCATCGTCAGATCTGGCTGCAGATTCCAGTCTCCCATCTCATGGGTTCCACCCAGCACAACCCCGTCGCGCCGCGAAAACATGTAGGTGTTCTCATAAACCGTCGCGTAAGTCACCTCGGGCTGCGGCAGAAGCATCGTCAGTTGCCCACGAATGGGAGTCAACTCCTCGTCCCCAAACAATGCTCTCGCTCCGAGTCCTGTGCAGTTGAAGACAAGCTTCTCAGGCAACGCACGCACCTCATCCAGCCCCTTCAGCTCCCTCACCACAACCTTACCTCCGGCAATCCGGACATCCGCTAACATCGACGGCAGATAAATTGGGGGTTCAACGATCATCCCATCAAATTGGCGCACATATCTGTTCCCAAACGAATGTGTTCCTCCGGGCAGATCTTTCGACTCCGGCAGCAAATCGCTAATCCGCCCCATCAATCCCCCGCGCCCCCCTGACTCCCACGGTGTCTCGGAGATGCTGTAGTTCCTCATCCACCGAATCCCATACTTCGGATCGGTCATAATCTGATACCGCCGATACGCGTACCGCGCCGCGGCAACGAACTGCTCTCGAAACTCAGATGTCAACATCCTGTCCGAGTCATACACACTCACCGGCATCCACTGACCGCCCGCAATGTTCGATGTCGTCTCCGGAGGCATCGCCTTCGTATAAATCGTCACATCGAACCCTGCCTCCTGTGCCAGCCACGCCGTAGCCAAACCCACCGCGCCACACCCCAGCACAGCAACTCGCCCCACATATCCCGGCAGTCCAAGATCCACCGCCAACTTCGAAGTACCCCAACTCAGGGTAATTCCGCCGCCACCGTGCCCATAGTTATGCACCACAGCCGTTTCACCAATCATTTCCTTCGCCACCCGAAATCCCGAAGGCCGAAACGGACGCAACCCCACGACAGTCCGAATCTCGCGATCAGCCGACACCCTCACACGAGGCAGATGACACGAAGTCTCGGGCAGATTCACCGGCAAAGCCCCAGCCGCAATCGCCGCGCCAACCGGCTTCTTCACGCACCCAAGCAACCCTCCACCCGCAGCAAAAGAAACTGCAGCCAGATTGACGTTTCGCAAAAATAATCGCCTGTTCATAGGTCACACTCTCGAAATCCACCTTTACCGCTGCTCTCAAGTTACAGGCTCATACAGCGAAAACCCCCGCTCAAGCACATCCCGAAACCCTTTGAATAACCCCACTGCTAACGCCGGACTCGATCACCCGAAATCGACCACCATTCGTCACATTTCCGTCAAATTCATACTCCATCAACCTCCCACAAAAACAAGCTGTATTCTCTATATGGATTATTTCCAGAAGTGAGAGGTAAATGAGCGAAGGTCGTTGGGTTCTTTTGATTGCTAGTGAAGTAGGTGGCACGGAGTCTGTCTCCGATCGGGCCATGGAGCGTTTAGTCGAAGCCATCAAGCTCGAAGGCTATGAAGTCGTCCGTACATCGACGCCGGAAGATGGACTCTCTCTTGTCACATCAGATCCGTCGCACTCTGCAATCCTCCTCGACTGGGACCTCGAAGGTGAGAACCAGTTCGATGAGCGCGCCGCACTTGGCATCCTTCGTGCCGTCCGTCGCCGCAATAAAAAGGTTCCTATCTTCCTCATCGCGGACCGTACTCTCGTCAGCGAACTCCCGCTCGAGGTCGTCAAACAGGTCCACGAATACATCCATCTCTTCGGTGATACTCCCGCATTCATCGCGAACCGTGTCGACTTCGCCGTCGAGCGATACCATGAACAACTCCTCCCCCCATACTTCCGCGAACTCAAAAAGTACAACGATCAGGGTGCCTACTCTTGGGACGCTCCCGGCCACATGGGCGGCGTCGCCTTCTTAAAACATCCTGTCGGCATGGAGTTCCACAAATTCTTCGGCGAAAACATCATGCGTTCGGACCTCGGCATCTCCACCTCGCCTCTGGGTTCTTGGCTCGATCACCTCGGACCTCCCGGCGAATCCGAGCGCAACGCCGCTCGGATCTTCGGCGCCGACTGGACCTTCTACGTCCTGAGTGGCTCCAGCAGTTCCAACCAGATCGTAGGCCATGGCGTCATCGCACAAGACGACATCGTCCTCGCAGATGCCAACTGCCACAAATCCATCTGCCATTCCCTCACCGTTACCGGCGCGCGTCCCGTCTATATGAAGCCCACGCGCAACGGCTACGGCATGATCGGCCTCGTTCCGCTCAAGCGCTTCAGCCCCGAGTTCATACGCGGCATCATTGATAAGAGCCCACTCACAACGGGAGTGCCCAATCAAAACCCGACCTATGCTGTAGTTACCAACTCTACCTACGACGGACTATGCTACGACGTGAACAAAGTCGTCTCCGAACTCTCAAAATCAGTCCCACGCATCCACTTCGACGAAGCCTGGTACGCCTACGCAAAATTCCACGAAATCTACCAGGGCCGCTTTGCCATGGGCGTTCCCGACGACATGCCCGACCGCCCCACCATCTTCGCTGTGCAGTCCACGCACAAGATGCTCGCGGCCTTCTCCATGGCCTCCATGATCCACGTCAAGCTCAGCCCTCGCGCTCCACTCGACTACGATCAGTTCAACGAGTCCTTCATGATGCATGGCACTACGTCGCCCTTCTACCCACTCATCGCAAGCCTGGACGTAGCCGCGGCAATGATGGACGAGCCCGCAGGCCCCACCCTCATGTCCGAAACCCTGCAGGACGCCATCAGCTTCCGCAAAGCGATGTCCTCCATCGCTCACCGTCTTCGTGCCGCCGAACAGGGCTGGTTCTTCCGCCTCTACCAGCCCGAGTATGTCTTCGACCCGCTCGACGGCAAAACCTATCTCCTCGAAGAAGCCGCTGACGGTCTTCTCACCAATCGCTCTAGCGCATGGACACTTAAGCCCGGCGAAGACTGGCACGGCTATCAGGACGAAGACATAGCCGACGGCTACTGCATGCTTGACCCGACCAAAGTCACTATCCTCACCCCCGGCATCAATGCCCAGGGAGTCGTCAGTGATTGGGGCATTCCCGCTGCCATCATCACCGAGTTCCTCGACGGCCGTCGCGTCGAAATCGCCCGCACCGGCGACTACACCGTCCTCGTTCTCTTCTCCGTCGGAACCTCCAAAGGCAAATGGGGCGCGCTCCTCGAAAATCTCTTCGAATTCAAGCGTCTCTACGACTCCGAAGCCTCACTCGAAGAAGCTCTCCCCGAGCTGGTCCTCAAATATCCCGTACGCTATCGCAATGCCTCGCTCAAAGAGCTATCCGACGAGATGCACGCTGCCATGGTTCAGCTCAATCTCTCCGGCCTCATGAACGACGCCTGCGACGAAGACTTCGATCCGATCCTCACCCCTTCGCAGACCTACCAGAAGCTTCTTCGCGGCGAGACAGAGAAGGTCCGCTTCTCGGAGATGGCCGGCCGCATCGCGGCAGTCATGCTCGTTCCCTACCCTCCGGGCATTCCCATGTCCATGCCCGGCGAGCGTCTCGGCAGTGCCGAAAGCCCGGTCATCAAACTTATCCTCGCCATCGAAGAGTTTGGCAAACGCTTCCCCGGCTTCGAGCGCGAAGTTCACGGCATTGAGGTCGACGCCGACGGCAATTACTGGATGCGGGCCGTCATCGAAACCACCGACAAGAAGAAAAATGGCAACGGGAGCAAACAACGGCCGCCCAATGCTGCACCGCCAGTCAAAAAGAGAAAGCGCGCGGCACAAGCGCCGGCCACCACCCCCGAAGTTCCACCAACCGATCTCTCCTCGCAACGTTAGCCTCAGCCGCAGATAAGATGACGGGCCTCTTCGATAGAAGAGGCCAGTTCTCTTTCTGGCGAAAATCCCTGAATCCTGCTGCGACGAAAAGAAGCGTAAAACCTCTCGATTGCCTTCTTTTCACCTATATCTCTGGTAATTTTGCCAGTTTCGCTTCCTGCGGTTGGTCGGTAGTTTGAACATGAACCAGATAACCGTAGGAGTTCTTAGTCCAGAAGAGGCAGGCTCCCGGTCAAAATAAGAGAGGTTGATCATGAAGAAAACCGCAGTATTAGCTCTCGTGAGCGTCGCCATGACCCTGCCGGCTTTTGCTCAAAACAAGATCGACGATCGCTTGGGCAACTCGGCCGAAGTTCTAAAACAGATCCTCTCCAAATCTGACGAGATTCCTCCGGCATATCTCCACAAAGCAGTCTGCGTTTTGGTCTTCCCCTCCGTCAAGAAGGTCGCCGTAGGCATCGGTGGCACCTATGGCAGAGGCGTGATCGTTTGCCGTAGTGGTGTCGACATGCGCGGCCCATGGTCCGCTCCGGCGATGTACAAGCTGGACACAGGTAGCCTTGGCGTCCAACTTGGCACCTCATCCACTGACTACGTCCTGCTCGTCGAAAGCAAGACCGGCGCAGAGAAGATCCTCTCGGGCAAGATGAAGCTCGGCGCAGACGCGACCGCGGTTGCCGGCCCAACAGGAGCCAAGGCACTTGCTGCGAACGACACTAACGTCGACGTCCTCACCTACTCTCGAGCCAAAGGTGGTTTGTTCGCCGGCGCAGCCCTGAGTGGTGCGGGTCTCGATACCGATGACGACGCCAACAAGACCGTCTATGGCAAAGACATGACAGCGACTGTGATCGTCCGCGAAGGCGCAGTGAAACCAACACCCGCCGGACAGCCCTTGGTCAACATCCTCACCAAGGCATCCCCGAAGTGGATTAACTAACGGAGGCAATCGCCAATGCGGGGGAGTGTGTGTCACTACGACAGACACTCCTCCGCACCCACCTCTTTGTGGTCACGCTGCTGTTTTCAACGATAGTTCCATCTACACCGTCAGGTCGATCGACCGCGAAGAAAAGGCTCATCCCGGGCAAACGAGGATCCTTCAGGCGACCCAACTGGCACGTCGGGGATGGTATACTAACCTTCGGATTGCACACCGCAACTCACGCCCTCCAAGCGTCGAGATACAGCGCGGAGGTGGCGAAATTGGCAGACGCACAAGCTTGAGGTGCTTGCGCCGCAAGGCATAGGGGTTCAAGTCCCCTCCTCCGCACCAATCCACAAAATTTCTCCGGATCTCACCGGAACCAAGAGGTAACACGCACCATGCTGGTCGGTCTTCTCATCACCATCCACGTCATCGTCTCGCTCTTCATCGTCGGCGTCGTCCTCCTCCAGCAGGGCAAATCAGCTGACCTCGCCGGTGCCTTCGGCGGACAGGGTTCGCAGACCGCCTTCGGCCCTCGTGGCGCAGCCAACCTCCTCACCAAGATGACCACTTGGTCCGCAATCGTCTTCATGGTGACCTCGATCGCGCTCACCGTCGCGCTTGCACACTCTTCCTCAGATCACTCCGTCCTCTCTGGGACCAAGACCACCCAGACAACACCGGCGAAGAAGTAGCATCTTCAAGTTCTAAAAATGCGCAGGCCTCTGGCTTGCGCATTTTTCATGCTCGAAAATCGCGATTCCAGGGCCTTCCCTATAACCAAGGTCATTGGAGCAAATCGGTGCCAAGGAGTTAAGTATTACCCTGAGGACATGATCCTCGAAACCATCCCCGTAGGTCCGCTCCAGTGCAACTGCTCAATCCTTGGCGACGAGTACTCACGCGAGGCCATCGTCGTCGACCCCGGCGACGACATCCCCCGTATCCTCTTCCTCCTTGCCAAACATAAACTCACCGTCAAGCAGATCCTCATCACCCACGCCCACATCGACCACATCGCTGGAGCCCATCGCCTCAAAGAAATTACCGGCGCCCCCATCCTTTTCAATCAGAAAGACCTCGAGCAGATCAAAATCATGGACGAACAGGCCGCCTGGTTGGGCGTCCCCACCCCTACCGTCCACGCCCCTGACGACACCCTCGACGATGGCAAGCTAATCACCATCGGAGTCGACCCGGAACTCAATCAAAGAGGCATTACTGGCAGGATCCTCCACACCCCCGGCCACACTGAAGGGTCAATCTGCCTCTACCTTCCGGACCAAACCCTCCTGCTCGCCGGAGACACTCTCTTCGCTGGCTCAGTAGGCCGCACTGACTTTCCTGGCGGCAACACCCGTAAACTCCTGAGTTCTATCCAGGACCGTCTCCTCACACTTCCCGACGAAACAAAGATCATTCCTGGCCACGGACCAGCTACAACTATTGGGTCGGAGCGTTTGGAAAATCCATTTCTACAAAATTTTTAAAATCAGGTACTTACATGGATAAGTACAACTAACACCTTACAAGCACCGCTTGAACTAGTAACTAGCATGGTTCAATTTCTCGGCATGCACGATGCGCTCCAAACCCTGTTGAAATCCTGTGGACGATCCTAATAAACTCACCACCACTCGTCCCATTTCGGCAATCCCGTAGAACGACCCCGGATGCACCACCACTCCAGCCTCGCGCAATAATCTCCCGGCAGCATCCATATCCCCACCCCGCCACGGCAACCGCAAAATCGCACTCCACCCCGCCTGGACTCGCAACACCTCAATCCCACTCTCCTGCACCGCCGCAAGATTCTCCCGCACCCGTGCCAGAATCTGCCTCTGAATCCCTCTTCTCTCTGCCAACCACATCGGGAGCGCCATCTGCATCGGGGCATTCATCGACAGAAACGTATCTGCAATCACCTCCAGCCGCGCCATAGCCTCCTGCCGAACCAACTCCGGCCCCAAGCCAACAATCCATCCCACCTTCATCTGCGGCAGTCCGGCAATCTTGCTCATCCCACTCAGCACAAATGTCAGCGCCGAAAGCGGACCCACCACAAAGCTCCTCAGCCGCTCCTCCCCCAGCGGATAATCCAGAAAAACCTCATCCACAATCATTGCCAGCCCATGTCGAACGCAGATTGTCTCCAACCGTCGCCGATCCTCCTCCCCAGTCCCATGCCCCGTAGGATTATTCGGATGCACCACCACAATGGCCTTCGTCCTTGGCCCAATCCGCTTTTCCAGCTCGCCAAAATCGATCCACCACCCATGGTCATAAAAGAGTGGATAACTCTTCAGCCGCACATCTTCGAGATCCGCTAGAAAATCGAACAACGGATAACTCGGCTGTGCGACCAGCACCTCGTCCTCCGCATCGCACAACAGTCGAAACAAATACCCATATCCTTCGCTCGTACTCGTAGTCAACACCACTGCATCGGGATCAACCTCAGCCCCATGATCCCGGTAATATCCACTCACCGCCACCCGAGCCGACCGCATCCCGCGGGGATCAGGATCATAGGTCAAAGCTCGAGCTTCCCCCAGTGGCAGCAGAATCGCTTCCGCGTCATATTCCAACCCGCAAACCGTAGGGTTCGACACCGTCAGATCGATCAGCTCGCGCCCCGCCGTCCGCGCCTCGCGAATCGCAGCCGCAAACGCACTCTCTCCCAGATCCCAACCTGTCCGCTTAGAAAACCGATCGCTCACCCAACCATGGTAGAGCCTGCGGGCCTCATCGACGAGAGACATTCACGCTCCAATCCTTTCATCTGTCTGAACTTCTTAGGAGATTCGAAATTGATTACGGAAAAGCAGCGAAACGATATATGCTTGCCGCCACTATTAGAAATAGGAGTCTCATGCGAAAGATTCTGTTGTTGTTTGTCGTCCTCAGTCTGCCTTGCGTCTCTCTGGCTCAGGCCAGTCCAACCGCCTGGACGAACCTGAACTCTCTCCACTCAGGCCAGAAGATTCAGATCATCGACACCGCGTCCAAAAAATACTCCGGAACCTTCATCAACGCCTCCGACGCATCCATCGCCTTCCAGACAAGCGGCCAACAGAGCCTCGAAAAATCAGACGTCCGCACTGTCAAGCTGATGCAGAACAAACACCGCCTCCGCAACTCCCTCATCATTGGCGCAGTCGGCGCCGGCGTTGGAGCTGGGATAGGTGCGGCCCAGCACAAAGGGTGCGCGCCTAATGCCTTCTGCCTCGATATCGGCGGCAAAGCCCTTCCTGCTGGAATCGGCGCAGTCATCGGAGGCGTCGGAGGCCTTATCGTCGGAGCACTCCTGCCGCAACACGAGACCATCTACAACGCAACTCTCCACTAGGTTTTGGGCTACTTTGAATGGAAAGGCAAAAACAGAAAAAGAAGAGGAACATCAAAATGTTAGAAAAAGACGAAACTATCGCGCTTGAACTGTCACGCGCTCTAATAACGGCGATCTTCAGGCCTGGGATCGGAACACAGAAGTCTCCAGCAGATGCCGTAAAGACATATCGAGAGATGTTAGCGGAACTCAAAAAAAATCGCTGATCTCACTGTACCCCCGAGAAAGCTTCATCATTGCTGAATTCAGGATTATGTTTTCCTGCCCCGAGCGAGCCCGGTGACCCGTTTCTCGTGTTTTTCGCGAAGTGGAAGTACTCCGCCCTAACACTTACAGCACTCCAACCAATCACAACCCGCAGGTGCCAAGCCGAATACGTCTGTCCGGAATCCTTGCCGCATCGCTCTCCACAGTCCCATACAATCAGCATTACCCATGAACCCGATCCGAGCAGTTCTCTTCGACTACGGTATGGTTCTCTCCGCGCCACCGGACCCAGCAGCATGGGCCCGCATGCTTTCCATCTCTGGTATGAGCGAAGAGACTCTCGATCGCGAGTATTGGGCTCACCGCCACGCTTATGACTCCGGCGACCTCACCGCCGAGTCTTACTGGAACACCGTCGCCGCAGGTGGATCGATCGTCCTGACTCCCAAGCAACTCACCGAGCTCATCGCGACCGATACCGATCTCTGGTCCCGGATCAATACTCCCATGCTCGAGTGGGCGCAACGCCTCCAGAGAGCCGGCATACCAACTGGTGTCCTCTCCAACATCGGCGATGGCATGTCCGCCGGCCTCACCCAAAAACATGCGTGGCTAGCCGACTTCCATCACCGAACATGGTCTCACGCCCTTCGGTCGGCCAAGCCCGACACCGCAATCTACCTCCACGCCGCAAAAGGCCTCCACACCGCCCCCGCCAATATCCTCTTCATCGACGACAAAGCTGAAAACGTAGCGGCCGCTCTTGTCATTGGCATGCAGGCCATCCAATACACGACTCATGAAGACTTCCTCGACGAGATGCATGAGCGCGGGCTTGAGTACCTGCTACAACTGGAAAGTAATGCGGATTCCGACAACGGGAAACCATAGTACCGCCGTAATTCCCGAACGCCACCGCCAAAAAAACTTACCAGTTCCAGAACAAAACCATCTTCTGCCTCTTTCCCGCCTCGTTCCCCTGCTTCTGGGCCACATTCCGCCGCACCCGCCATCACAAAACTCCCTTCACCCGCAGTCACTTACTGGCAACTGTGCTCACAATCACCGCCCTGAGTCCTCCGGCTGCGGAAGCGAAGGCGACCCAAACCTCCGCAGACCCCTCTCGACACCTACCAATATCAAGTCACTGCGATCTCCACCGACGGCGTTCGGCTCACGCAAACTGTCACGTTCAACCTGACCGTCACTGCCAAATGGCGCCAATCTGTTCTCCCGTGCATCGAAACAATAGTTCACCGGGGTCCGTCTAAGCCTGTGGCACCGGCAATTCAGCCTGGAGAGGCCTCTCATGAGCACATTCGAGACTCGTGAAGTAATCAACCTGCAGCGGCGTCGGTTTTTGAGGTCTACGGTCGCAACCGTTGCAGCAACCCAACTAGGTATCTTCGCCTCGGCAGAGGCGCAATCGGCCAGAACAAATTCAGCAGCCATTCCAGCGACGAAGCCCGGCACACATACCTCCTTCGCTTCACTCAAACAGATCAACGCCGGCCTCCTCAACGTCGGATACGCTGAAGCAGGCCCCGCCAGTGGTCCGGCAGTCATTCTCCTTCACGGCTGGCCTTACGACATTCACAGTTTCGTCGACGTTGCACCGCTGTTAGCTGCAAAAGGCTACCGCGTCATCGTCCCCTATCTCCGCGGTTACGGCACGACGCGCTTTCTCTCCAGCACAACCATGCGCAACGCTCAGCAGTCGCTCGTTGGCCTCGACATCATCGCTCTGATGGATGCCCTCAATATTCAGAAAGCCGTCGTCGGCGGCTTCGACTGGGGCGCGCGCACAGCAGACGTCATGGCAGTATTATGGCCGGAACGCTGCAAGGCCATCGTTTCTGTCAGCGGCTATCTGATCAGCAGCCCGGCGGGCAACCAGGCGCCGTTGCCGCCCGAGCCAGCGTTCCTGTTCTGGTACCAGTATTATTTCGCAACTCCGCAAGGCAAGGCGGGCTATGCGAAATACCTCAACCAGTTCAATAAGTTCATCTGGCACCAGGCATCGCCAAAGTGGAATTTCGACGATGCTACCTACAACCGCACAGCAGATTCCTTCAACAATCCCGACCATGTTGATATCGTGATGCACGACTATCGCTGGCGGCTCGGCCTAGCGGATGGTGAGCGGAAATATGACGATTTCGAAAAGCGACTGGCCGCACTTCCTGCCATCACTGTGCCGGCCATCACGATGGAAGGCGACTCCAACGGGGCAATCCACGGTCCCAGCACAGCCTATCGCAACAAGTTCTCCGGTAAGTATGACTATCGGCTCATCACCGGCGGTGTCGGCCACAACCTTCCCCAGGAAGCCCCACAGGCCTTCGCCCAAGCTATCATCGACGTCGGCGGCTTCTAGCTCACGACGCAGCAAAAACAGAGACCGGTACAGAGTTCGAGGCGCCCTGCGGCTCGCACTCCATCCGTCAGCTGCGAACAAAGTTACCTCTCGTGCGTATCTCTCCAGGACAGCAGGAATCCTAAAACCAAAACACTCATCTCGCCCGAGGTAACCGATGCAATCCATCCTTCAGGACATCCGCTACGGCCTTCGCCAGCTCCGCAAGTCCCCTAGCTTTACTCTCACGGCCATTCTCACTCTGGCCTTCGGCATCGGAGCCACTACCACTCTTTTTAGCGTAGTCGACGGAGTCCTCCTCAAACCTCTCGCCTACCGCGACAGCGGCCGTCTTGTCGTTATCTGGGAAAAAGTCCGCTTCCTCGAAAAACTCTTCCCCTACACCGGTGCCAATCCCCGCCACTTCGATAACTGGCGCAGAAGCTCCACCACTTTTGAAGACCTTACCATCCTCCAGCAAGGTTCCACGGGAGTCGGCATCACCAACGATCATCCTCGTCTCGTCGGCCGCATCCTTTCACTGCCCAATCTACTGGACATCCTGGGCGTCCAGCCCACCCTCGGTCGCAACTTTCTCCCAGTAGAAGCCACTCCAGGCCATGAAAAGGTCGCCATTCTCTCCTGGCATCTCTGGCAAACCCTCTACAACGGCGACCCAACCGTCATCGGCCGAACCATTCAGATCGCCGACGCTCCCTATCAGGTTGTCGGTATCCTTCCCAAAAACTTCTACTTCCCCAAAGCCAACGAACTGGCCCCCGTCCCTCTCGCACGCCAGCTTCCCGACAATGAGATCCTTACCCCGCTCGCCATCGACTTCAATGACTTCGGCCTCAACAGTGACTACGGCAACTACGTCCCCCTCGCTCGCCTCAAACCTGGCGTCACCATCACCCAGGCTCAGGAAAATCTCGACGCGCTCGATGACACGCTCGCCCGCCAAATTCCTCCCGGACAGCTTGACGGACCAGCCCACGGCGCCTTCTCCACTTACATCCAGCCCATGAAGGAGGTTATCGTCGGCAAAACCTCGACCCGCCTCTGGCTTCTCATGGCCGCTGTTCTCAGCGTCCTGCTCATCGCTTGCATCAACCTTGCCAATGCACAACTCGCCCGCCTCGTCACCCGCGACCGCGAAGCGGCCGTCCGTTCGGCCCTCGGAGCATCCGCCTCTCGCCTCCTGCAATCAGCCCTCGCTGAAATCCTCATTCTCTCTCTCACCGGAGGCGCCCTCGGCATCGCCCTTGCCTTCTTCGCCGTGCATCGTCTCGCGGCTTACACACAACTCGCCATTCCACGCACCCAAACCATCAGCGTCAACCTCACTGTCCTAACGGTTTCCATCACCCTCACCATGGGCGCCGCACTCATCTTCGGCCTGCTTCCCGCGTTGCGTCTTCTCCACATCAACCCTCAACAAGCTCTGCAATACGCTCGCGGCTCTTCAGGCTCACGCCGCAGTGCCCTTCTCCGCCGATGGCTTGTCGGGGCGCAGGTCTTCGCCTGCACCACGCTCCTTCTCGTCGCCGGACTCCTCGCCAAAAGCCTCATCCATCTCACCACCTTCAACAAAGGCTTCTCCCCTGATCACGTCATCGCAGCCGACGTCTTCCTCCAAGGCAATACCTTCAAAGAAGACAAAGTTCGCACCGCCTTTGACGACGGCGTCCTCGACAAACTCCGCGCACTCCCCGGAGTCCAGTCCGGATCACTCGTCAGCTCCATGCTCCTCGAAGGCGAGCGGTGGATCGACGGCATCACTCCCGTCGACACACCCTCGAACAACTCCGCCCTCGCCAACTATCGCTGGATAAGCCCCGCCTACTTCGACACCCTTCGCCAGCCCATCCTCGAAGGCCGCGCGCTCGACGACCGCGATCGCAATGCCTCCAACGCAATCATCTCGCAAACTGCAGCCAAAGCCGTCTGGCCCGACCGCAGTGCCCTCGGCCGTCAGTTTCTCTTTCACGGCAAGCCCTTCACCGTCGTCGGCATCGTCGGTGACGCTCACAGCAACTCGCTCCGCGACGCCCCGGTCAACATGGTCTATCTTCACTTCAATAACAAACCACCCTACGCCACCTACTTCTTCGTCCGGACCAAGCAGGACCCGCAATTCATCACTGAAGAACTACGTAACGCCATCTGGAGCTACAACCCCAACGTCACCATCGCCCGCATCCACACTCTGGACGCCCAGATCTCCGACTCCCTCGCACCCGAGCATCTCCAGACCGGCATCTTCGTAGCCTTCGGAGCAGCCGCACTCCTTCTCGCTCTCCTCGGAATCTACGGCACACTCGCCTACTCCGTCGAAGCCCGAACCCAGGAGGTCGGCATCCGCATGGCTCTGGGCGCAACTCGCCAAAGCGTCTACACTCTCATGCTCGCAACCATTGCTCTGCCCGTGACCACAGGTCTCGTCCTCGGCTGCCTCACCAGCTTCACGATCGGCAAAAGTCTCGCCTCACTCCTCTACAACACCAGACCCACCGACCTCACCGTCATCCTCCCGGTAGTCGCGCTCTTCGCCATCGCCGCCGCAGCCGCCACCTTCATCCCCTGCCGGCGAGCCGCAAAGATCGAACCCATGCAAGCCCTCAGAACCGAGTAAAACAAGAAACCAGTAAAAACCTGTAACGCCAACGCACCTCTGGGCACTATCCTTCCGCCCTCCCCTGAACGCCGTGGTCAGGCGCGGATCAAGCGTACGATTTGATCCCATTCCATATCCCCGATAGGAGATCCCGTGACAAATATTTCAAAAACTCCGCCGGATACGGCTATCTTTAACAAATGGTTCGCCGGCGTTCTTGCTGACCCTGCAAAAGCCAAACAACTCAAGGCCGACTGGCGAAAACTCATGATCCAGGAACTCGCCGTCTCTAGTCAGCAGAAAGAAGATCTCTCTCAAATCCCCGCGAAAGATGCCGAAGAGCTTCAGCAGGCAATCGCCATGGTTGTTGACCACGGTGGCAAAATTTACTTCGACCGCAGCTCAGAATCAAGCCCCGGCGAGCTTTTCGTGGAACCCAAAGTAGTTAAACGAGATGTTCCACAGCCCGATCCCAAACTATCAATCATCATCTTTCACTGCACCTTCGATGGATTCTTCCGTCATTGGAAATGTGGCTGGGGTCCTGCCAAGAAAAAATAACCACCCTTGTCTTCCTGCACAGAACCTGTCGAAGCGCTAGCCGACTCTAGCGCTTCGTTACAGGCTGCATTGTTATTCTGCGGCAAAGAATGATCTTCCATGCACGCTAGAGTCGAGGAAGATCCAGCAGTACGATGTCCGAGCGATCCTGCACACGCTCAAAAACAACATCGCGGCCATCGGGAGAGATGTCGAAGTCTCGAATATCAAATTCATGACCAAGCCTGGTCAACTGTCGCTCGGCTCCGCTCTGCAGATCAATCAACCAAAGATCCTTATGCCGAATCTCCCCTCGCAACACTACAAGTCCCCGGCCACCAGAGAGGAAAACCACGTGCCGAGCTCCTCGGGTTAGAGTCAGGGCTGGCAAGACATGCGGCAAACCCTCAGCCGTAACCGCATGCATCGCAAATGTCGTCCCGATATCGGGTCCGGAATAAACAACAAAACGGCCATCAGGGGCCCACACCGGATCCACCGAGTACTCCTTGACAAAAATACTGGGCGCAGAGCGCGCGTCAATCGCCATCCGAAATAGATGAGGATCACCATGATCATTCGCGGCGGACAAAATCGAGAGTCCATCAGGCGCCCACGCTGGCGTACCTTGCAGATCCAGCGAATCCGCCACGATCCGCGCATTCCTTCCATCCGCACCCATCACGTACAACAGTGCCTGCCCACGTTGTCGCACCGAAAACGCAATCTGGCGTCCATCCGGAGAGATTGCCGGACCACCAAATACCTGCGCTCCCTCCCCACTCCACAACTCCGCAGCGTTTCCGTTCGCCAGCTTCCACACACTCTCGCTCGCGCCAGTTGAAGAAACATACACAAGGTAGTCGGGCCCCAGCCGCGGCGAAAACCCTGAGCTCGCGGTCAGGGAGATCTGGGACGCGACCGAACTCTGAGGCGGTTCACCCTTGGGCAAATCGCCCTTTAATAAATCATCAATCCGCATTCGCCACAGCGTTCGCTTCGGACTCGCCAGCGTAGCAACCAGGCGCCGCCCGTCCGCACTCGCCGCCAGCGACGTGTACTCATCAAGCCCCGATGTCAGTCGATGCGGAACGCGCCGCACCACGTCCATGCCATAAAGCCATGGCCCCGCACCATCAGGATCGCTGGCGAGATACAACATGGTCCGCCGGTCCAACAGCACCGGGTAACTGACGCGCCCGGCGTGCGAAGAAACCCGTTCCGGCGTTCCGCCCTCAGGGTGAATTCGCCAGATATCCAGCTTGTTCGGTAACTCACCCTGAACAAAATATAAAAACGCCTTGTCGGGTGACCACAAAGGAAAGTGACTATGAAGCCCGGCAGGCGCAGTGAAGATCGGCTTGCTCTCCGGCCGGACGCCACCGTCTGTCACAAAGAGCGGATCCCCCGCCCCCGGGGTGTGGTAGGCAAGCCGCGTTCCGTCGCGCGACCAGTCGAACTCCGCCACACCTTCAAGATAAGGTCTCGTCTCACCGCCCAGCGTAGGCACCGCCCAAACGCTGATATCGCCGCCGCCCGCGCCACCCGGCCTGCGAACCCAGTACGTAACAAGCGACCCATCTGGCGAGAACCCCAGCGTTCGCACCGAAGGATTCACCAACTCCGGTGCGCTGCCATGCGTCAGGTTATGAAACTCGCCTGATCCGACCTGCGTAACCCACACATCCATTGGCCCATCGCGGTCCGAAAGAAAAGCCACAAAATGCCCATCGCGCGACACCGCGGCATCCTGTTCCAATCCATCAAAGTCCGTCACCTTTTGAAATCGTGCATCGGCAACAGGGTTTCGCCAGAAGTACTCCGTCCTATGAAGCCAGAAGTTCACCCCGACCCCAAGTGCGCCAAGTACCGCTAGCAGCGCCACAACCAACTTCCAGTGCAAGGGATGACGCAAGGTCGTCGGCTCGATCGCCGTAGCAATAGCGCCTGATTGCACAGCACTGCCGTTCCCATTTTCCTGCGCCCCACGCGGATTCCGGCTTCGCATCCACGCATCCAGATCCGTCCGCGACGCATACACCGAACCCATCCGATCATGCAGGTGCCGATGTACTGGCATCCCCTCACGCTTCTCCCAGCGCTGGACCGTCGTTACGTCGCGTTTGAGATACGCTGCGATCTCCTTCCACGAATCCAGCCGGTCTCCAAGCGGTCTTTCGGATGGCGTTTGCCCAACAGATGGTTCGCCCATCAAACTCTCCTGGCAGGTCGCGGACTTGTGATGATGCCGGAACAGAATTGTAGCCTCCTCCCTTTACAAAGGCACGGCAAAAGACCGCATTCAACGGCAAATCTAGGAGCTGGCGGCAGTTCTGCGCCTTGCAGCTTGAATACATGTCAGGGGTATCCGATGGTGTCCGAGTGTTGCTATTTGCAACGCCAATCAGAAAAGACGTTGATCGAGACCGACCTGCAACTATCCGAATTTCATCTTTAGATCAAACAAGGAGACACAATGACTTCACACATGCTGAGGACTACTGTTTTGCTGGCGTCTGCTTTTCTCTGCAGTGTTGCTGCCCATGGAGACACAATCTACAACGAGGCTGTTTCAGGGGACCTGTCCAATTCGGGCCTAACCCCTACACTCCTGACCGTTTCATTAGGGTCTAACGACGTCTTCGGAACCACCGGCAAGACCGCTGCCGGCATCATCGATCGCGATTACTTCACCTTCACCGTCCCCAACGGTGAATACCTGACCGCCATCACGGTCCTGCCCGGCACCACGACGCTCGGGGCCCTCGGCGAATCGTTCATCGGTCTTGAATCTGGGCCTGAAGTGACTGTCTTGACAGGCGCTACCGATGCTACGGGGCTTCTCGGATGGTTTCATTACGGCACCGACGATATCGGCGAAGACATCCTGCCGATGATGGGAACTTCGGGGCTGGGTTCCACCGGTTTCACCGCTCCGTTACCAGCAGGAACGTATTCGTTCTGGGTGCAGGAGGCAAGCGTAGGCACAGTCAATTACGGGCTGGAGTTCACGGTCGCAACACCCGAACCTGCCTCCGTGACGATGATGCTTACCGGTCTGGCCGCACTTTTGGGTAAAACTGCTCGTCGAACCGCACGGTCCCGCTCGCACCGCTGAATATCGCCTCACTCGAACCGTCCGTGCGATGAAGCTCGCATGTGTCTGTAACTCAACCGAATCCAACCATGGAGATGTCTTATGGAAACCAAAAACTTGTCATCGGCGTTACGCATTCTCTCATTGCTTTTGGTGGTTTCAGCCACCTGCGCTTTGGCTCAGGAACACAGGCCGGTGCATTTCAGCGGCGTGCTCAACGATTACTCGCCCCTCGATTCAACAATCTCCGGCAGCCCCTACGAAATGCATGGCCAATGGTCGCTTGAACTCCACGAAAATGGCACGGCCGACTTCTTAGCAGACATGACGATGTCCGATTATGGAATGACAAACGGTGTTCTTGACGCAACCAAGGGGGGCCAGGGTTCTCACACCCACCACATCAGGTTGACCAGAATCAAGATCACTCCGGGTATAGTCGGTTGCCCTCAATTTGGCACGAATCCAGTCACCGGCGGATTTCAGATTATGGGCGCGGTCAGCCTGGTGACAGGCAATGGGAGCACAGCCCCCTTCGACCCCACGAGCCCGCCTACGTCGACCCTGCACGTCTGCATCACCGGAGGAAATGAGGTCACCTACTCGAACATGACCATGACGTTCGGGGGACCGGCTGCGATTAAACATTTCGGATCACAGCCTATCCATGGCGTCGTACGCAAACCGGAACTGATCGACGAACACCGGTGATTCACTGAAACAACTGGGTCGAAAGAGGGACACGGCAGGAGAGCAACCGCACTGGTTCTTGCCGTTGTTACCGATTCTTATCCTTCACCTAAGGCTGAGAATCTGCCCTCAGCTCATATGTAACAGAGCGCAAGTTGCGAAACGAGCGCTCAGAATTTAACGCATACGACGCGTCGTTCGATACGCGCCCACCCCAATCTGGCCCCGCAAAAAACCTACATGCCCGGGATGTGATTTCGAACGCGATTCGGGAGCTTGCGTCGAAACCATCCTCGGGCTCGCCTGTCATTGGTGTATCCGAAGATTCTCCTCCGGAACGCATGGACGCATGACAGCCATAAACCGCTCCTAAGCAGAGAAAGGGCTTTATATGGCAATCACCTGGGATGGTAATTTTCAGATCAAAACGGGTTCCACGACTCCGCAAAGCAGTCATGGACTAGCGCTGGCACTTCTGAATAGCAAGCTCTACATGACGTACGTCGGTTCGGGTGGCAAAGACCTTTGGTATAGCTACATCACTCAAGGTCAAAACAGCTTTACTAATTGGCAGGGCAATCAACAGATAAAAATCAGCGCCAGCAACGTTCCGTTGTCGAGTGATCGTCCTGCATTGGCGGTCCTCAACGGGATACTCCACATGGTGTATGCCGGCCAGGGAGGATCGAATCTGTGGTGGAGCTGGTTCGATGGAAATACATGGCAGGGAAACATTCCGCTGGGGTTTAGTGCGAATCAACCACAGCCATCGCTTGCCGCCTATAACGGTCAGCTTTACCTCGCCTTTCACAATCTTGTGCCGGAGGTGACGGTTACCGATCCTAACGGTGCGGTGACTGTGGTATCGCCGCAGTTCGACAACATTTACTCCAGCAGTTTTAATCCGCAGGCACCATTCCAGGCTGGCAGCTGGCTTCAGCCCCAGGTGGTGGGGAGTGGCGGAAGATTCCCTGCACTGGGAGTGTATGCCAGCTCGCTGTACATGATTCTTTCTCAGGCAGGAGGTTCTGGATTGATCCTTACCGAGTTAAAGGGGAACGCTTGGTCGAACTGGGTTGCTCTTTCCTCGGATCATGGCACGCCTCAGTCTTCAGGTGGTGCCGGAGTCGGCGTTTATCAGGGTTCGCTCTATGTCGTCTACCCAGGACAGGGCGGAAATAACCTCTGGTATCTGGCTATTGACGCCAACAATCATCCCACGGGAAACGTCCAGATCAAAACTAACGGATCAACACCAGAGACAAGTGCGCCTGTCGGGGTAGCTCTTTTCAACAATGCGCTGTGTGTGGCGTACAAGGGACAGTCCAGTGACAATATCTGGTTCGCATACTCCCCGATATAGAAGCCTCCAGTTTTAATTCTCTCGGAAGAGCTGAACTTCTTCCAGCTCTTCCGGGCTTCTACGTCTTTGGTCTGGTGAGCTTGTCGAAGGGGCAGCCTCAAAAAACTGCTATACCCCACATACGGCCTATTCAGTAAGTACCTATAAAGTCGTAGATTTACGGGCGAAAGTATTAGAAGTTTTTAATAAGGTTGCGGCTATCCTCCCCACAGGGAATTAGGAGATCGGTTCGGTGCCTTAGTGGACGCCCAGACCTGAAAGAGACAGAGGATGAACCAAATATGACCCGGATACATGCTGCTTCACTCGCTTCCTTGCTCGGTTTCGCCTTGGTTCTCACAGCAATCAATCGCCTGGAGGCTCAGGAAACTCAAGCAACGCAGCCCGCGTCGTCATCAGCTCAACAACTTACTGCCTCAGCCTCGCCCGCAGACACAGCGCAGCCCGCAAAACCAGCCGATCCGCCAAACGTAGACAAAACGGTCCTGTCCTCCACGTCGCTGAAACCCGTCGCGACCACCCCATTGGCAACAAAAGGCAAAAAGAAGAAGGATGAGCCATACACCGGCCCAACCGACGTCATCGTCTTGGAACCCACCCCGATGCTCGACGAAGAAGGCAAGCAACGACAGGATCCCGACGGAAAATTCATGTGGAACCCTCCGGTGAAGCAGCAGCGTGATAAAAAAGGTCATCCCCTATTCGACGCTCAGAGCAAGCCCGTCTTTCAGACCAAAGACAACCTCGGCTACGACGAGAATGGCAAAAAGCTCCACGCCGTCAAAGTGAAGCCGCCCAAACTGGTCACAGTCTCAATCACCCGCGGAACCCTCACCGTCGACGGCCTCATCGGCAAAGCGGCTTTGAACTACGAGATCAAAGACCTCAAATACATCTACTTCTATGTCCCAGGTATTGGCACCACCGTTGTCTCGAACGGCGCATTCCCGGGTGCAGTCGAACAGAAAAACGCCTTCAATGACAAAACACTAACAGTAACGGTCGGCGATCACGTCTTCCAGTTGTCCTCTGACAATCGCCTCTTAGGCAAAAATCCCGAGTCTGCCTTTGTGTTGGTCGATAAGAATTTTTCCGCGCCGGCCAAATTCCCCGTAATGGGTTACGGCCCAATCCGTGTCGCTCCTTATGCCTGGCCCGGATCAAAGAGCAACGGAGAATTGAAAGGAGCGGTCGAAGCTCCGCCGCTCCCGGTTGATCTGCGCCCGACGCAGCTTCTCCAACCGTGTCCCACAGGCCAAATGCGAAAGGCAGGACCGCCAGTGCTGCCGGGACAGGTCGCCGTGCCACAGCCCTGCGTCCCAATCGTGTCGGGGGACAACACAACAAGCTCGAATCAATCTTCCTCAGGAAACGCGCAGGCAAAACGGTAATTGAACCGAGCTTCTTGCTCTACGCCGCGCGCCGTCGCACGATAAGCGCCAACGCCGAGAGGCCGGTTCCAATCAGCAGAATGGGTGCAGGCTCGGGAGTCTGCACCAGACTCGCTTCAAACTGCTTCGCCACAAGGGCGTCTGCGGCAGTCGTCGGATGCACATCATCCCAGAAAAAAAACTGCCCGGGATTCGCGCACACCGTCACGCCATTGAAACAGGCATCCGTCACGTCGCTGAATCCATAAGCCGATGGATCGCTATTCACTGCGCGAAGCAGATTGAATGTGTCCGCGTAGGTCACATTCGAAGGAAGGCTTGCCAGCAGTAGCGAGTTGAACTCCTCGCTATACGCCGTCGCCGCTGCATTTCCATAAAATTCGGGGGTCAATCCAAGATCAGGCATCCCCGGCACCAGGATGTGTTGTGCTCCAGCACCCTCAAGCGTCGCAATAATTGAATCAAGATTCGTCGCCGCCGTCACTGGAGAGCCGCCACTGAAAAAATCGTTCGCGCCACCCCACACCACAAACAGCGCGCTTGACGTCGTCGCAGGCGTCAATAACGGTGCAGACAAAGCTAACTCCTGCATCATCCCAGGGAGGCCTGCCGAACCTGGAGTCGTCTGTGTGCCTCCATCGATAAAGTTGCCCATACCCGTCGTCGCTCCACCCACGGCAAAGTCGATCAGTGGAACCCCGAGCGCCGCAGCCACTTGTTCCACCGCAACCGGCCCGTTCGAGAACCGCCCATCGAAATACGGCGCAGGAGGATACCCAATCAGATTGAAAAGATTTCCGTTATCCGACAGGCTATCCCCGTAAACAATCACGGAAGAAAAGGACGAAGCGGAGGCCAGTGGAGTCATTATCCCAAGCGCAACCGCAACCAAAACACCCAGCAGCATCAATCTTCGGAATGCCATGAAACCCTCCTTGCCAAAGCACGAGGCAGACATTAGCAATGCGAGACAGACCCAAGTATTCGAACAATCGCCGTCAGCAGGCAACGACAGGGTCAGTGTGAAACCTTATACATCAACCCATGCCATCTCTCAATATGCAATCATTTGCGCTTATTCCAGAGATCGCACAGACAGCGCAGCGATGCTGCTGACCGTTCAACTGTTGTACCAGCGCAGAACTCGCAGAGCACGCAGCGTATTCCAGCGGCTTGCCATCCCGACATCAGTCTCCATCTCTAACGGAATAACTTCGGGATGACGTAGGTTCATCGGCCAGCGTCCGTTCTGATGACGCCGTGCAATCACGACATCAATTGCCTCGCTGATGCGTCCATCCGGTTTGATCCCGGCATTCCGCAGATAATCGAGTCCGCGCAACACGTCATAATGCCAGAACATCGGAAACGAGAAGCGGAGCCAGCCTTTGTCGATGACTTCCCCGGTTCGAAGCGACCGGAACATACGACGCTCAAGGAGATAGTCTTCAGCCCTATTGCGTGCCTTCGTCACAGCCGCCGTTTTGCGCCCCGCGCGTTCGTATTCGAGCAGCCCTTCAAGCACGCAAATGGTTGTATGAAACGAAGAGCGACGGCTCTTTGGTGCTTCGCAGTTCCATCCACCATCTTCAAGCTGCTCGCTGAGCAGTTGATTCGCCAGTGCGTCGTTCGGCTCCTTGAAATACGCACCGATGCCGAGAATTCTTCCATTGATACATGGTTCCGTTTCGCCATCAAGAAAAGGTCTGTTCTTAAGCGGCTTAAACACAAGTCGCTTGTCGACCCGCTCGATCATCCGGCGAGCCTCCTTGCTTGCAGGGTCGAGACCGAGATCCCACAAGACGACAAGACTCCAGAGAGCGATCAAATCCCACTTCTGTCGCCCGCCCCAGTGACCGGATCGAAACTGCGCGGCGAGAAGTTGGGCTCCCCAGCCTTCGGTTGCAACACGCGACCGCTCAGCTGCAATTGCATCAGGCGCTTCATCGGTAAGGTCCCTCATCACCTGCCAACGGATAGCGGGGTCAGAATCGAGGAGCCAGCGAAGATGCGCGGGCCGAGGCGCGTAATCGTTGAAGCGCATTCGTACGTTATAGCAACTGGGGCTCAAATTTTCACGTACCATGCCGGCTTAGGTGAGAACTGGCGCTCCGGGGTGTCCGGGATCAGCGACTACTGTATTCGTCACCCATTTGGCCTCCAGCCATCCAAAGACCGGATACGGTTGACCGTCGTTGCTGACTACTCCGGTTTGCGGAATGGTCCCGGGCACCGTTCCAGTTGCCATACCTGACCGATCAAGGAGAGTGACTGCGTCGTTGAGCGACGCATACAGGTCAGACTTGATGCCTCTGCTCAGTATGTATTCGACGGTTGCAACCCCTATCACTCCGCCTGTAATGACCTGTACAACCCCGCTCAATATATCCGCTCCCAAATAGCCCTCCCCGCCTTCGGAGTTGAGTGCCGCGAGTTCATCACGGGACCAGCTTCTGTAGCTGTTCGCGGGAAGCGGAGGTGGCTTGTAGCCGGCCTGGTTCATGACGACATAAATGTCGACTGTGTCAGACGCGGAGGAGATTACTTCTACAGCGCAACTGGTTCGCACGGTGAATTTGTAAGAAACCTGCAGATGATGAGGTTGGTTCACCATGGTGGGTTTCATAGCGGGCGGGCGCACGATGATGTGCATCAGGTGTACGCCGCGAAACGGAAACGACTTGACCTTCGGATGGGCCTCGATTCGCAACGATGAAGTTGGTATACCTAGAATTGTTTCGTTGACCTTAACAAGTTCTTTCGCCATGTGGACGATAAATGTTCCGTCATCGCTTGCACCATCCACATAGATCTTCGACTCATCAGTCGTATACGTGTCGCCTATCAAAAAAGGCCGTGATGTAAACATGGCGCGGGTCGTAACTGCGTCCGTCGTCGAGGCCGCAACCGTCAGCAGAGGTGGATGGATCTCTGTACGCTGGACCTGAGCTCCTGACTGCGTCGCCAGGGCATGTCCGGTGTCTACAATCCAACGACCAAAGACGGCAACTCGATTGGAGGTCTGAAAGTTGCTCACGAAGTCTCTCGGGACGTGCGAGCTATTCATCTCAACGCCCAGCAGGCCCATTGGAAAGTTCATGCCTGCGCGGGTTGCAATGCCTTCATCCTTGACACGTTCATCGTTCGGATCCGGGTTGGTGGTGGGCGCCTTGTTTCCGAGCGAAAGCAAATAATCGTACTCCGTGGGATTGGCCGCGGGCCTGTCCATGGCAAGACTGAATTCGAAGTCGAACTGGTTGTTCGGGTTGCCGAGCGAGTTCATGAACGGATGCGAGAACGGGAAGTCGCCGCCGACCACACGTGGATTTACCGCCCAGCCAGCAGTGCCAACGATAGTGTCGTCATACTCGGTATCAGGAGAGAGCGGTTGAATCCACTCAGAGGCTTGATCCAGGGGGAAGGTCTTTCCCTGTCCAATCTTTGCCAGAAGAGTTTGCAGAGCAGCACTTGCCTGCGCGATCGACGTGGCGTCCAGAGGATTTTGAATATCGAGAATATTCGCCGGCGCCAGAACCAAGTTTGCCTTTGTCCAGGCCGAATTGTTGGACCAGACTATTGTGCTGGGCGGTTGAAGCGTTCCGGCAAATGTCGCAGCATCTGGGAAATTTACCGAGATGCTCGTGGCGCCGAGAATCTTACCGTGGGCGGTTGGACGTCCGTATGCCG
The DNA here is from genome assembly GCA_035570955.1 of Edaphobacter sp. Lineage (GTDB taxonomy): Bacteria > Acidobacteriota > Terriglobia > Terriglobales > Acidobacteriaceae > Edaphobacter. The sequence continues at coordinate 70,649 of DATMKY010000038.1, read as the reverse complement.
ACATATCAATTGAGATGGAAACGCCGGTCAGGGCAATGACAGGTCCAGCAACGCCGCCGCTCGCCCATACGCCATTTAGATCGAACAGCAAGGCAAATTTTGTCCAGGCTGAATTGTTGGACCAGATTATTGTGCCGGGCGGTTGAAGCGTTCCGGCAAATGTCGCGGCATCCGGAAAATTTACCGAGATGCTCGAAGCGCTAAGAATGGTGCCATGGGCGGTTGGGCGCCCATATGCCGACATATCGACGGAGAATGAATTGGAGAACACGGTGATGACCGGACCTGGTGCACCGCCGCTTGCCCACATACCATTCAGATCGATCAGGGTTGCTATAGAGGCCATCTTCTAAGTCCTCCGGGAACAGACCGTGTCTCTTCTTATAGAAATGCTTAAGGCTGCCGAACCCCGTGGCCGTCTGACTGAGATTGCAACGCATAACGTCGTGAACGTCTAATTCGATGTGCAACCAGAAGCGCACAGATAATCACTGGAACGGTAAGAAACATCGCTTCGGTCATACCTGAACCGCCATCAGGCGAAACATGAAAGAGTGTTTCGATGAAATCCATATACGGTTGCCCTCGCCTTCCTAAGACAGGAAATTCCTAAATGGTGCGACTCACCCGGGGCCCTTATGGTTCGTAAAGATAATCAGTCATCCCAGTGGTATTTTCAAGTCGGAGCGAAGGGAATAACTCAAATGCGGCGATTTGCCGTCGAATACCGCACTTCGCCGAAGCGTTTTCTATCATCACTCATTCGGTTCGGTCGTTGCTAAATCGCCAAGTCATTCGTCGAGCCGTAGAGCGCGGTATTTGCCACACACTCCACAAAGTCGAAAAAAATCTCGCGAACTTTCGACATCGATTGCAATCGCGAGTAAACTTGTGTCGGTCCAAACCCTCCCCCGGTCTATTCATTTCATTTCACTGGATGGAAGAAGCCAATGGCCGCTAAATTCGACCACATCGTCGTTCTCATGCTTGAGAACCGCTCCTTTGACCACATGCTCGGGCGGTTGTACCACCATGACAACCCTGACCCGTATCACATCGTCCCGCGCGGGCAGAGTTTCGACGGTGTATCCGATGACATGTTCAACAACCTGCTTCCGACTGGGGGGACCGCGACGTCTTCGGCGGTCAAAGCCCATCGGGCGATTAACTTCGCTACGCCGGTCAAGTGGGATATCGACCACAGCTTCGACAGCGTCAAACTACAGATCAACGGTACGGCGCCGCCGGGTTCAGAGATGAAAGGCTTCGTCGCCAGCCGCATTGCCGCGTTGAAGAGTTCGCAGCCAACTCACACGATTACCCAGGCCGAGATGGCCGAGCCGATGGCCGGCTTCAGCCCCACCACCCACAACGTATCCGGCGCAGGACCATTCTCTGCCGCCACCGTCATCAACACTCTGGCGCTCAACTTTGCTGTCTGCGACAACTGGTACGCCTCCGTTCCCGGCCCAACCTTCCCCAACCGCTCCTTCCTGCATGCCGGTACATCCAACGGCTTCGTCTCCAATAGCGATCCAGGTTCCAACCCCTCGACCTTTAAGAAGTGGTCCACGAAACACGCGCCGACAATCTTCAACAGGCTCAAGGACGCGAAGTTGAAGGCCAATATCTACCACAGCCATGGCGGCCCGGGAGCTTTTCCCGCCCTGGTCTATGAGCTTCATCCGACAATTACGAAGGCCGATTTTCCGCCGCAAACCTTCGAACAGTTCCGGAGCGATGCCAGCAACGGCACTTTGCCGGAGTACTCCTTCATCGAACCTGAGATAGCAGGCAGCGATACGAACTGGCTGCCAAACGATCAGCATCCGGCCCGCGACATTCGCTACGGCGAGGATTTGATCCAGCAGACCTATCAGGCCATCACATCCCACAAAAACTGGGCGAACACGCTGTTCATCATCACCTACGACGAACATGGCGGCTTCTTCGACCACCGCTATCCGCCCGACGCTGTCCCGCCGGACCTCGGTGTCTCCGAAGAGAACTATCGCTTCAATCAGTACGGCGTTCGCGTGCCCGCGGTACTTATCTCCCCGCGCATTCCTGCCGGAACTATCTTCCATCCCGACAGCGGCCACGTCGACCATACCGCAGTGATCAGGACCATCTGCAAGCGATGGAATCTGCCCGTACTCACCACTCGCGACGCCTTCGCCTGCGACCTCTCCGAAGTGCTCACAGATACCGTTCGCACCGACATACCCACCATCCCTAAAGTACAGCTCCCTGCGAACCAGCCTAATAACCTCCCGCTCAATGATCTGCAGCGAGACTACCTTGGTCTGATCGCAGATAACCGCGGCATCAAGTTGCCCCACCTCGAAACCGAGAACGACGCGCGAACCTTTATGGCCAAAATCGCAAAAACTATCGTCGAACCGGCATTGTAGCCACCGGCACCTGCTCGACAATCTCAATCCCAAACCCCTGGAGCGCAGGCACATGTGTCGGCCGGTTCGTCAGCAAGCGAATCTTGTGAATTCCCAGATCCGAAAGAATCTGTCCGCCCAATCCCACTTGCCGCAAAGTCCGATGTGCCCGGTCCTCACAATCCCGCATCCGGTGCTCCCGGTGAAACACTACTCGCGCCGGCGCAACTCCTTTATCAACGCCAAAACCTGCGCTCCCGTTATGCAGATACACGAGTGCCCCACGTCCAGCCTCTGCAATCATGCGCAGCGAATTCTCCACCAGCGCCCTGCAATCACACAGGGTTGTCGAAAACACGTCCCCGGCAAGGCAATGCGTATGCACTCGCACCAGCACCGACTCGTCGCCGCTCACATCTCCTAAAACAAGAGCGACGTGCGACTCACCGCCATCCACCTCGCTCTCATACGCAATCATTCGGAAATCGCCGTGTTCCGTAGGCATCAACGATTCCGCGACACGGTGGATATACCGCTCATTTTGTAACCGGTACCGGATCAAATCCGCCACCGTCATCATCTTCAACCCATGCGTCTCGCAAAACTTAATAAGATCCGGTACCCGCGCCATCGTGCCGTCATCATTCATGATCTCGCAGATCACGCCCGACGGCACCAATCCCGCCATCCGCGCCAAATCAACGGAAGCCTCTGTCTGACCTGCCCTGACCAACACACCACCTTTACGCGCTCGCAACGGAAACACATGTCCCGGCCGTGCTAGATCGAAGGCCGTCGAACTCGGGTCGATCGCCACCTTGATCGTCTGCGCCCGGTCCGCCGCAGAAATCCCCGTCGTCACCCCTTCACGTGCTTCAATGCTCTCCGTAAACGCCGTCCCAAACCGCGAAGTATTCTCCTGCGTCATCGGCCCCAGCCGTAGATAATCCGCGCGCTCTTCGGTCAGCGTCAGGCAGATCAACCCACGCCCAAACTTCGCCATGAAGTTGATCGCCTCAGGCGTAACGAACTCCGAAGCCAACGTTAGGTCGCCTTCATTCTCGCGATCCTCATCATCGACCACGACGACCATTCGTCCCGCTTTGATCTCCGCAACTGCCTCGGCAACATCTGCAAACATAAACGTTCCTCTGAACTTCACTTTTATCGATGTATCCAATGCTACGCCGGTCGCAAAGAAGAAAAGCCACCCTCAATTGGGTGGCTTTACTTTTTACAATCGAATGACAAAAGAATCACGACGCTATTACAGCGTGGACTCGATCTCAAAACCCCAGGCCTCCAGCAGCGCCTCAGGGATGTACTTCGAATTTTTATTCCGCCGGGCCCACTCGCGAAGACGGGTCGAACGAATGTACTGGTCCGGTGTAAGCTTGTACTCCTTTACGACCTGCTCAAACGATGTGACCGTCGGAACTACCGGTCCAATCGGCTCTGGCTTGCCCCAGTTGGGGTTACCACGACGCTTTGCCATAGGCTATCTTTACCTCTTTAGAATTAAACTTCCGACTTTCAGTTCACGCTCACTGGGAAATTGCAGCAGTATTCATTCTAAGGCATTTATGGCTGAAAAGCAAGGACACGCCCCTTGCCAAACTAGCCGCGGACGCACCCTCCCTTTCCTCAAAACTCCAACCTCCTCACCGTTGAGCCGAGGCATAAAACTTCACCATGTCCGCCTTAAGCTCTTTCAGCGCTTCGACATTCAGATAAACCATGTGCCCGGCCGGATAGTAACCAAACTGCACATTCCCCACGAGATTCGCAGGAAGATCCATATGGCTCAGGTCATATTCGGTCGAATAAAACGGCGTAGCCAGATCAAAATAGCCGTTCGCTGAAAACACCTTCAGGTGTGGATTCTTCCGTATTGCATCTGACAAATCGACGGCAACATCCGGCTGTGTCTGCTCTCCCCCACGACCGCCGCCGCCTCCACCCTGAGCGCCAGCAGGCCGATGGTGAAAGTCCCAATTCTGGTTCAGCCCTGGTCCGGAAAGATAGTACGGCTCCTGGCTCATGTACTTCAGTTCCTTCTGAACATATTCGTGAAAAGCCCCAACATAGACGCCACTAATGCCCGTATCCGATGGATCGTACCCAGGATTCTCTCCCGCTGCATCCGGATCCCATCCCTCAAACCGCGCATCGTACCGCCCCAGAATCCGTTCATCCCCACGCAGCAGTTCTTTGCGGAACCGCGTCGCCGAAATCTTCAGCTTCGACTCCTTCACGTACTCCACGCTCAACCCTGTAATCGCAGCAACCTTCGCTGCAATCGCATCAAACTCTGCAGCAGGCAGCTTGTCGCCCTGTGCCAAAGCTTCGGTGTAAGGACCACGTGCAAACACACGCGCCTGCTGCACCCACTCCGCCATGCTCACATTGGTCTTCACCTTCTTGTGGTAGTGAGCAATCGCCGCATACGAGGGCAGATACCCGATCGATTCGTAGTCAAGCCCGGGAGCTCGCCGGTTGTAATTCAGAATCGAGGACAGCAACGTCACTCCATTAAATTCAATCCCATCGTTCTGCAACGCAGCAACCAACCCGGCCGACCGCGTCGTCCCATAAGACTCGCCAAACAGAAACTTCGGCGAGTTCCACCGCTGATTCACCGTCAAATACCTAACAATAAACTTCTCAAACGCGTGGATGTCCTGATCGGTCCCCGCAAAATCCTTCGCTGTCCCCTTACCGACGGCTCGCGAAAATCCGCACAGGGGCGCGTCGATAAACACCAGATCGCTTTTATCGATCAAACTCTCCGGATTCTGCACCCACTCAAACGGCGCCGGTCCGGTAGCGTCCGGACTATGCGTAATCACTCTCACCGGCCCGAGCGACCCCATATGCAGCCAGATCGTCGCCGAACCTGGGCCACCGTTATAGAAAAACGTAACCGGCCGACCCTTCGAGTCCACCCCGTCTTCGGTATACGCCGCATAGAAGATGCTTCCATTGGCCTTGTCCTGATCGTCACGAATCAGCAGGTTGCCCGCTGTAGCCGTATAGTGAACAGTCCGTCCCCCGGCCGACCAGTCATGTTTCGTCACTGCAGTCGTCTCAGGCGGAATCGGTGTTCCCTGGTCTTCTCGTGCGTTCTGGCCCTCCCCCGCGGCGGCTCGCTGCTGTCGACCCTCCGTAGCTTGCGCAAACGCAGCGGTTGCAATCATGCAAGTCAATAATGCGAACGTCCCGAGCTTTGACACGCGAGACACAAGCGAAGACACCGAGCCCTTGGCCAGATTCAATTTCATTCTCCCGAAACAGATTGTTGGAATGGGTGAAACGTCGTTGTGAGTGGGATTATCATAACTCGCAAACGCTCCATGACCAGTATTTTTCATGTTGCGTCTTTTTTGAAAACCCACTCGTCTGCACAGGGTTGGCCGTCGTACGATTACTCGCAGCATCCAACGGAATGAGGTCCACTCATGAGCCCCGCATCCTGCACCGACTCCCTCCTCGATCTAGAAGAATCGCTCAACGAAACTCCCGACCATCCTTCCACTCCCGCCGAGATCGAACTCTCCCGCCGCACCTTCATCAAAACAACCGGCTTCCTCACTGCCGCAGTCGCAACCGGCCTTCCTCACCTCGCCGACGCCCAGGACGGCCAGACGCTGGCCATAACAACTCCGCAGATGGCGCAACTGACCCTCAAGGTCAACGGCACCTCGAAGGCTCTCACGCTCGACACTCGCACCTCGCTCCTCGACGCCCTGCGCGAACACCTCCAGCTCACAGGAAGCAAAAAGGGTTGTGATCACGGCCAGTGCGGAGCCTGCACCATCCTCGTCGACGGCCGCCGCATCAACTCGTGCCTCACTCTCGCCGTTACAGCCGAAGGTGCGGAAATCACAACCATCGAAGGCCTCGCCAAAGGTGACGAGCTGCATCCCGTCCAGGCCTCTTTCCTCGAACACGATGGCTTCCAGTGTGGCTACTGCACTCCCGGCCAGATCTGCTCTGCGGTCGCACTTCTTCAGGAGCACAAGCACAACACTCTGAGCACCGTCTCTTTCGAAACCGGAAGCACCGCTCACCCCGAGCTCACCGACAACGAGATTCGCGAGCGCATGAGCGGCAATATCTGTCGTTGTGGAGCCTATCCCAACATCGTCGCCGCAGTCCGTCACGCCGCGAAAGGAGTCCGCGCATGAACCCCTTCCAATATCAGCGCGCCACATCGCCCGACGAAGCCGTCCACGCTGTCTCCGTTCGCGGAGCGAAGTTCCTCGGTGGCGGCACCAACCTCGTCGACTTGATGAAGTACAACGTTGAACACCCCAGCACGCTCATCGACGTCACTCACGTCGGCTTCGATCAGATCGCGACCACCGGCACCACCACAATCGTCGGAGCAGGGGTTCGCAACAGCGATCTCGCCAACCACGAAGCCATTCGCACCAACTACCCCCTACTCTCCCAGGCGCTTCTCAGCGGAGCATCCCCGCAACTTCGCAACATGGCAACCACCGGCGGCAACCTCATGCAGCGTACTCGCTGCTACTATTTTATGGATACTGCCTTCCCCGCCTGCAACAAACGCACTCCGGGCTCGGGCTGCGCTGCCATCAAAGGCTTCAACCGGATCCACGCCATCCTTGGCGCCAGTGGAGGAAGCGAAGGTCACACCGAGTGCATCGCCACGAATCCCTCCGACATGAGCGTCGCTCTCGCTGCACTCAACGCCACCATTCACGTCACTGGCCCCAAAGGCAAGCGCATCATCCCAATCACCGACTTCCATCGCCTCCCCGGCGACACTCCAAACATCGACACCAATCTCAAGTCCGACGAACTCATTACCGCAGTCGAACTGCCCGCTCCGAAATTTGCAAAGCACTCCTATTACCTCAAAGTCCGCGACCGCCAAAGCTACGCTTTTGCTCTGGTCTCTGTGGCTGCCGGTCTAGAAATAAATGGCAACACCATCCGTTCAGCCGGTCTTGCTCTTGGCGGAGTTGCCCATAAGCCCTGGCACTCCTCCGACGCAGAAAAATCTCTCATCGGTGCAACCGCCAGCTCTGACGCCTTCAGGCGAGCAGCCGACCTCGCCGTCGCCGGAGCTGTTCCCCGTGAACACAACGCCTTCAAGATCGAGCTAGCCAAACAAAGTATCGTGCGCGCCTTCACCCTCGCCGCACAAGGAGTCCAGGCATGATCGCCCTCGACGAAATCGCAACCCCGACTAAACCCGAACGGCGCGAACTCGCAACTCGCTATGACGCACTCGCCAAAGTAACCGGCCGCGCCAAATACGCAGCCGAATTCCCCACTGAAAACGTAGCCTACGCCTATGTCGTTCAGGCAACCATTCCTTCAGGCACGATCGCGTCCATCGATCAGGAAGCGGCCAGCCACGCCTCTGGTGTCCTCTCCGTCATCACTCCATTCAACACCCCAAAACTCGCCGTTCCCGGCACCGTCAATATTCTTCAGGACGATAAAATCCTCTTCAGCGGCCAACCTATCGCCATCGTTGTGGCGCGTTCTCTGCTCGAAGCCCGCCAGGCTGCAAAGCTTCTCCGTATTCAATACAAAGACCAGCCTGCAAAACTCGACTTCAACGCTCTTCTCAAAGGTGCCCGGCCGCCCAAACGTGGCGGCTCGACCCGTCGCGGCGATGCGGAGGCCTCGCTCGCGAAAGCCGCTGTCGTCGTCGACCAGACTTACTCAACTCCGATTCAGAATCACAATCCGATGGAACCCCACGCCACCATCGCCTCATGGGACGGTGACAAACTCAGTGTCTACGACGCCACACAAGGTATCTCAGGAGTTCAGGGCTCACTCGCCCGCGCCTTTTCGATTCCTCCCGCCAACGTTCACGTGCAATGCCCGTACACCGGCGGCGGATTCGGCTGCAAAGGCTACGTCTGGTCTCACACGATCCTCGCTGCCCTTGCAGCCAAAGTCGCTCAGCGTCCCGTCAAGCTCGTCCTGGAGCGCGAGCAGATGTTCGGCCCTGTCGGCTCTCGTCCCAACACGTATCAACACATCAAGCTCGCCGCCTCTCCCGACGGCAAGCTCCTTCTCGTGCAACACGACTCCACATGCTACACATCACTCATCTCCGATTGGGTCGAAAGCGCCGCAGCCTCTACCGAGATTCTCTACGCCAGCGAATCGCTCACCACCGCTCATAACGTCGTTGAAATGAACCTTGGCATGGGCACATGGATGCGAGCTCCCGGCGAGGCCACCGGCAGCGTCGGCCTCGAGATCGCCCTCGACGAACTCGCCGAAAAACTCAACATCGATCCCGTCCAGCTTCGTCTCATCAACTACGCCGAAAACGATCCCCGCCAGGGCAAGCCGTGGACGAGCAAACATCTTCGCGAGTGCTACTCCCAGGCCTCCGACCGCTTCGGCTGGTCCAAACGCAAAGCAAAGCCCGGTCAGGTACGCGAAGGCAACAAACTCATTGGGTACGGCATGGCCACCGCCAACTACGGCGCAGGCCGCCGTCCCTCAGCGGCAGTCGTACGCATTCTCCCCAACGGCCGTCTCTTCGTCGGCGTCGGTACTCAGGACATCGGCACCGGAACATACACTATCCTCGCCCAGACCGCGGCCGACACCTTCAACATGGACCCCACGCTCGTCGACGTCAAACTCGGCGACACAACCCTTCCGCCCTCCGGTGGCTCTGGCGGATCCACTACGGCCGCGTCGGTCTGTCCCGGAGTCTACGACGCCGCTATTCAGGCCAAACTCAAACTAGCGCAGCTCGCCATCGCCGACTCGCAATCTCCGCTCCACGGAGCAACCGCCGAAGACATTCACACGAGAGACGGCAAACTCTTCCTCAAATCCACGCCGGATAAATCCGAGACCATAACCACACTCCTGGCACGCAATGGCAATCAAACGATAGAAGCCACCGCCACCTCCGAGATGCCCAAAGATCGCGACTCATTCTCCTCGCACTCCTGGGGAGCCATCTTCGCCGAAGTTGCCGTCGACGCCCATACCCACATGGTTCAGGTGCGCCGCATGGTCGGTACCTACGATATCGGCACCCTCATCAACCACACCACTGGCACCAACCAACTCGTCGGCGGCGTTGTCTGGGGGGTTAGCATGGCCCTTCACGAAGAAACCCTCATTGACACCACCTATGGCCGCACCATCAACGAAAACTTCGCCGAATACCACGTCCCCGTCAACGCCGACATCCACGAGATTGACGTCACCGCTGTCGGAATTCCCGACTACAAATTCAATCCGCTCGGCTCCCGAGGCATAGGGGAAATCGGCATCACCGGAGCCGCAGCCGCCATCGCCAACGCCATCTACAACGCCACAGGCAAACGTGTCCGCGAGCTGCCGATCACCCTCGACAAAATCATGCAAGCCTGACTTGCACATCCCTGCCCGTCCCTATATGCTTCCCTGCAATCACCACAGGAAAAACTAGCGGAGGGCAGGATGAGCAACATTCGACTCAACTGGATAGCGATCCTCGTCGCAGCAATCGCATCGTTTCTCTTCGAAGCGCTTTGGTACAGCATCTTCATGAACGAATGGCTCCTTGGTATCGGCCGCACCAAAGAGTGGCTCATGTCTTCTGGCATGAATCCCTCCATTCAATACGGAGTCGCGATCCTCTGCGCCGTCATCGTCGCCGCGGTTCTCAGCATCTGCATTCAGGCCTCTGGCGCGCAGACTGCCACGCGTGGCATCCTCTGCGGCGCTGTAATCTGGTTCGGCTTCATTGCCACCAACTTGGCCACCGAGTACATCTTCGAAGTCCGCACTCTTCAGATCTTCTGTATCAATGCAGGCTTCGCTCTGATTGACCTGATCGTTATGGGCGCAATCGTCGGAGCATGGAAGAAAAAACACGTCGAACATTCAAAAACCGCCCAATTCGGCTAATCGTGCTCATTGGACCGTTGCTACAAAAGCCGATCTGCAGTTTGCATTGCGATGCTCAACGAGAAGAAAAACAAATGGACCGTCCAAAGCCTGTCTGGTTCAAGGAATAGATTCAAAGCTTCAGAAACATTGTTGTGCTTCTTGCACGGCTTCAGCCATGGCGTGCAAGAAGTCCGAACGCAATTACCTCGCCGTGTCCAGATGAAACGCCTGGGTGTACGGCTCCACGGGATAACCCGCCTTCTTCCACGCCGCCAGTCCGCCCGTCAGAATCTTCACCCGCGTAAACTTCAGTTCCCGAGCCCTTGCCAGAATCATCCTGCTCGTCTCATCATTCACACACGTGCAGTAAATCACCGAATTCTGATCTCGAGGAAACGACGCCGTCTGCTCCACCAGGTCTTTCGGCGGAATTCTCTTCGCCCCCGGAATGATCTCCGAATACGCAAGAAAATCCAGGGGCTGTCTTACATCAAACAAAAGCACCTCATTGGCATCCAGCAACTCATGAAGCTTCTCCGGCCCGACGCTGTTCTCTTCCAGCTCACGCTTCTTTCGCGTCTGCCTCATCTTGACCAGACCAAAGATCAACGCGCCAACCGTCACAACGCCAATCGCGATCCAAATCATACTGCTCGCCCTCCAATGTCGTTTGATTATCTGATTGACCCACTCTACTGAAAGATGCCTGATTCTTTACAGCAGCTGGCTCCGCCGCGATGCTAATCTTTACTCGAATAAGGAGAACAAGATGCATGGCACTCTAAGACTGTGCCTTGCCACAGTCCTTGTCACTTCGCTAATTCCCCTCGCATCTTCCGAACCCTTTGCGCAATCCACACCTGCCGACAAGCAATCTGATAGCTCCACGAAACCCGCCCAAATGCGTCCTAATCCCGACGCCTCGGGCATCTATCACATCGGCGATGGCGTAACTGCTCCGGTGCTCGTCTATTCGGTAGAACCACAGTTTTCAGCGAAAGCACGAAAACTCAAAATCTCCGGTTGTTCTGTTGTGTTCGAGTTCATCGTCGAAACTGACGGCAACGTGCAAGAAATGCACCTTGTCAGATCCTGCGCCGAAGATTTCAAGGGCAAGAAAGATCGCGAAGCGGCCCAGACGTTAGATCCTGAAGCTCAGAAAGCCGCCAGCCAATATCGATTTGATCCAGCACAATTCAACGGCCACGCTGTGCCCGTCAAGTTGAAGGTCGAGGTTAGATTCCAGACCTTTTGATACGTATCTGTCTCTATTCCCCTCGATTTCCTTATCTGCCAAAGACGAACAATATGCGAAACTCAAGAAGCTGATGAACCTCGCCTCCCTGCTCCACAAAACCTTCGGCCACGAATCCTTTCGAGCCAATCAGGAAGCCGTCTGCCGCGCTGCCGCCGACGGCCGCGACGTCCTCCTCGTCATGCCGACAGGCGCAGGAAAATCTCTCTGCTACCAGCTGCCCGCCATCGCTCGCGGAGGCACCGCCCTCGTCATCTCTCCGCTCATCGCCCTCATGGACGATCAGGCTACCAAACTCGCCTCCCTCGGCCTCCGTGTAGCCCGCATCCACTCCGGCCTCTCCCGCGAAGAAGCCCGTCAGGCCTGCCGTGACTATCTCGACGGTCAGCTCCAGTTCCTCTTCATCGCACCCGAGCGCATGCGCGTCCCTAACTTCCCTGAGATGCTCGCCCGCCGCAAGCCAGCTCTCATCGCCATCGACGAGGCCCACTGCATTTCAGCCTGGGGCCATGACTTCCGCCCCGACTACCGCACCCTTGGCGATTTCCTTCCCGCCCTTCGCCCCGCCCCCGTCATTGCACTCACAGCAACAGCAACGCCCACCGTTCAGACAGACATCATCACCCAGCTGCAACTCGACAACCCCAAACTTTTCATCCACGGCTTTCGCCGTCACAACCTCGCCATCGAAGTCGTCGAACTCTCCAAACCTCGCCGCAACGAATTCACCGCCAATCTCCTCAAAGAAAAATCCAACCGTCCTGCCATCGTCTACGCTCCTTCGCGCAAATCCGCCGAAGAACTCGCCGCACAATTAGGTAACGCTGCCGAGCCCTACCACGCCGGCCTCGACCCAGTCACTCGCGAGCGTGTCCAGCGCCAATTCCTCGCCGGAAAACTCGAGGTCGTCGTCGCCACCATCGCCTTCGGCATGGGCATCGACAAGCCTGACGTCCGCACTGTCGTCCACACCGCACTTCCCGGTTCCGTCGAGCAGTACTACCAGGAGATCGGCCGCGCCGGACGCGATGGCCAGCCATCCCGCACCGTCCTCCTCCACTCCTTCGCCGACCGCAAGATGCACGACTTCTTTCTCGAGCGCGACTACCCCGCAATCACCGAGCTCGCACGCGTAGCCGCACTGCTCACCCCCGACTACCAACTCCCCGACATTCTCCGTCAACGCCTCAGGATGGACGCGGAGTCGTTCGACAAGGCAGTAGAAAAACTCATCGCGCAGGGCGCTGCCACAATCGATATCGCAGGCAACGTCCGTGCCACCGAAGTCACAACCTCCCGCTCTGCATGGCGCAAGGGTTACGACGAACAACTCACGTTCCGCCGCGATCAGATCGATCGCATGGTCCAGTTTGCCGAAACGCCGCAATGCCGTATGGCCGCTCTCATCCAGCACTTCGGTGACACCGCCGACGGCCTCCGCCCCTGCGGCCACTGCGACTTCTGCTCCCCGCAAAGCGCCACCGCGCAAATCTTCCGCATCCCAACGCCCGAAGAAGCCCGCCAACTCCGAGCCATACTCGAAGCACTCGAAGGTCAGTCCCGCTCCACAGGAAAACTCCACACTGAACTTTCTAGCGGCCCTCTCCGCAACACCGAAGCCGCCAACAGAAAAATCTTCGACACTCTCCTCGATGCCCTCGTTCGTGCGGGTCTCATCGCGCTCACCAGCGAGCAGTGGACCAACCCCGAAGGAAACCTCATCACCTTCAAAAAGGCCTCTCTGACCCACGAGGGCCGCATGTTCAGCGGCCCTCTCCCACCCGGCGTCCTCATCAAAGATTCCTCAGCCAACACTCAAACATCGCCCAAACGAAAAAAAGCCACCGCTAACACAACTTCAAAGAAGTCCAAAGCCGAACGAAAGCAAGCAACCACCTTCTACACCAGCGAACAAAAATCTCTCGAAGCTAATCTTCGCTCCTGGCGCAAATCCGAGGCCGCAAAGACCGGCAAGCCAGCCTTCATCGTCTTCAGCGACACGGTCCTTCAAAACCTCATCCTCGCCGCCCCAAACAATCTCAACGAACTCCGCACCATCTCCGGCATAGGGCCCGACAAAATCGACCGATACGGCGCCGAAATCATAGCCATCTGTCGCAGCGCAATCCTAAACAAGATCGCCACACCAAAACTTTCAGTTTCACAATCGATCAAAAAAAGCTCTGTCTCAACCACTGTAAAAAAAGCTCCATCATCTCGACCGAAAGTGACATCCTCTCCTGACGCAGTGAAGCAGCCCGCTCTGAGCTTGCCGAAAGGACTCCCGCTTTTCGCGAGTGACCGCACGTCATCCCCAGAAACCTTCGTTCGGCCTCGTATGGCCGAACCCATCGAAAACCTAACCCCCGCCCAACAGGCTCTCGACCATCGCCTCCGCGAGTGGCGCCAAACCGAATCCGAAAGACTCAACCTCCCTCTCTTCTTCGTCCTCGCCTCCACCACCCTCCGGAATATTGTCCTCGCCCGCCCGCAATCTCTCTCACAACTCAAAACCATTCATGGCCTCACCACTGAAAAGGTGGAAAAATTCGGCCCAGGCATCCTCGAGATCTGCACAACCTGACTGTCCTGCACCGGACTGAATGACTATTCATTTGGCCCCCGCTGTGCTAACGTCCCAACCAGAGCCATGCCCACACCCGACACCGCCCGCCACACGCCAGCCTCGATGGACCCCCGCACAATTGACGAGCGCGCCAACCACTGCTTCGGCTGCGGCCCTGCCAATCCCCAAGGTCTCCACCTCGTCTTCACCACCGACGCCTCCGATCCCGAACACATCACTGCCACTGCACATCTCCAGCTCGATCGCATGCACGAAGGCCCTCCCGGCCACATCCACGGAGGCATCGTCGCCGCACTCCTCGACGAAGCCATGAGCAAGCTCAATCGTCCTCTCAACGTCCTCGCCATGACCCGCCACATGGAAGTCGACTACCTTAAACCCGCCCCTCTCTATCAGCCGCTCGTTCTTGTCGCACGTCATCTCACTCGAGCCACCAAACCCGACGGTACCCCCGACCGCAAGCTCTTCCACCAGGCTGAACTTCAGCGCCCCGACGGCACCGTCCTCGCCCGCAGCAAAGGCCTCTTTATCGCCCTTGACGAACGCGTCCTCGCAGCCGCAGGCTTCTCTGCACCCCAGCCATAATCACGCGACTAAATGGTTTCGCGAAATGCCGAGACTCTGCAGTTACCCGCGTGAGGCCATTCAATACAAGTATCCCAGCACGACACATCGATCCTGCCGAAATTCGCTGCCGATAAAACGCGGCGCATTCCCTCTCTTGTCTGAAACGATTCGCAGTGCCTTCGCGAGAGGGGAAAACGAAAATTGGACCCGCCAAAATGAAGTGCAACACCATTCGCCAGAACGTATGAGCGATAGGTAATTGCTTGCACGCGCCTCCACAGTGGACCAGCTTTGATCTCGGCGCGTAGTTCCGCAACAGTGAATGTATATGGATGAAGCTTCAGTTTTAGTTCACCGCCCACCTTAAGAACTCTTCGCATCTCCCGCAATGCAACAGGGATATCCATGTAACACATCGCCACACGAGAGATCACGACATCAAACCGCTGATCAGAAAATGGAAGCTCCTCCCCTCGACCTTGGACAAAGACAAACTGAGGGAAATTTACCCGTCCTTGGGCCAGAGATTCTTCATCAAGATCGAGGCCCACCATCTCCAATCTAGTGTCATCGTTCCTCACCGTAAGCCGAGCCTCAAGCTCTTCGCGTAGCGAATCTCCAGCGCCGCACCCCACATCCAGAATCCTGATCGTTCCCGTATCCTCGTCAGAACCGGAAGCCGACGCCGCCTGAGAATTATCGAGCTTCGCTCCCGTAGCCCTCGGCAAATGCGCCTTCACCTGTTTCCCCTTTACCGCTGAAACATCACGCACTGGCCCTTGTAATTAATCTGAACACTAACAAATGATCGAAGGACATCCTGTCCAACAATTCCTCCGATCTTCCTGCCATAGATCTTCGATAGAAGTTGAAGATCGGCAACCTCAATTGGCTGCTGCTTCCACGCTTCCTGCCCTATTTCGAAATCAGCAGTCCGCACGACGATATCCGCATCGAGCCCCAGGCCTCGGCTCTTCATTCGTGCCGCTTGGAGTTGCACTGCCGATATCCCAAATACACTTGCGTCAACCATCGAATGACTGGCGCCGGTGTCGAGAATCATCACCACCGGTCGCCCATTCACCGACGCATCCACAAGGATCGTCCCGGTACCTTTATCCGAAATTAGTCGCACCCCGGTGCTCCCTCTGGGAAGATCCTCGGCGACCAGAATATTGGACGAGATACCCACAACCGAAGCGAAAAGCAAGAGCAGTGCGGTGAAGTTACGACTGGTCCTATTCATTGCAACGTAGTTTATCAAGCGAAGCTTGATTCGCCTTATCCGGCTTCACCCCAGTACCCCTGATCCTCCAGAAAATATTCCTCATCCCACGTATGCATCATGGTCTTGAAGAACATCCAAACCATCTTGCCATGCCCTAGTTTCTGGAATCGCCGGTTTGTTGTCAGAATCCGTCCACGCACAATCCGAAACCGGATCCGTGCTACCCCCTTCGACAACAAGTAATCCTCGGCAAAAAGGGCCTTCTCATTAAACCCACCCAACTCCCAAAATACCTCACGGTCAAATAGCATAAACATCCCGGTAGCAAAAGGCTTCGTTACAGACCCCACCCTCTGCATCAAGTTATTTCCCGCATAAAGCAAGTCATCAAAAAAGCTTCCTTCACGGCAAGCGATATTCGTCGTCGCCAGATGCAGCCTTCGCCGCTCCATCCTCCACATCGCCCTGCGCAATAACGTAGGCTCTGGCAACTCCACATCCGCGTCCAGAAACAGCACATACTTTGTCGTCGCCAGCCGAGCCCCTGCATTCCGTCCCACCGAAGGCAGTCCACCCTTTACCACCTCAACTCTCAACTGATCACAAAACCCGAGCGCCACTTCAACTGTTCCATCCGTTGACCCGGCATCCGCCACCAGAACGCGCGTCTCCGCCATGCCTACATAGTCCTGTCGGCACAGAGACTCCAGCAACCGAGGCAGCATGGTAACTTCATTCTTCGCCGGAATCACAATCGTCAGTTCAGCGGCCATCCAATCCTCCCCAAATGATCAGTCGGCGCCAAACACACCGGTGCCGTCCCTCTACAGTGACCTCGTCACCCTGTAACGGATGTCAATCCAAATTGAATTTCCAGCAAATCCTTCATCCCCCGACTCAACCTGAGTAACCCGCGCTACCCTCAAATAGAGCATTCTTGTCCGCACAGACCCATGCCGTCCGCGGTCCCTCACTTGTCTCCCAACAAAAACTGCTAAACTTAAGAGTCTCGCGGAAACTCAAAAGCACCATGCGCCCACCGCCGCGCAGCAGACACAGCATTTAGGAGAACGCCCCATGGCAGATCACAACCACAACGGCAACTTCGGCAACTCGTCCATCCGGCTCAAACTAGGCCTCGCCGAGATGCTCAAAGGCGGCGTCATCATGGATGTCATGAACGTTGAGCAGGCCCGCATCGCCGAAGAGGCCGGGGCTATCTCCGTCATGGCTCTTGAGCGCGTCCCCGCCATGATCCGCGCCGAAGGTGGCGTAGCCCGCATGGCCAATCCAAAACTCATCAAAGAGATCATGTCCGCCGTCACCATCCCCGTCATGGCCAAGGCCCGCATCGGGCACTTCGCCGAGGCGCAGGTTCTCCAGGAGATCGGCGTCGACTTCATAGACGAATCCGAAGTCCTCACCCCGGCCGACGAGACCTACCACATCGACAAGCACGCCTTCACCACCCCCTTCGTCTGCGGCGCGCGCAACCTTGGCGAAGCTCTCCGCCGCGTCGCCGAAGGCGCAGCCATGATCCGCACCAAGGGCGAGCCCGGTACCGGAGATGTTGTCCACGCTGTCCAGCACATGCGCCAGATCGTCCGCGAGATCAAAGCCCTCACCGTCCTCGGCGATGAAGAGCTTTATAACGCCGCCAAAGTCCACGGCGCACCCTACGAACTAATAAAGATGGTCGCCAAAGCCGGCAAACTGCCCGTCCCCAACTTCAGCGCTGGTGGCATCGCCACTCCAGCCGACGCAGCTCTCATGATGCAACTTGGCGCCGAGACCGTCTTCGTAGGGTCAGGTATCTTCATGAAAGAGCGCGCCACCCCCCTCGACGTAGAAAACGATCCGAAGGAACGCGAAGAAGCAGTCTCTCGCGCACGCGCCATCGTTATCGCCACCACCCACTTCAACGACCCCAAGATCGTCGCTGAAGCCAGCGAGTCCGTCACAGGCACAATGAAAGGCCTTGCAGCCGCAGCTATCGAAGAGCAACACCTCATGCAAACCCGCGGCTGGTAGAGGCGCGGGCTGCAGGTTAGATCATCGTTCGTTGAAACACTCCGAATTTTTTACCCGTGGATCCTGTGTCGTACCATCTCGGCTGCGCCCAACACCGTATTGATTTCTCCGACATGGGCTAGGATCGCGACTGGTAGTGAAAATCAATTGCCTTTGAGCACTAAACCTCGCGCCAGCCTCTCCTCCCCGTCAGGGTCGTGCGCCGGCAGATAGACCAGCGGGCGTTCCTCAGCAAGAGCAAGGATCCGCCCAATCGTATCGTGAGCAACAACCGGGTCAGGACTCACCCCGTCCACCTTTCCCTCAAGAAGCAACCGCTGGTTATAGCTCGTGTCTCCGGCAAGAAAACAAGACGGCGAACCGCACACTACAACCGACACATGATCCGGGGTATGTCCCGGCGTCGGCACAACAAGCACATCACCCTTACTCGTAAGCGACATACTCTGTCGAAAGGGTCCAACGGGTTTCTCTTCAAAACGAAGGAACTCCGGCTCCCACCACTTCGGCCACCGATGAGGCAGATAACCCTGCACCTTGCCTCCAAATCCTGCTGCTCGCCGCAGCTCTCCCTCCGCTACCCAAATCCTGCTCCCCGTCAGATGCTTCAATCCTCCTGCATGGTCCGTGTGAAGATGGGTCAACACCACCTGCCGTACATCTCTCTCACCAATCCCCAGCCTCCCAAGTTGTGGCCCAATCTCTTCCTCTGGATGAACCGAAAACAACGCTGCCCGACGATAGAACGGATGCCATCGAGGATGGTAGCCACGCTCATGCACCCGTGCGGTCTCACCGGTATCCACAACAATCACGCCTTCCTCATGCTCAATCGCCCACGCATAAATCGGAAGCCACTCCGACCAACCCTCATCCATCAGCACATGAGCCATTCTTCCAAGCCCTGTGCCGCGCGACTCCATCTGCGCACATCGCACCTTCACCAGTCCCGTACGAATTGCATGAATTGTCGGCATCGGCCTTCTCTCTTTCCCGTCGGACGTCTCTCTGGCTTTCTCGGATAGGCTCACCGACCAAATTTTTACATCGCTGTGTTCTCTGTTCTAAGCAAGACAACCGTAAGGCCGCTAACATAGTTGAAGGGTCATGCAGAAACCAGAATGAATACACAGATTCTCACAAAAGATGGAGTCGAAAGCCGCGCCGCCGTAGAACGAACCATGTTCCGCGTGCTTGCGGCCGTCAGCTTCTGCCATGTGCTCAATGACATGATTCAGTCATTGCTGCCTTCGATCTATCCCATCCTCAAATCCTCATTCCATCTGAACTTCACGCAGATCGGCTTCATCACTCTCACCTTCCAGGTAACTGCATCCCTTCTGCAGCCGGTCGTCGGACACTACACCGATCGCAAGCCCCTTCCCTACTCCCTTCCCATTGGGATGTGCTTCACGCTCATCGGCCTGTTGCTCCTGGCAGTCGCTCCAACATTCTCTCTGCTCCTTCTCGCAGCAGCACTCATAGGAATGGGCTCCGCGGTCTTCCACCCCGAATCCTCACGCGTCGCCCGCATGGCCTCAGGCGGCAAGCACGGCTTCGCGCAATCCTTCTTTCAAGTCGGAGGAAACACCGGCTCTGCCATCGGCCCTCTCCTCGCAGTCTTCATCGTTCTTCCTCACGGACAGATCGGCTCCGCATGGTTTTCTCTCGCGGCACTTCTTGGCATTTTTATTCTCATTCGGGTCAGCCGCTGGTACAAAGCGCGTCTCGCCCATCTGCAAAGCCGCCCTGCCAAACAGGCAGAAGAACACTCCGCACTCCCGCGCAAGAAAGTCATCATGGCCGTCTCCGTTTTGATCGCACTCGTCTTCTCCAAATACTTCTACCTCGCTGGCCTCACCAGCTATTACACCTTCTATCTGATCGCAAAGTTTCACGTCTCAGTTCAAAGTTCGCAACTGCATCTCTTCGCCTTCCTCGCCGCCGTCGCTGCTGGAACGCTCATCGGCGGCCCCATCGGCGACCGCGTCGGCCGCAAGTCCGTCATCTGGTGCTCCATCCTCGGAGTCCTCCCCTTTACGCTCATCCTGCCTTATGCCAATCTCTTCTGGACAAGTGTCCTCAGCATCATCATCGGATTCGTCATCGCGTCTGCCTTCTCCGCGATCCTCGTCTACGCTCAGGAACTCGTCCCCGGCCGAGTCGGAATGATCTCCGGCCTCTTTTTCGGATTAGCCTTCGGCATGGGAGGCATTGGCGCCGCAGTCCTCGGCAGGCTCGCTGACATGACCAGTATCATCTTCGTCTACAAAGTCTGCGCCTACCTCCCGGCGATCGGCCTGCTCACAGGTCTGCTTCCAAACACGCAGAAGATCGACCGCCAGCCGAAGACGGCATGACACTCCTCGTTTCTCTACAATGAAAAGTAAGCATGCCCGAAAAACCTCTCACAATAGGTGTCCTTGCTCTTCAGGGAGCATTCGAAGCCCACGCCAAAGCTCTCACCGCTCTCGGTGCAACGGCAAAGCTCGTCCGGACTCCAGCCGAACTCGCCAATCTCGACGGACTGATCATCCCCGGCGGAGAATCCACCACCTTCCTCAAATTCCTTGAGCGCGACGGCTTCCTCACCGCTCTGGAATCCTTCATCACTACCACGCCAACCTTTGGCACCTGCGCCGGGGCAATCCTTCTCGCGAAAAACGTAGAGAACCCACCGCAAAAATCTCTCGCAGCCCTCGACATTACCGTCGAACGCAACGCCTACGGCCGACAGATCGACTCCGCCATCCTCACCGAACAGACAAGACTCCCCGGGGGCCCACTCGAAATGGTTTTCATCCGAGCCCCGCGCATCACCCAAACTGGCCAGCAAGTCGAAACCCTCGCCACCCGTGACAACTCCCCCGTCCTTGTCCGCGAAGGCCACATTCTCGCCGCCACCTTCCACCCCGAACTAAGCTCCGATCCCCGCGTTCATCAGCTCTTCCTCGACATCATTCGCAATAAATCTTAACGCGTGAAAAGACACGAGAGAAAAGGCGCCTGTCGAACCTCATTCGCATTACTCCCTTCATAGCCGTCACGGATCTCGACCGTGCCGTCAACTTCTTCACCGATATCCTCGGATTCCAGAAGTACATCCATGCAGGCGGCTACGCCTATTTGCAGCGCTAGATCGCAGGCATGCGCATTCTCGAACAAAAAGATGCACTGCCCGGCACGCATCGTTTGGCCTACTAGATTGATGTGGAAGACGTCGGCGAGCTTTATGCCGTGCTCAAACCAAAGCTCGATACCCTCCCCGCAGAAGATGTTCGAGGCCCGATCGATCAATTCTACGGACAGCGCGAGCTCATCCTGCTCGCTCCCGATGGCAATCTTCTCGCCTTTGGCCACACCAGAGCCGAGAAGAAAATATAGCCCCAAACCGAACGCGCTATCCTTGACCTGTGCCCCTCGCCTGCATCGCGCATTCCGTCACCTTTGCGCTTCTATTGGCCCCACCATGGTCTCTTCCTGCGAACGCCAGCGCACACGGCCCCGCACTCGACCATCATCTTCTCCTCAATCTTTGGATCGCTCTCGCTCTCCTCGCACTCGCACACATCATCATCCTTGTCGGTCTGTTCCTGCGTCGCCGCACCGAAGCCACCAATCTCACACGTGTCGAATACATCCCACTAGCCGCACTAGCGATCCTCTTCGCGACGCTCACCATCAAAGCCGAGCGCCTCTGGGCCGCTACCCGCTACACCGGAGCATCCCTCACCGCGCTGCAAGTCGAAGCCACTGGAGTCCAATTCGCCTGGTACTTCCGCTACCCCGGCACCGACGAAACCTTCGGCATCACTCGTCCGCAACTCATCGCTCCCGGCGAGGGAAACCCACTGGGCATCGACCCCTCCGACCCGCACTCTGCCGACGACGAGGTCACCTCCGAACTAGTTCTCCCCACGAACCGCGAAGTCGACCTGACCATCCGCGCGCAGGACGTCATCCACGGCTTCTCCGCTCCCGAACTCCGTCTCAAACAAAACGCCGTCCCTGGCCAGCCCATTCACATTCACTTCACTCCGACCACTCCCGGCACCTACGCCATCCTCTGCACCCAACTCTGCGGCCTCGGCCACTACCGCATGAACGCAACCCTCCGCATAGTCACCTCGGAAGAATTTAAAGGGTGGCTTGCAAGACACCAAAAGGAGTCAACCCCATGACTCCACCCAACCTCCCGCACTTGAAACCGCTGTCCGAAACCTACGCCCTGAACCCTGGATCCTCTCGCCTTACCGATCACCGAGTCATCGGCCTCCAATATCTAACCCTTGCCCTCATTGCCGTAGTCATCGGCACCCTCCTCTCCTTATTAATGCGAATCCACATAGTCTGGCCCGCATGGCCTCTGTGGCTCCATGGCTCCATCCTGCCCGAAGATTACTTAGCCCTGGTCACCATCCACGGCACGATCATGCTTTTCTTTGTTTTAACCACTGCCCCGCAGGCAGGCTTCAGCAACCTCATCCTCCCAGCGCAAATCGGCGCACGGAGCATGGCGTTCCCCACACTCAATGCCGCAAGCTTCTGGCTGACCGCACTAGCCCTGATCACCCTCTTAAGCTCCACCTTTGTTCCCGGTGGCTCGGCCATCTCCGGCTGGACAGCCTACCCACCACTCAGTGCGATCCCCAACTCCGGGCCAGGCCAGGGCGTAGGCATGGACCTCTGGCTCACAAGCATTGCCCTCTTCGCCATCGCGAGCACCGCAAGCTCCATCAACACGGTCACCACCATCATCCGCAACCGTTGCGAAGGCATGACGTGGGAACGCCTTCCACTCACAGTCTGGGGATGGTTCACCGCGGCACTCCTCAGCATCATCGCCTTCTCTGTCTTACTCGCAGCCATTCTCCTTCTCCTCTGCGACCGCCACACAGGAACCAGCTTCTTCCTCCCGACTGGAGACGCAGTTAGCGGCGTTGTCCACCACGGCGGCAACGGCAGCCCGCTCCTGTGGCTCCATCTCTTCTGGTTCTTCGGACATCCAGAGGTTTACATCGCCATCCTCCCCGGTCTCGGCCTCACCTCCATGCTCCTGGCGAACTTCTCTCACCGCCGAGTCTTCGCCTACCGCACCATGATCACCACCACACTCCTCATCGGCTTTCTCGGAATTCTTCTCTGGGGACACCACATGTTCGTCGCCGGCCTTAATCCCTTCGCCAGCACAGCCTTCTCCATCTCCACAATCGCCATCGCACTCCCCGCCTCCGCTAAAGTCCTAAGTTGGCTAGCCACCATCTGGCGTTCCAAACCCCAATACACTACAGCCATGCTCTTCAGCCTAGGCTTCGTCAGTCTTTTCATCGCTGGAGGCCTCACCGGCCCTATCCTTGCCCAACCCATCCTCGACGAGTACCTCCACAACACCACCTTTGTCGTCGCCCACTTCCATCTCATTATGGCAATGGCCGGCATCTTCGGCCTCTATGCCGCTACCTACTATTGGTTCCCACTCCTCACTTCCACTCCTAACCATCCCGGCCGCCTTATGTCCGAAACCCTCGGCCGCTGGCACTTCTGGCTCACCTTCATCGGAGCGTACGCCGTCTTCCTCCCCATGCATCTCACCGGACTCGCGGGCGAACCCCGGCATTACTCCCAGCTCACAGGAATTCCCGGCACAAACGGCGCTCTTAGCCCAACGGGTGTTCTCCTCGCCCAAACCATCCCACCCAATCGGTTCATCACCTACGCCGCAATCTTTCTAGCCTCCGCACAATTCATCTTCCTGTTAAATCTTTTCCGTAGTCTCCGCAGAGGCCCCGTAGCTGCGTCTAATCCCTGGCAAGCCACAACGCTCGAATGGCATCCTGCCATGAATCCTTTCACCCCACTCCCCGCATCCGATACACCAGCAATCCAGATTCACCGTCCACCATGCCACTACCAGACCACCGAGTCCGGAGGCTCATTCCTTCCTCAGTGGGTATCAGACCCAACTCAAGAGGCCACGGCCGAGAACGCATCAGACAGCAAACCGGAGTAATCTGTCCATAACGCCGATTCCAGAGTGAACCGCCATGCCGGCCACCATCACCCCGAATAAAACCGATCAGGAACGTCGCCGCCGACTCGAAGATCACGACAATGGCTCAGGCCGTCGTCCACCAACCGACAAACGTACTGGCGGCGGCGGTGACGGCGAAAGCTGGAACGATCGCTCCCACGGTCGCCGTGGACCCTACGAGCGTCTCCACCGTTATCGCATGGGTATCTTCTTCGCTCTCGCCAGCGACCTGATGTTCTTCGTTGCCATCGTCAGCACCTTCTTCGTCAATCAATCCTCCGGTCACATCAACGCCTACAACCACTACGTCAACGAGTGGGTTCCCACCGTCATCCCCCGGATCCTCTGGCTCAACACTGCCATCCTCCTCTTCAGCACCGCCACCATGGAGTTTGCCCGTCGCCAGATGTTCCGCGAAAACGACGTTATGGACGAGTGGCTTGGCCTCGGCAAACCCATCACACGCCGCACCCTACCCTGGCTCGGCACCACCATCGCTCTCGGCGTGCTCTTCCTCGTCGGCCAATGGATCGCCTGGCGCAAGCTCGCGGCCCAGCACGTCTTCTTCAAAACCAACCAGAGCAGCCACTTCTTTTACCTCATCACCGGAGTTCACGCCGTCCACCTCTTTTTCGGCATTGCCGCTCTTATCGCAGCTTTCACCGGACTCTACGTCTCCCGACAACTCGAAACCCGTCAAATCCTCGTCGACGGAGTCGCCTGGTACTGGCATGCCATGGGTATCCTCTGGCTCTTTCTCTTCGCTCTTCTCGCTTTCTTCCAATGAAGCGATCAGCAATCTATAAAGTCGTTTTCTCAGCAACAGTAGCCTTCGCCCTGCTCCTCGTGCCTCTACCCCTTCACGCCCAAGGCTGCACCCAGTGCCTCGACAACACCGCTGCCACCGCACCCGCCACGCAACGAGCCTATCGTCGTGCAATCGTTATCCTGACTCTCACCGCCACAGGCCTCTTCGCTACAACGCTCTTTGTCTTCAAGCGTCATCGCTGATCGAAAGCACGGTCCCCAACATTGCCCGGCCATACCGCGTCTAAAAACACGAAGGAGAAACCGCCAGTGACTCGCGAACAAAAATACGAAGCCTTCAAGGCCCTCCATGCCCGTCCCGGCGCCTTCGTCCTTCCAAATCCGTGGAACGCCGGCTCAGCAAAGATTCTCACCGCTCTCGGCTTCGAAGCACTCGCTACCACCAGCGGCGGCTATGCCTTCTCCCTTGGTCGCGCTGACTCTCCCGAACAACTCAGCCGCGACGGCCTCCTCGCTAACGCAAAAGAGATCGCTGAAGCCACCGCACTTCCCGTCAACGCCGATCTACAAAATGGCTTCGGCCCGTCACCCGAGATGTGCGCCGCCACCATTCGCCTCGCCACCAGCGCAGGCCTGGCAGGTGGATCCATCGAAGACGCTTCCGGCGAACCCGACTCCCCAATCTACGATCTCCAGCTCTCCGTCGAACGTATCGAAGCTGCCGTCGAAGCCGCTCAAACTCATCAATTCCTTCTCACCGCCCGAGCCGAAAACTATCTCTACAACCGCCCCAATCTCAAAGACACCATCAAGCGACTGCAAGCCTTCGCCGAAGCAGGAGCCGACGTTCTATACGCTCCCGGCCTCTCCAGCCTCGACGAGATTCGCGAGTTGTGTGCCTCTGTCCCAAAACCCGTCAACGTCCTCATGGGCTTTGGCAGCGCAACCTTCTCCGTCGAACAACTCGCCGAAATCGGAGTCAAGCGCATCAGCGTCGGCGGCTCCTTTGCCCGAGCCGCGCTCGGAGGTTTTCTTCGCGCCGCACGTGAAGTCAAAGACAAAGGCACCTTCACCTACGCTAAAGAAGCCATCTCCCAGGACGACGTGACCGCCTTCATGACCAAACTCTGAATCACCACAACCGCCAAAACCAAAACAGTAGTATGAGAAGAGGAAGGCATAACCTTCCTCAAATTTTTGTGCCAAACCCGCCAGCAAGAATTATGCACTGGAAGCTCACCCTCACCTACGACGGCACGCCCTATAACGGCTGGCAGATTCAGCCCAATCTCCCCACAGTTCAGGGCACACTTGCCAGAGTGCTCCACCGCATCACCGGCGAATCCGTCCTACCGCAAGGTTCCGGGCGCACCGACACCGGAGTCCACGCTCTCGGTCAGGTCGCAAGCTTCTCCCTCGACACGCCAATCCCAGCCCTAAATCTCCATCGCGCTCTCAACAACGCGCTCCCCCCCAGCATTCGTATCCTCTCCGTTGAAGAGGTCCCCGAAACCTTCCACGCCCGCCACAGTGCCACTCGAAAAACCTACGAGTACCGCATCCTCCCTCGCGGAATCCTCTGCTCGCCATTTCGAGCACCATTTGTCTGGCCTGCGCGCTATCACCTCAACTTTGAATCCCTGCAGCAAGCAGCCGCGCTCGTCGTTGGCACATACGACTTCACCTCCTTCGCAGCCACCGACCCAGACGCAACAACCCGCTCCCAAGCCGAGCCTTCCATTCTCCCTATTTCCAGCCCCACCCGCACTATCCACCAATCCACATGGCGCCATGAAGGCGATCTCCTCATCTATCGAGTCACCGGATCGGGCTTTCTTCATCACATGGTCCGCAACCTCGTAGGCACCTTCGTCGAGTGTGCCAGCAACCGCCGCTCTCCCGATTCGATCCCCGAAATCCTTGCCGCCCGCAACCGCAGTGCAGCAGGATTCACTGCCCCTGCCCGCGGCCTCTTCCTAGTCGAAGTCGAATACAAAGAATCGTCGCCACAACAACGATGTATTCCATTCCTTCAGGACTATCGAAGCGGGGACACGTAAAGTAGAACCAGACCACTCATGTCCACTGCCTCCACCCACCGACGCATCTCTCACCTCGCCACACTCACCGCTGTCCATCGAGCCTTCCACTGGCTTCACCTCCATCAGCCCCAACTCCGCCAGTGGCAACTCGAAATCGTCCGCATCCCCGCGCCACCCTTTGGCGAAGCCGCCCGGGCCGCCTGGTTCCTCGACCGCTTCCAACAGCTAGGCCTCACCAAGATCCATCAGGACGAAGTAGGCAACGTCCTCGCCGAACTAGCCCCGGAATCCACCAGTAATGCATTGGAAAAGCTTCCACTCCCCACTCCGAACTCCGTACTCCCTGTTGTTCTCCTCTCCGCCCACCTCGACACCGTATTCCCCGCCGATACTCCCCTGGAACCCCTCGAACCAAAAGACTCGAGTCGCATCCACGCTCCCGGCATCTGCGACAACGCTGCCGGACTCTCCGGTCTCCTCGCCATAGCCGCCGCTCTCCGCTACGCCAACATCACACCCCCCATTCCAATTCTCTTTGCTGCCAATGTAGGCGAAGAAGGCGAAGGCGATCTCCGCGGCATGCGTCATCTCTTCGAGTGCAGCCCCTACCGCAACCGCATCGCTGCCGCCATCGCGCTCGAAGGCAGCGGCAACTCCGCTGTCGTCACCCGAGCCCTCGGCAGCCTGCGCTACCGAGTCACCATCACCGGCCCTGGCGGCCACTCCTGGACAGACGCTGGCACTCTCAACCCCATCCTCATCCTTAGCCGGGCTCTCACGCGCATTGCCGCGCTCGACCTCCCCACCGACCCGCCCACAACCATCAACGTCGGCCACATCTCCGGTGGAACCTCCGTCAACTCAATCCCCGAGTCAGCCACCGCACTGCTCGACATCCGCTCCACCGATCCCGCTCAACTCACCGACACGGCTGCAACCGTTCACCAGATCTTCGAGGAAGTCGTCATCACCTCTGCCCAAAAATCAGTGTCACCAAAACTCCAGATCGAAGCCATCGGCAATCGCCCCGCGGCCGCGCTTCCCGACGACTCACCTCTCCTCCAAACCCTTCGCGCCGTAGACCGCCACCTCACCCTTCGCACCGAGCTCCGCCTCGGCTCCACCGACGCCAACATCCCCCTCTCTCAAGGCGTACCTGCAATCGCCATCGGAGCCGGAGGGGCAGGCGGGGGCATCCACACTCTTCAGGAGTGGTACGACCCAACCGGCCGCGAAACCGCCCTCCGCCGCATCGTCTTAACCTTACTCGACACCCTCCAAATCACCGAACGAATGAAAGCCTCTATTGACGACGCTCTCGATTTCGAGAATAATATATAACGAATACGAGAACAGGCATGCCCACCTTAGCCATCGCCGAACAAACAACCTCGATCCCCGGATATACCTTCGATCAGGCCCCCGATCTCTCCAGTGAAGCCGTCCGGCAAAAGCTGACTCCGAACGCCATCCGGCTATTTACCAACATCGTCAGGAAATGGGCTCTCAACGAAGAGCAGGCCCGTTCGCTTCTTGGTGGTATCGCCTCTTCCACCTACCACGGCTGGCGAACCAATCCCAAAAATAAAAAACTCGATCAGGACACCCTCATGAGGATCTCCCTGATCATCGGCATCTACAAAGGCCTTCATCTTTACTTTGGAGACACGGTCGCCGATCGCTGGATCACCTCAAGAAACAGAGGCTATCTCTTCGCTGGCCGAACCCCTCTCGAGTTCATGATTCGCGCCGGACAGCCCGGCATGGCCGATGTGCGCCGTCTCATCGACTCCTGGCGCGGAGGCCGGGTGTGAAGCAAAGGTTTCCGGAGACCACTCCTTACTCCGGCGCGGCACATCGTCTCATTCCCTCGCTCTACAGTGAGCCACCGGGCACCGTCCTGGCCGCAATCGCCGACGACGAGGCGATGCTTCACGATGCGATGCTCCTCGAGGGTGCCTCCAACGACCGAATTCAGGCCGAGTTGCATGGCCTCACTGGAATCGGCATTCACGAACTCGTTTTTGCTATCCCTCATTCCCAGATCATCAACGCTGCCTTCACCCACGCTGCGCCCGCTGGTTCCCGCTTCAACGACAATCAACGCGGAGCCTGGTATGCCGCAGTAGTTCAATCCGTTGCTCTTGAAGAGATCATGTTTCACAAAGCTCGCAACCTCGCCGACATGATCGACCGCCAGAAACATGAGTCATTCACCTATGTCGACTGGATCGCAGACTTCCACGCAGACTTCCATACCCTCCTTCCACGAGAAAAATACGAAGAGTTCCTGGAACCGGGTCCAATCCCCGCTTGCTACACCAGATCTCAGGCCTTGGCGAACCAACTATTGGCCCAGGGTTCTCCGGGCATCCTCTACCCATCCGTCCGCGCCCAACCCACCGCGAAAAACCCACGCTGCATCGCATGCTTTCGCCCCGCTCTAGTACAAAACGTTCGCCAGGACCGGAGTTTTGAGATTAGCTTCACACTAAGTGGCGAAACGTACCTGGGCTCCGTCACTCGTCTGAATTAAATCAAGCTGACCGACTTTTGGAATCAAGAATTTTCCACCGAAGTCCAGCCGTAAGTCCCATCGTTCGAAGATTTTGCAAAAATCGGGCATCGGGCACGGCCTAATCCCTGATAACTTGCCCTCGTGAAATTCCTCGGGTTTCCTGCTCTCCTCCTCGTTGCAGCGACAGTCCACACAGAAGCCCCGTACACTATCTTCGTCCGAGGCAAGACTCTCATCGGCGCCCATCTCCGCGCAAACGGCCCTTACTGCACGTCTCCATAGCGCTTCCGTGCCAGTAAAAGCTTCATGTATCTTGGGTCCCTTCGGCTCCGCAAGCATTGAATTTGCAAGAACAAACACCCCGCGATCGCAGACCTTTGCGTCTCTGAATCTCGGTTCAGGAGTTTACGGCTTGATGAGAACCTGGTTCTTACAATTAACCCGGCATGGTTACTATTGGTTCCCTCCTAGGCTCCTCCGGATCGTCTGGGCCCTCGCCACCCATGCCCTATCGCAGCGTCAGGTCTTCGCAGTGCTCGCTCGGTCTTCGCTCAAGCGGCTTCCGTTTATCGAACCCGAGTTCCCCTTCAAATATCTCTCTCGCGATTACCTGGTCCGCGGCCTCAGCGTCCGGCAGCGCGCCTCATGCTTCACGCATCACTACCAGCGCCTGCACGATAGCATACCCGCGCTGCTCCTTAGCCAGGTGCTGCACGGCGAGCTTCAGCTGCTCGAAGAGCGTGACGGCCAAAACCAATACTGCATCGCTATGGGCCTGGCTCGAACCGAAGTGCGCGAGGGCGAAATCTTCCTCCATCTCAAGGTCAACGGCGAACCTGTCTACGTGCTGCAGTTCACCATCGTACCCGGTACCATCGTGGGCTCGACCGCACGCGACGTTCTGCTCATCTCGCGTCTCCAGGGCATGAAGGGCTGTTATACCCAGGTGCACGCGGCCACCAAGGTCTTTCACGAGGTCGCTCCGCCAGCACTGCTTCTCGCCGTACTCCAGGGCATCGCCCAGGCGCTCGACATACGTGAGCTCGCTGGCGTCTGCGCCACAAGCCAGTTCTCCTATACCCCCAGCTGTGCGGCCACCTTCACGGATGCCTATGACGACTTCTTCACCAAGATAGGCGCCGTCCGCTCCGACGGCCTCTTCTACCTCAGCCCTATCCCCGTTGAAGACAAGCCCCTACAGGACATCCGGAACGGTCACAAAGCCCGCACCCGCAAAAAGCGCGCATTCAAGCTCGAAATCGCGGACCGCGCGCACGACACCCTCCTTGGCCGCAACTGACCGGCCAAGTACGCTCACCCTCGCGAGCCCCGCAAACAGCGCTGTGAGGGCGAAGTCATCGCCATGAGAAAGACCAGCATCAAAGACCATCGCTGGCTACGAGTTTGGCTGAGCTATGACTACGAAGCGGAAGCTTGGCAACCTTCGTGCAAAATCAGCCGGGAGGGAAGGCCAGCCATACAAGCAACACGAAGCCTGTTACACTCCATGCGTGAAAGCCTTCACTTACAGTGCAATCCTTCTCCTGACACCGGTCGTTCACGGGCAAACTACCCCTCCGGACACCATCTTTGTCCACGGCAACATTCTCACTGGCGCCCACCTTCGTACAGATGACTCCTCTCCCACTCCCGCCAAAGTTGCCGCCCTGGCCATCGCCGATGGAAAAATCATCGCCGCCAGCACCGACGCCGAAGTCCTCAAGCTCAAAGGTCCGAAGACCCAGGTCATCGACCTCCACGGAGCCTTCGCGATGCCGGGCATCAACGATGCCCACACTCACATCGGCGAAGCCGGACGCCAAAGACTCTCCGTCGATCTGGTTGGCGTCCACTCGCTCGCTGAGATGCAGCAGCGCATCCGTGCCTACGTCGCAACCGCGAAACCCGGCACATGGATCGAAGGCGGAGGATGGGATCACACCCTCTGGTCCGACGGCAACCTCCCCTCTCGCGCCGATCTCGACGCCGTCACCGCAGGCCATCCCGCCATCTTCCGCCGCGTCGACGGCCACATGGGCGTGGCGAACTCCGCCGCACTGATGGCCGCCAACATCTCTGCTTCCACTCCGGATCCGGCAGGAGCAAAAATCGACCGCGACGCCTCCGGCAACCCTACCGGTATTCTCCGCGAAACCGCCGCGAAGGCACTTGTCTTCAGCAAAATTCCACCACCAACAATCGAACAGCGTCGGATCGCGCTCACGGCAGCCATCTCTGACATCGTGGCCAATGGAGTCACTACCGTGCAGGACAACTCCGACTGGGACGACTTCCTCGCCCTCGAGGAGTTGGAACACACCAACAAGCTCCCGATCCGCGTCGGCGAATGGATCATGTTCGACACGCCTTTGGACGTGCTCAAGCAGCGCCGAGCCAGCCATCCCAGCGATGACCTCCGCCTCCATCTCACCCAGCTCAAGGCATACATGGACGGCTCCCTCGGCTCCCGCACCGCCGCCATGGACGAACCTTACTCCGACGATCCCGGCAACTCCGGTCTGCCTCGCTACCAGCAGGACAAGCTCAACCAGATGTCCGCCGAACGAGCCATGGCAGGCTTCCAGCTAGGCTTCCATGCCATCGGCGATCGAGCCAACGCAATGGCCCTTAATGCCTTCGGAGTAGCCGATCAGGTTGCAACACTTCCGCCCGCACCAGCCGGCAAAGGCCCCGATGCCTACGTCGTCACCAAAGCAGAGTCGGGCTCAATCCCGCCTCCCGGCGCCCTCCGCTTCCGTGTCGAACATGCCCAGGTCCTTTTGCCCGGTGACTGCGAGCTATTCGAAAAAGAAGGCGTCATCGCCTCCATGCAACCCGCCCATCTCCTCACCGACATGAAGTGGGCCACCGACCGACTCGGTCCCGAGCGCATCAAGTACGCCTATGCATGGAAGAGCTTCCTCGATCATCACGTCGTCCTCGCCTTCGGCACTGACTACCCAGTCGAGCTCATCAATCCCTTCCGCGGACTCTACTCCGCCGTCACTCGGATGAACGAGGCCGGCACCCAGACCTTCCAGCCGCAAGAAAAAATCTCACTCAACGAAGCCATCTACGCCTACACCCAGGCCTCAGCTTTCGGTGAGTTCCGAGAAAAAGTGAAAGGCCGTCTTGAACCGGGATTTCTTGCAGACCTCATCGTCCTTGACCGCGACGTCACGACCGCATCGCCGCAGGAACTCCTCCACACCAAAGTCCTGCGTACAGTAGTCAACGGCGAAACCGTCTACACCGCGTCTAGCACAAAGCCAGGAGCGCAGAAGTAGTTGCTCAAACGCCTCAGCCCCAGCTCACTTGCACACATCCTGCTGCTGGCAGTCGTCTTCGTCTGGGGCACTACCTTCGTCCTAGTCAAAGATGCCCTTCAGGACGCCTCACCGCTCCTCTTCAACCTCCTCCGCATGACCTTGGCATTTATCGCGCTGGCGATCATTAATCACCGCCAGCTGCGACAAATCAATCGCCGCGCTCTCATCGCCAGCGTCATCGTGGGAGTCTTCCTCGCTGCGGGTTATCAGTTCCAGACTGCAGGCCTCGCACGCACGACACCAGCCAAGTCGGCCTTTATCACCGGCCTGGTGGTAGTCTTTGTCCCACTCTTCACTCTTGTCCCGGCTCTGCGCTCACACAACACTCCTAAGCCGCGCTGGACCACGGCTGTTGGCGCACTCCTCGCCTTCTCGGGTCTGCTTCTTTTAACGACGCCACCCGGAACTTTCTTCCAGAACGTCTTCACCAGCATTGGTCTCGGCGATCTTCTCACCCTCTGCTGCGCGATAGCCTTCGCCGCCCATCTCCTCTCTCTTGCACACACGTCACATCAAGTCCCCACCGGCCAACTCGCCACCCTCCAAATCGGCGCAGCCGCCCTCATCATCGCTTTCACCTTGCCGATCGGCGGCACGCCGCACCTCTCCCCAACGCCCCGTCTAATCATCGCCCTGGCAGTGACCAGCCTCCTCGCCACTGCCGCTGCCTTCACCATCCAGAGCTGGGCTCAGCAACACCTCCCGCCCACTCACACTGCTATTCTCCTAACCCTCGAACCTGTCTTCGCCTGCCTCACCTCCTACCTGGTCCTGCACGAGCACCTCGGCCGTCGATCCCTGCTGGGTGCCACCCTGATCCTCGCTGGCATCGCGACCACCGAACTTTTTTCGGCAATGACACCAGTTCCAATTCATCCGGACTGAAAGTCTCGAAGACTTTTGCCAGCAACTCCCGTCTATCTAAGGGGAAGCGCTACTGCTCGAACGAAGCGGCAAAGCGAAACAGCGACTATACTTAAGATTCACGCCGTGCATAGTGTCCGGCGCGTAGTAACGCTTCACAAAGAGGTCAGGATCAGCTCAATGGACAACATGACTAATACATCTCCAACCTTGTCCCAACGCATTCGCAGCCACCGCCTTACGACGACCTTTGTCCTCCTGGCCACACTCTCGGTTGGCATCCTTACTGGCTCAGTCCTCACACGCGGTGTCAGCGGCAAAGAACAGGCCAGAGTGGACTCAACCGACGCAAAGCCCCTTGTCATTCCGTCCCCGACCACTCTCTCGAATGGATTTTCCCAAATTGTCAAACAGGTAGGACCGGCGGTTGTGAACATCAACACCGAAGAACTTCCCAAGCCTGCGGCGAACAACAAGCGCAGACGTGGCGGTCAGCGTGCTGTTCCCAACAATCCCGACGGGGACGACGATCAGACCCCAGGCGACATGCAGGACTTCTTCAACCGCTTCTTCGGCGGACAGGGTGGGGATGACGGCGACGGAAACAGCGAGCGCCGCGCTCTCGGCTCAGGCTTCATCGTCGATCCCCGCGGCTACATCATCACCAACAACCACGTTGTCGACAAAGCCGACAAGATCTTTGTTAAGCTGTCCAGTGATCCGGACGATATTGGCGATCCAGGCCGCGCAGCCACAGTGGTCGGCGTAGACAAAGATACAGATATCGCCGTCATCAAGATCGATACCAAAGAGCCTCTTCCAACCATCAAGCTCGGCAACTCCGAAGGGGCGCAGGTTGGAGATTGGGTTCTCGCCATCGGCAGCCCCTTCTCATTGTCGAAGACTGTCACCGCCGGCATCATCTCCGCGAAAAACCGGAGCATCGATGAACCCAGCGCCAACGGAGTCTCTCAGACGCAGTTCCAGCGCTTCATCCAGACTGACGCCGCCATTAATCCCGGAAACTCGGGTGGTCCGCTCGTCGACATGGCCGGACAGGTAGTAGGAATGAACACCGCCATCTACACCCAGTCGATGGGTTCCCAGGGCGTTGGCTTTGCCATGCCTTCCAACATCATCGCGAACGTCTACAACATGCTCATCGGCCCGGAACATAAGGTTGTTCGCGGTTCAATCGGCATTACGTTCCAGACGGCGCAATCCTCCGCGGTTGGACGTGTCTACGGATTTACCAATGGCGTCATCGTAGGTACTGTTACACCAAACGGTGGTGCAGCAAAGGCCGGCATTCAGATCGGCGACGTACTCACCTCGATCGATGGTCGCAACATCAAGGACGGCGATGATCTCGTAAATGATATCTCCGCCCGTCACGTCGGCTCAACGGTCAAAATCGGATACATCCGTGACGGCAAGCCGAGTACGGCGAACGTTGTGATCGGCGACCGCGCCAAGACCTATGCTGACATCACCGGGCAGCAGCAAGATGAATCTTCTGCGCCTCAGGAAGCGGATGCGGGGGAGGGCAAACTCGGCATCACCGTCTCTGCCATTCCGCCTGCGATTGCCTCAAAGAGTGGCATCAAGGGTGGCGTAATCGTCACGAGCGTTCGTCCCGGCTCTTTTGCTGATGAGATCGGCCTCGGCAAAACCGCAATTATCACCGCTATCAATCGCAAACCCGTAACGGACGAGGCCAGCTACCGAGCCATCGTCTCTACGCTAAAATCCAAGGACGACGTTGTCTTTGTAATTCAGACACCTAACCAGAAAAACGTAAGCTATATCGGCGGAACTCTTCCGTAGGAGACGCTTTGCAGTAAAGGGCGGCGTATCAGCAATTTACGCCGTCCTTCTGCATAGATTAGCCTTTTTCGGCACCAAAGTGAGTTCCCACAACGAAAGATGTAGGTAAATTGGTCACCCTTTGGTTGTCACATGATGACTTTCAAGATACTCTACCCACATCATCGATAGTCCGCTGTGCAATTTTTGTTCAATACTCGGCCCAAGGTAACATCCGCATGCAACTAGGAAAGGTCCTTCTAAGCTCGACCCTGCTTCTGTCTGTCGCGATGCCATGTTCGGCATTCACCCATGCCCGTCGGGGTCCAACCTCTCCTAAGTTATTCAATAAACGTTCCAAATCAAAGCCCGCCGGTCAGAAAGGCATTGACGACACACGCGCGGCCCAGATTCAGGCCTCTCTGATCAAATCAGGCTATCTCTCTGGAGAAGGTTCCGGTCATTGGGACGCACGAACAGAAGCGGCGATGCAGAAATTCCAGGAAGACAATGGCTGGCAGACAAAACTGATCCCCGATTCCCGCGCCATTATCAAACTTGGTCTTGGCCCTGCACAGGATTCAGCCCCGGTAAACCCGGCCATGCCGATGCCTGAATTATCGTCACCTGGCACAACGCCAAGATAAGGCATAGCCACCAACAATGACGAGCGACTTCGACTAGGAAGTCCCACTACGTTGATGCACCTATTGTAAAAACGTGGTCCATCACATCTTCCCCGGTTGACGGCAAACTGCCCACTCTTCCCAGAGCCCCGCGCTCCAGCCACATACGAAGCCAATAATATTGATGCAGCCGGATGAAGCGAGACTTGATCGGTTGTTTCTGTTCCAGAATGGCCGTTATCCTGGCAGCCATAACGTCCGTGTCTTGCACCATCTCTAGTCTTGCTTCTACGCCTTCGCAAGCCAGCAGTTGTTCTCGTGCAGTTTTGAACTGAGAACTCTCCACTACCCCACTTTCCACTTTTAACTCCGACATCTGCTCTGTCACCAAGGCAGCAGAGGCATCGAGTCGATCTGCGAACCCTAAATACAAAATCCGCGAGCCAGCCACCCGAAGAGGCAGCACTCCGAATCTTTCTACAAAAACCTTTGGCATTACAAGAGCCATCGTCTCAGGAGAGAATCCCTCAGCTGTCAGAACCGGGCATCCCCACTGCATACTTAATCCGCGTACGACGTGCTCCGGCTCGACACCGCAATCACTGATCAGCCAATCCCCAATCCTCCCAGTTCCGTTCTCTCGTTGCGCGGTGAGAGCCCTCTGCAGTTGAGGGTGAGTGATCCATCCCTGAGCCAGCATCAACAAACCTAACGGAACCCTGTGACGATGTGCAGTCACTTCCCCATCTGCCTCAGCGTCGCCAACTTCGCGACGCACCGCCGATTGCACCATGGCTAAAACACAGCGTCCGCTGCAACCCCAATGCGCCTCAAAGAGAGGACGTTTACGATTTCTCCAGGGTCTTATCCATCCGTTGGCACAGTCTGCGTTCCCGCAGAGCCGTTTATGCGGTGCCTCTCCCCGCCCGGAAGAATCGATCAGGTCGTCAGGTTCTCCCATGCTTCTTGACGATGTATAAACATCACCATCCCAGGTAACACCATGGTTTGATCCCGAACCGTGCGGGAACAGGCTTTCTTCCGTGCTTACACTCTTCGTTAGAAAAGGCATCGTATGCTCTCCAACCTCGGTTGTGGCTCCGCCACTTCCAGGATGCGCAGGGCAAAGTTTCCATTCACCACGACGACCTCTCCGCGGGCAACTATCCTGTCTCCAACAATGAGATCAACAGGGTCTGATACATGCCGATCCAGTTCCACGACAGCGCCCGGCCCGAGTTCTAAAACCTCCCGCAGCGGCAACTCTCGGGATCCGAATTGTAGTGTCGCGTTCAGTTCGATGTCGCCGAGCAACCCGATCCGCGAATCAGCTTCTGCCGGGCTTCCCGAATTTCCACCACCGTTTTCACTCAAATCCATCGCAGCTTCCATCAAATTCTCCTGTTCAATTCACACTCATAGTTCCGGTTGAGCCCAACTCACCCATGCCTTCGGCCTCTTCATCTCGATCGCCACAGCTCTCGAGTTGCGCTCCCCGATGCTCTCCCGTTCTCACTGGGTAGGCCCTTCCAAACTGCAACCCACCGATCTTCAGTTCCGATATGGAATGCTTCGCCAACGGAAGACGCAAAACTGCGCCTGGCTCAAGTGAGGCCAATTCGCTTCCGCGCAGGCGCATCACAGGAAACTGAAGCGACGCTCCGATCTTCGTCTCTCCCACCAACTCGCGCATCCTCAACTGAGCTTCTTTCGAACGCCTCTTTGGGCGATCCCCTTCGGAGATCAATCGCCGCAGAATCGCATTGAGCACCACCGCCGGCAGGCATAGGTTCATCGCTCCTCTCGCTTCAGGCATCTGCGCCTCGAAGCTCACACACAGAGTCTTCTCCGTGGCTGTCAGTAACCGGACTACCGTAGGTTCCGATTCTCTCTTCTCAAACACGAATTCCAGCCCAACCGGTTGCCATGCGAGATTAAGTTCAGACACGGCCATCTTCACCACTGATGTCAGGATCGCCTCCTCGATATCCGTTAGCTCCCGTGTCGGCCATGCTCGGCCCACACCGCCCAGCAAAACATCCACGATCGGCGACGCAAGCGAAAGCTCAAGTTCAAGCAATCCGACCGCTCCCAGCGGTTCTAATCGAATCGAACAAACATAACTCGGGGAGGAGAGCCGTTCGAGAAACTCGCTGAAGGGAAGCTGTTCGCCCGCGACGAGTTTCATCTTGAAGGATGTCCGCAGCCACGCACCCAGCGTATGCATCATATTGCGCGCAAACAAGTCGTTGACCGAACTGATCGCACGCATCTGATCGTTACTAATCTGGCCAGCGCGACTGAAATCGAACCGCTCCAGAAGAGTTTCTTCGCCTTGCTCCACCGATGCTGATACCTCCGCCGAGGCGGCAGCGAACAACGCATCAATATCCCCTTGCCCAAGCTGCTTTCCCATACCAACCCTTTCATTGATTAGAGATTTTTATTGAATCGAATTACCGAACACTCGATTGCTTCGAATTCCGTGTTTTGGACACTTCACTCGAATCCCGGCCCCGTAGATTCGCGAGAGCTGTGCGAAGTCGCAGAACTGCCGAAGAGTGAATCTGGGAGACACGGGATTCAACGACTCCCAGCGTCAATCCGATCTCCTTCATGGTGAGTTCTTCGTAGTAATAAAGCGTCAACACCATCCGTTCTTTCTCCGGCAATTCGCCAATAGCATCGGCCAAACGTTGCTTCATCTCACCCTTCAAGCATCGAAACAGCGGGTCTTCCTCGGGAGAGCCGGGAATGTAGGCCAACTCTTCATCCCCGGAGTCCTCGGATCGCTCAATGTGCAGACTCCCAATCTCGAGTCCCTTCAGATCTCCCAGCAGCAGTTGATAGTCGGCGAGGCTCAGCCCCATCTCTCTGGCAATCTCCTGTTCCGATGGCGCTCGCCCTACGCGATGCGTGACCGCGCGTATCGCCTCTTCCACAGCACGACCTTTGCGCCTGAGCTCTCGCGGACTCCAATCCAGCGTTCGCAGGGAATCGAGAATCGCCCCACGAATTCTGAACTGAGCGTAGCTCTTGAACTGCACTTTCTTCGTGTGATCAAACTTTGAAAAGGCATCAATCAATCCAACAACGCCGGCGGAGACCAGATCGTCAAGCTCAACATGCTGTGGAAGTCGCTCATGGATCCTTCGCGCCAGGTACCGCACTGTCGGCAAATGTTCCATTAGCAGCAAATCACGATCCGTAGCGCATCCGTCGGTCGTTGTTGTCTCTTTCTCCTTTGCAAAGGGAGACAAAATCTCTTCAGCCAACGGATCCATGTCTTGCAACAAAACCCCAGCTTCGCTAAGCGGTTTGTTCTTTGAGAATCCACCCAGAACCTCTGTCTGCATCGGACCTACTGTCCTCATTAATTTCTCCTTGTTGCGCGTCTGTTTCCGCATCTTCCTGCCTCGTCTCAACCGACGGTTCCAACACTGCGCACCCGAACGTCAGCTGGAATTTCAGCAGGCGCGAGTACCGTAACCTTCGGCACAAATGGTTCCAACCAACGGCGTACGTGATAACGGGCTGGACTCGGACATAAGAGCACGGGAAGCGCCGAAGTTGTGCCCCCCCCGGTTAGGCGTTTCACAGATTCCACAAGCCGTTTCAGAAAATCGCCAGGCATACCCGCATGCCGGGCACCATTTCCAAGCAGCAGGCCTGAGCCCTGTCCATCGAAAGTATGCAGTAGCTCACTCTCGAGGCCTGGCTCCATCACCAAAACCTTCAGTCCACCCTCGCTATCCAGCAAAGGGTGCACCAATCCACGTCCCAGCGACTGCCGCACACACTCCACCAAGTGAACGATGTTCTTCGACTGTTGCGCTGCCTCTACAAGAACCTCCAGAATCCACCCGAGATCCCGAATCGAAACCTGCTCTCGAAGCAACTGCTGCAACACCCGTTGAACCTCACCAAGGGTCATCAGTTTCGGCACCAATTCCTCAACGAGCTTGGGATGTGACTCGTTCATTCCATCCAGCAGACGTTTAACCTCCTGTCTTCCCAGCAACTCGTGCGCATGTCGGCGAATGAGTTCGCCAAGATGGGTTCCGATCACCGTCGTCTGGTCGACAACCGAGTAACCCGCGGCCAGTGCCTGCTCCTCAAGTCCGGGCTGAATCCACCGTGCCGATACGCCGAACGCTGGCTCCTTGGTCTCCAGGCCCGGTACCGCTCGAGCCTTTGGATCTCCATTCACCGCAAGCAACCAATTCTGCTCTGTCTGCCAACGGGCAATCTCCGTTCCGCGCAAGCTCACGACGTACTCGCGTGGTTTCAGTCGAAGATTGTCAGTTATATGGACAGGAGGCACGATGAAGCCAAGCTCAGTTGCAAGGTGTCTCCTCAATGCGCGAACGCGATTCAGCATCTGTCCGCCTTGCTTCTCATCGACCAGAGCAATCAATTGAAACCCAATCTCGAGCGACAGTTCATCCATTTTCAGCAACGACGCAAGGTTCTCACCCTTCGTAACATCCGCTGATTTAGCCTTGTCATTTCTCGGGGATTCATCATTCCCTTCGGCTAACATCAGGGAAGTCTCTTGCGAGGCAGGCAACCGACGTGCGATCAACGCCACTCCCACAGCTAATAAAACGAAGGAAAACTTCGGTAACCCTGGAATTAATGCGAGTGCAAGCAGCACACCGCAAGCAATCCAAAGCGTAGTGCGCCCTCGAAACAGCTGCGTTCCGAGTTCCTCGTTCAGCGAACCCGCCGAGGAAGCCCGCGTCAACACCAGCCCACCAGCTATCGATACGAGCAGGCTGGGTATCATCGTTACCAACCCATCACCGACCGTAAGGATCGTGTACGTCTTTATCGCCGTGACGAGGTCCGTACCATGCTGCAACATTCCTATCAACAAACCAGCCACAATATTGATCGCGGTAATCAGAATTGTTGCAAGAGCATCTCTCTGATTGAACTTGGCAGCGCCATCCATCGCACCGTAGAACTCTGCCTCACGAGCAA
Organism: Edaphobacter sp.; assembly: GCA_035570955.1. GTDB lineage: Bacteria > Acidobacteriota > Terriglobia > Terriglobales > Acidobacteriaceae > Edaphobacter. The sequence continues at coordinate 29,725 of DATMKY010000038.1, read as the reverse complement.
TCGCCTGCCGCCGCTTTCTCGCGCCTTGCTCATCAATCAATCCGGCATTCATGTCCGCGTCGATCGCCATCTGCTTTCCAGGAAGAGCATCGAGGGTGAACCGGGCCGTGACTTCAGCCGTCCTCACCGCACCATGGCTCACCACAAGAAACTGAATAGCAATTAGAGCCAGGAAAAGCACCAAGCCAACTACATAGTTCCCCCCCACCACAAACTGACCGAATGCCTCAATCACGGACCCCGCAGCGTGAGTTCCCTCTTGGCCGTGCAGCAGGATCCTTCGACTCGACGCGAGGTTCAATGAGAGTCGAAACAACGTCAGTAGAAGTAACAGCGTTGGAAAGACTGAAAAATCAACAGCTCGCCGCACCTGCACCGAAGTCAGAAAAACAATGACCGAAGCAGTAATCGAAGCTGCCAGCAAGACATCCAGCAACGCGCCAGGAAGTGGAATGATCATCACAAAAACCATGCTGATTGCAGTCACAGGCAACAACAGTGTTTGTAACTTCGCTACTTGAAAGCCATTCATTCGCTTTGTACCTGCTTCACTCACATTCCACCTCGAAAATCACGCATCCCCACCGTTCCGTCGTTTCTCCAATCCACTGGTCGACCTATCTGCCCGAGTTGTTCCCTTTTTTCCTGACGATCGCGGCGCGTCCGTTCCTCTACCTTCTGCCTGTACAGATACGCCAGAATTCCCGCCACAGCTGCATACAACTCAAACGGAATTGACTGCCCCGGTTCGACCGTCTTGTACAAGCTCCGCGCGAGCGGAGGATTCTCAACGATTGGAATCCCTGCCCACTGTGCCTCCTCGCGAATCTCCGCCGCTAACAGATCGCGCCCCTTTGCCAGAACCGTAGGCGCTGACATCGTTTCGAAACTGAACTCCAACGCAACTGCATAGTGAGTTGGATTCGTAATGACCACACTGGCACGCGACATATCCGCCTTCACCTTGCGCTTACGCATCGCACGTTGAATTTGCCTAATTCTTGCCTTGATGTGCGGGTTCCCTGCCGAGTCACGAATCTCTTCGCGCACCTCTTGCTTGCTCATCTTCAACCGTTGATTCCAACTCCTCCACTCGATCGCGTAGTCCAGACCCGACCAGGCCAGCGTTACCCATGCAGCTTCAGATACCAAGCGGTGTGCCGTCGTAACGGTTGCCGGCAATCGCACCAGGCTCATCACCGGCATCGGAACAATCAGAGCCTTCAACGCGGCCCACCCAAGTACCACCATCACCGCTGCTGGCACCAAGGACTTGGCCATTCGCGTAGCCGAGCGGAGGCTAAACAGATTTTGCAGATTGGTGACCGGATTCAATCTCGCAAACTTTAGTTCCAGAGCAGCGGGATTTATTTGCACGCCTCCAGCCTGCGCAATCCCCGTTACCATCGCTCCCAGGAAACTCGCCGCTAATACAATTCCTACCGGCAACATTGCCGGTAAAAGACATCGATGCGCTAAGTCAACAACAATTTGTTCCTCACTCCACCCGCCAGAATTCGAAACGGCCGAACTCAGGCTCGAGAAAAACACACCGCTCCAACTGGAAACAAATCCCTTAGCGAGAACTCCTAACGCAACGACTCCGCCTAACATCGCGATCGCCGATAGCAGCTCGCGACTGTGAACTCGGTCACCACGCTCCCGCGCCTTCTTCTTCCGTAATGGCGTAGCCTGCTCTGTGCCCTTATCGGCCATCACGCCCAACCATCCTCATCGCCGTACCAACATCCCACCTGCCGCATCGAGAAGAGCGGCAAAATGATGCTCAATCCACCTGGGCCATACCGCCAGACTGCCTATCAACACCACATAGGAAACCATCGTCTTCAACGGAATGCTCACCACCATCGATGACAGCTGTGGCGACAGCCGTGCCACCAACGCAATCGTTATCTCCACTGCCAACGCCGCAGCAATAACCGGACCTGCCAATTGGAGTCCCGCTAAAAAAATTCCTCCCGCCATCATCACTAGCGCAAACCCTGTCTTCGCCTGAATCACTGCCTGCCCAACTGGAACGACAGAAAAGCTGCGTATGATCGCACTGAGCAAAGTTCTGTCTAAGCCGGCTCCCAGAATCACAAGCACTCCAAGCCAGCTCAGCATCTGCCCTAGCACTGGCGTCTCAATCATCGAATTAGGATCCAGTAGATTCACCAGGGAAAAACTGAATTGCAACCCCAACAACATTCCTGCAAACATCAATGCCTCGTTAAGAAGCATCAGCGAAAGTCCGAACACGAGCCCAACACCAAGCTCTCCAAGCAATGCCTGTCCATCAAGTACAACCCTTCCTCTCGGAACAGCTCCCACAGCTGGAACAAGAAGAGCAGTAACCGCCAACACAAAACCCGCTTTGATTCTTGGAGCGATCGCAGGCGAAGAAAACACGGGAGCAAACACCATGAGCCCGCTCAGCCGCACCATTACGAGTACTCCCGCTGCGAGATAGTTAGGCCAATCCTCGATCAATCCGCTCAGCTCCCCGTTCATATGACCTATCCCAGGTACCTGTGGAAGTCAGTAAATAGTCGAACAGCAAACGAAACCAATCGATGTACCATCCAGGGCAGTGCGGCCATGGTGACCACAAATACGACTACCAGTCTTGGCACTGCGGTTAGTGTCTGTTCCTGAACCCCGGTCAGCGTCTGCGCAAGACTCATGATGAGGCTGACAAGGGCCGCCGCAACAAGGAGCGGAGCGCTTAGCATCATCGCTTCCATCAGAATTCTCCGCATAATCTCTACCGTTTGATCCGGCGCCATCCCATCTCCAATTCAGCGTACTTTTCACTCGCTAGAAGCTCTTGATCAATTGATCTGCCAGCAGGCTCCAGCCATCGATCATCACGAACAGCAAAATCTTCAATGGCGTGGAGATCACAACCGGTGGCAACTGCATCATGCCAATCGAGGTTGTAATGCTTGCCACAACAAGATCGATCAAAAGAAACGGCAGGAATAACACCGCGCCTATTTGAAAGCCAGCCTTCAACTCGCTCAGGATGTATGCAGGTACGACAACCTGGATCGGAAGATCTTCTCTTTTATTAGGCCGCGCAATCATTCCGGCCGAAGCAAACACCGCGAGATCTTTCTCTCGCGCGTATCGCAGCATGTACCGTTTCACAGGTACCGCGCCGAGATCGAGAGCCTGTTCTCCCGAAATAGTCCCTGCATTGTAGGGCGCAACAGCCGTCCTCTCCACTTCCAGAAGTACCGGTTGCATCAGGAACCACGTCATCATTAAAGAAAGCCCCATAAGAATCTGGTTGGATGGAGCCGTCTGCGTCCCCAGCGCCTGCCGCAGAAAGTGAAAAACCACTAACAGCCGTACCATCGGCGTCATGGAAAGTAAGAGCGCAGGCAACAATGTCAGGAGCGTCAGCCCTACGACAATCGCCCAAGGCGTGCTCCTGCTGCCCGCTAGCTCCGAAGCGATCGACCCGTTTTGCTTTGCTCCGTTGGCACTCGATGAAGCGACAATGTCCGCGGGCTTATGGGCATGTTTGCCACTGTTGGTCACGGACGAAGAAATGCCATTCGGCCTGACTGCGGTCTTCGTCTGGCCATGGACGAAGGAGAGTGGCATCATCAATCCAATCACTGCCAGCCCTCGCCATCGCAACCGGAATATTCTCAACATGTCTCATCCGAATTCTTCGCCGCGGAATGTAGTGCTCTATTCGTCTTCAGTGCCGCGATTGTGTCCACAGTATCCAGCCCACACCCGATCAGAAAACTCTCCCCTTCGCAACTCACAAGCATTAGCTGTCTCTTTCCTCCTAGAGACAATGTGTCTATCAGATGCAATTGCTTTTCCTGCCTCCGTCGTTCACCCTGCCAGACTTTCATCAGTTCCCATAGCCAGCCCACAAGACCCTGAGTCGGAACTGGAATCTCGCTAAGTTCGGCCGGGTTTACGTTTCGAAAACTTTTCATTCCGTCGTTAATCCTCAATCGTGATTCCCATTAGTTCTGAGTAATTCTTCGTCTTTCATGCGCGCTCGAACTCTAGCCTAGCCTTGTCAATCGCAATGCCATTCGTTGCTCCAGTACCTCGAACTCGCTCCAACCAATCTGCACTTGACCAATCATCACTGGAACGTCTTCCGCAGCCGGCGACAAACTCTCAAAGACCTGACCAACCTCGATCGATAGAAGATCCCGCACATTGAAGCGTTTCAGAGTAACTCGCACTCTTAGCGTCATGCGAAGCTGGGATAATGTCTCCCACGACGAATGCTCCTCCATCCGCATGACCCAGGGAACCGGAGGCATTCCACGTACCAATTCCAAACCCGTTTCATTGCCACCGTCCGCGCTGCGCATTGCCAGTTCTGTCCCAATCATCTCTCGCCTTTCAACCCTTCGCGTCTGATAGCTCGTGATCTACCGTTGCACCAGAAAATCGGTGAAATATATATCCACCAAATGCAAACCAGCATTCTGTTTTGCAAGAGCCGTCTTCAGCTCCATCTTCAGGTGTTCCTTGCCTTCGACAGCCAACAAACCATCTGCACTCTGACGGCCTAGAACGCTCAGCACCGTATCACGAATCGCCGGAACAAGATCATCTGCACCTTTGTTCTCTGCGCTCTTTTCGTTCTTTCCACCCACACTCTTACGATCCGCGACTCGTAGCGTGAGAGCTAGTCGCAGATAGGAGCTTCCGCCCGCATCCGAAAGATTGACCAAAAGAGGCTCCAGCACAATATCGTGTGACGCGATTGGCGGAGGTGCCTCGGGCCTCGACTCCGAGGCTTGCTGCATAGGCAAGCGTCCACTTCGCGCAAGGTAGTACAGACCACCCCCGACACCGAGGACTGCAAGAACAATTCCCGTAACAACTGCAAGCAGCATCGGTAGAAGTGGAAACTTGTTTGTCGATGAACTCGCAGGAGGAGCCGGGTGAGTTGAAGAAGAAGCGTCAGCCAGAACCGTCGGTGAAGTTGCCATGATGCATAGAAACTGTGCAACCTATTGGCCACCGCAGCCGGTTCTAAATTAAGAGGCCCTCAGAAACCAAGCGCTGGCCGGAACAGGCACTCTAATACATCCCAAAAACCGAGGCGCCAGAAGAGGGCTCAAATTGCTGAGACCCCATTTCTGCGCGCCCGCGGTCAAAATTTAGGATCCTATTACCGCACCATCGCCATAACATCCTGCGAAATCGTATCGAATGTAGTCACCGTTTTCGAATTCGCTTCAAACGCCCTCTGCGCGACGATCAGATTAGAAAACTCTGTTGAAATATTGACGTTGGATTGCTCTAGTGCTCCATCGTCGATCGTGCCTCGGCCACCGGCTCCTGCCACGCCGACGGTAGCCAGGCCTGACGCCGCAGTGGTCGTAAAATTGTTTCCTCCCGAGACAAGTAACCCCGCGGTATTGGCCACAGTCGCCACCGCGAGCTGGCCGATCGTTGACGTCCGCCCATTGCTAAACTGCGCCGTGATGACACCAGAAGAGTCAACAACAAAACTCTGATAAACACCGCTGGTAAAGCCATCCTGCTTGCTTCCGGTATTGCTGGAAGCTGCAGCCAGCTGCGAAATCGTAGGGGTACCTGAGCTGTTATTCAGGTTCCAGTTGAAGCTAAGGTCGCTCGCACCATCTGACAGACCAGGAAACGTAATGTTGTTCACGCTACCTGAGGGCGAGACAAGATTTCCGAAAGAATCGAAAGTGAGAGTCCCGGTATTGTTCGTGGGCACTCCAGTTGCGTCGCCCGCCGCAAGCGAAATGCTATAGTCCCACGTATTCGTCGCCGTCTTCGTATAGCTCACCGTCGCCTGATGGCTCTGCCCCAATGAGTCAAATATCTGCACCGGAGAGGAAAACGTCGTTCCTACCGTCGCATTCGAATTCAGATTCGTCGTCAGCGAAAAGTTCTGTGTCGCCTGAGCCCCTTCATTCAGTCCCACAGGAATCGTAATCGGAGTCAAACTCGAGTTCTGGTTCACAACTCCGTTCACAGCGGCATAACCCATTACTTGCTGCCCATCCTGCGTAATCAGACTGCCGCTCGAACTCAACTGGAAGTTGCCCGCTCGTGTGAGCGACTGCACGCCTCCCTGCTCGACGACAAAGAAACCATTCCCAGCAAGAGCCATATCGGCTGAGTTCACATTGGAATCCGGCAAGATAGTTCCTTCCGTAAAATCAGTGCTCGTGCCTGAAACTCTGGTCCCCGCTCCAACCTGAATCGCATCTCCCGAACCTGACTCACCAATCTGTTGATAGAACAGGTCCTCAAAAGAAGTAGTCTGCCCCTTGTAAGCAGTCGTGTTCAAGTTGGCGAGATTGTTTCCAATCGTATTGAGTGCGACTGAATCAGCCTGCAATCCAGACAGCGCTATAGAAAAATTTCCCATTGTTTCCCCGTTTCTTCCTGATTGCAGGATTGTTTGTTAGTGCAAACCGTACCGGCAGTAGTTCTGCCTGACAGTTCAAATGAGACGCGCTGTTTAGTTCTCTACACTCGAGACCACATTAGCGTTGCTGCTCTCTCCTGGGCCGGAACTTGATCCTGTCCCGGTTACGGCATTGTCAAGCGTTCCAATTCCCTGATTAATTGCGATCAACTGCTGCAGACTGTTCACTTGTGCCAACTGGGTGATGTATTGATTAGGATCCGTTGGCTGAGTCGGGTCCTGATTCTTAAGCTCACTCACTAACAATGTCAGAAAGTCGTCTGCAGTAATATCCGAAGAACCAGTCGAAGCGCCGTCGCCGCTTGCAGCCCCAGTGGGAGTCGAATCCTTGGGTGTCGCTTTCGTCACAGCAGGCCGCGGAGCCAACGCCGTACTTACTGCCGTTGCCGATCTTCCCACCGTTGCGATCGAAGTAAGATTTGCCACATCCATAACCTATCTCCTCATTTCATTCAAATCTCTAAATCACTAAGGCTTATCTCAGGCTCTTACGCTGAGCCAACCGCCGCCTGCATGTATCGCAATGGGCAGCATCCCGTCGACGCCAACAGAGTTGCTCATCACGTTGCCACCGTCCACGGGCGTTCGATCTGCAGTCCCCAGTTGCTTTTCACTTTGAGCTCCCCTCTCCGAAGTCTGCCCCCCGGAGTCATTCGCAAGCCCGAAACCCGAAGCGCTCCAATCAACCGGAGCCGCAGTCCCCGAGCTTTGAACAACTAACGAATTCACCGCAATCTTTTCCTGCTCCAGATACGCAGATATTGATGGAAGTTCTCTATGAAGAATCTCCTGCGCCGAAGATGACGCCGACGAGACTGATGCATTAATCGCACCTCCATCACTTATCTCGGCTCGTACCTTTAACCATCCATGCGTTCCATTTTGGATACCTACCTCCAGACTGGTCGGTGTAGCCGTCAACATACGAGGAACTTCCTCGAAAGAAGGCGAACTAACACCACTGCCACCTTGCTCTCTCGATACATTCAGCGGTTCTGTGGAATGACCACGTGTATCCAAAGCCGGCAGTTTCGCACCATTGATAACGCCAACTTGCTCTACCGTTCCAACTGCGATGACCCCAGTTCCAACTGCACCGGGAGATAACACACTGATGCCTTCCGGAGTCGCATGTATCGCAGCCCACCGAGCTTCTGATGCATCGGTGGCCTTGCTATCGGTGTCATGAATGGTCGTTTCGGATACACTCGGTCCTTCAGTATCTAACTTTCCTGTTTCAGCCTCCGGATGCGAAGGAGAAACACCAACCTTAGCACTCGTTAAATCAATCCACGTCTCGTGCACTGGAGGCCTGCCATCCGAACCGTTGCTGTAATTTGCCAAATGAATTTTTGCAGAGTTCACATCATCGGAGTAAGCCGCAGTTGCCTGTCCCGAAGTCGTATGGGTGAACTCTTTCTGGTACGTGCTGCTCTCAATTCCAAGTAACCCAGGGACCGCACTCTCAGCACTTGTTCCAACAGGCATCAACGTTGAGCTTGCATCTGGGTTAGGTACGAATGTCTTGAGCCTGGGCGTGCCCGCTGAGACATTTGGCTGTTGCGGTCTTGTAGTTTTTTTTGCGGAATCGCTCTCTACAGCTTTAGCTGTTTTGATCGGCGTTGCAGGCTTAGCGACGACAGGAGATGCCGATCTATCTCCAACCAAGACCCGTTGTTCAGGATCGGCAACCATGATTTCTGGAGCCGCCTTGTTCTGAGAAACAGCGCCACCCGATGATTTCCCTTCCTCTACCTTAAACGGTTCGACTTTCCCAGACACCTCTTCTCCAACTTGCCCACGTGATATCTCTCCATCTTGATCCGATATGACTGTGTTGGGAGGCAACGAGACTCGCGTCGTAATGCTCTCCGCTTTGTCTTGTGCTAGATCCTTTTGCCTGAGAACAACAGTTTCGGTAACATCACCTGGCTCGTTCACTTTTTTTTCAATTAACCCGTCTTTCGGAATAGACGAGAAAGCTTCAGACCCTTCGTCAGAATTCTTTCCCGTAGCAATCTCCAAATTCCCCACACTCTCATTGAAACGTACACCAAAGAGATTCCCCTTCACATCACCCACGCTTGAGCCTACTGCAGAAAACTTGGGAAGTATGTCCATTTGCCCCGCGCCTGCTGGAATCGCTATAGTCTTCATTGGATTTCGCCAACTTTCACTGCAGATACTCTTGCACTCGGCACACCAAACTAAATCTCGCACATATTAGAAGCGACTCATCTGCCACTCCCGTCGCGTAACTGCTCGCGAGCATCCGTCCATCGTCGACGGGCAAGAAAGCCATCATCTAACGCAGCCTGAAGTTTTCGTTCCTTATCCACCTCTACCGTCATTTCAATGTCATTAACAACTTTATTCATCTGTTCAGCCTTCAGACGGCTTGCGACATGCTGTTCTCTGGCTGCTTCAGTGAGGCGCTCGCGATTCTGCCGGATCTTGTCCAATAGTTGTCGGCGCAACTGGGTAATCTCACATTGAGTCTCCGCCAGTGTTCGTCCGGCACTATCGCCAACCCGCAAAGCCTCGCGCCTCTTCACATAGTTCGACCACAACGTCTCTTTTTCTGTCGCGAGGGCATACTGCGCCTCAATCAAAGCTGCCGTCTTCTGCTTCAAGTTGATGGACTCTATCTCTTCCACCGCTGCGTACAAGCTTTTGATCCTGCGCAGTGTTTTTAGTCGCTGTTGCACAGGCTATAACTCCAGTGCATTCAAACGCGCCACGGTCTCCTGCATCGCCACACGCTCATCGCTTCCCTGTTCGAGAAGTGCTCGTACTGAAGGCATCGCTCGAATTGCAAGGTCAAGATCCTCATCGGTTCCCGGCTTGTAAGCTCCAATGCGAATCAAGTCCTCTGACCGCGCATAACTTGCCAAGAGTTTTCGAACCATCATTGCCCGTGCTCTGTGTTCCTGAGTCGTAACCGATGGCATGAGCCGGCTCAGAGAATCCAACACATCGACGGGTGGATACCATCCGCTCGCTGCCATCGATCGCGACAGCACGACATGACCATCGAGAAGGGACCTCACAGCATCCGCCACCGGATCCTGTTGATCATCTCCTTCCATCAGCACCGTATAAAAGGCTGTAATACTTCCTGTACGAAAATTTCCGGCCCGTTCAACCAGCTTTGCCAGGCGCGTAAAAACCGACGGCGTGTATCCTTTGGTTGCTGGGGGTTCCCCAGCTGCCAGCCCCACTTCGCGCGCTGCCATCGCATATCGCGTCAAGGAATCAAGTACAAGCAAAACATGTTTCCCTCGGTTTGCGTAAAACTCCGCAACCGAGGTAGCTGCCATCGCGGCTCTCATCCGCAACAAAGGACTCTGGTCTGAAGTCGAAACCACCACAACTGACCGCTTCCGTCCCTCCTCGCCCAGGGAATCTTCCACAAAGTCACGAACCTCCCGCCCCCGCTCTCCCACTAGTCCCACTACGGTGAGATCCGCCACCGTATTCCGCGTCATCATTCCGATCAATGTGCTCTTTCCAACGCCCGATCCGCCAAAGATGCCTATACGCTGCCCACGACCCACCGTCAGCATTCCATCTAAAACACGAATCCCCGTTTGCATGGGCTCTTGAATCGACTCACGTTCCATGGGCTGAGGCACTCCACCGTCGAGCGGCCAGACCTCGGCAGCTCTCGGGGTCGGCAGACTGTCCAAAGGCCCACCAAGCGCGTCGATAATTCTCCCTGTCATCTCAACCCCTACCGCAATTCCCGGAGCGACCCCCATTGGCAATACCGCATCGCCATATTGAATTCCCTTGGTCCCTTCTAAAGGCATCGCTACCACATGCCGACCGCGGAATCCGATCACCTCGGCTCGGTGTCTTATCCCCCTTCCATCAACAATCTCGCAGCTCTCACCCACAGAGCAAAGTGGACCGTCGGCCTCTATCGTCTGTGCGTTGGCTTCGACTACTCTCCCACTCCATCGCCACGCTGGCCTCTCTGAAAGTTGCTTTAGATAAGGAGCCAGCTTCTCTACGCTCGTTTCCGTCATATCCAACTGTTCAACGATCACGCTGGCCTCTGATGCATCAGATCAAAAAAGCCGCGTTCAATTTCCTCTAACTGAGCTCGCACACCCAGTTCCACCCGGCCGACATTTGTTTCCATTACGCACTCGCCGCCTTGCAGTTCGCCATCTGCCACAATCTCAGGAAATCTTCCAGACGTCACTGCAAACGCTTGTCTCCACTTCTCTACCTCGCCTTGCGGTACGCGCAGCACAACGGAGCTGCCCTCTTCTACCTTTTCCAGCGCTACTCTCACCACTCCGCCGAGAAGCATCGGATCAAGCGTTGCCTCACGATGAAGCACGCGCGCGGCAATCGCCAAAGCAAGCTTCACCACTTCACCCTCTACTTCAGCGAAATACTTCTTGCGCTCTCTCGAAAATTCCTGAAATATCTTTTGGATCGTTGATCGTCCTGCTGCCATCTTCTCTTCCAACTCGGACTGCAACTCCAGGCGAGCATCCAGTTTCGCCTCTCTCTGCGCTCTTTCGATTCTTGCCGTTATCTCATCCGCCTGCGACAACAGTTGATCTTCGACCGCCACCACCTCTTCCTCAATTGAGATTGTTACTCTATCTGCACAAATCTCTTCCGCAACCGTGCCCACCCCCAAAGGATAGAACTCCAATCGTGAAACGTCTTGTCGGTCTTCACTGACAAGTCGCACCGGCATCACTGGCGAATCCGAACTCCTCTCACCTCGGATCTCAGATGGCGAGATCATCATCAACCTCCATCTTTAGAATCATCTTTCCTTCACTCTCAAGTTGCCGCGCCAACGCAAGCAACTCCTGCTGGGCGATCCCCACATCTCTCATTCGCACCGGCCCCATCGCCTCCATATCTTCCTTCAGCATCTCGACGGCGCGCGAGCTCATCGCCTTGAACAAGTGAGCCCTTACGTTGTCCTTGCTTCCTTTCAATGCCACCGCAAGCACCTTCTTGTCCGCCGCGCTTACAAACTCGCGAATACTCTCCGCCGGCACCGTCACCAGGTCTTCAAACACAAACATCAATTGCCGTATTCCAATAGCGAGTGTCGGCTGAGTCTGTTCGATCTCTTCAAGAATTCCTCGGCTCTCCGTCTGATTCAACCTGTTTAACAACTCTGCAACTGCCTTGAAGCCTGAGTAAGCTTTCCTTCCACTCGACCCCATCTTCTCCATCCGCCGATGCAGCGCCATAGCCACGGTCTGTGCCATCTCCGGAGAGAACTGCCGCATCTCCGCAAGTCTTCGTACAACATCAACCCGCATAGCCCCCTGCAGATTCATCAATACAATCGAGGCTCTTTTCGCATCCAGATGCGCAAGCACAAGGGCCACTGTCTGTGAGTGTTCGTTCTCGAGAAATTTGCTAAGGTGCTGCGGATCGACATCCTGTAGCTTAGCCATGTCACCGCTGTTGCGTTCACGAATTTTTTTCACTTGCTGCAGTAACTCTTCAGCCTTTGTAGACCCGAAGGCCTCCGTCAGAAGCTTCAATGCATAATCCGGACCGCCACGCACCATATACTGCTGCGTCTCCAGCAATCCGTAAAACTCCGTCAGAACCTGTGTCAACTGTGCAGCGGGAACATCCCCTAAACGTGTAATCTCATCGGTGACGCGCTGCACATCGACCTCCGACAGGCTCTGAAACAGGGTCTTCGCCAGTTCATCCCCAATCGCAACCATCAGAATCGCAGCCTTCCGCAACCCTGGCATATCGGCCGGTACGAATCCCGCATCTGGCGTCAACAGAAGCGGATTCTGCCGCATCGCCTCAACTCCTGAAAACTGCGCTACTGTTCCCATCTATTTTCTCTCCTCCGACGAGCCGATCCAGGCCTCCAGCAATCTCGTGCTCTGAGCAGGCTCTCGTCGAATATGTTCCGAGACATGCTCGAATATTCCTTGTTGCAACAGATGAACCTTGTTCTTTGCGCGCGGCAAAAGCATCTCCTCGCCTGCGTCTTCTTCCTTCGCCGGTATGTCCTCGCGCGATTCAAACACTTCTGCTCCAGCCGGCAACAGCATCGGCTCGCGCAAAGTAGCGGTCACCTCCTTAGCCATCGGTCGGAGTACGAAGAGCACAAGAAGAACTCCGCAGAAGCCAATCACAGCCGTTCGCATCATCCCTGGCTGCGAATGCAATATTCCCCGAGCCTCATCCATCAATCTCTCTATCGTAGGAGGCTTAACTTCGGGTGCATTCGTACTGAAGCTCACATTCTGAATCACAACTTGATCCCCACGTCGCGCGTCGTAACCTACCGCGGCTTGAGCCAGCTCTTCCAGTCGATGCATCTCATCGGCACTTCTCGGCTTCCATACCAGGTGCTCGACCTTACCCATGCCCTCCGTCATGCTGCGATCGTTCACCAATACCGCCGCCGAAACACGACGCACGCGTCCTGGCCCCTGCTCCGTATGCACCAAATGTTTTGTGACTCCGTAAGTTTCATTTTCCTCATGCATACTCTGTCCCTGAATCGCATTCTGTTGCGGATAGACCGGCAACGTCGATTTCTGCAGCAAGGGAGGAGTTCCTGGCGCAGCCGCGGCCTGCGAACCCGCAACAGCTCCATCGGGAGATCCAGCCGGTGAATTACTAGCCGTACCAGGGACCCCAGAAACCTGTCCCCGCGGCATCGATTCCTGTTCTCTCTTCTGCGCGGTCAGTGTAGCAACCTGTGCCGGATCGTAAATCTCATCGGTTCGCTCTTCGCTTCCTTCGTCATAACTCACATTGACCGTAGCCCGAACGTTGTCGTGTCCCGCAAGAGGTTCGAGCATCGCGACCAGCTTCGCCTCCATCGCCTCTTCCGCATCGGCTTCGGCCGCGTTTCCCGAGCGCTTTTTGAAATTTACACGCCCGTCCGCATCCACCAGAGTCACCTGGTCTGCGCTTAGGTTCTCTACCGACCCTGCAACAAGACTACGAATAGCATCAGCCTGTTCCGGATCCAACGACCCACGCTTTAGTTTCAATACAACAGATGCCTTGGCCGCCCTTTCTTCCGAGGCAAATAATGAAGGTTGCGGCAGAACCAGATGAACTCGCGCGGACTTGACTACTCCCAGTGTTCCTATCGTGTGCTCTAACTCCCCTTCCATCGCCCGCTGGTAATTCACGCGTTCATCGAACTCGCTTCCAACCCAGTTCGGTTTATCAAACAACTCAAAGCCCATTCGTCCCGACTGCGGCATTCCCTTCGCGGCAACTTCCATCCGCGCCTTATCGAGCATCTCAGCGGGAACCTGCACCCCAGCGCCATCGGCTGTCGTCTCATACGGAATTCCTGCTGAAGCTAGTTCCTGAGACACCTGCTGGACATCCTTTCCATCAAGTCCACTGAATAGCACCCGCCAATCCGGACGCTCGGCGAACCACAACATCGCGGCACACACTGCGGCGAGAAATACTGCCGCCGCAATCAACCAGGTCCGTTTCCCGGCAGGCAGCGCAGCCCACCGCCGTCGTATCTCCGAAGCAAAAGCCGCTACTTTCGTAGCGCTCCCCGCTTCGACTGCGGCGACTCCGTTCTGTCCTGCTCGCTGTATTCCTGCTGTGTTAACCTGTTCCGTCTCTGCCATCTCGCCTCAGCGTCCAAAACCGAATCCTAAAACTGCATCCCCATCATCTGCTGATAAGCGCCAACAGCCTTATTCCGAACCTGCAAAGCGAGCTCAAACGCCATGTCCGCTTTTTGCGTCGCGATCAACGCGTCGTGAATCTCAACACCCGAACCATTCAGTAAACCAGTCACTGCTTCGGTTGCTTTCTGATCAAGCGCGCCCGTCTGTTTCACCATCGACTGCAACACTCCGGCGAAAGGAACACTTGAAGAACCTGAGCTGGAGACCACACTTGCATCGCTCAGAAATCCGTCATTCGCAGTTTTGTAATTCAATCCGTTCAAAAACACTGAAGCTTCAGATGCTCCGATCACAAACCCTCCTTAAAACTTTTGCGATTTCTCACAGTCAACGCGCCTACCGATCTCACTTCAAGAGATCAAGCGACGACGAAACCATTCCCTTCTCTGCCTGAATCGCCGAAGCATTCATCCCGTACGATCTCGTCGCGCCCATCAGGTCCACCATCTCCGTCAGAGGATTGATATCTGGATAAGCGACAAACCCATCCGGCCCCGCATCCGGGTGATCAGGATCGTACCGCTCAAGCGGCGTACTCGCATCGCTGATCACACCTGCCACAGCAACTCCTCCTGGCGCGCCGTTCGTCGCTGTCAAACCATCGCTCCCTGCGTGGTCAAACCCACTGGGAAAACCGCTCCCGAACCCACTCCCCAAGAAGTCGCCCTCATGCAAGTGGCTCGCAAGCGACTCCTGAAAACTACCGCCGCCCTCGGCCTCAAACACAACATGGTGTCGTTGATATGGTCCACCCTCCGGTGTCCGCGTCGTCTCAGCGTTTGCCATATTCGACGCCACTACTTCGGCTCGCACTCGCTCAGCTCTCAAGGCTGAAGCACTCAGATCCATCACACCAAAGAGATTCATAATTATTTCGAGTCCATATGGATTGCGCTCATGACGCTTGAAAATTCATGCTTCAAAAGTTGCACTCCGAGTTTGAACTGCAACTGCGACTTCGCAAGCTGCAATCCCTCGCGGTCCATCGAGACATTATTTCCATCTGGTCGCGCCACCAAACCATCGACGTCCTGGGCAGCAACCTGCGAACCCTCAAGCGGGGCCGCATCTGCGCTCTCGTTCAACTGCCGCGCAAACTCCGTCTCAAAATCAAATCCCTTCGTCTTGAATCCGGGCGTATCGACATTGGCCATGTTGCTGGCGGTCAGCTGCATTTGTCGGCTGGTCAGGTCCAGGTACCGTCCCAGTGCATCGCTCAATCCCGTCGTTGTCTGCATTGCGTACCTCCGTGCAATAAGACAATGCAGTCCAGCGACCAAAGAAAAGCGCCCTCAGATGAGAGCGCTCTTAATCAATTTTAGTTTTACCCGCCTAAACACTCAACCTCGCGTCACCTTACGAAGCCTGATCTCCTCGGCCCCAATCTCCATCTTTTCTCCGGCAAGAATCGCCCCTCGTTCGAGCACGTGCATCAACTCGCGTACATTTCCCGGCCAGCTGTATTCATGGAGTTTCGTCAGTGCTGCCGCCGTCAACCGTTTCCGCGGCATCTCCTGCCCCATCTTCTCCAGAAAATGTTCCACAAGAAGGCTTAGATCCTCGATTCGTTCCCGCAGCGGAGGAACCTCAACCGGAAACACTGCCAGCCGATGATACAAATCCAGTCGAAACGTCCGGTCAGCTCCCGTGCTCGTAGCCAGCTTCTCAAGCGGCTGATGTGTCGCGGCAATCACTCGCACATCCACTCGAATCGTCTCGTTGTCGCCCACCCGTTGCAGCTCACCACACTCCAGAAACCGCAGCATCTTTGCCTGCAGCGCCATCGGCATCTCGCCAATCTCATCGAGAAATAACGTTCCTCCATGCGCCGCCTCAATCCGCCCGGTCCTCGATTGCACAGCGCCAGTAAATGCGCCCCTAGTATGTCCGAAAAGCTCAGCCTCAAGCAACGCCTCAGGAATAGCTGCACAATTGAGCACAACAAATGGCTTGCCCGCACGCTCACTCAAGCGATGAACGGCTTTCGCCACGACTTCTTTCCCTGTACCCGTCTCGCCTTCGACCAACACACTGGTCGATCGTGGCGCCACCATGCGAATCAACCGCGCAAGCTCACGCATCGATTCACTTGCTCCAACCATCTCCGGCAACATCAATTCCCGATGCGCCGCAGACCGACCCGCGGCCTCTGGACGGCCCATCAAAGCCGACAGAGCTTGACGCGCCGAGTCCATTCGAGCTGCTTCTTCCCTCCCACGTGCCTCCGAGCCAGTATCCTTACGTACTCCCGAAACAAACTGCGGAAGAATCTTTGATGTCGAAGCAGGCACGCTCTCCGGCGCAGCCACCCAGCTCGCCGTATCGTTCGGCTGGGTGTTTTGCGCCTCCCGCAGCGCGTGCAGCAACTCATTCCGCCTCGGACTCCGCGCTCCGCCATCAACCCCACCATCCACCCGCAGCAATTCCATCGAGGGATATAGCATCCGAATCACGGTCGCAAACTCACCCACTTCAAGATCAGGCAGCCAGCTATCAACCAGCAAGGCCTCAGACCGCGCATCCTCTAGCTGTGCCATCGCCTCCGCTCCACCCGCTGCCTCTCGCACCTGCCACCGTAGTCCGGTGAGCGAACTGCGCAACCTCTGCCGCAACCCTGCATCCGCGCTCGCCAGCACAACCGTGCGCATCGCCGCTTCTTCACTTCCATCTCCGTTCAACTGCGAACTTCGGCCCAAATTCATTCCGCTCATCGTGTTCTCTCCTCTGAATCCACTAAAACCTTTTGCAGCATCTCTCGCATCGTTCCAACCGTCCGATTCATCCGCGCACACTCCTGCAGACCCTCACGAATCGCCTCTCTCATCGCATCCGGCTCGCCGATCAGCTCTCCAATCGCAAGCCGGCACTGCAATACCGTCAACGGCTGACACAGACCGTGCAGAGCCATATCCATTCGCGCGATCAAGTCCGCCGAACCTGCTTGTTCAGAAATCTCACGCACGGGCAAAAGTCGCATGCACCGGGTATTCAACCGCCCGAACTGCTGTTCTTCCGGAGCCCATCCTGTAGCCTTCGCCCCGAACCGTCTCAATCACCGAGCCTTCATCCCTATCCGCGCTAGCTGCTCCCAGTTTCTTCCGCAGATAGTTCACATAGACATCCACAACATTTGTGCCCGCATCCGGCGACATCTGCCACACCTCTCGCAGCAACTCGCTTCGACTGCAACACTGCCCGCGACGCAGTAACAGAAACTCCAGCAAAGCGAACTCCTTCACCGTCAGTTCGATCACACAGCCATTTCGCACTACGCGGCGTTCCATTCGGTTGAGCTCAACATCGCCATGCCGCAAGACCGGATCGGCACACTGATCGCGCCGCCGCAGCAGCGCCCGGCACCGCGCCGTCAATTCATGAAAACTGAAAGGCTTCAATAGACAATCATCCGCGCCAAGGTTCAGGCACTTGATGCGCTCTTCAACCTGGCTCCGACCCGTGAGAACCAGCACTACCGTCTCGTCGAAACGCCCACGCAACTCTGATAGAACCTCAGTTCCATCCTTGCGCGGCAGGCTCAGATCAAGAACAATCAGATCCGGCCGATACTCCGCAGCATGAGCAAGTGCCGACTCTCCATCTCCCACCACCGTCACTTCGTGCCCTTCGAGTTTCAAGCCCTTCTGCAAAAACAAACCAAGTGCAGCATCATCTTCTACAACCAAGACTCGCATCCAATCCCCCAGCGGAATTCAGTACTTCAATTCACCGGCCACATTACCAGTGGCGGTGTCTGTAATTACCTTGGTTCATCGGACGGCGCTTTACAATAACTCTTCGCAAGAAATTGCGCATGCGATTTCAAAATGGGAATCTTCCAAACCTAAAAAGCAGTTGCTCTAAAGAAGAGCAGCGTCAACCAGCGCCGGAAGTCGATCAATATCAACGCGACTTCCACCAAGAGGAAATCTTGTATCCGAAGCAATGGTTTCAGCATGCGGCAGACATCTTTCACCTAACCCGACATGTTCACCCGTCAAATTGGAATCAACTCAGTTAGCAATGTTTGATCTTCCAGAGTTAAACACTTGCAATTCGCCTTTTATTCGCTACAATCATCGGCATGGCAATTACGAGACGGCAAAAAGAAGTCATCGACTTCCTCTCCACCTTCACTCAGAAGAACGGCTACTCCCCATCGTATGAGGAGATCGCCACAGGATTAGGTCTCAGTTCACTCGCCACCGTGCACAAGCACGTCACCAATCTTCAGAACAAGGGTCTGCTCCAGCGTGCTCACAACCGCAGCCGCTCGATCGACGTTCTTCCCGCACGCAGCAGTAAAAAAGGCTCCGATCGCCTTCCCCTCATGGGCCGCATCGCTGCTGGCCAGCCCGTCGAAGCCATCGAAACTGCCGAAAGCATCTCTCTATCCGACATCATCGGCAACCGAGAAGTCTTTGCCCTTGAGGTCCGTGGCGACTCCATGCGCGACGAGCACATCGTCTCTGGAGATTACGTATTAGTTGAGCGCACCCGTACCGCCCGAGAGGGCGAGATCATCGTTGCCCTCGTCGATGGTTCCGACGCCACCCTCAAGCGTTTTTACCGCGAGGGCAGCATGGTCCGCCTGCAACCCTCCAATACTGAAATGTCCCCAATTTACGCCCCTGCCGCCAGCGTCAGCATTCAGGGAAAGGTGTTAGGCGTCCTCCGCAAATACGCGTAAAATTACCTTGAAATCATTGCTCGACACTCCCCAAAGTTGCTATTCCTTCCGGCCGGGCCAACGTCCAAAATAGGACCAGGCAGCACCGCCAAACGTCTGCGGCAACTTTTTCCTCCGTGTATGGAACCGTCCGGGACTTCCGTGCGTAACCACACTCCGAGACGACTCACCCTAACCAGAACTATCAAAATTGGAGCACCCCTTGGCTACACAGCGTAAGAACAAACGAAGAATCTGGCTCTGGACAGGCCTCATAGCCCTTGTCGTCGTGGTCGCACTCGGTATTACGGTCGCCGCCCGGGGCAACACCACCAAATTCGAGCCCTCCCAACTCGGAAAGGCCGAACTCGGCGATATTGCCCGATCCGTGGTCGCCACTGGTAAAGTCCAGCCCATCACCAAAGTTGAGGTCAAATCCAAGGCTTCCGGAATCGTCACCCGCCTCGACACTGACATCAACGCCCAGGTCAAGCAAGGGCAAGTCCTTGCCCAGCTCGACCAGCAGGAAATCCTCGACCAGGTAGCCGCCCAGAAAGCCCAGCTCGCCGCAGCCGAATCCAATGCTCACGCCGCAGCCGCTTCCATTCAGTATGACAAGGTCAACGCCGAAGCTCCCGACCTCCCGATGTACAAGAACACCTACGAGCGCAATCTCCAGATGTCAAAACAAGGAGTCGTCTCACAGCAGTCGCTTGACGATGCGCAACAGAAATACCTCGCCGCCGCCAACACTCGCGACAAAGCCGTTTCGCAGATTAGCGTCGACAGCTCCAAACTGCGCCAGGCTCAGGCGCAGGTGGCTCAAGCCCAGGCCTCCCTCAAGCAACTTGAAGAGCAGCTCGGCTACACCACCATTACCTCCCCAATGGACGGCACCATCCTCTCCCGTGACGTCGAAATCGGTGACGCTGTCAGTTCTATCCTCGTCCTCGGCTCAACTGCCACTCTCGTCATGACCATTGGAGACACCACTCAGGTCTACGTTCAGGGCAAAGTCGATGAGTCCGACATCGGTAAGGTCTACCTCGGTCAATCCGCCCGAATCAAAGTAGAGTCGTTCAAAGACAAGACCTTCCAAGGCAAAGTAACCAAAATAGCGCCGTTAGGAGTTGAAAAAGATAACGTAACCACCTTCGAGGTCCGCGTCTCCATCGACAACCCAGGTGGCGAGCTCAAAGCCAACATGACCGCCAACGCCGAGATCCTCCTCGAGGAACATAAAAACGTCCTCACCGTCCCTGAACAAGCCGTACTTTATGACAAAGATCGCAACGCCTCCGTCGAAGTTCCCGACGCCAAAGCGAAAAATGGCCGCCGCAAAATCGACATCAAGGCCGGCATCTCCAACGGCACCAAAACTGAAGTCCTCGCCGGCCTGAAATCCGGAGATACAGTTATCCTGCAGCAATAGTTGGGGCCAGGATCTAACCCGCAGTAATTAGAGTAGACGAAAGGGAAATCCGATGAGAAATCCAGCTATCAAAATACTAGCCACCGCCGCCTCCACTCTCGTCCTCGCCGCCACAGTCTTCGCCGACAGCAACTTCGATCGCACCCTCAACGTTAGCGGATCTCCCAACGTCTCTGTCTCGACCGGCTCCGGCTACATCAAACTTCATCCTGGCTCAGGCAGCCAGGTTCACATCGTCGCTCACGTCCGCGCAGGTCACGGTTGGATGAGCGGTGGCGACGTCGACAGCCGCATCCAGCAGATCGTCTCCAACCCACCCATTGTTCAAAGCGGCAACGATATCACCATCGGCGAACGCCATAATAATGATCTCTTCCGCAACATCACCATCGACTACGACATCACGCTTCCCAAATCATCTGCCATCAACGCCGGCACAGGGTCCGGTGACATCGAGATTCAAGATGTAGGCGCCAACGTCAAAGCCCAGAGCGGTTCAGGCTCGGTCCATGTACGCGGTGTCGAAGGGACAACTACACTCGGCACCGGCAGCGGCGACATCGAGCTTCAGCAGACCGGCCCAGGCGACGTCAAAGCGGAAACCGGTAGTGGCAGCATTCGCCTTCAAGGCCTCTCCGGAGCTCTTAAAGCCGGCACGGGCTCAGGCGACATCGAAGCGCAAGGCCAGCCCACCTCAGATTGGAAGCTCTCCACTGGTAGCGGCTCCGTCCGTCTCATCGTAGGCAGCGCCAAGTTCAATCTCGATGCAGACACTGGCTCCGGGAACATCAACGTCTCGCAGCCCATCACGATGCAGGGCAGCCTCAATCGCCATCACGTCAGCGGCGCCGTCAACGGCGGCGGTCCAATCATCCGGGTAGGCACCGGCTCCGGCGATATTCAGATCAAATAGCCAAATCGGCATCACCAACGACGAGGATAGCAATCCTCGTCGTTTTCTTTTGCACTAAACCAGCGTCACGCGACCAGTCCCAAGGTCATAGACCCCACCAACGACCTTCACCCCCTGCTCCTTAACCGCCTTTGCAATCACAGTCGAACTCTCCCTCAACAACCTCGTCTGAAATGCAACGTTCGCTTTCACAGCTGCCGCAACATCGCCATGCGTATCTCGAACCCCAGGCATCAGGTGCTGATACAACACACTGATCTGTCCCGGAACTTCCTTGCCCGCAACCGCGGCGCTCACTGCTCCACAATTCGTATGGCCAAGCACGAGGATCGCCTTCACTCCCAAGGCAGCAACGCCATACTCCATACTCCCCATAATCTCCGGAGTCACAATGTTGCCTGCGACTCGTCCCACAAAAATCTTTCCGATGCTCTCATCAAAAATAATCTCAACCGGCACCCGCGAATCCGCGCACGACAACACCGCCGCAAATGGCTCCTGCTTCGCCACTGTCTTTGCCTTTAGGATCTCCAGATCCTCAGCAAACGACGTAATCTTCCCCGCAGCAAATCTCTCATTCCCCGCCATCAACTCGCGAATGGCAGCCTCACCGGTCATTGACGAAGTTGCCTGTGCGAACCCGACACCCATCCCAGAGCCCCCAACTACGCCTGCCGCTGCCAATCCAGTAACAAAGCCTCGACGCGTCAACTGACTTCTGCTCATTTTCGTCATAGAGCCCTCCTTGTGCCAAAAGCTTATATCACTCAAGATCAATTACGCTTAGAGAATGGCCCTTGAACCGTTTCCCCGCCTCCTGGTCTTCGATCTGGACGGCACGCTCATCGACTCCCGCATCGACCTCTGCAACTCCGTCAACGCCACGCTCACACACTTCGGAAAATCCGAGCTACCCGAAGCCGTCATCTCTAGTTACATCGGCGACGGAGCTTCCCTCCTCATCCGCAGGGCTTTTGGCGACCCCGAAGGAGATATTCACGATGAAGAATATGTAACTGAAGCACTTACATTCTTCCTCGACTACTACCGCATCCACAAATTCGACTACACCCTTCTCTATCCAGGCATCCTCGAATCTCTCACATCGATCCGCACTGCCCACCCCGAAATCCTGATGGCGGTCCTGACCAACAAGCCCGTGAACCCATCCCGCGACATCTGCACCTACTTCGGTCTCGCACCTTTTTTCTTCCAGAACTACGGCGGCAACAGCTTCCACACCAAGAAGCCCGATCCGCACGGCCTCGAAACTCTCATCGCAGAAGCCACCACGATCACTGGCCGTCCCATCACCTCAGCCGAAACCATCATGATCGGTGACACCGATACCGACGTCCTAACCGCTCGTAACTGTGGCGCCCGCAGCATAGGATGCACCTTCGGCCTCAAGCCCCATTCCCTCGCCGAAGCCCCGCCCGACTACCTCGCTCACACCGCAACCGACTGGCTTCAAATTCTGGGCATCAATCCAAAGCCTACTGCCCCTTCTCAAACCGTTTGAAGAAACTCGAATCCAGATAGTGCGGTCTCGCCGGATCGTCCGCAACAGTCCGCGCGAGATCGGCATAAAAAGCATTGAACTGGGCCGCAGCAGCCAGATCCACAGGCTGTGTCAGATCATCATCGGTCGAGTGATACCGCTGTGCCAGCCACGCTCTCCACGCCTTGTACTCTGGCGAATCTGCAGTCCATCCGAACTTCATCGCCAACGCAGGAATACCCGCCTGCACAAAACTATACTGGTCCGTCCTGATGAAAGAATTCCTGTCCGGCTCCGGATCACCCGCAATCACAATGTGATGTGCCTCTCCCACCTTCTCCGCATCGGCGCCCAGCGTCGATTGCTCCAGCCCCTGCACATGCAGCTTCTTCAACGGAAAGATCGGCATAAACATATCCAGATTCAAATCCGCCGCAATCGAACCATCCGGCACGGTGGGATGCCCCGCATAGTATCGTGACCCCAACAGCCCCTTCTCTTCAGCCGTAAAAATTACAAATAACATCGACCGTTTTGGCCGTGCCTTATTCTCCCCGAACTTTTTTGCGGTCTCGAGCACGGTAGCCACACCGGAGGCATCATCCATCGCCCCGCTATAAATGGTCTTTCCATTGATCGGCGCACCAACCCCCAGATGATCGAGATGCGCTGACACCACAACATACTCCCCCGCCAGCTTTGGGTCCGATCCTTTCAGCTCGGCCACAATATTCGGCGAAGTCACATGCGAAGTCTCACCCGCCACCGTCGCTCTCACGTTCTTGCGCAACGCAAAACGCGGCAATGGTTTCTGAGCATCCGCCAGCGCAAGTATCTCGGCAAAAGTATGACCCGTCCCATCGAACAGCTTCTCTGCCCGGGCCGGATTAAACGTCGCCGAAAACATCGCGCCATGGTCATCCGCAAGCGCCGGATGCTTCGCCGCAACTGCCGCCGCATCAGGCGTAACCGACAACCGCATCCCCGGCTGCCCGGCTCCGCTCGCAACACGCTGCCATCCAAAGTCCATCGACTTCGGCGTAGGAATTGAAATCACGCCAACGGCCCCAGCCTCTCGCAAAGCCTTCGCAAACGGCGCCGTCCTCGCATATGACTTCAGCGGCCCAGGCAAATCCGCAGGTCCGCCGTTGATGGTGACGACTACCTTCCCCTTCAGGCTCGCCCACGGCACCTCAGCAGAATTGAAGTCGTCATACTTCGCATCTGGCAGATGCAGCCCATACCCAATAAACACCAGAGGAGCATCTACCTCACCCACTTGAGCCGACCGCGATCCCAAGATTGCATCCTCTCCCAACACAAGCAGGTCCTCATGATAAGAGCGACAAGTTTTGCAACCGACCACGAGGCTCATTGAAGACTTGCTCGCGATCACCCGCTGCACATCAAAATTCACCGGCTGAAAGTAAGTCCCATTCACTCCCGCCGGAGCCAAACCGTAGGACTTGAATTTATCCGCCACATAGGCTGCAGCCTTCAGATAGTCCTCGCTGCCAGTCAGCCGCCCATTCATCGACGGAGCAGCGAGATACTGCACATGCGCCCACCACAACTTTCCCTGCTCTTCATCCGACGACGCCGTCGCACCGCTCTGGGCCCACAACAGAACTCCACCTGCGAGGGCAACTGAAACCATCATTAAAACAACCCGGTTCACACGCATCGCCAACTCCAAAGAAAAATAGGGATGCGTTGAATCTAGCACGCATCCGCTCAAGACCGCTTATACCCGCATCTTTTTGACGCGCCACAACCTACTTGTTAAGCTCATCTGCAAGATGCCCTCCTCCACAGATCCGCTCGCAACCACCTGCTGCATCATCGGAGGAGGTCCCGCCGGAGTCATGCTCGGCTACCTTCTCGCGCGCCAAGGCATCACTGTCACAGTTCTTGAAAAACACACCGACTTCTTCCGCGACTTCCGCGGCGACACCATCCATCCCTCCACACTCGAAGTCCTCTATGAGCTCGGTCTCCTCGACAAGTTTCTCCAAATCCCACACTCACAGCTTGCCCAACTCTCTGGTTACTTCGGGACTCACGCCGTCACCATGGCCGACCTCTCGCACCTTCCGACACACGCCAAATTCGTCGCCCTCATGCCGCAGTGGGACTTCCTCAACTTCCTCGCCTCCGAAGCCTCTCGCTTCCCTGCCTTCACACTGCGTATGGGTTGGGAGGCCACTGGCCTGATCCAGCAGCCTGACGGAACCGTCACCGGTGTCCGCGCCAATACTCCCAACGGCCCCGTCGAAATCCCTGCAGTTCTCACCGTAGGATGCGACGGCCGCCACCCAGTCTCGCGCGAAGCCGCCCACCTTCCACTTGTCGACTACGGAGTACCTATCGACGTTCTCTGGTTCCGCATCGCTCGCCAACCCAACGACCCAGAAAACGCACTCGGTTACGTCAACTACGGCCGCCTCGTCGTCCTCATCGACCGCGTCGACTACTTCCAGGTCGGGTACATCATTGCCAAGGGCACCTTCCCGCAAATCCAGCAGCAAGGCCTCGACGCCTTTCATCGAAGCATCGAACGCATCGTCCCCTTCCTCGCGGGCCGCACCGCTGAGGTGGACTCATGGGACAAGGTCAAGCTCCTCACCGTTCAGGTCAATCGGCTTCGCGATTGGTGCAAACCCGGTCTGCTCTGCATCGGAGACGCAGCCCACGCTATGTCACCCGTTGGAGGCATCGGCATCAACATCGCCCTTCAGGACGCAGTCGCCACCGCCAACATGCTTACTGAATCCCTGAGCTCAAACACAGTCACAGTTCACGACCTCGAACGAGTCCAGCACTACCGGGAAGGAGCCGTACGCAACACTCAACGATTCCAGGTCTTCGCCCACCGCATGCTCAGTCACGTCCTGAATAGCAACGGCCCATTCGAACCGCCATTCATCCTCCGCGCAATCCTCAGCCTCCCCGGCTTCCGATACCTCACCGCCCGATTCATCGGAATGGGCCTGCAACCCGAACACATCGGCAAGACTTAAACAAACTCCCGATTCCAACTCGTAATCACCCGCGTCTCGCGCTCCCACCCCAGCACGCTCACGCTCCCGGTTCCCAACGCAAACAATGCCCCACCCGTAGCCTCCAGACCAATCCACCGCGCCGCCAGAATCCGTAGAATATGCGCATGCGCAAACAGCGCGACCTTCCCTCCATCCGGAGCCGCCGCCAAAGCCTGAGCAATCACTCCATCCGCCCGCCTCCCAACATGCTCCACCGTCTCCCCGCCGACAATCTCATTCTTCCAGACCGACCACCCCGGAATCTGTGCCTGAATCTCCTTCGTAGTCTTTCCTTCGTAGACACCGTAATCCCACTCCTTTAGTCCATCATTCACCCTGGCCACATCGCCAAACCCGGCAATCGCGCAAGTCTCCCTCGCACGCTGCATCGGACTCACAAACACAACATCAAACTTCGTCCCCTTTAAATACACCCGCAGCTTCTCCGCCCGCTGCCGCCCTGACTCTGTCAGCGGAACATCCGTCCGGCTTGTATGTTGCCCACTCGCACTCCAAGCCGTCTCCCCATGTCGCACCAGCCACAACTCGGTTCCGACACTCATCGAATCCTCCGCCCTTCCTAAACTATCTTATAGAGATGGACTTCCAGCTCTCGACTACCTACAAACCCCAGGGCGACCAACCCCGAGCCATCGCCGAACTCGTCTCCGGCATCCACGCCGGCGAAAAAGATCAGGTTCTCCTCGGCGTCACCGGTTCCGGCAAAACCTTCAGCATGGCCAAGGTAATCGAAGAGCTGCAACGTCCCGCGCTCATCCTCGCCCACAACAAAACACTTGCCGCTCAGCTCTACCACGAGTTCAAACAGTTCTTTCCCAACAACGCTGTCGAGTACTTCGTCTCCTACTACGACTACTACCAACCCGAAGCCTACATCCCCGCGGGCGATCTCTTCATTGAGAAGGAAGCAACAATCAATGAAGAATTGGATAAACTCCGTCTCTCCGCTACCCGCAGCCTCTTCGAGAGGCGCGACGCCATCATCGTCAGCTCCGTCTCGTGCATCTACGGTCTCGGCTCGCCTGAAGCCTACTACGGCATGCTGCTCCTCCTCGAAAAAGGCCAACGCATCCGCCGCGAAGACATCACTCGCCGCCTCGTCGAAATCCTCTACGATCGCAACGACGTCGACTTCCGCCGCGGCACCTTCCGCGTCCGCGGCGACATCATCGAGATCTACCCCACCTACGATGAAAATGCCTACCGTATAGAGCTCTTCGGCGACGAGATCGATTCGCTCTCTCAAATCGACCCGCTCTTCGGCACGGTCCGTCAAAAATACTCACGCCTTCCCATCTACCCGAAGTCGCACTACGTCGTCCAACCCGAACGAAAAAGTTCAGCCATCGCCACCATCCTCGAAGAGATGGAGTGGTGGGAAAAAGAACTCGAAAACCAGGGCCGCCTCGTCGAATCCCAGCGCATCCATCAACGCACCCGCTTCGACCTCGAGATGATTAAGTCCGTAGGCTACTGCCACGGCATAGAAAACTACTCCCGCCACTTCTCCGGTCGCCTCCCCGGCGAACCACCGCCCACACTCCTCGACTACTTCCCCCAGGACTACCTTCTCTTCATCGATGAGTCCCATGTCACCGTCCCGCAGCTTCACGGCATGTGGCATGGCGACCGCTCCCGCAAACAAAACCTTGTCGACTACGGCTTCCGGCTCCCAAGCGCCATGGACAACCGCCCCCTCCGCTTCGAAGAGTTCGAGTCCCGCACTGGCCAGATCATCTACGTCTCCGCCACCCCCGGCCCCTACGAGCTCACCAAATCCTCCGGTGTAGTCGTCGAACAGATTATTCGCCCCACAGGCCTCATCGACCCCATCGTAGAAATCCGACCGGTCAAAGGCCAGATCGACGACCTCTTAGCCGAGATTCGCGACCGGGCTCAAAGGAACCAGCGTGTCCTCGTCACCACCCTCACCAAGCGTATGTCCGAAGATCTCGCGAGCTACTACACCGAAGTCGGCGTCCGCTGCCGCTACATGCACTCCGAGATCGAAACCCTCGAACGCATCAAACTCCTTCGCGATCTCCGCAAAGGCGAGTACGACGTCCTGATCGGTATCAATCTTCTACGCGAAGGCCTCGACCTCCCCGAAGTTTCTCTCGTCGCCATCCTCGACGCCGACAAAGAAGGCTTCCTCCGCTCCCAGGGCTCCCTCATCCAGACCATTGGCCGAGCCGCACGTCACATCGAAGGCCGCGCCATCCTCTACGCCGACAAGATGACGGAATCCATGGAGCGAGCCATCGACGAGACCAATCGCCGTCGCGAAAAACAACTGGCCTACAACTCCGAAAACGGCATCACACCCCAATCCATCATTCGCCCACTCGAAATGGGCCTCGCCGGGATCCTCAACGCAGACTACGCCGACCTCACGGACGAAGCCGAAGGCATGCCCGACTTCCAAACCCAGCAGGAACTTGACACCTACATCGGAAAACTGGAATCCGACATGCGCGAAGCAGCCAAAAAATTCGAATTCGAAAAAGCAGCAAAACTTCGCGACACAGTAAAAGAACTCCGCACCAAAGAATTCCTCTTCAGCTAATGGAACGCGGCTGTTGGCCCTGCTGTGTTGTCTTTATTTTTCTTCGCTAAATACTCGTCATCCTGCGTGGGTGAGAAAGATTTCTTAGATTGCTGATTTTATTCACCATAATCGGCACTAAATTGACTGTGTAGAAACTGTGCAGGATCTTGTGCAGATTTGCGACGAAAACCCGCCGGAAGGCGTTGGAGTGTCCGTCCTTCCAACTGCTCAATCAGCAGCTTGATGTTGGTGACAATAAGTTCATGCTTGGTGTTGGGCTTCTTGCTGTTGGCGGTAGCGATGTCGTTGGTGTTTGCCATGCTGCTCATGGTGTTTGCCTCCTTTGCCTTTGCTTTTCATGCCGTGCGCGGCATGTACCTATTTGCCGAACGCCTCCTGGCGAAGGCGGGGCGGCAAAGCGCAAGGGGAGGGGGTATCCCCAGCCGGAGCAAAGCGGAGGGCGAGCGCAGCGAAGGTCTGCACAAGCGAAGCGCGGAAGATTGGCGGAAACCCATTGTGCTGCGCCAGGGCAGAGCCCTCAGGAAGGCTTGGTTTCCTTATTCGTGCGCGTCGGCGCACCGAATTTGTAGGGTGGGCGTTGCGGGCGGGAAAGGCCCGCAGAGATTCTCTCTCGCTTGTCTAGGCTTTTGTTTTCTCTTTAGGGGTGTCCAGAGGGGATATTTCTCTTTTCAGAGGCAGCGCAGGGAGACATGAAAGCAGACAAATTGCTGGTCTCAGCCGAAGAACTTCCCTGGCGGAATCCGATTTCAGCTTGCCGATCATGGCTCAATGAGTGCATCGGCGATAATGCGCGAACCAAGGGACTCCTCGACTACACCTAATGGCTGGCAGCGCCCGCTACACAGGATTGTGACCTGAAACTGCCAAAGGAGGGGAGAATCCGAACTCCTCGTCCCTTTCACGGTTCTGTTGCTTTCCCAATGGAACTGTGAAATGCTCCTGTTGGTAGCCCAAACGTAAGAGCGGCGGCATCAAATTTTATGAAAACGAAAAAGGACGTACAACCGGGAACGCTGGCACTGATGGTGCTGAAGACCCTAGATGTGATGGGGAAACTCCACGGATATGGCATTGCCCGGCGTATCGAGCAGATTAGCGGAGACATCCTTTTTGTCAATCAGGGAACGCTTTATCCAGTCCTTCTGAGACTAGAGCAAGAACGGTCGGTTGCATCGGAGTGGGGCCCCTCTGAAAACAATCGTCGTGCCCGGTTCTACCGCCTGACACCCGCGGGTCGTAAGCTCCTCGAAATCGAGAAGCACGATTGGGAGCAGACGACGGCAATCATTGCCCGCTTCTTCGAGGTGAAAGCGGAGGATCTGGCATGAAGACTCTCAGTCGATGCATGATCCGTCTGCGCAATTTTGTCACTGGCCAGCGCGGCGACCAAAGACTGCGCGAAGAGTTGGAAGACTACGTGGCGCGTGAGGCGGA
>DATMKY010000037.1:0-27034 GCA_035570955.1 Edaphobacter sp. | reverse complement strand
CGAGCCCCTCCTCCGCGAATCCATGATCGACCCCGGCAAGTCCAGCCAGGGCATGATCATCCTCCAGTTCCCCATCTCGAAAGACGTGTGGGACCGCCGCCGCTCCGCTGTCCTCAACGTCGACCTCTATCATCTGGGTACCCAGGAGGTCACTATCCCCCAATCCACCGAGACTGCCGTCCCCGTCTCCACGCAACAGAACTAATCCCACGATTCATATCTCGAACCCACCAGCACAAAAGCTCTAAACTTGCCTCATGACCCGTCGCCGCTTCATCGCCGACACCTGGACCCCCACCACCGCAACTCTCACCGGCGATCAGGCAGCACACCTCGCCCGAGTCCTTCGCGCCACCCCTGGCCAGATCTACGACATCGTTGCCCACGGCTTCCTCCATCGCGCCGAAATCACCGAAGTCAGCGAAGCTCAGGTTCTTTTCCGACTCCACGAAGAACTCGAATCCGACGCAGCTCTTCCCCTCCATCTCCTCCTGGCCGTCTTCAAGTTCGATCACATGGAGTGGGCCATCGAAAAGGCTACTGAACTAGGCATCGCCCGTATCACGCCCATTCTGGCCCGCCGCACCGAAAAACACCTTGCCCAATCCGCCCTCAAGCGCTCCGAACGCTGGCGCCGCATCGCTCTCGAAGCCAGCAAGCAATCCCGCCGCACCGACATCCCCGAGATCGCCGACCCTATCCCACTCAAACAAGCTCTCGAACAGGAAAAATCCTCAACCCGAATCCTCCTCAGTGAAACCGAACAAAACACCACCCTAACCGAAGCATTAGAAAAATCCGGGCAAACCAAAACCACACACACCATAGCCATAGGCCCCGAAGGCGGCTGGACCCCCGAAGAGATCTTTCTCTTCACCGAACATACCTGGCAACCGGTCACACTCGGCCCCCGTATCCTCCGTGCCGAAACCGCAGCCATCGCTGCAATCGCAATAACCTCCACCTTTCTCACCTGAATAGTCTGAGACCACGAACAACCGTGATCAAGTCCATCAACCCGAAATCTGATCCACACCTTCCCTGACGGCGACCAGCTCTGGCAAAGAACCGAAACCTCCCCGTCCATCAATCCCTGATCCGAAAACTTACTTATCTGCACACAATCCCCCACAAGCAGTATTAACAGCACCACACTCGTCATCTTGCGCACTCCTCTCCAAAAGGAGCATTATTACGCCCGGTCGATTGGAGACGACTACAAAATGCTGAGAATCGCAACGATTGGAATGCTCCTGATGATAGCGGGGTCGGCAAGCATAACTGACGCACAGATGAACGTCCTGTCCCACAACGACACCGTGCTCCAGATGGAACAGAAAAAAATGCGGCAGTTTGAGCAGCAGAAACAGCTCAAAGCTGACACCGACAAATTGGTAGCCTTAACCGCGGCCCTCAAAGAACAGGTCGACACCGCGAACAAGGACGTCTTATCTGTCGACATGCTCAAGAAAGCTGAACAAATCGAAAAGCTAGCGCGGAGCGTGAAGGAACGAATCAAAGAATAAGTAGTAACGTCACTCCCTATTTCGTAGCCGGAGCAACAGGCCTGGTCCCTACCTTGCGGATCGAAGCATCCACAATCGCATACAGCAACTGTCCATGATCGGTATGCGCCTTCTCCTTGATGTACTCACCCGTTCGCTTCCCTGCCGCTTCATCGTCGGGCAGTGTCAAACCGCGGTGCTCCGCCGAGATCTCTGCCAGCTGCTGAATAATATCGAAGAACGTCGTCTCATCCTTCCCGGCGAGCTGCCAGCAATCCGAAACCGTACACGTCAGAATCTGTTCCGTCGTCCAGTTATGCGGAGCCTGCGAGCTCGCAGAAGGGGTGATCGTCACCGGAGACTTCGCCGGCTGCTGCTGAGCGGTAACGGTCAAACCAGCTGCAAAAATAAAACCAATTGCAATCCCAGTAACAACGCGCATATTCGTTCCTCTTTAAGTTACAAATTTTCCTTCTCGAAATAAGCAAGCGAACAAAAGCTAATAAGGCCGACGGTACTGGTTTTGACGATTATTCTGCGCAGCCTGCCCGATCACCGCCCCAATCCCTGCACCAGCGGCTCCGCCGACAATCGTTCCCTTCAGCCCCCCGCCAAATACCGCGCCCAGCGCAGCACCACCGGCAGCGCCGATCAGCGCGCCTTTGCCCGGCCCGATCCCGTTATCGTTCCGATGAAAGTCATGGTAAGGACGATCATGGTTGTTGTAATAGTTCCCGCCACGTCCGCCACTGCGCACGCCGTTGTAATAAGAACTGTTGCGGGAATTATTGTTGTGATGTTGCTGCGCGAACCCGGGAGCTACTGAGATCCCAAAGAGAAGAGGAGCAATAAGAACTAGTTTTCGAAACTTACTCATCTGGAGTTGGATGCAGAAAGACCTCTACGGAAGAAGCCTTCGTTCTGCAATTCCTGTTGATCCCATGCTGTTGTCGCCAAAAATATTCGAAGACGTGGACAACCCAGCCGGACAAATCTGCGCAATGTCACCCTCAACATCAACCGTGATGCCGCTTAAGAAACAAGCGGCTAGCCATATTGACTTGGCCAGCCGCCTCGATTCAGTGTTGAGCTACCGTGTTCAAAGCAAGCTCAACCGGGCCTAGATCTTGGTTGAGGCTCGCCTGCATCGCCTTGATACTCTGCTTTTCGGCGCGGCTCTTCGGGCATTCGATTCCTGTGGAGTTTCCCGCCGTCCAGATCTGACGTAGATAGTATTTGTCACCAAAACGATCGAATACCATTGTTCCGCGAACAGGGGTACGTTTGTTGATCACATCGTTGGTCATCACAAACCCCTTTGCCGAACCAGCTCCTCGCAACAAAATCAGATGATTCGATTCAACATCGACGCGATAGTGACCTGCAGGCAGGCTCTGGTTTGGGGTCTGGAAGTCGAAAGGAATGTTCACCTCGGCAAGAGGTGTCGGGGTCTGCGCTGAAGAGAACTGCGGCAACGCAAGCGAACTGATCGTCAGGGCGCCCGCGATGAGACTGGAGCTAAGAATGGAAGCAAGCCGTGTGTTTTTCATGACCGATCTCCTTCTGAAGAACAGCCTTGATAACTGCCTTCACTGGTTAATGCGGAGAACGTCGACCATGAGTGCCAAAAATAATTTCTTTTTTTACCTTCTGGAACTTTAGGTCTTCATGCAGCTGTTGCAACCGAAACAAAAATGCCTGGACCGAAGCCCAGGCACTTTCGAAAGAATGCAGAACTAACAACTCAACTAAACATCTCCTTCACCTTCTCAAACAACCCACGCGAAGTTGGAGTATTCTCCACCACCATCGTCTCGCCAAGCTGTCGTAGCAGCTCCTTCTGCTGCTTATTCAGTTTCGAAGGAGTCTGCACGCGGATCTCGACAATCAGATCGCCCTTCCCATGTGCATTCAAATGCGGCACGCCCTTGCCTCTCAACTTAAACGTCTTCCCGCTCTGCGTGGCTTCCGGAACCTTGATCGAAGCCGAACCCTCCAACGTCTCAATCTCAATCTCCGTGCCCAGCGCCGCCTGCGGAAAACTGATCGGCATCACGCAATGCAGATCGTCGCCATCGCGCTCGAAAAACTTGTGCGCCTTTACCTCAAGCACGACATACAGATCTCCGGCAGGTCCGGCAAACCGGCCCGACTCGCCCTCACCCGAGTAACGAATCCGCGTATCCTGTTCTACACCCGCCGGAACCTTCACCAGGATTGTGTGCTCCTGCTGGGTCACGGTCTGCCCCTTGCAGGTCATGCATGGATCGACAATCAACGTACCCGTACCATTGCAAACCGAGCACGTCCGCGCAACTGAGAAGAATCCCTGCTGAAATCTCTGCTGTCCGCGCCCACCGCACTGCGTACATGTCACCGGCGCCTTGCCCTTCGCCGCGCCCGTACCGTGGCAGTCCGTACAAGTCTCCATCCGGCGAATCTTGATCTCGCGCTCGACCCCAAACACCGCCTCTTCAAACTCCAGCGTCATGTTGTACTGCAGGTCGCGCCCGCGCTGCACACGCGAAGCGCGCCGCCCGCCCCCGCCACCCATGTTGAACATCTCGCCGAACAGATCGCCAAAGATGTCCCCCAGGTCGACATTGCCGCCAAAGCCGCCACCGGCAAACGGATTGCCGCCGCCGCCACCATTCTGAAACGCAGCATGGCCGTACCGGTCGTAAGCCGCGCGCTTCTCCGGATCGCTCAAAACGGAATAAGCCTCGCTGCACTCTTTGAACTTTTCCTCTGCCGAGGGATCGTCCGGATTGCGATCCGGATGATACTGCATTGCAAGCCGTCGGTAAGCTGTCTTCAGCTCCGAATCACTCGCATCCCGAGAAACACTCAATACCTCGTAGTAATCAACCTTTGTCACGTTCGCCGTAGCCATATCCCCAGAATCTCTTTCTACCGTATTCCCAAAACCAAACCAACCGCCATCATCGAATCAAACGGCGTACAACGATCGTCATTTCACTATCACACGCCAAACATTCCGCAGCGATACTGCCTTATATTCCCTGCCCTTAACCGTCACTCCGACACTTGTCCGGAATTCACCGCAATTCTCACTAGCGCCGGACGCAGCAACTTCCCGCGGATCGTATACCCCCGCCGGATCTCCTCGAGCACCTGATGATCCGGAAACTCTTTAGTTTCGATGCTCCCGAGCGCCTCGTGGACTCTGGGATCGAACTGCACCCCAACCGTCTCCACCGGAGTCACATTCAACCCCTTCAGAGCGTCCTCCATCTGCTTCAAAATCAGCTCAACTCCCGCGCGAAGCTGCTCCTTTGTCCCATCAGCCTTCAACGCCAGTTGAAAGTTATCCATCACGCCAAGAAACGGCTCAACCGCATTCGAGACCGCATAGTCCCGCGAATCGGCACGTTCCTTCGCCTCACGCTTTCGGGCATTATCAAACTCTGCCTGCAACCGAGCCAGCCTGTCCAGCAACTGATCGCGCTCACCCTTCACTTGCTCCAGCTCTGCCCGTCCGGCTTGGACAGTGGCTGATTCAATCTCGTGGCTCGGATCAATCTCTTGCCCGATCTCCTGTCCAACAACTGCATCCGGATCGAGAATCTCCCGGCCCGTCATCTCTTCCTGCATGGTTCTCCTGCTCCTCATAAAGGTTTCCTCTTCTATTGTCGACCATCCCGGCATATCACGCGAATTCACGACTAAAACATCTGATTCCATCTTCCGTGTTCATGACTCCGTTCCATCCACTTCAAATATCAAAACGGACCTTGCTTCCACGCGAGCTAAAATATTTTAAAAAAGAGGGAAATTTTCAAGGGTTGAGTTCGTGAGTCTCCCCAACACGTAACCGCAAAAAAGCACTAAGCTACCACGCAACCACCACGTTTTTACCCTGTGGAATCCCTGTAAGGCGCACTCCTCACCACAAAAGTTAAAAAACTTACTCCCGCCGTTCCAACATTCGGTCAAACACCTGCGCGATATAGCTCACTGCGTTCATCGTGTTTTCGTAGTGCATTCTCTTCGGTCCGATAACCCCAACCGTTCCACGGCTTTCCCCACCCATCCGAGCCGGTGCGGCAATCAAAACCAGCCCCGACATCTCCGGCGCATGCTCCTCTAGGTCGAACACCACCCGTACACTCTCCTGCCTCGCATCGATGTAAGCATTCAGCAGCTCCACTAGCCTCTGCTTCGCCTCAAGGGCGGCCAACATCTCCCGCAAACGCTCTCTATCCCCTTGGCTTTCAACAAGATTTGAGACGCCGTCCACGTACACTGCCTGCACTGGAGCGTCCGGCACAGCCTTCACCCACAGCTGCTCGACTGCATTCAATAGCCTCTGATATTCACTTTGCTCCCGTTCGACTCGTCGCGCAATTTCCGCCCGAACCCGCTCTACGCTCCACCCGCGAAAGTTCTCATTCAGAAAATTCCCTGCAACCTCCAACTCCTTGATACTCAAATCCTTATCCATCGCAAGCACACGGTCACGGACCAGTCCGCTCCGTGTCACAACAACTGCTAAAACCCGGGCCGGAGCGAGTCGCGAAAAATGAACATGCTCCAAAATATCCCCGTCCGACACACCTGCCACCGCCACTCCCACCCCACTCGACAGGGTCGCCAGCACATGCGAGGTTCGTTCGAGAACCGCTTGAGTTCCCGCAACTCCTTGAAAACTAAGATCAATCTGCGACCTCGAGCGTGCCGGCAAACGTGCGGCGTCGATCCGCGCTCCACCACTTAACTGCTCGACATACATCCGAAAAGCACGCGCTGTCGGCACCCTCCCCGCAGAAGTATGCGGTTGTTCAAGTAGACCCTCGTCCGCCAGTTCGGCCATTTCATTTCGAACCGTAGCAGAACTAAGCCCCGCTCCTTCAGCACTTTGCAAGCGAGCAATCGTTCCCGATCCAACCGGTTCACCCGTCTCAATGTAACTCTCAATAATGGCCGTCAGAATAGCTCTCTGCCGCGCCGTAACCTGCCCCGCGTCCGCCATTCATCCCTCCACTTCTAAGACTCTACGCCAACCGTCAAATCAACTAATCTCCAGCACATCCTCACTCGCCGCCGCAATCTTCTTGGACCTGTCCGCGACCTTCTCAGCAATCGCGTAAAACTCCTTCGCCAGCTTAGAGTCAGGCCCAGCCAACGACACCGGCAGACCCTTATCTCCGCCCTCGCGAATCTGGGGAGCAAGATCGACTGCCCCCAGAAACTCCAAACCAAATTGAGCCGCCGTGCGCTCTGTTCCTCCGGCCCCGAACACATCGATCACCTGCCCGTCCGGCAGCGTCATCTGGGACATATTCTCAACCAAACCAATAACATCCACCTTCACCTGGTGAAACATCTCGAGCGCCTTCCGCGCATCCTGCAACGCGACACCTGACCCCGTCGAAACCACAACAGCCCCAGTCAAAGGCACTGTCTGTACAAGCGAAATCACCACATCCCCGGTCCCTGGAGGCAGATCTACAATCAGAAAATCCAACTCTCCCCACTCCACCTGCTGCAAGAACTGCCGGATAATCTGATGCAGCATCGGTCCACGCATCACCATCGGTTTATCGCCCGGTGAGATCAAGCCCACCGAAATAAACTTCACCCCATGCGCCAGAATCGGCTCAATCCGATTCTCTGCGACAATATTCGGCTGTCGCGAAACTCCCATCATGAGAGGAACATTGGGCCCATAGATATCCGCATCAATCAATCCGACCTTATACCCCAGCTTGCCCAGCGAAACCGCCAGGTTCACTGCCACCGTGGTCTTCCCCACACCACCTTTTCCGCTCCCAATCGCCACGACATGCGCCACTCCCGGCAAAGGCTGCGGTCCCTGTGGCGTTCCTGCTCCCGTGTGTCCCATAAAACCTTCCCTTTCAATAACTCTGCAACTCTGCGACTCAAAACTCAAAACTTATCACTCTGTCACACATGCCAGCCTGCACCCAGCGAAGCGCGAATATCTTTCTTCCTTTGCGTTTCTTCCGCCCGCATCTCACGCCGTCGCGCAGCATCTTCAAACCGCCTCTTCTGGTGCTCCGTCTCTGGAATCACTTGGGGGACGATCAGCTTATTCCCGTCACGATCCACTGCGACAAACGTCAGATAAGCGGAAGAAACATGCCGCAAACGCTGCTCCCGCACATCTTCCACCATCACCCGAACCCCTACTTCCATTGAGGTCCGAAAAGCCCGATTAACACTGGCCTTCAAAATTAACAACTCCCCAACCTTCACAGGGGCGACGAAATCCAGATGATCCATTGATGCCGTCACAGTAAACGCCCTCGCATGACGTGAAGCTGCCATCGCGCCAACAAGGTCGATGTACTGCATCAACCGCCCGCCAAACAAACTCCCAATCGCATTCGAATCTGCGGGCAACACAATCTCACTCCGCTCCGACTGCGACTCCGCAACCGTTCGTGCTACAACTTCATCGTTCATATTTACAAGTCTAAATGCCGCGCGGTTTTCGTTCGAAACTTGCCAAGCGCAACCGCCGCACCGCACCATCAATTCATGGACAAGATCGCCGCCCTCACTGAAATCCTCAAAACAGACTCAACGAACGCCTTCGCCCGCTATGGACTCGCCATGGAATACCTCAGCCAAGGCGATACCAACGCCGGCCTCGCCGAGTTCACTACTCTCATCGAGAAAAATCACGACTACGTTCCGGCCTATCAAATGTCCGCTCAAACTCTGGCCAAACTCGGCCGTACCGGCGAGGCTATCTCTCGCCTCAAAGAAGGTCTCGCCGTCGCCACGCGGACTGGAAATACCCATGCTGCAAGCGAAATGCAAGCTCTCCTCGATGACCTTACCTCTTGAGCGAAAGAGGTTGATCGCATCCCCTACTCGGTACTGTCCGAACCCTTCGCTCCAGTTGAACATCTATACTTGAACCATGGCGACCCGGCTTCCTACCACTCTCGGCGCTCTTCGCGCTAGCGAATTCACTCCAGCCCGCCTCTCTCGCAGCGTCAAAGACGAGCTCCGGGAAAATCTGATCGCTAAACTGCGCGATTCTGCAAAAACGAAGGCTCCGCTCTTCCCCGGCATCATCGGCTACGACGACACCGTTGTCCCACAAATCGTCAACGCCGTCCTCTCACGCCACAATTTCATCCTTCTCGGACTCCGCGGACAGGCAAAATCGCGAATCCTTCGGGCCCTCACAACCCTCATGGACCCGCATCTTCCCTACATCGCGGGCTCCGAAGTCCGCGACAGCCCCTACGTTCCCATCTCACAGTTTGGACGCAACCAAATTGCAAAGCTGGGCGACGAAACTCCTATCGCATGGCTCTCTCCCGACGACCGTTATGTCGAAAAACTGGCGACGCCCGACGTCACTGTAGCCGATCTCGTTGGGGACATCGACCCCATCAAAGCCGCACGCTCCAACCAGGACCTCGGCTCCGAACTCACCATGCACTATGGCCTGCTTCCACGCGCCAATCGAGGTATCTTCGCAATCAATGAACTTCCCGACCTCGCAGGGAAAATTCAGGTTGCCCTGTTCAATATCATGCAGGAAGGCGACGTGCAGATTAAAGGCTACCCTGTACGTTTGCCTCTCGACGTAGCCATCGTCTTCAGCGCAAATCCCGAAGACTACACCGCACGCGGCAAAATCGTAACTCCGCTCAAGGATCGCATCGGCAGCGAGATCCGCACCCATTATCCCGAGGACATCGAAGAAGGCATCGTCATCACCGCGCAGGAAGCATGGTCCAAACGACCGACAAGCACCATTGAGATCCCCCACTACATCCGCCAGATCATCGAGCAGATCGCCTTCTCCGCCCGCGAAGACAAAAAGGTGGATAAACGTAGCGGCGTCTCCCAACGTCTCCCGATCAGCACCATGGAACTCGTCATCTCGAACGCCGAACGACGCGCGCTTCTGCATAATGAATCGCTCGTGGTTCCAAGAGTCGGCGACATCTATGCAGCTCTTCCTGGCATCAGCGGCAAGATCGAACTCGAATATGAAGGCGAGATGCGGGGGGCCGACACTGTCATTCGCGAGATCATCCGCGCCAGCGTAGCTCATGTCTTCGATCAATACTTCGCCGACACCAATACTCAGCAGATCGAGCAATGGTTCAATCTTGGCGGCACGGTGCAACTCAACGACGCACAACCAGCGACCAGTTCACTCGAAGAGCTCAAACAAATTCAGGGCCTCATCGAAAAACTCTCTCCGCTCCAGGTCAACTCAAAGTCCAAATCGGAAGTTGCCGTAAGCGCTGCCGAGTTTCTCCTCGAAGGCATGTACGCACACAAACGTATCAGCAGGACAGAAGAGCGTAGCTTTACCGCTGCAGAGAAAAAATTGCGCAACGACCAAGCGTCCCAGTACGCTGAGCGCATTCGCGAACGCGAAATCGACCGTGAAGAAGCTATCCGCAATCGCACCCGTCGGGGTTTCAACTAAATTCCTAGAGCATGTACGACGAGGACGACCATTTCAGCCGGTGGGTGCAGTTCTTATGTGCTATTCCGCATCTGTTCATCGGTGGTGGGCTTCTCTACTGGTCATCGATAGATCTTTTCGACTTTCGTCAAAACTACGACATTTATTCGATGGATGGGGTTGGAATAGCCCTATTTGTTGTCGGGGCCGGATGCCTCTGGTATGCCATAACCGGCAAAGACAACGTCAACAAAGATGATTTCTAGGATCGAAAAGAACTTCGCATAAAAAGCATCTCATCGAAAAACCATGCTTCTTCTCCTCATTCTCGCTCTCTTCTTCCAACCCACTCCTAAATCACTCCCACCCCATCTCCCCCCCGCCCAACTCAACGACATCGCCACCATCCTTGCCCACGACGAAGGATGGCCCCTCGGCAATCCCGACTATACTCTCGACCCCATGACGCCCGACACCGACGATGGCTTCGACTCAATTGGCGTCTACAAAAAGGCACATCTGGTCCGCATGTACTCCATCAACCGCAGCACCGGACAGATCGTTGACTTCATGCGCGGCTGCCAAGTCTTCCGTTTCCCAAATCTCGAGCATTTTGAACAAAACATCCGCTCCCAAACCAAGATTGCACCGCTTACGGATCAGCAGCTTGCAAAGAAGGTCGGATGCTTCAAACTCAGTGTGGTCAACACCCGCTGGGTCAAAACTCCTTAGTCGGGAATCAAATGTCTGTTAGAGAATAGATTATGTCCAAGAGCATCTTCACCTCGGGCCTTACTGCAACGCTGCTGCTTTCGACGGCCTTCGTTCAAGCACAAAAAGTCTCCGATCCCAAAGCCTCTTATATCGACATCAAGCAACGTCACGCGCAGCTCGCGCAAACCGCTGACCCACGCACAAAATCCGCCATCACTTCTCTCAACTCCTGCGTCACGCTCCCTGTCGTCCAGCCGCCGACCGGCCGTATGATCATTCCCAAGCACTACCTCAAGGGAAGTCACGGACCGACAAACCCCGAAGAAGCTAAGGCCACTCGCGTCTACAACAACTTCGAGCGCCGCGTCACCGCGGGCATGAATCAATGGCTCGTCAGCTTCAACAAGGACGAAGCCCAGTGCGCCCAACAGCAGATCGATCTATGGGCCAGCGCCAAAACCCTCCTCGACTACGACCCGAAGGAAAGTTCGCAGGCGTGGTATCAGGTTGAATGGACGCTTAGTTCCATAGCCGTCAGTGAATCCGTTCTCGTCAATGAGGCCTCTCTCGACCCCATCCAAGTAAAACGCGACATCGCGTGGTTGAACAAAGTAGCCCACCGCACCGTCGACTTTGACAAGGCCGACAAGCAAACGAACAATCATCACTACTGGCGCGGACTTGCCGCTGTCTCGACTGGTGTAATCTCCTCTGACGACGATCTCTTCAAGTGGGGGATCGGCGTCTTCAAGCAAGGCATCAACGAAGTAGACTCGCGCGGCGCTCTCCCGCAGGAAATGGCTCGGCACGAACGCGCCATCCACTACCAATCCTTCGCGCTTCAGCCTCTCATCCCACTCGCCGAATTCGCCGAGCGTCAGCAAGTCCCTCTCTATACTTTCAAATCACGCACAGGCCGCTCTGTAAAGGATGCCGTCAACTTCCTCGGTGAAGCCCTAGCCAACCCGGACATCATCAAGAATTACTCGCAAGACACACAAATGATCGACGACAAGGGAACCGACTTCTTCTCATTTGCCGAGTTCTATTCCCGCCACGTTTCACCAACAGACATTCCGGCGACCATCCTACAAGGCCTCAAAAGCCCAACCTTCGCAACGCGCATCGGTGGAAGCACCACCGTCATCGACGGCTACGTTCCTTCTGCGTCAAACTAATAGCACTAAAGTAGGCATTCCATGAAGCGAGTCCGTTACACCAAGTTCACCGGCGATCTCTCCTCCAGCTTCGGTCTCGAAGACCTGATGCAAAAGCTATCTGACTTCCTCCTCGACTCCGGCTTTCAGGATCCCTACTCACGCTTTCACGAGTTCAATGACCAGACGATCCAAAATCTTCGCGAAGCTATCCGCGAAGCCCTCGAGTCCGGCGAACTCTTTGATGAAGAGTCTCAGCAGAAATTTGAAGCTCTCTCTGAAGATAAGGTCGAAGAACTCATCGATCAGATCATCCAAAAGATGCAAGACCAGAACTTCATCAACGCCGAGCAGCCCGAACAGAATCAAGCACAGCAAAGCGAGAGCAACGCAGAGGCCCGCTTCGAGGTCACGGATAAGGGCATGGACTTCCTCGGCTACAAAGCCCTTCGCGAGCTGCTCGGCCCTCTAGGCAAATCCAACCTTGGGCGCCACGACACTCGCCACGAAGCCGCTGGTGTTGAGGTTAATGGCTCCTCGAAGCTCTACGACTTCGGCGACACACTCAATCTCGATCTCACAGCGACGCTCTCGAGCGTCTTCGCCCGCGAGGGCATCCGCACCGCAATCGAAGGTGAAGAAAACTCTCCACTGAACATCGAGTACTCTGATCTCCACGTCCACCAGTCCGACTATCAATCTTCCTGCGCCACTGTTGTCATGCTCGATTGCTCTCACTCGATGATCCTGTATGGCGAAGACCGCTTCACTCCAGCCAAACGAGTTGCCATGGCACTCAGTCACCTTATCCGCACCCAGTTTCCGGGTGACACGCTGAATCTGGTGCTCTTTCACGACACGGCGGAAGAGGTTCCGGTCTCACAGCTCTCTCGCGTCAAGGTGGGTCCCCATTACACCAACACCCGCGAAGGCCTGCGCCTCGCCCAACGCATCCTCGCCCGTCAAAACAAAGACATGAAACAAATCGTCATGATCACTGACGGGAAGCCCAGCGCGCTCACGCTACCTGACGGTCGCATCTACAAAAACGCCTTCGGCCTCGATCCTCTCGTTATCTCCGAGACCCTCGAAGAAGTTAGCCGCTGCAAACGCTCGAACATCATGATCAACACCTTCATGCTTGCCAGCGACTTCTCCCTTATGCAGTTTGTGCAAACCGTCAGCGCGATGTGCCGCGGCAAGGCCTACTTCACGACGCCGCAAACCCTCGGCAACTATTTACTCATGGACTTCATGTCTCGGCGAATGAAAACAATTCACTAGATCAAGCTCATCTTCTGTTCTCGAAGAAGGCCGCAAGAGATGCGCATCCTCATGGCTTCTCGCCCCCCTGTCCTTCTTTCTCGCCTTTATGCCTTAAATCCAGCCCAAACTTCGGCGCAGACTTCGTCCCGCTGATCTTTACCGGAATCTCCGCCCCCGCCCCGTCCTTCTTAAAAAACGGATCGACCGGCTTCAGCAGAATCGACTTCCATTTTGAAGCCACCATCTGCGACACCTTTGCATCCGTCCGCATCTTCCCATCAAATTCAAACTCATCGCCATTCAGCGAATACTTCCCTGTCAAAGCTACCGTTGCCCCTGGCAGCGTGTAGTCGAGTCTGCTAAAGCTCAGTTTCCCTTCACCCAGCACGAACAGGCCTACCATTTGAGAGTGGACATCCTCAGCACCTGGCTTCGCTTCCTTAGCATCACCCTGCGCCCGTAAACTGAGCATATCCACCTTGTCCTGGACTTCAGGATTCGTAAAGTGGATCTGTCGCAGCGTGAAACCACCCTTCAGTCCAAGCTTCCGTGTCACGCTCTGCTTCCCCGGCGGAATATGCATCTTCGTCTTCATCGACAACCGGCCCGACATGACGACCGGGGACGTCTTAACACCCAACTCAAGAAAATCCTGTATCCGGGCGTTAGGAACATTTACATCCAGATCAATGATGTGCCCTTTCCCTTTGACGTTGATTACCGCGCCGCTGCATGAAAAATCAGACTCACCCAGGCGTGCGTCGACCGGTTGCAGATACGTATCCCCATTAGTACCGTCCACTATTGCATGAAACTTCGTATGGAGCGGCATTGGATGATTCGCCGTGTCCAGGGAAAAGTCCTGCATCTCCGTTGTTCCATCTACAACAATATTGTCGAGCTGCCCTGTAAACTCTCCTATCGAAGACAGGATTCCGCCCAGACCTTTGATGGTGTT
The DNA here is from genome assembly GCA_035570955.1 of Edaphobacter sp. Classification (GTDB taxonomy): domain Bacteria; phylum Acidobacteriota; class Terriglobia; order Terriglobales; family Acidobacteriaceae; genus Edaphobacter. The sequence continues at coordinate 13,006 of DATMKY010000037.1, read as the reverse complement.
TAGGTCAGCATGATCGAAGGTGTAATGCCCTGTAACTGTCGAATCTCCAGGACTGTCGTTGTTCCACGGCCCAAACGTTCCTTTCGCATGGATATCGCCTGTCGGAATCGCGTTGACCAGTGTCGCGTCGTACTCCCACGGCTTCGTTGGCCCCACATCGAGCAGCACAATGCGGCTCAGTTTGTAATCCTGCGGATCCTTGTCCGGCTTCAAGGTCCCGATGACAAGCTTCGAATCATCAAACACTATCTGATCCACCACAATCTTTATCTTTCCGATATGTCGCTGCCCCTTCGGCGCTTGTGCCCTCATCTCCTTCGGCGGAATGAGAATCGCCATGTCTTTCACATAGACTGTCCCCACATGCATCGGCTTTGAAAACAGCCCCTCCCAATCTGCATGAAAGGAAAAATGCCCAAGCCCAATAAGCGGGTCCGTTGCCCCCGCTGCAACTACCTCGTCCTGCGGATAGATCCGTAGTCCGCTCCCCGAGACTTCAACTCCCTTCACCAGAGAAACGTTAAATCCATCCATCTCGACTCGACTGTTAAATCGCGCGCTCAGCGTCTCGATGATACGGCTCTTCAGAATTGGCATCGCGCGGTGAATTATCACCTCCCCGATAACACCAACGACCACAACCATCATCAACAGGCAAGCGGCAATCCACATCAACACCCGGCGGCGCCTCGAGACACCCCGATGTTCTAGCTGCTGATCTTCCTGATCGACCAAATCACTCACCAAGTCCCTTTGATGCGAAAACGGAAACCCCCGTTTACCGCATCTGACCCGGTAAGTTCGTTACGTTCTGCCCATCGTGATATACCGAAACGATCTTCCGTGTATTACGAATATCAATCAGAGGATTGGCATCGAGCACCACGAGGTCGGCGCGCTTCCCCACAGCAATCGTGCCACGGTCGGAGGAGTGAAGTAGCTTTGCATTCTCACCGGTGGCCGCAGTGATCGCCTGCATCGGTGTCAATCCCGCCCGCACCATCAATTCCAGTTCCCGATGCTCTGCAAACCCAGGAATACGTCCAGGCAACGCACCAGAATCCGTACCAAACCCGACATTCACTCCGGCATCGAAAAGCTTCTTCAAATTCTGCTGACCAATAGCAAAATCCTTCCGATGTTGCATCGTCTGCGGATCGTCATTGATCTTCTTCGGATAATCAGGAGCATCAAGCTTCGCCATCAGCAAGTGGCCCGCAGCCTGCCGGAAAAACTCCGACTGCATAAACTCCGGCCGATCCGCATAAATAAAAAGAGACTCGTCAACCGTGAATGTCGGCACATACCAGACCCCACGTCTCTTCATAGCCTGAACAAACGCGTCATCCACCACCTCGTCTCTCACCGAATGCGCCAGCACATCGACGCCATCCGCTACAAGCCTCTTTGCATCTTCCAACGCATACTCATGCGCCGCTACTCGAAGATGCTTTCCATGCGCCTCGTCAATCACAGCCCTGTACATCTCCGGACTCATCTCCGGGGCGGTCCCATTCTGCTTATCCACCCATATCTTCACGATATCTGCATGATGCGCTGCTAACTCATCAACATCCTCTCGCGCCTCATTCACTGACTTTGGTCGGTAGATCTGATCCGCCGCGGCTGGCAATCCCGGAGCACCTCCCGGCACACCAATTCCACGCCCTGCGGTATAGATCGTTGCTCCACCTAATCGCCCCGCTCTTTGTTCTTCTCTCAGTTCGTAAACCAGGTCGCGGTTCACCCCGAGCGACATAATCGTTGTCACACCATATTGTTCAAACTGCTTCAACTGGGTCGTCACATTCTCCCTCATATAGGCAGTCGCTGACGACTCCACATTGTCAATCATCAGCCCAAGATGAGAATGTGCGCTGATAAGCCCGGGAATCACCGTTTTTCCGTGAAGTTCAACCACGGTTGCGCCGGTCGGAACAGCCATGTCAGCCGCACCAACCGCAGCGATCCGACCATCCCGCAACAGCAACGAGATATGTTCTCGCGGGAGCGATCCAGTTCCATCAATCAGCCGCACATCCCGCAACAATACCACGCGCGCCGACGTCTGCTGTGCCAACGAAACTCCTGCGCCGATCACACCCGATAGGACCATCAAGCGAAGAAACATAGCTGCACTCCTGGTTATTTGGATGCGGCTGTTGCCCGCGAATACGTTATCTCTGTCGCTCCCGCCACAGACGACACAATCCCCATGCAGCCACCGAGCAGTTATCGACAATCCCCCCATCCACGATCATCTCTTCAAACTCGGCAACACTCACCCGGCACACAACGAGGTCATTCTCTTCTTCATCGCGTTCCGGCTTACCCATCGTCAACCCTTCTGCAAGAAAAACATGTTGCTTCTGATTCATCACTCCATAAGCAATCTGCAGTGTCGATAAAAAGGTTATCTGCTTCGCCGTCAAGCCCGTTTCTTCCTTCAACTCGCCGCGGGCCATCTCCTCCGGAACGACGTTCGCCGTCTCCCACCCACCCTGCGGGAGTTCCAGGTGACGTGCACCCACCGTATACCGGAACTGTTCGATCAGATATACAAACTCGCCCTCCGCGGTCACATCCAGAGGAATAATGATCGCCGCAGGATCCTTATCAACCACTCCATAAATCCCGCGCACCCCGTTGGACCGCTCAATCACATCCTCGCGGACGCTGGTCCACAGATTCCGGTAGACCTCCCGGCTGCTGATCGTCTTTATCGTCACATCTACTCCGGAACCAAAAACTCCAGATGGGACGGATACTTCTCCGACCCATAGATCGTCTGCGTCGCCGCTTTATACGCACTCGCAGGGGCCGTCATGATATTCGGAACAAACGTCTGCGGGTTCCTGTCATACAAGGGAAACCAGCTCGATTGCACCTCTACCATAATCCTGTGCCCCCTCAGAAACGTATGGTCCGCGCCATGCAGGCTCCACTTGAATTCAGTCACCTTCCCAGGTGTCAATGCCTCAGGCTTTTCAAAACTCTTCATGTACCGACCGCGGAAAATCTCATCCACGATCATCAATTGAAAACCAGCCATCGGTGCCGGAGCATCATCCGGATATACATCGATCAGTTTCACTACCCAGTCCGCATCAGTGCCTGTCGTCGAAGCGAAGATGTCTGCCATCACATCGCCTGTAATCGTCACATCATGATCCAGTACTGGTGTCTCAAAGTTAGCAAGATCCTTCCTCGAACTTACAAACTTTTGGTCCTCTACCAACCACGTCCTCCACTTCGAACCATCTCCATAGGTCGCCTGAATGGGTCGGTTCCGGTAAGGCACCGGATTCGCTGGATCCGCAACATAAGATCCAGCAATTCCGCCCCCCTGAGGGGTTGTAAAACCAAGTCCCGCATCCTTCGTCAGATAAAGCTTCGCAGCATGAAACCCCGTCTTCGGCGGCCACGTGTCATAGTGTTCCCAATGATTCACACCTGTCCGAAAACTAGCCGTGTCCTTCAACTCAAATCCAGCGCGCCCCTTCAGATACCTTTCAAAAAAAGGCGCTTCGATCGTCTTCCGGTACTGTTCCCCCGCATCCACTCCAAAATTAACGTCGCCCAGACTCAGGGTCCGTCTGTTCCATCCGCCATGGTTCCACGGCCCTAACACCAGAAACACCTCATGATCCTTGTCATGCGGCTCCAGCGCGGCATACTCCGCCTGTGTACCCCACATATCTTCCTGGTCCCACCATCCACCAACCTCGAGCGTCGGCACGTCGACCTTCGTTAGATGCCTTTCCACCGCCATATCCTGCCAGAACTTTGTATACGCCGGCTGCGTCAGGAACACCTTTGCCGTCGGCAGATCCTGCATCTTAGCCGCCTCCGCTGCACCAGCAAAGTTCACATTTCGCAAAAAGAAATCGAACGTGTCCTCCTTGCTTTGCACACGAACGTCTGTCTTTTGCCCCTCGAGCTGCTGCACGTAATCGAAACCGTAGGTCTCCCGAAACGCCCCATTATGGAAGAAGTCGTCCCCGATCCAGATATTCGTCATCGGAGCTTGCGGCGAGATTGCCTTCACTGCCGGATGCGCTTCGATCCCTGCCGACATCGCCAAAAAACCAGGATATGAAACCCCGAACACGCCAACCTTTCCACTATTGTTCGGAACATTCTTGAGCAGCCAGTCAATTGTGTCCCGTGTATCGGTCGTCTCATCCACATCGTTTTTAGTTGCATGAGTAACAATCGGGCGATTCATGACAAACTGCCCTTCAGATTTATAGCGTCCGCGAATATCGCCAAATATAAAGATGTACCCACTCGCCGCCAACTCCGGTTTACTTAAGTTCACCGACTTCGACGAGTTGTTGTCCGTTCCATAAGGCGTTCGCTCCATCAGAAACGGCAGCGGTTCTCCCGAACTCTCCGAACCCCCCGGCCGTAGAATCACGATGTGTAGCTTCACTCCATCGCGCATAGGCACCATCGCATCGCTGCGCGTGTACTCTTTCGACCCAGCCGTCTGGGTCGTCTCCTGCGCCTTCGCGACGACAACCGAAACCAGAAACACTACGGAAAGAACAGCCCCTGTGCACTTGCGAAGTGTCATCGATCCTACCCTCAAGTGAAATGGAATTCTGAAGCCGGAATCCAGATGCAACTTACCCTTGGGCAATTGGCTCGCTTGGAATAGGCGTTGCCTCACACTTCCATCCTTCTCTGCCATGTGTCCCATCGCAAAACGGTCGCTTTGAGGACATCCCGCAACGGCAAAGCGAGATCGCCGGCTTTCCCGTCAGATCCCACTCGTTCCCATTCACATCGACCAGTGCAATCGGCCCCTCAACACGTAAAGGTCCGTTGGGGCGAACCGTAATCTTTACTGTAGGCGGCGCCGGAATAACACTTGAAACCTCGTCAGACATAAAACTCCTTAGCCCTCTCGTGTGAGAAGACATTTTTGATAGAGCCAGAATAGCAAACGAACGAGTTCTACTTCAGGAAGGCCACTTCTCATCCACCTCAACCTCGTCGATATAACACCAGCCCCAATCTTCCCCCGGCTCCATCGACCTCATAATCGGGTGCTTCGTCGCATGGAAATGCTTTGTCGCATGTTTATTCGGCGAAGAATCGCAACACCCCATATGCCCGCACTCCATACACATCCGCAGGTGCACCCACCTCCCGCCAATCTTCAAACAATCCTCGCAACCCTTGGCCGACGGCTTTACCTTGTGGATATGGTTCAGATGCGTACACTGCATGGCATTCACCTTCCTCGCACCTGATTCTACCCTCATCGCCAGCCAGGTTCGGATCCTGGCTCTTAAACGCCGAGACCCTCTGAAATTCCATACTCCTTCAGTTTGCGATAGAGAGTCGTCTTACCAATCCCCAACAGCCTCGCCGCCATCAATTTGTCGCCATTCAGTTGTCGAATCGTCCCGAGAATCGCATGCTTCTCCATCTCCGCGATCGATACGATCTCGCCGTTTTCGGAACGCACACCCTCTCCACGCTCAGCTTTCAACTCTGTGCGAACGGAGGGTTCCTGCCTCAACCGGAAATTCTGCAACTGCGTCGGCAGGTCGCCCATGTGCAGCAACGGCCCGGAAGACAACGCACACGCGCGTTCAATCGCATTCTCCAACTCCCGCACATTGCCCGGCCAGTCATACTCAGTCATCACTCGAAGCATCGAGTCGGAAAAGCTTCGCACGGCTCCAGTTTCCCGCTCCAGCCTCTTCAGGAAATGCATCGCCAGCGCCGCAATATCCTCCCGTCGACTCCGTAGTGGAGGAATTCGCAGGTTCACCACATTCAACCGGAAGTAAAGGTCCTTGCGAAACCGCCCCTGCTCCACCATCGCTACCAGGTCACGATTGGTCGCTGCCAAAACACGTACCGAGATTGGCCGCGCCACCGTCGAACCCACCGGACGCACCTCCTTCTCCTGCAGGGCCCGCAACAACTTCGCCTGCAAATCCAACGGCAACTCCCCAATCTCATCCAGAAACACTGTCCCGCCCTCAGCCGAAGCAAGCAATCCTTCCTTTGCACGGTCGGCTCCGGTAGACGCCCCTTTCACATGCCCGAACAACTCGATGTCGATCAGCGTTGGTACCAACGATCCGCAATCCACCGCAACAAAAGGCTTCGCCGCATTCGGCCCATTGAAGTGGATCGAGCGCGCTACCAGCTCTTTGCCTGTCCCGCTCTCTCCAAGAATCAAAACCGGGTGCGTCGAATATGCCACCTTCGACAAGATCCGATACAGCTTTTCCATCTCGGGAGACCGTCCCACCAGTCCGCCCATTCCCTGTTGCGTCCTGAGCCTTTCCCGCAACTGCCGGCTTTGCACATCAAGTTCCAGTTGTTTCGCCGTTCGCTCGAGAACGATAGTCAACTCCTCCAACGCAAACGGTTTCGTTAGATAATCTCCCGCACCGATACGCATCGCCTCTACTGCCGAGGCGACCGTCGCGAACGCCGTCATAACAATCACCGCCGTGTCGGGATGCAGGGCCTTCACCTGCTCCAGCAGCGGCAGACCACCGCCTCCGGGCAGCTTCAGATCCAGCAGAAGCACATCGACCCGTTGATACTTCAGAATCTCCCGTGCCGTAGTCGCACTCTCCGCTCCGAGTACGACGGCAAAACCCATTCCTGATGCGATCTGGCAACAAGCTTTTCGCACAGTCTCGTCATCATCCACCACGAGGACATGCAGCAGGCCAATATTTTCCACGCCACTTTTCTTCGCTCCAGTCTCTGGCTCCGAAACAGCCACCGGCGACACGCCAACCAAGACTCCCGACGGGGCATCTGTTGACCCCAGACGATCTCTGACCATCGGCCTGCCCTCTACTCGCTCTCCGAACATCTCGACCTCCAACCGCTTTAGTCCGCCCGAACCTTCAGCACTCAACATGCAATCCACCCAGCCTCTCCCTTCAACACCATCTTTACCTCCAACTCCATCCTCTTAGCCTCGTCCTGCCGCATCTCTGCCTCGGTCTGCTTCACCGCATACCATTCGACTGAAATGTTCGTCCCCACATCCGGCTGGCTCTCGATATTCAGGCACCCTCCCGAGATGGCAACAAGCTCCCGCACGACGCGAAAGCCTAGTCCACGTCCATTCGCACTCGAAATCCCACCAGGCTGCATCAGCCGCCGCACGGCTGCCCGATCCATTCCACAGCCGCGATCCCGCACCGTCATGCGTACGCGCTGTCTTGCCTCAGAAGACTCGTCCAGTTGCTCGACCACGCCTTCAACATCGATCGAGATAGCCCCAACCCAGGGAGTCGCCTCCGCCGCATTCTTCACCAGATTCGTTAGAATCCGCTCCACCGCCTCCACTGGCACCGCAACCGGTTGAAACGCTCCCAGCCCATAGGAAACATCGAGCGCTCGTCCGGCAACCCGGCTCAATAGGCCGCGGCATCTATCCACGAGATCCGGTAAAACCGAGAGCTCCGCCTGCATCGCCGTAGACAGCTCAGTCCGCGAGTGATTCATCAGTCGGTTGATCATCGCCCAGCTACGATCACTCAATAACCGAAGCTCTGCCGCATACTCGCGGTGCTCTTCGTGCAATACGCCAGGCATCGCCAGTAAATCGGAATAAAGGCTGAGTGCACCCAGCAAATTTCCGGCATCATGCGCCAGCCCGGCACCTTCCGCAACCCGCGCAATCGAAGCATCCGGTTGCTCCGACGCCTCTGCCGCCCTTCGCACAACAGGCCCCGCGATACGGTTGAAGCCCATCTCACGCACGACATGTCGAAGCGCTGCAAATTTTCCTGAACCAAGCTCTGAATCTGAGGCAGTACTGCTCTGCGTTGCCTGCATTCGTCCTTCCGCCAATCCCTGCTCAACTTGCCCTTACAGCAGATACACTCCCGTAATCATTTTGTGTGCCAAACTGGGACATCTCTCGCTGAGTAACCGTACATCAGTCAAAAAGTAATCCGCGACAACATTCCGATGGCTCAGTCATTCCCAATATAGAACTACCTTCTTCCTCCAAACTCCAGAAAATCCTCAACAAACCCTCAATCCGGTAATTTTTTCCCATTCTGGAACTGTCCCATTTTGGAACCAATTCCCCCTTGTCCCTCCGCCTCGGCCAACCCCGGCCGCCAAATTCATAAGAAGAATCTCACATCTATAATCGCTGAATGTCCGCAGTTACCTCCGCTCCCCAGCTCTTCCGTCCCGACAACCGTTCCGCAGACGCGCTCCGCCCCGTTCGCATCACTCCAAACTTCGTCGCCATGGCAGAAGGCTCAGTTCTCATCGAGTCCGGCAACACCCGCGTCCTCTGCAACGCCACCATTGAGCAGGGCGTTCCTGGCTGGCTTCGCAACTCCGGACGTGGCTGGGTTACCGCCGAGTACGGCATGCTCCCCCGGGCCACTCTCACCCGAACTCCACGCGAGGCCGAACGCGGCAAGATCGGCGGACGCACCCATGAGATACAGCGCCTCATCGGCCGCAGTCTACGCTCCGTGGTCGACATGAAGGCACTCGGCGAGCGCACCGTCATCCTCGACTGCGATGTTCTCCAAGCCGATGGGGGAACACGCACTGCTGCCATCAGCGGGGCCGCGGTTGCCCTGGCATTGGCTCTTGGAAAACTCGTCTCCGCAGGAACCCTGAAGGCCTCGCCCCTAAAACAAATGATCGCCGCCACCTCCGTCGGCATCGTCGACGGAAACATTCTCCTCGATCTTTGCTACGAAGAAGACTCCCGCGCTGCGGTCGATATGAATGTCGTCATGCTCGCCGACGGTGGCCTAGTCGAAACTCAGGCCACAGCGGAACAAAACTCCTACAGCCGCACCCAACTCAATCAAATGCTCGACTATGCGGAGAAAGGCATTCGCGAGCTTCTCTCGGCCCAGCAACAGGTTCTGGCGTCGGCAAAATAGTACCTCTCGTCGCTGCTGCAAGCCTGTGGATTCTGTGTCGCTTCAAACGCTACCTGGCAAATCCCACGGCGCGTCCAAGCTTCTTGCTGTCATACATCCGGCCATCCTTTACTACGCTGACGACGCGCCGGATGTTGCTGATATTCTCCAGTGGATTCCCATCGACCAGAATAAAGTCCGCCCGCTTTCCCACCTCGACCGAACCCAACTCGCTGTCGAGCTTCATCACCCGTGCCGACACAATCGTGGCCGACTGGATCGCCGCCATCGGACTCATCCCCGCCTGCACATATAACTCTAGCTCGCGATCAAGCCCATATCCGAGCAAGCCGGTATCACTGCCCGGCACAATCGTAACGCCCGCACGATAAAGCGCACCCACGACTTCCAGATTCGTCTTCATCCGTTCGTGAAATCGTGCCTCGTCGGACGCGGCAACTCCAAGAGCACGAAACTTCGACGACAGTGTATACGGCGCAGCCTTGATCCCGGGCTCAAACGAAGCAACATCCAGATTCTTCGGATGCCCCGCCATCTCTCCCCACCCAAGCGTCGGGTCCACCACGATCTGCTTCTCTTTCAGCAACGTAATTAATCTCTTCGCACGTTCGGACTGCAGGTCGACCGGCCCTGTACTGCCCTCAGGCATCATCGCACGCGTTACAAACTGCAGATGATTGATCTGATCCATCCCGTCCGCGATTCCATCGAAGGCATTGATAGCCGCAGGCACGTGCCCCGTCACCGTCATGCCACGCTGATGCGCCTCAGTCGAGATCGCCTTCAGCACCTCCGGCTGAATCTGCGTGTACACCTTAATCTGCTCAAACTTTGCATCCGCATAGTTATCCACAGCGTCGACAGCCTCAGCCGGAGTCTTCACATCCACGTAGCCAAATGCCAGAGGGCCACCGCTATCAATCAATCCCGCCAAAAGCAGCCTTGGCCCAAGCGCATGGTCTCTATCGATCTTCCTTCGCACCGTCGTCAGAAACTCAAACTCACCCCCACAATCTCGTGCCGTCGTCACACCAGCCGCCAGAAGCGCCGGCCCAAACTCGACGCCGGAATAGTGAGCATGCATCTCCCAGAGTCCCGGCAGCAGCGAACGGCCCTCCGCATGAATGATTCGCACATTTGCCGGCACCTTAACCGCTCCTGCGCTTCCTGCGGCGACGATCCTTCCGTCTCGAACCAGCACAACGGAGCGTTCCACCGGAGGTGCACCCGTTCCATCAATCAATCGCGCACCCACGATCGCAAGAGTTCCACCAGCTTCCGCAGGGACCAGGTGACCCAGATCATCCAGGTCCAGCATCTCCTGCTGCACGCCGCTGTGCTCCAGTTGACTCTCGACCGATTCGTACCCCTCGAGAATCTCCTCCTGTGGCAAACCTCCGGCAAACGTCATCAACGCTGCAAGCCGCCCGCTGTCATTCATCCAAACGATCTCGCGGCCGAACATAAGATTTGCCACCGTATAGCGCGTCAGGCGAAACATCCGTCCCTTCACATAAAACGAATCATGTCCCACCAGCTTGATCTCGAGCGGCAACGCCTCTGCGCTCGCACGGAGGATAGGCAACCGAACTGGCTGATGATGCAGCTTCCAGTAGCGCATCATCATCATCTGCATCGAGCCGGACATCGTCCCATACCCTGCAAACGCAATTACAGGTTTGCGCAGCGTGCGAGCTATTCCGCGCTCCGTCACCGACACCATTCCACCCTTGATCTCAGTGCGCCACTCCTCCTCCGAACTTCCGCCCGAAGACCTTTGTTCCAGCAAAAGCGGAGCGAACGACGCATCCATCTCGAGCTTCGACGTAACCGTGCGTTTCATTCCACGATCCGATGACGTCGACGTAGTCGTCATCTCCAAGCGCCCGCGATCCTGCTCTGTGACTGTATAACTCTCAGTGCCAATCTTATGCAGCAGCAGGTGAATGGAATAACTTCCCTCTTCGACCACTAGAGGGTGATTCTGAGCTCGCAAACTCAAATGGCTCGCCAGAAACACGAACAACACACCCGCACGCACCACGATCTCTCGCATCAACCTTCAGCGCCTCTCGCAACATTGCCCAAAATGGAGTATCTGTCACATCCTAAAGGAAGCGAAAACTCTCCATACACCGACGACGGCAAAGCTCGTCAAGACTGTGTAAAATTAGCGATCGTAGGCCAATACACTCATAATCAAAACAACTAGGAGACATGCACCAATGGAAAAGCTGACCCCCGGAAAATTAGCAGGACTTAAAGCGGTCTCCGACCACCGCGGCGTCATCGCCGCTGCCGCCATGGACCAGCGCGGTTCACTGCAAAAGTCGCTTGCCAAAGAGCGAGGGGCCGCCGCCGACGCCCATGATCTCGCGGTCTTCAAGACACTCGTCACCAGCGTCCTTACCAAACATGCCTCCGCAATTCTCCTCGACCCCGAATATGGCCTGCCCGCATCCAAGCACCGCAACGGCAAGGGCCTGCTCCTCGCCTACGAGAAGACTGGCTACGACGCCACAACTCCCGGTCGTCTACCTGACCTCCTCGACGTCTGGAGCGTCCGCCGCCTGAAAGAGGCAGGAGCCGACTGCATCAAGATCCTCCTCTACTACACTCCTTTCGAAAAATCCTCCGTCAACGATCTCAAGCAGGCCTGGATCGAGCGCATCGGCGACGAGTGTGTTGCTCACGATATCCCCTTCTTCCTCGAGTTCGTCGGCTACGCTACCGATGGCGGCGACGAAAAATCCCTCGCCTACGCCAAGATCAAACCCGAAGTTGTCTCCGGCTCCATGGCCGAGTTTGGCAAAGCCCGCTACAACGTCGACGTCCTCAAGGTCGAGGTCCCCGTCGAGATGTCCTTCGTCGAAGGCACCAAGGCATTCAAGGGCGAAAAGGCCTACACACGCAAAGAAGCGCTTCAACACTTCCGCGACGCCGCCACGATGACCCACAAGCCTTTCATCTATCTTTCAGCCGGCGTCTCGAACCCCGTCTTCATCGAAACTCTCGAGCTCGCCGTCGAATCCGGCACGAGCTTCAACGGAGTCCTTTGCGGGCGCGCCACATGGAAAGACGGCATCGCCATCTACGCCAAGCAGGGTTCCAACGCATTTGAAGACTGGCTCAACACCACCGGCGTCGAAAACATCAACAATGTCAATCAAGCGCTTAAGGGCGCCCACTCCTGGCACGAAAAAGTCCAGACGAAGTAGCTCATGTAGAAATCGACAGAGGCGCTGCCTTCATGCAGCGCCTTCTTGTTTTCATCATTAGAACGGGTGTTCTTTGTCTTTTATGCGACATTTCAGAGCTGTATATCTTGCATCAATTTTCTGCCTGATCTCCCTCAATGCACTCGGCCAGTACACTATCGCGAAGATAGTCTTCGACGGCGCGACGCCATATTCTCAACCTGATCTGGAGTCCGCTTCCGGATTGAGGCCTGGAGACCATCTCACAAAGGAAACCTTGCAACAGACGGCCCAGCGCCTCACAGACACTGGCGCATTCAGCGATCTTCAGGCGACCCTTGACGGCCCTGTCAAAGCTGTCACGGTCGTATTCAAAGTGAAACCGGTCGATGAATCGCGAACCCTGGCCGCCGGCTTCGAAAACTTCGTCTGGTGGCCGCGCGACGAGCTCATTTCAGAAGTCCATCGCCGAGTTTCTCTTTTCAATGGGTCTCTTCCCGAAGCTGGCTCTCTCCAACAGACCGTACAAGATGCCCTCCAGCAGATGCTCGCCGAAAAGCATATCGATGCGAAGCTCTCCGCAAAGATCTACGACGCTGCCCCAGGGAAACCAAACAGAACCATTGAGTACCGGGTGGATTCTCCCGATATCCGATTGCATTCATTCCGACTCGAAGGTGTCTCAGCAGACAAAGTGAGTGAAATCGACAAGATCACCTCCTCGCTCGCTGGCAGCCAGTACAACGAAGATGTCGCTGGCATCACCGACCGTGTCCTCGCCGTCTATCGCAACGCAGGCTACCTCGACGCTTCCCTCGGCAATGTAACTCGGGCAATAATCAGTCCAACTCCTGGACGCGTCGACCTGGACCTTGTCGCCACCATCAAACCCGGCCG
>DATMKY010000036.1:0-6247 GCA_035570955.1 Edaphobacter sp. | reverse complement strand
CTTCTCCGGCCAGGCCGCCACCGTCGACCTCCTCGAAGAAGCCCGCCGCTCCGGCCACAACTTCACCACTCTAAGCAAGCCAGTCCACCCCACCGACCTGCTCAAGCGAATCTCGGAGTGCCTCGTCCCCCAGACCTCTGTCCAGAGCGAAAGCGCCCTCGCCGTCGCAAACTAACCCGCGAACGCACTCGCACACAACTCCATTCGGTAGCCTGGCCGTTGGCCGTTCTTTTTCGCCTATCAAGCCCCACGGCACCCTGAGCGGAGCCGAACACCGGGTGGCCCATCCTTTCACGGCCGCATCGTGAAGGGTGGCTTGCCGTTGCTTTTGCTGTTGCCTTTGTTGTCATCCCCGGAGAGCCTTCCCTGAGCGAAGTCGAATGGGGATCTGCTGTTGCTCTTGCCGTTGCCTCTGCCTCTAGGCACAACAATTCACGCTTGGCCCTCTCAGCCGGGCCCCAAAGAAAAAGTGGCTTCGGCCCTGGCATCCGCACAGCAGTAAAATCCACCCAACAGACATGAAGCGCCCCGCCCTCAGCCACGTCCTGCTTCTCGGCCTCGTCGGCGGCGTCCTCATCGCCATCCTCCGTTGGTCCGAGTACCAGTTCCTCGTCATCGAGCACTCCCTCGAAATCTACGGCGCCATCGTCGCCATCATCTTCGTCGTCTTCGGCATCTGGCTCGGCATCAAGCTCACCAAACCCCGCGAGAAAATCGTCCTCCGCGAAGTCCTCGTCCCCCTGCGCACGCCAGCCGAACCAGCCGCGACAGACGAATCAGCCTCACCGGCCACCTTCACCCTCAATCAGGTCCAGCTCGACGCCCTCGGCATCACCCCCCGCGAGCTCGAAATCCTCACCCTCATCGCTCAGGGCCTCAGCAACCGCGAGATCGCCGACCGCCTCTTCGTCAGCGAGAACACTGTAAAAACCCACTGCAGCCGAGCCTTCGACAAGCTAGGTGCCCGCCGCCGCACCCAGGCCGTCCAGCTGGGCAAACAACTAGGCATCCTCCCCTAGAGGAGTTTCATTGTAGATTTGATCTCTTCGCAGGGGTTCGAACCGCAGGTTGCCCCATATCGATACGCGAGCGCGTTCGCGCCAATGGGACCAGCACTAAGCGGACATCCGAAAGCGTCTAAATCCGCATCCCATCCGGGCCGAGCGTCAACCGTACGTAAGATCTGTGCTCTGTCCGACCTCGATAAGATAGCCGTCAGGATCGCGGATGTAGCAGCGTATCTCGCCGTACTTGGGGATCGGCTCTGTGATGAACTCGGCTCCTCGACTCTTCCATAGCTTGTAGCAGGCTTGAATATCCGCAACCCGGAAATTCATAAAGCTGTTGATGTGATTCGGGTCGGGCACGCTGAGCGTTACCGTCGGCTTGTCCGGTGTAGGCCCGCCCCCGACGTTGATAATTATCCAGATATTCGCGAGCTGAAGGTACCCAGGCGCGTTGCCATCGCCTCGGCTCAGAATGCGAGCACCAAAGACCTTTTCGTAGTAGTCAAGCGATCGGTTGATGTCCTTCACGGTGATGAATTGCGCGATGCTGATCCCCTCCTTCGGGGGCATCTCATAGCTCTTCTGCTCGATCTGTACGCTGCTCATTGACAACTCCTTTTTCGATACAGAGCCCAGCGCTGATTAAACACCAAATCCGTCGCGCGACACCCCAATTCCGTCGCCTCGCGACAACGTAAAGCCGCGAACGTGCAACAACAGCCGTAGGTCGCCAGCACCCGAAAAATGACAACACGTGGACTGATCTATAAACTGTCTTGGCATTGGCCAGCCACAAAGGGGTGATTTATGACCCTGTTGCAAAAGAACGAGTTCGAGGCAGCGAGGGCCAGCACTGCCGATCCCACAACACAACAAGAGCTCGGCAATTGCTCCCCGGGCATTTGGGCGAGCGCTCCGTTGGGCCCCACTGTCTGTCGCAGCGGCGTTGGCTTCAGCCTCTTCTCCCGCAAAGCGTCAGGCGTTGAGCTACTGCTCTTCGACCGGGAAGACGATGCCCAGCCCGCACGGGTTATCCGCATCGATCCTGAGACGAACCGTACCTATCACTACTGGCATGTATTTGTGCCCAACATACAGCCAGGCCAGATCTATGGATACCGGATCGACGGACCATTCGACCCGGCAAGCGGTCTGCGGTTTGATCCGGCCAAAGTGCTTCTCGATCCCTATGGGCGAAGCGTGATCATCCCCAGAAACTACAACCGCGAAGCGGCACGTAAGTCTGGGGACAATACTGCAACCGCGATGAAGAGCGTTGTAGTCGATACGAGCAGATACGACTGGGAGGGCGACACACCGCTCAGACGCCCATCGAGCCGGACGATCGTCTACGAGATGCACGTGCGGGGTTTCACGCGTCATCCCAGCTCCGAGGTCGCACCTGAGATCAGCGGAACCTATCGCGGTCTGATCGAGAAGATTCCGTACCTCAAGGAACTCGGCGTAACTGCGGTAGAGCTTTTACCGGTCTTTCAGTTCGATGTTCAGGATTGCCCGCGCGGCCTGATCAACTACTGGGGATATCAACCGGTATCCTACTTCGCTCCTCACCGAGCCTACAGCTCGCGTCAGGATCGCACCGGGCCGGTCGATGAGTTCCGCGACATGGTCAAGGCCCTCCACCGCGCGGGCATCGAGGTCATTCTTGACGTCGTCTTCAATCACACAGCCGAAGGCAATCAAAACGGCCCCACCCTGTGTTTTCGCGGCATCGATAACAGCGCCTACTACCTCCTCAATCAGGCACCCTCGAGCTACCTGGACTACAGCGGCTGTGGAAACAGCCTCAACGCGAACCACCCCACGGTTCGCCGGCTGATTATGGACAGCCTCCGCTACTGGGTTCAGGAGATGCACGTCGACGGCTTCCGCTTCGATCTCGCAGCGGTTCTTTCCCGCGACTCGAACGGTAAGGTGTTGGACGACCCACCTCTTCTCTGGGATATCGAATCCGATCCGGCACTCGCCGGGACCAAGGTGGTCGCCGAAGCGTGGGACGCCGCTGGGCTCTACCAGGTGGGCAGCTTCGTCGGCGATAGCTGGAAGGAGTGGAACGGACGCTTCCGTGATGATGTGCGCAGCTTTTTCCGCGGCGACAAGGGCACGGTATGGAACTTCGCCGACCGCGTGCTGGGCAGTCAGGAGATCTATGGCCGCGAGAGCCGCGAGGCGGAGCAGAGCGTAAATTTTGTGAGCTGTCACGACGGATTCACTCTCAATGACGTCGTGTCCTACAACCAGAAGCACAACGAAGCCAATGGCGAAAACAACCGCGACGGCGGAGATGACAACCGCAGTTGGAACCACGGCATCGAGGGTCCGACGGACGATCCTGCGGTCGAGACTCTGCGAAACCGCCAGGTCAAGAACTTCCTCACCGCCACGTTGCTGTCATTGGGCGTGCCCATGATTCTGATGGGCGACGAAGTCCGCCATACGCAGCATGGCAATAACAACGCTTATTGCCACGACAATGAAAGCGTCTGGTTCGATTGGGCACGCGTTGAAAAGCACCACGACGTGCATCGTTTTGTGCGCTTGCTGATCGCAAGACGCCTGCTGCGCGATATCGGCCCGGAGCGTCACCGTCTTTCGCTGAGTCAAGTGATCAAAGCAGGATTCGAGGGCTGGCATGGAGTAAAACTGCACCAGCCTGACTGGGGCCATGACTCGCACAGCATCGCGTTCTCTGCCCGTCTGACCAACCCTGACCACCTTGTCCACTTCATCTTCAACGCCTATTGGGAGGCGCTCGATTTTGAACTGCCGCCACTTGATGACGCCGTCAAGAATCCGTGGCGCCGATGGATCGACACTTATCTTGATTCACCTGAAGACATTGTCGAGTGGCAGGACTCACTACCAGTCGCGGGGTCTACTTATCGTGTAGGCCCCCGCTCGGTGGTACTCCTCTGGGCTGCCCTGGGTTAATCGGATGGACCAGCAAAAAGGATTAGATTCCCGTCTGGGTCGGAGACGACGAAGGTTCTGGCTCCCCATGGCTCTTTCTTCAATGACTGGTGGAAGGGAGCCTCCACAGCTTGATAGTCTAGGAAAAGTTGCTTGATTTCGCTCGACGTGGCAACCGTAATCGTGGCCGAGAGCAGGCCCTCCCGCTTGCGAATGTCACCAGCGAATACCGGCTCGCAAATCAGACGGAGGTTCAACCGCGCTTGATCCCGACTTAGCTGCCCGTAGAACGGTGGATCGCCGTAAACAAACTCCAGTTCAAAGCCGAGTTTCTCCCTGTAGAAGTCGCAGGATCGTTTAACGTCAGCGACAAAGAGTTGCGCCTCGATAGACGTGAAGGTTGGACGCGACTGTGATTGTTTCGGTTTATCAGTCATGGCATCGGCTCCCGATATAAGCGTCCGCCATCCATCGAACCCCTCTTGTCGCGCAACGAGCTCCTGAGCATCAGAGAGTCTGAAGCTCGACCCCAGTATCTCCGCATCTCCCATTTCACGGAATCGGGGAAGCGCAGTCCTAATAGTGGCCGCGACAGGATAGTACTGTTCTCGATGCCAGCGCAGAAACTGTTTGGCTTGCTTCTTGAGGTTTTCGATGTTTCGCATAGGCGCATTTACGCTCAAGTACCGTAGGCGGGCGTTGCCCTTTCCGTCTACCGATGCGCCCTACGCAGCAAGACAAGATTCGCTCTATTTGTTCAGAGATGTCAACAGGAAACCGCTGGCAGCACATATCTCAACCAAGGTCCCGATAAACGCGGTTGAGTGACTGATCGACATCTGCTCACTGAAGTTCTCCCAAAGTCGGTTTCCGGCCAAGTTCGAGGGTCGTAGTTGCCGAAAACCCCGTTTTCGTGCACTTCAATGCCGAGTTCGGATCATCGATCGGCGGATTACTTCCGAGTTGCCGACAATACGTCCTTTAGGCCTCAGGGCTATAATTCCCACCAGCCGGGACTCATCTAGATCGAACCATTCCAATATTCGAGAACTTCGAGGTGAAACTCCGATGGAACTCCTTAGGATATGGAAGTCAGGTCTGCTTCTTCTCGCATCGCTCGGAACGACCTCTCTTGCGGCGACACTCCAAACGGATCACGACAGGGAACCTTCTCAGGTGAAATACACGTTGGCAAGCTTTTGTGGAGACTACGGCATCGTAGGTTCTTACAGCGGAGGCATTGCACGGGCGCTGGGAACGCAGACGATGGACGGCCATGGCAACCTGACGGGTTCAGCCATCATTAACGAGCCGGGGCCGAATAACACGCGGTCCATTACGAGCATCGGTTTTTCCGGAACCTACACTGTGAATCCTGACGGGACGGGAAAAATGGCGCTGTCGATCACCGTGCAGGGCGGCACAATCGTGAATGTCACCGAGGACTTCGTGATTACCAAAACGAGGACAGTTAATGGCACTGCGCTAGCCAGTGAGATTCAGGACGCGCAAGAAGTTCCGAGTGTCATCCTCTCAACGCCAACTCTCGCATTCCACACATACACTTTGCGTTCGGCTCCGAAGTCCTGTACGCGGTGATCTGCTCAAGACCGGGAACTCAGGTCGTGACAGCCATAGAGCGTATAGAAGATTGGACTATAGAGATTAGGCGATAGCTGCTCAAAACCACGATTCATGTACTGTCGTTGCCGTATCACCGGCAATTCGGAAGTTTCGTGGAACCGAACTCCTCGAAATCGCGTTATCGGCAAGTTCGATTGAAGTTTCCGAAAACCCCGTTTCGGGGAACTACGGGACGCCACCTGAACGAGATGCCGACTATTCGGACATGTGCTGCGGGTCTCAATGAGCGAGTTAGAGATTTAGCAACAACTGAGGCCGAGTCAATCAGGAGAATTGGGTTTTATGGCACTAATTGTTTCCGCGAGTTGCGATGATTCAACTCAACGTTCTCTTGACCAAATTGCTCGTTTGGAGCAGAATGACCAGTGCCTCAGGTTTAGTCGATTCCTGAGGGTCGGCCTCCCCAATTACTGAACAATTTCCCAGGCGTCCTAGATCTGATTAGGAGCAAAGAAATGACGCGAACCCAGCGCTCACATGTGTTGGTTTGCCTTCTTGCGATGACCGTTCTTGTTCTCGCTACACCAGCTTCAGCTCAATCTATACCAGCTGCAGCTCAGTGCAACTCCAACGACGCCGGTGCGCCATGTTTTGCTGGCAATCCTGACATTCTTGGAGGCAGAGCGAGCCTGTTGCAAGACGACGATCTAGTTTTTAATACCAGC
>DATMKY010000035.1:0-90068 GCA_035570955.1 Edaphobacter sp. | reverse complement strand
TTCGGGTCGAAATGACGAATTTGGGTAGGGCCGCGGGAAGGATGTCGTATGCTCGTGGGCATGCTTATCGACAAGAGAACAGGTTTAGGGATTCTGGCTGGATTTGTGTTTTTGGGGTGCGCTGGCGCATGGGCACAGGCTACGAAGGACGCGGTGATATTGCCTTCGGCGACCGGAGCGCAGACAGAGACGGATGAATATACGCGGTATGAGCTGCTGGCTCCGGAGACGGCCAGCTTCAAGATTTATTACGAGGTGACGGCTACTACGGCGGGGGCCAAGTTTTTCTATAACCCGATTCGCAAGGGAAGCGTGGCGAGCGATGAATCTGTCGTGGATGCGATGACGGGTAAGCCTCTGGAGTTTGCGGTGGTGAGCGGGGCGGAGGCGAAGAAAGATCCGTTGATGGTGCGGGCCGATGAGGGGACGGATTACATCAGGGTGACGCTGGCGCGTCCGGTGCCGGAGAACGGGCAGGGGCGCGTGGTGATTGTGAAGACGTATAAGGATGCGAAGAGCTACTACGCCGATGGGAAGACGATTGTGTTCAATCGTCCGTTGGGGATTCATCGGAACAAGGTGGTGTTGCCGGCGGGATATGAAGTGGTGGGGTTGACGGTGCCTTCGCAGATCAGGACCGAGAAGGATGGGCGGATTGCGATCAGCTTTATGCATGCAGGCAGCGGCGAGGCTCCGCTGGTGTTGAAGGCGGCAAAGGGTGCGCAGGCGGGTGCGGCGGCGATGCCGAAGGAACTGACCTCGGCGAAGAGCTGGGAGGTACCGTTTGCGGGAGAGAGTGAGCGGGCGCGGCTGTCGGAGCGGGCTTATCAGGATCGCGACATTGTTTATTTTTTGCAGCAGCCGGAGACGCATGCGTTCAGCCTGTATCACGACTACACGGAGAAGAGGCCGGGGATTAATGGCTACGCGAATGTCGTGCGGGCGGGAAGTGTGGCGAGTAATCCTTCGGCGTATGTGCTCGACACTGGGGAGAAGCTGAAGTCGGAGGAGATGAGCGGAGCGGAGATGGTGGCTTCAAAGATCAATGCGGGAGAGACAGTGGATCCGAAGGACCGGGTGGTGGTTATTCCCTTCCCAGAGCCGGTGAAGGCAGGCGAGACCTTGCGGCTGCGGATTGCGGAGACTTATACGGCTCCAGTGAGTTATCGGTTGGAGAGTGATGAGCTAGTGTTTGACAGGAGCCTGGGACGGCCGAGAAATGCAGTGGTGTTGCCGAGTGGGTGGTACTGCACGGAGAGTGCGGAACCCGCGACGGTGTCGCAGTTGCCTGATGGGCGCGTAAGGTTGGATTACTGGGATGATCGGCCTGAGGCTACGGATGTGCTGTTGAAGGCGAAGCGAAGGGTGACGCAGTAAGCAAAACTAGTGTTCTTCTTGTTTTGTAGTTATGTAATATGCTACATAGCAATCGATCCGACGATTGCGGCTTCTATCCTCGGAGAACGATGCGACTTTTTCTGCGATCGGTGGGATTGATGAGCGGGCGACGGAGCCTGTGGGTCTTACTTTGCTTGTGCACGGGGACGTGGTCGTTGCAGGCGCAGGTCGCAAGAAATGTCGATCTGAAGGGGAAGTCGGCGGACGAGGCAATGAGGTTTGAGGTGGCTTCGATCCGTCTGGACAAGGGAGAATTTCGTACTCCGAGTTTTGCGCTCTCCTCCGATGACTGGTTCCGAGATCCGAATGGGCGGTTTCATGCGGACTTTGCGGTAGTGACGTATGTTGAATTTGCGTACAAGCTTTGGCTCACGGGGGAGCAAAGACGCGTGATGTTGGCCGGCGTGCCGGGATGGGTGAATACGGATCGTTACGCGATTGAGGCGACGGCTCCGCTCAACGCTACGAAAGATGATTACAGGGAGATGATGAAGGCGTTACTGGTCGAACGTTTCGGGCTGAAAATTCATTTTGAAGAGAAAGAGATGCCGGTGCTGGAGATGTTTTTGATCAAGCAGGGAACGCCGGGACCGAAGCTAATTCCGCATGAGAAGGGGCCGGCGTGCGATGCAACTCCGGCCCCAGGAGTATTTCCGTGTTATAGCTTTTCTGCGATGCCGAAGGATGGGCACGTACTGTTTGCCTCACGAGGAACTTCTATGGAGCTGATTGGAAAATCTTTGGCAAACCTGGGAGGAGGCACGGGCGAAATTGGACGGCCTGTCATCGATCGCACAGGGCTTACGGGCAGGTGGGACTACACACTGGAGGTTGCGATGCCGTTTGGAGGCAAGACTGCATCTGATACTCCTGCTCCGGAGGGACCGACGCTGCTAGAGGCGATCCAGGAACAGTTGGGAGTTCGGTTGAGACCGGGCAAAGCGGTTCTTTCAGTGCCTGTGATCGACCATATTGATCTGCCCTCCGAGAATTAACTTCATGCAGTAATGCTGTGATGTGAGCGTTGAAGGAGAGTTCTGGATGTTGCGATATCTGTCTGGGCTAGCGATGGTGGGTCTACTAGGAGTTGGGTCTGCGATGACGCAGGAGCCAGCGAAGCAGGTTACGTGGCGTTTTGATGACACGGCATCGCTAGGTGGGAATGCGACCAAGATGCTGGGGCATCCGAAGGTGATTGAGACGACAATGGGGAACGCGATAGCGTTCAATGGTGTGGATGACGGGTTGTTTGCGGCTGTGCATCCGCTGGCCGGCGCGGAGACGTGGACTTGGGAGATGATCTTCAAACCGGATCCCGATGGTGGGGCGGAGCAGAGGATCTTTCATCTGCAGTCGATCGATCCGGCGACGGGGCAAGACGTGCCGCAGGAGCGAATGCTATTTGAGATTCGGATTCGCGATGGGAAATGGTGTCTGGATAGTTTCGCTACTTCGGGTGGGCAGAGCAAGGCGTTGCTGAATTGTGAGAAAAAGTATTCGTTTGGAAAGTGGTATCGGGTGACTACCGTGTATGACGGGAAGATGCTGAGGAATTATGTGGGGGATGAGTTGCAGGGGGAGGGTGAAGTGAAGCTGGTACCGCAGCGGCCGGGGCATTCTTCGGTGGGAGTGCGGATGAATCTTGTGGATTGGTACAAGGGGGCGATCTATGAGACACGGTTTACGCGATCAGCGTTGGGCGTGGCCGAGTTCTTGAAGTTACCGGCCAACAGGGGCAACTACTAGGGTGATCAACCCGGTGTTCAATTCATCCACCAAGCAGTTCAGCAGTGTTTTCTCTAATTGGTTTTGTTGACGAGTTCCTGGGCGTCGAACCGGCCAAGAAACACCAACATTGCCGCAAGCAAGCAAAATCCGATGATGGTGCCCGCGGTCAAGGCAGCATTTGAGGAGCCGAAGATGGGCATGATTTTGACTCCGTACCAGATGACTCCAATTGCGGAGAGGACAAAGACCTTGGCTCTCGATAGAGGGCAAGCCAGGCTTGCGGCCAAAGGGACGATGAGTAGGACATAGTCATGTGTCAGATGCGTGAAGAACATTAGGCTTGCTACAGCTATTGCCGCTGTTGCTCGCTGTGGAGAGAGTTTGCGGTGTCGTGAAAGATAGAAGGCATATCCGGCGCTGGCTGCCATTGCGAGAACGTAGGCGAGAACTCCGGTTTTGGAAACCGACAAAGCGTTGTCGAGGAAGAGATGGAGAATGCTCATCAGATCGCCCAGACCGGGCGCAACATTGGTGCGGCTGACAAGGAAGGGTTCGATCGCGAGAATGAATAGATTGCCATGCACCAGGAGCCACATCAAGAGAAGACCGAGCAGAGGTGGCAGGAGAGAGATCGCAAGTAACTTATAGCGCCTAGTGAAGAAAAAATAGAAAAAAAGGACTGGGGAAAAGCTGTATTTGAAATAACTTAGGCCAGCTGCGATTCCGCTTCGAAATTGAGTAGTGCAGTAGAAGATGAGGCAGAAGAAGAGGAGTTCCAGCAGGGCTTCGGTTCCCGCTGCGAGGGCAATTCTAAACGGTGTGCTGATAAGAAGAAGCAGGGTGATCAGAAGCGTCCGCGAACGGTCAAGATTGTAGATTTGCCTCAGCATAAGGATAGAGAGCATCGCAAAGAGACAAAGCATCGCCGCCCAAACAGGTCTCGTTGCGAGAAAACTGAATGCGCCGAATGGAAGCAGAAGTATGTAGAGTTCGTGCAGGTAGTTTGGCACCTGCGTCAACATAATGTAATGGTTTGGATCGTTAATGAGCGCCTGATGATAGGGATCAATGTGGTGATAGGTGAGGTTCGTACCGGACCATTGAAAATCCTGAAAACGACCTTCACGAAATACATTGCGCAAGGCTATATAAAACGAGATTGCTGCTGGAGGGATCAATGTGAGATTGATCCAACTCAAGGGGGCCAGCTTAGTTATTTTTCTTTCGATCATTCGATGTGAATTGTTTGAAGTATACCGCCTGGAATATCTCGAGACGAAGCAAGAATGGCGGTCACTGTCTAGCTGATAGCTTTGTCGACAAGGGCCTGGGCTTCGGTCTGAATTTGTTTGAGGTGGTCTTTGTCTTTGAAGGATTCGGCATAGATCTTGTAGACGTCTTCGGTACCGGAGGGGCGGGCCGCGAACCAGCCGTTTTCGGTGGCGACTTTGAGGCCACCGATAGGAGCGTGGTTGCCGGGAGCTTCGGTGAGGATCGCGGTGATGGGTTCGCCAGCTAGTGTTTTTGCGGTGACTTGCTGTGCCGAGAGTTTGCCGAGTTTGGCTTTTTGTTCTTTGGTGGCTGCGGCGTCGATTCGCTCGTAGACTGGGTTGCCATATTTTTTGGTCAGCTCGGAGTAGATTTCGCCTGGGTCTTTGCCAGTGACGGCTGTCATCTCGGCCGCGAGAAGGCCAGGGATGAGACCATCTTTGTCTGTGCTCCAGACTTGTCCGTTGCGACGGAGGAAGCTGGCGCCGGCGGATTCTTCGCCGACGAAGCCTAGAGAGCCGTCGAGGAGTCCGTCGACAAACCACTTGAAGCCGACAGGGACTTCGATCATGGGGCGGTTGAGGCCTTTGGCTACACTGTCGATGATGCTGGAGGAGACGAGGGTTTTGCCGATGCCTACCTTTGCCGACCAGTCGGGCCGATGGGTGAAGAGGTACTCGATGCACACCGCGAGATAGTGATTCGGGTTGAGCAGGCCAGTGGTGCGGGTGACGATGCCGTGGCGATCGTGGTCGGTGTCGGCGGCGAAGGCTACGTCGTATTTTTCTTTGTTCGCTATGAGGGAGGCCATAGCGAAGGGACTGGAGCAATCCATGCGGATTTTGCCGTCCCAATCGCAGGTCATGAAGCGGAAGGTAGCGTCGGTGTGGGGATTGAGGATTTGTAACGATGGAAGGTACTTCTCCGCGATGCGAGGCCAGTAGTGGACGCCGGCTCCGCCTAGTGGATCAACGGCTAGTTTCAGTGTGGTGTTGCGGAGTGGTGCAAAGTTGATGACGTTGCCGAGGTCGCTGACGTAGGTGGTGATGTAATCGTGGCGATAAGTCCTGTCGGCAGAGAGGGCGCGGGCATATGGGATGCGCTTGATGGCGGGATTGTCGGGACCGGAGGCGATGAGATCGTTGGCGCGGTTTTCGATCCACTTAGTGGCAGTGGTGTCGGCGGGGCCGCCGGAGGGGGGGTTGTATTTGAAGCCGCCGTCTTCGGGTGGGTTGTGGGAGGGGGTGATGACGATGCCATCGCAGCGATGGAGCTTGAGGTTGGCGTTGCGAGTGAGGATGGCGTGCGAGAGGGCCGGCGTCGGGGTGTAACCGAGATGCTCGTCGATGAGGACTTCGATGCTGTTCGCGGCGAGGACTTCGAGGGCGGTGACGAAGGCGGGTTCGGAAAGGGAGTGGGTGTCTTTGGCGAGGAAGAGGGGGCCTAGGGTGTGCTGGGAGACGCGGTATTCGACGATTGCCTGGGTGATAGCCGCGATATGATCGTCGTTGAAGCTGGCGGCGAAGGCCGAGCCACGATGACCGGAGGTTCCGAAGGCTACGCGCTGGGAGGGGATGGCGGGGTCGGGGCGGATTGAGTAGTAGGCAGTGACGAGGCGAGAGACGTCGACGAGGTTTTCGGGCAGGGGTGGTTGGCCGGGAGTGTTGGCGGGTCGGGTTTCGATGTGGTTCATGCCGGATTTGCCTCTTGAATTTGGGTGTAGCCTCTCGGCCACTATATGGGATGCGGGGTTTCTGGTGGAAATGAGCTGGTAGTGAAAAGTTACAAAAAGAATGCTTGTGTTTTTGTTTGGGTTGGCTTAAAAGGGGAGTACTCCCGGATGTCTGTATAAGAACAAAAATCGCAAGGCCAGTTCGACACTGCCGGCGGCGTGTACTGCAGAGATTGGATCGTTGTTGAAGGAAAGGGCTGGCCTGCTCACTCGGTGGGTGTGTCTGGAAGTGGGTGGATGCTCCATCAGGGGGTTGAATGCGCCTGACTTGCCGGAAAACTTTACTTTGTTTGGGGTCTCGCGTTAATGAGGGAGCAGGATTGCCTGCGTTTGCGGTGGAGGCGACGCTGGTGTCTGACGCTCATGTGGATGGAGGGTGTGTGCGACTGGGCCTTTGGGTTCGGCGGCGACGCTGAGCGTTGGAACAGTGACGACTGGGGGAGTCGGGTCGCAGGCAAGCTGACGAACTGCGTTATTTATGATTCCGCAGGGCGCCTGCCCTGTCCTTGAGTGTGTTTTCGCGGCAGTCCAATGCGATTGTTTGCAAACTTCCGCAGGGAACTAAGTTGAAGCATGGCGGATACGGGGTTTAGCGTTCTCGGTGGCTTTGGGGTCGGTGCACGACGACGGGGAATGCGGCGATTGCAGTGGGGAATTTTGTGGATTTCAGCGTGTCGGGTGCGAGTGGAACCGGGGCTGGAGTGTGGATGGCGCTGGTCTGTTTCCGAGTTCGGCGGGATTTTGGATGTTTCTCGGCCTCTGGAGTTTATGCTGGTGAGCGTGTTTATTTTTCGGTTTGAGGCTCTGTGGATGAAGCGTTTTGTGGTTTTGGTGGTGTGTGTGCTGGTTGCGCGTGTGGGGGTAGCGCAGGGCGTGATTGCGGAGCACTCGCCTTCGCGTGCGATGGCGGCGACCGTCATCAAGATGTGGCCGGATGGGTCGGTACTAACGACGGCTCACCCAGGTGTGTGGGCTTATGAAGAGGGCGTACTGCTGGATGGAATGGCGGCGGAGTGGCACTCGACTGCGGATGGCCAGGATTTCAAGTACATCAAGACTGCTGTGGATAAATATGTAACCGACGATGGCACAATCACCGGGTTCAAGGCGAAGGAACATACGCTTGACGATATTGAGATGGGGCGGGCGGTGCTGCTGGTGTATCGGGTAACCCAGCAGGCGAAGTATGCGAAGGCTGCGAAGTTTTTGCATGACCAGTTGGCGCAGCAGCCGAGGACGGCGAGCAGTGGATATTGGCATAAGCAGATATATCCGAACCAGATGTGGCTGGATGGGGCTTATATGGCGGAACCGTTTCGTGCGGCTTATGCGGTGACGTTTCAGGAGTCTCGGGATTTTGACGACATTGCGAAGCAGTTATTGCTGATGGATGAGGACATGCGCGATGCGAAGACCGGGCTGTTGAAACATGGATGGGACGAGTCGAAGCAGATGCCATGGGCGGATAAAACAACAGGGTTGTCGCCTGAGGTATGGGCGCGGGCGATGGGATGGTACGCGGTTGCACTGGTGGATGTGTTGGATTGGTTTCCCAAGGATCATCCGCAGAGAGGAGCGTTAGTTGCTGCATTGAGCCGGACGGATGCTGCAGTCGTAAAGTATCAGGATGAGCAGACGGGGTTATGGTGGCAGGTGATGGATAAGGGTGAGAAGCCTGGAAATTATCTTGAGGCTTCAGCGAGTTGCATGTTCGTTTACTCCCTGGCGAAAGGTGTGCGGATGGGGTATCTGCGCCAGAGTTACGAGGCCAATGCAAAGCGTGGGTGGGAGGGGATTCAGAAGCAGTTTGTCGCCGGCGCGGATGGGTTAGTAGTGCTCAATGGGACGGTGAAGGTGGGTGGTCTGGGTGGAACGCCTTATCGATCTGGGTCGTATGAGTACTACGTTGGAGAGAAGACGCAGGCGAACGATTCGAAGGGGATTGGTGCGTTTCTGTTGGCGGGATCGGAGATGGAGCAGGCTTCGACGGAGGCACTAGGGCAGGGAAAGACCGTACTGGTAGATGCATGGTTCAACTCGCAAACTCGAAAGAATGCGACGGGACAGACGGAGCTGTTTCATTACAAGTGGGACGATGATGCGAATTCGGGATTTGCGTTCTTTGGGCGTGCGTTTCAGCGGTACGGCGTGAACCTTGCTACGGAGAAGACCGCGCCGAATTTAGCTGACTTGAGGAAGGCTCAGATTTATGTGATTGCTTCGCCGGATATTCCAGTGAAGAATCCTGCGCCGCATTACATGGATAAGGCGAGTGGGGATGCGATTCAGGCCTGGGTGAAGGAAGGTGGAGTGCTGATTTTGATGGAGAACGATGTGACGAACTCGGAGTTTTCCCAGTTCAACACGATGAGCGAACGCTTCGGGATTCATTTCAATCCCGTGATTCGGAATAAAGTCGATGGGGATAAGTGGGAGATGGGGACGGTGATGATTCCTGCGGGGACGGGAGTCTTTGAGCATCCCCATAAGGCCTATCTGAAGGAGATTTGTACTATTCGAGTGTCGGGGCCGGCGAAGGCGGTGGTGACTGACCAAGGCGATGTGCTGATGGCGCTGGCGAAGTATGGGAAGGGAACGGTGTTTGCCGTGGTCGATCCGTGGATCTACAACGAGTATGTTGACCGGCGGAATCGGCTGCCTGTGGAGTATGACGGGTTGGCGGCGGCGATCGATCTGGCGGGGTGGGCGGTGCGGCAGGCTAAGTAGCCTCCAGGCCGGCGGCGAGGGATGCGCGGAGGTCTATAGCGAGGGATTTCAGTGTGGCGAGCGTTTCGGAGGTGGGGGACTTGAGGATGCGCTCCATTTTGGAGGCGACTTCAGTGCCTTGCTGGTAGCCGTACATACCGAGGGAGCCAGCTAGTTTGTGGGCGATGTTGAGAGCTTCGAGACGCGTGGGTTCGTCGAGGGTGCCTGAGTTTGCGGCAGAGCCGAATTTGTCGAGGAGATCGAGACGCTCGCGAAGGACCGGGAGATTCTTCTGCCAGAGCTGAATGAGAACTGTGTCGATTTGAGCCTGAGTATCCATGGCGTTTGTACCTGCTGCCTGCCTATTCCGGACCCCGGTATCGCTCGGAGGGTCGACCTGGCCGGGGAAAGCTTTTTTCATCTTGGAGGAGCTCAGTCCTTCCAGCCGAGGACCTGAGAGATCTGATCGGCGAGAGTGAGGGGATCGAAGGGTTTGAAGAGGATTCCAGCCAGGCCCAGGCCGGCAAAGCGGCGGGTGTCGGCTCCCTGAACTTTAGCCGTGAGCAACAGGACGGGGATGTGGGAGATGGCGGGGTTTTGTTGCATGGCGCTGAAGGTGGTGGGACCATCGACGCCGGGCATCATGACATCCATGAGGATGGCGTCAGGCCTTTCGGCGGCGGCAACGGAGATACCTTCAGCTCCGGAGCTTGCGGTGAGAATCTGCCAGCCGGCTGTGGCTTCAAGAGAGAGTGCAGCTACTTCCCGGATATCGTCTTCGTCGTCAATGATCAAAACGCGTCGCATGAGCGAATCCATTTTCTCATGCGATGCATGGGATAGGAGGTAACTCGCTAATTTCGGCCCGGTTTAGTCCCGAATCAGGCGGCTGGGCCCGCAGTGACGAGATCGGCAAAGCGGGTCTTGATGCGGTGAACCATGGAGATGACAAGTTCTTCGACCTCGTGTGGCTGGACCTTGGCCTTGGTGAGGAACTCGGTGGGCCCAAGGCGAAGTTGAGCCATTTCGGGCTCGGATATCTCACGGCCAGAGTAGACGACCATCGGCAGGGCGCGGAGAGTAGGCTGCTGGCGAAGCCACTCGACGAGGGAAAAACCGTCGCCATCGGGCAGGGTGAGGTCGAGGATGAGCAGATCAGGGGGCCGGGTGATGCACTGACGGATCGCCTGTTGACGCGACGAGACGTGATCGATACGGACAGCGGCATTCTGGAAGCTGGCCGTGAGTACGCTGGCAAGATCGTCATCGTCTTCGACGAGGAGGATATGAGCGGGGCCGTCTCCGTGATGGAGGACCCGGCCGAGTTCGGCGAAGAGAAGGTTTTCGTTGAAGGGCTTCTGCACCCAGCCCTGCGCGTCGCCCGTGAGCTGAGGACGGAGAGTTGAGGAGAGTACGCTGAGAACTACGACCGGGATATTCGCAGTGATGGGATTGTTGCGAAGGCGCTGCAGGGTCTCCCATCCGCTGAGCCCGGGCATATAGAGGTCGAGGAGAATCGCTTCGACATGATGTTCGGCGGCGAGGACAAGTGCCTGCTCGCCGGAGGCAGCTTCGATGACAGTGTAACCCTGGCGGTTGAGGTGCTCCGAGACTACGGTGCGGATGCTGGCGTCGTCATCGCAGACCAGGATTGCGCCTTCGCCACGAGTTGGTACTGAAGTCGTGGGAGCGGAGACGTCGGTCGAGCGGGTGGTGCGGGGAAGCATGACGTAGAGTGTGGTTCCGAGGCCGAGGTTACGCTGTGCCCAGATGGAGCCGCTGTGCTGCTGAACGATGCTGCGACAGATGGCCAGGCCGAGGCCGGTGCCTCCTTTCTGGCGGGCGTCGTTGGGCTCGATCTGCTGGAAGCGATCAAAGATGGTGTCGAGCTTGTCGGTCGGAATACCGCGGCCTTCGTCAACGACCTTGAGAAGGATTGAATCGGAGGTGGCTTCGGTGTAGATACGCACCGTAGAAGCTGCCGGGGAAAACTTGATGGCGTTGGAAAGGAGGTTGGTAAGGACCTGAAGGATGCGGTCGGCGTCGCCATCGAAGAAGAGAGCCTCGGGATAGGCTGCCTGGGCGACTGTAGAGGGCTCTAGAGCTAGATGGACGGAGTTGGCGTCGGCCATCGGGGTCATTGTGTCGATTGCCTGCTGAGCAAGCTCGCGGAGAGAGCAACGTCGGATCTGGAGAGGCGCTCGTCCGGATTCCATACGCTCGAGATCGAGGATGTCGTTGATGAGGCGGATGAGGCGGTCGGTGTTGGTGACGGCGATGCGGAGCAGATTGAGCGCTTTGGCGTCGACGTCTCCGATAATGCCGGAGGAGAGAAGGCCGAGAGCTCCACGAATGCTGGTGAGGGGGGTACGGAGCTCATGGGAGACGGTGGAGATGAACTCGTCCTTTAAGGTATCGAGTTCGGAGCGCTGACTAAGTTGCAGCGTGTGCTGATGGTGCTGTTCCCTGGCTTTGGTTAATTGTTCAGCGAGTTCGCGCGTTGTGCGCTGTCCCCGTAGAAAGGCAATCAGCAAAATGGCCGAGGTCGTGAGCAGAGAGAGATAACCAAGTAGCGGAACAATATGCATTGGATTGCCGGTGACCTATCGTAACTAGTGGTGAACCAATTTGGTAACTATTTGTGGTGACCGATGCAAAATATTTCAATTTTTGTAGCTAATAACTGTTGGTATTGACAGCCGTGAAAAGGACTGTTGATGTCATCAAAGAGGGTTATCCATGATGGCATCGATCTGGCTTTTCGCTTGTCAGCGCCCGGTTAGACGCCAAGATCGCTCCTGCTTTGTTGTGGTTGCAGGAATGAGGACAGCACGCTGAGAATGACAGAAATTTTGCTAAAGCGGCAATAACACAGAAGGGGAGTGCCAGAGGAGGCAATAGGACGGAAGTAACTGGGATGCAACCTTAAGTGCAAATGGCTGTCATTTTTCGCAAAATAACAGCCATTTTTTACACTTTTCAGACAAAAGACGACTAAGCCGAAACGGGAACCTGATCGAGAATAGTGGCCCATTTTTTTCCGGCTCGGGCGGCTTGAGCATTCTTGTGGAAGGCGTAACCGGTGATTAGAGGCAGAGCGAGAGTAGCTTCGGAGTAGACCATCTGCTCATAGGTGAGATCGACCTTGCCCCAGCTGGAGGCTTCCTTGAGGGTGGACCCGGAGAGGGCACCGTCGCGGGCGTCCGCGACGGTGATCTGGATGGCGTACTTGTGCATGGAAGCTTCAACACCGAGGATGTCGGCGGCTACGACGATGTCCTGCGCAAAGTTTTTGGGGACGCCGCCGCCGATCATCAGGAGGCCGGTGGTCGGATTGGCAATCTTGAGCTGGGTGATCTCGTAGAAGTCCTTGGCGGAGTCGATCGAGACCATCTTTTTGCCCTGACGCTCGTGCTGATGGGCGACGAGGCCGAAGCCGGCGGAGCAGTCGGAGAAGGCTGGGCAGAAGATGGGGACGTTCTTCTCGTAGGCGGCGAGGACGATGGAGTCGCGGCCACCGGCTTGTGGGGTTTTGCCGTTGTCGGCCAGGTATTTGCCCATGGCCTGGATGAACTCGCGCGAGGAGTAGGGGCGCGGGTCGAGGGAGTTGGTGATCTGGTGAGTGGTCTCGTCGCAGATGCGGAGCTCTTCCTCATCGATGAAGGTGTCATAGATGCGATCGATCATCAGCTCGCGGAGATCGGCATCACCTGCCCCGTATTTGTACTCGTCGCCGGCGATGTAGTGGTTGAAGCCGAGGGCTTCGAAGAAGTCCTGATCGACGATGTTGGCTCCGGTGGAGACAATGGCGTCAACCATGTTGTTGCGGATGAGGTCGACGAAGATCTTCTGAAGGCCAGCGGAGATCAGCGAGCCTGCGAGGCAGAGGATGACGCCGCAGTCGGTGTCGCGGAGCATCATGTCGTAGATGTTGGCGGCGCGGTAGGTGTCACGCGCGGAGTAGGCCATGTTGCCCATCGCATCGACGATTGCGACTACGTTGTGCTGCTTGATGTCGAGGTGCTGGATGGGGCGCTGGAGGAGTTCTTTTTTAGTTGGCATAGCCCTAACAGAATATCAATGTTTTGAGCTGGATTGGCGCGGGTTTTATGTGAATTTAATAGAGCAAGTCTGCTTTACTTCGTGACGACGCCTGAATGCCTGATGATCCGTCTGACGAGGCTCGGCCGAGCCATGTTTCATAGATTAATGAGTGATTCCGGTCAGGCCATGCGCTGTCTGGGAGGACATTCAACTGCGTCCTTGGAATCGCGGGAACGTTGATGCCCAAGGCGTTGATCCCTGCCTCGCTCTTTTCTGTCCGGAACTCCGTTTCGACATCGGCGTTGGTTTTGATAAACCAGTTGCCAATGTGTGTCTCGGGCATCTGCTGTATCTGTTCGCGGGTCCAGTTCGGAAATCCAATATGATCTTCAATCCAGAGCATGGAAGGCCTGGTGTCCCAACTTGGACGATGACCAGCATCCTGGAACCAGTAGGTTTCAAACAAGCTTTTTTTCGTTCCGGTGATCTCGACGACGCGTTTGGCAAGGTCGTCGAAGAACGGCTGTTGTGTGTTGGGCTTCGTGATGAGGCTGTCCGCGGTACCGTTCATGATGAAAGTTGTCCCTCGCTGCTGATTGAGTGCGTAGATTACCGCTCCCCGATCGCCAAGGACCGGAATTAATGCCGTGTAAGATCCTCCCTGACACATCGGTTTGCCGCTGTCCCAATAACCTTTAGGGCCGTCGAGATTTCCGCCGGCTGACAAGACGACCGCGTCGATGCGGGGATCAACGGCGCCGGCCAAAACTCCAATGTAGGTTCCCATCGAGTAGGCCAGAATTGATACACGCTGCGGATCCATCTCGGAGCGTTGCTGTAGATAGCTGATGCCCTGCATCGCTTCGGCTACCATGAAGCCAGTTAAACGCTGAGGAATGCTGGGGATGTCGACGACGAAGTCGTGTGCGCGGGTGTGAGACCTTCGCTCGATGTTGCTTTCGCCCTCGCCTAGAGGATCGTAAGTAAGGACGGCAGCTCCTCCTCGTGCGAAGAGAACTCCTGTGTACGTGGCGTACCAACTATATTTGTCGCCGCCGTGTCCGTTGATGAGGACGTAGGCGGGAATCTTTCCTTTGGGATGTTCGGGTCGGTAAAGGATTGCCGCCACGCGCATTCCGTAGGTCGTCGAGTAGAGGAGTCTCTCGGCGACAACCCCTGACTCCGGAGAAAACCTGCCGAAACTTTGCGGATTGAGAGCAGGGAGTGCTTCGGGGATGTAGAGCGTCTTCCGAATGTCAGTACGCCAGGTCGCCAGTTGCGCTTGAGTAGCTGGCGACCTGGCGTAGCTCTGCGCAACTGCAACGTTTGGTGCGGCGAGGAGCAATAGGAATACGAGACTGGAAATTGCAATCCGACGATTCATGGAAATACTGTCCCCTCATTTAAGCAGGATTGCCGAACCAGCGGTGGATCGTGTCTTCGAGAACGGTCAGGTTTGGGAAGGCGTCGGAGGCCCAAGCGACGAACCCGTCGGGTCTTATGAGTATTGCGGCGAGGCCCTGGTTGACTTTTGCTTTAGCGGAGACATATTTAAGACGCCCGTTCCATCTTCGGCTCAGTGTACTGAGCTCTTCTTTGCCTGCAAGATCGAGCAAGAGCCCTGTTCCATCCTGCAGAAGAGCGCCGACACGCGAACCGTCTTCGAACTCGAGATCGGGCGCGCTGCGGCCGATGAGGGGGTGCTCGCCGGGGAGATCGTAACGCAGCAAAACGCCGGAGATCTTTTCAACGAAGTAGGAGGTTCCGTCTTTTGTGTTGATGAGGTCACGGATGACCCCGGCGATGGCTTGAGAGTGGGGGTTTGGACGCATGATTGAGACCTGAGCGCGCGTCCAGCTGAGAGCCCAGGCTCCCACCGGATGACGTTCTGCGGTGTAGGTATCGAGCAGGTATTCGGGAGCCCATCCTCTGATTGTTGCGGCGAGCTTCCAGCCCAGATTCATGGCATCGCCAAGGCCAGTGTTTAGCCCCTGGCCGCCCAGTGGCGAATGAATGTGTGCGGCATCACCCGCGAGCAGGACTCGATCTTTGCGATACGTTGTCGCCTGACGGGCGCGGTCGGTGTAACTGGTGGCGACGTGCAGCTTCTTGATCGTTACATCGGTGCCGGAGACTCGACGAAGGGTTGCCTGCAGATCTTCGAGGGTAATCTCCTGCGTGCGATCGAACGCGGCATTGTCAAAGTCGATGAGTCCAATGGCGCCGGGGCCGGGGCCATTAACGTACATACCGTGGAGTGTCAGGTTGAAGCCTGGGCGCAGCTTTTCCGGGTCTTCCATGTCAACCCATGCACTGTAGCCTGTGAATTCCGGGTCGGACCCTGCGAATTCAAATCCTGCGATCTTGCGTACTGTGCTGCGACCGCCGTCACAACCGACAAGCCAATTTGCCCGGAAGAATTCGTTGCCGGCCTGGACAGTGACATGCTCTTCGGATTGCGTGAAGCCTGTGACCGGCATGCCCCGTCTGATTTCGACTCCGAGTTTCTGAGCCTGCTTGGTCAGCACCTCCTCGATTCCTTCGAGAGAGACCAGAGCTCCGGCGGAAGATGGTCCATCGGTGAGATATTTCTGGCCGGAGAGATCGATCTTGTTCACGTCGAGCATGATTCCTGCGAAGTGTCCGGCAAAACGAGGTCGCTGCGTGGAGGAGGGGTTCTCAGAACGCATTTCGAAGCCGGGCTTCGTGGGTTCCATCCATGCAAGCGATGAGTGCTGGACGTCTTTCAACATTCCCCGCCTATAAAATGCAGCGACAGAAGGGAAATTTAAGCCGCGCATCCCCATCCAGCTTTCTTTGAGCGGTGAGTGCGGGTCTTCCATTCGTTCGAGAACGAGTACGGAGATTCCTGCCAATCCAAGCTCGCAGGCAAGAAAGAGGCCGACCGGGCCGCCGCCTGCGATCACTACGTCATATGCCATCCACATCTCTCCTAAGTGATTAACAATTAATTGTAGTTGCTTGTAGAAAATGGATTTAGTTGGGCGACTGTCCTTTAGCGATGATGAGAGTGATGTCATCGTGCTGTTGCCCGGAACTGCTGAAGTTTTGGATCTCATCGACTACCGACGCTAGCGTGTGCTTGGCGGGTTTTTCTTTGTGCTGTTTTAGGGCATCGACGAGACGTTTTTCTCCGAACTCTTCACCTGAGGCGTCAAATGATTCGGTTACGCCATCGGTGTAGAGGGCGAGGGTGTCGCCAGGAGAGAGGTGACATTCTTCGATTGGCGAATCCCACTGCTCGAAGAGGCCGAGAACAGTGCCGGTGGAGTGAAGCCATTCAACGTCCCCGCTGCGGCGCACCAGGATGCCCGAGAGGTGACCGCAGTTTGCGTAGCGGAGGCGGCGAGCAGCATCGTCGTAGTCGGCGAAGAAGACGGTGGCATACGCCGAATCGTTGGTGTTTTGAAAGAAAAGGCGGTTGACGGATTGCAGAAAGAGCTGCGGCTCGTCGCGCGCGAGAGTGAACTGACTGCGGAGGTTGGCCTGAAGATTCGCCATGAGAAGAGCGGCGGCGATGCCTTTGCCTGCGATGTCGCCGATGACGAGGCCGAGTCGTTGGTGACCAAGAGAGAGAAAGTCATAGTAGTCGCCGCCGACGTGGCGAGCCTGAATGCAGGTGCCTGCGTAGTCGAGGGTCTTGAGAGGTGGAAGCGTTTGGGGGAAGAGGCGGGCCTGGACCTGACGAGCGATCTCGAGTTCCTGTGCAGTTCGACGGTCGGCTTCGATTTTCTCTGCTGCGGTGCGACGCTCCTGTTCGATTTCGCGAGTGAACTGGTCGGTGCCGATGAGTTCAAACGAATTGCCGTCGATGTCCTGGAAGCGGGCGAAGG
This sequence comes from Edaphobacter sp., assembly GCA_035570955.1. Lineage (GTDB taxonomy): Bacteria > Acidobacteriota > Terriglobia > Terriglobales > Acidobacteriaceae > Edaphobacter. Next base: position 73,337 of record DATMKY010000035.1, on the reverse strand, counting down.
TGATTCCGAAGATGGTCTGCTGGGGCGGTTGATAAAAGTGAACGTTGTTTCTCTTCCAGAGTTCGTAGGTGGCGTTGATGTCTTCGGAGATGAAGCCGATTTGAGTATCACGACCGATGAGGCGGTACTTTTCGGTGCCGGGCTTCGGGGCAACGAGAGCGATGATGGCTTGCCCATCCGGCGGAGCGATCGCAACCCAACGGCCGTCATAGGTTAACGCGACGTCCGCGAGGACGCTGAAGCCGAGCTTGTTGATATAGAAGTCGAGGCTGTGGTCATGATCCTTGACGTAGACAGTGGATTTGAACACGCGGAGATGAGGGCGTTCGGGGCACTCCGGGCAATCGGGCCGAAATGGTTTCGCGGTGGGGGAGGCGGGTGATTCGAAGGTTTCTGTGCGGGGGTTCAAGACGAGATCTCCAACGGAGGAGTATGTCAGCGAGGAATGTTCTAGCCCGATTGCAAATTTGATGTGCGGGAGAATGCCGCGGACTCGATTATATTGACCCACCGGAACGTCTTGCCGGTTTTCCTCGACTGCGTGCGAGTCGAAGGGCAGTTCGCATGGCTCATGGACCTTACGGCTTAAGAAAAGCCTGGACCGCTTTGTCGAATGCGCCGGGCTGGTCGTACATGATGAAGTGACGAGAGTCGTCGATGCGATGGATTTTCAGATTGGGCATGGTGTTGTATGCGTTGATGTAGATGGTGTCGATTTTGGTGGTGTCAGGACCCATAACTGAGGCGTCGAAGGGGTAAAGGAGGGTTGCGGGAGTTTTGATGCCGGCGAGGCGGGGCCGTAGATCGGTGGTGAGGTCTTCGTACATGGCGTTGGTGATGACGGTCCGGTCGGAAGCGATGGAATTGGCGGGGACGAGTTTGCGAGCTTCGGGGTTGAGAACAAGGAACGCTGCGCTCTGGTTGACCATTGCGGCGAAGACCTCAGGAGAGGCAGCCAGCATCTGGTCGCGTAACGCGGCCGCCTGGGGCGTGGTGGCGTCGACGGTGGCTTCGGGTGCGAAGACCAGTGCGTAGAAGGGAAGCGAGTCGATGATGAGAAGCTTGCCGACATCTTCGGGGTGGGAATCAGCGAGCATCAATCCGAGAAGACCGCCGAGCGAATGTCCGATGATGGCGGGATGCTGGAGCTTATTCGTGACGATGTATTGGTGAAGTTGTTCGATGATTGGAACGAGGATGGGACCACTGGCATTGGGACCAGCGGGTTCGCCAGCGAAGCCTGCAATCTGGACGAGGTGGAGACGATAGTTTGCAGATAAGAGTTTTGCTTCGGCGGTGTAGATGTCGCGTGAGCTGGAGATGCCGGGGATGAGGATGACGTCGAGGCTTTTGTCAGAGGTGGCTCCCTGGATGACGACGGAGAAACGTGTTTGCGGTGCGGTGACGACGGCGCCGAAGACGGGCCTTCGCAGTAACAAAATGCCGGCGAGCAGGAAGAGAATTGTGATGACGCGGAGGGCTGTGCGAGATGCGGACATAACTGAACTCCATGACTGTTTCAGTGTGGCGGTTGCGGTGTACTGCCACCAGTGGCCTGCGTCATCAAAGCGACATGACACTTGTAATGACGAAGAAACTTTGATGGCGCCTACTCTTCATCCGAGAAGATGGTCTCAATGGAAGTGTTGAAGAGACGAGCAAGTTTGAATGCGAGAGGAAGCGAAGGATCGAACTTGCCAGTCTCAATGGCGTTGACGGATTGACGGGAGACTTCAAGGCGTTGGGCGAGATCCGCCTGGCTCCAGCTGCGTTCGGCGCGGAGGATACGGAGTCGGTTTTTCATCGGTACCTCAGGCGAATGATCACTCCGGAGATTGCCATTACGATCCAGAAGGACAGGTAGGAGAGGAAGCTGGAGAGATGGGGCGCCTGGGCGAAATCTTCCAACGTGCCCCAGATGGAACTGATAGCGAGAGCCGCAGCGAGTCCCCAGAGAATCGATCGAACCAGAATGGAACGTTCGAACTCGTCGGTCTCTTCGGCGACGTAGAGACCGACGATAGCCAGTGAACCAACCATAGGCAACGCCGGCAGTATGGCGAGGAGATACACAACAAGCCCGGTCGGATGAAAATGTCGAAACGACCATTTTGAGAGGTAGACAACGGCGACGTAGACAACGGACATGGGAATGAGCCGGTAGAGATAACGCCGTCCAGCTTTCGATCCAGGATCACATAGCATGACAACCTTCCTTTCCATAAAGACAACTAAGCTTTACATACCTCCAGAATAATGTCAAGTCTCCTTGTCACAATATTTTTTGGGGAGGGTTTGGACTAGAAGCGTGGTGGTGTCTATCTAATGTCTCAAGCAGCGGTTGGTAGGCTAAGCGTGAGGGTTTCGACGTGAATGTGAATTTTGCCGAGCGGGCTCATAACCATAACTGGAAGCTGGATCCGATTGTGCGTTCGCTACTGGATACAGATTTTTACAAGCTGCTGATGCTGCAATTTATCTGGAAGAACTTTCCGGCGATTCATGTAACTTCGGAGGTCACAAATAGAACTGTATCAGTGCGGTTGGCGGAACAGATCTCGATGGCGATGCTGGCCGAGCAGATGGAACATGTGCGCGGGCTTCGGTTTCGGCGGTCGGAGATTATCTGGCTCGCCGGCAATACATTTTATGGGACTCGAAGCATCTTCGAGCCGGCGTTTTTGGAGTGGTTGGAGGAGGACTTCCGGCTTTCGGACTACACGATCTCTGAGCATGATGGACAGCTCGTGGTTCGATTTGAGGGGCTGTGGACCGAGGTGACGATGTGGGAGGTTTACGGTCTCGCGCTTGTCAGCGAGTTGAAGACACGGGCTGCACTGAGCACGCTTAACGAGTTGGAACTGGATGTTTTGTATGCGCGTGCGAAGACAAAGCTGTGGGAGAAGATTGAGCGGTTGCGCGAGGTTCCGGAGGTGCGGATCTCAGAGTTCGGGACACGCCGGCGGCATAGTTTTTTGTGGCAGGAATATGTCGTCGAGATGATGCGGGAGGCGTTGGGTTCGAGTCTTTCGGGAACGTCGAACACGTTTCTTGCATACAAGCATGATCTTGAAGCGATGGGAACGAACGCGCATGAGCTGCCGATGGCGGTTGCGGCTCTCGCGAACGGTGACGACGAGTTGCATCAATCGCAGTATGAGGTACTGAGGCTGTGGCAGAAGAGTTATGGTGGGGAGTTGCTGATCATGCTGCCGGATACTTTTGGGACAACGCAATTTCTGGAAGGTGCGCCTGATTGGGTTGCGGACTGGACGGGCCAGAGGTGCGACAGCAAGGATCCGTTTGTTGCGGGCGACGAGTATATTGCGTGGCTGCTGAGGAGGGGGCGCGATTCGCGAAAGAAGCGTTTGATTGCCTCTGATGGTCTGGATGTCGATGAGATTTTGCGGCTGCACGCTTATTTTCAAGGCAGGATCCGGTTCAGCGCCGGCTGGGGAACGCTGTTGACGAATGATTTTCGTGGTTGTCACCCACGTGGTGAGACAAGCTTCGATCCGATCAGTCTGGTTTGCAAATTGATGACGGTGGAAGGACGGCCCGCGGTCAAGCTCTCGGACAACGCTCGCAAGGCGACCGGGCCTGCGAGCGAGATTGCGCGGTATCGTAGCGTGTTTGGAAGCGTGCCTGTGGAGGGAGCGGCGGTGCTGGTGTAATGAGGTTCCAGCACCGCCGTAGCTTGACCTGCCTGAGCTCGGCTAGTTTGCGGTGAACCTGCGGCGCGCTACTCCTGCGAGTGCAAGTATTCCTGCACCAAGGTAGGCGAGGGTGGAGGGCTCCGGTACCTCTGAGGCGATATCCAGCGTGAAGGCGTCGCTACCTTTTGGTTCGGAAAGCATGAAAGGGGTTGTGGTCGGAGCGAAGGCCGGTGCGTTCACCGTGCCGCCGAAGAGTTGTGCGCCTACCAGATCCAAAGTGACGCTGGTCGGAGGAGGAGACGGGATCGGAAATGCAATGCCGCCACCGGAGCCGAGTTCCGAGAAGACGAGGTTGGCGGTGAAGTCGATTCCCAGTGGAGAACCAGGGTTGAGTGCGACGAGAATGTTGTCGAGGGTAAAGCTGACGCCAGGACTGGTTGAATCGGGTGTTGGGTTGGAAGGAAGGGAGAAGCTGTAGGTGTTGCCGCCTCCAGTGAGTGTGAAATCAAGCGTGTCGGCTCTGGATGCCAGTGGTATGGCAAGAAGTGAAGCTAATGCCAGGACTTTGCAGGGGAGATGCATAATCGCTGAATTCCTTTCAAAAAGAATGCCGAGATAGAGACTTATCCAAAGTATTGGCTGCCGCATATTGCGCGTCAATGAAAGAGAGGTCAATTTGAGGCGCAAGCAGGTGTACTTTTTGAGACGTTGTGTTCGAGTTAACAGCGGTTGACCTGCCGTGTGGAAAGGTGTCTGGGCAGAGAGAACAAGGGCCCGTGGCGGATATACTGCGGAGATGGAAAAGGTTCGTATTTTAGTTCGTTTCGTTGTTGTTTTGGTGATGATTCCCCTGATGACTGTGCAGCCTTCTTTTGCCTGGGGCCGAGAAGGGCACATGATGATCAATCGGCTGGCGGGGGCAGCGCTGCCCTCGGATGTGCCGGAGTTTTTGCGGTCGAAGGAAGCGCTGGATGCGCTGGAATATTACGGGCCTGAGCCGGATCGATGGAAATCTCCGGGCGAGCCTGAGCTGAATGCGGCGCAGTCGCCGGACCATTTTCTGGACATGGAGTATGGAGATCTGGTCGGCGAGTATCCGCGGCGGCGTTACGACTTTGTGCGGGCGCTCGCGTTTGCGCAGAAGTCCCATCCTGATTTGCCGTTGTCACCGGAGAAGGTGGGACTGCAGCCGTATCAGACGGTAGAAGTGTGGGAGCGGCTGAAGAGTGCGATGCGGGATTATCGCAAGCTGAAGGCGGAGCACAAAGACACGAAGCCAGTGGAGAATGAAATTGTGTTTCTGGCTGGATGGTTAGGGCATTATGTCGCTGATGGGTCGCAGCCGCTGCATACCACCATCCAGTACAACGGCTGGACAGGACCAAATCCGAATGGGTATACGACAGAGCATAAGATTCATGCTCTGTTTGAGTCGACCAATGTTTCGGCGAACATCAAAGCTGCAGACGTTGCGCCGTTGATCCCTGCGAAGCCGGTTGTGCTTGGAGATGTGTTTACCGACTACATGAATTATTTGCGGCATTCTAATTCGCTGGTGGAGAAGACTTATCAGTTGGAGAAGGCGGGTGGGTTTGCCGGTGCTGGCACTCCTGGGGGCAAGAAGTTTACCGAGGAGCGGCTGGCAGCGGGCGCGACCGAGCTGCGGGACATGATTTATTCGGCGTGGGTGAAGAGCGCGGATCCGCTGCCTGCTTATCATCCTGAGGGTTAGTGTTTGGAATCAGCCGGCTCGGTTATCGCTAGGATCGGGTACTGATGTTTTTGAACGCGGGCAAGGAGACGCCGGAGGATTGGTGTAAGTGCCACGGCGAAGAGCGGAATCGCTACCGCCGCAAAAATGACCCAGAGCAGGAAAGCGTGCCACTCCCATAGCCAGAGCTCACGTGTCAGTGCGAGCGGATGTTCGCGCGCTTCGTGGAGTAGAGTACTGGTGGAAAGAGGCATCGGCGCGGTGTGGAAGACACGGCTTGACATCCGGATGAACGGGATGACGAGAACGAGCTCGAGCGGATAGACGAGATGGTTGCCGACCTGCGAGGCGGCTACGTTGAGGCGAAAGAATAATGCGATCGCAAGGCAGAGGAGGGTGGTGCTACCGAGGATAGGGTTGATGCCGATGAGGAGTCCAGCAGCGATGCTCCAGGCTAGCTTCTCGGGCGATGCTCCGATGCGGAGAAGGGCGAGGATGGGCAAGACAGCTCGGCGGTAGAGCCAGTTGTGACGTATGGGAGGTCGGCTTCGGATGGATTTGTCGTGATTTGGTTCGCCGGAGTGCACTGCTGACAGGATAGACTGCGCTGATGAGAACAGCTTCAAGGTTGAGAGATGAGGAATTGGACTGGTGATCTTTTTTCGCGCCGCTTGGCGAAGTATTCGATTGGTGGGGATGTTTATCGTGGCTGGTGCTGAGCTTGCTTTGAAGCGGCCAGCGACACGAGAGGAACGAGCGGATTGGCTGCATCGTTTTTGTGCGCGTGCACTGCGGGGCATGAAGATTGAGATCGGGGTACTGGGGGTATTTCCGCACTGCGGGGCTGTGATTTCAAATCATTTGAGTTATCTGGATATCGTGGTTTTCGCGGCGTTGCGTCCGTGTGTGTTTGTGTCGAAGGAGGAGGTTCGCCGCTGGCCGGTAGTGGGTTGGATGACAACGATGTCGGGGACGGTGTACGTCGCGAGGGGGCATGGTGGATCGGCGATGAGAGCTCGCAAGGAGATGCTCGCGGCTGTGGATGCGGGTTTGCCGGTTGTGTTTTTTCCGGAAGGAACGACGTCGAACGGGAACCAATTGCTGAAGTTTCATAGTGGGTTGCTGGGTCAGGTCCTCGATGCCGGTTCTCCGGTTACGGCAGCGTATCTTCATTACAGCTTTGTGAAAAAGAATGGGGCTGGCGTGACTGTAGAAGATGACGTTTGCTACTGGGGAGACCGGAATATGCTAGCGCATATCTTTAAGTTTCTTGGGCTGCATGGTGTCAGGGCGGAAGTACGGTTTGCGCCGCAACCCATCCAATTCTCGGAGAATGGTCTGCACCGCAAGATGGCGGCGGTGGAAGCACGGTCGGCAGTGGCTCAGCTTGGAGCCGCAGGCAGATGACTCAAGGAGTGCACCATTTCTGATTCAACAAATGTTCATTTGCCATGAACATTGTGTAACAGAAGACAACGCAGACTGACATCGAAAGCCCAGCAATCGAAGAAGAATTCGGTTGGGGGAGGGAGGGTCGATGATTCCAGTCAGTGAATTGCCATCTGTGATTCTGCTTCCTAACCGGGCCGCTGCTCCGCAGTTACCGTCGAAACGGGATATTCGACTGGAGGCCGGAGATCTTGTTGCACGACTGGCTTTGACGGAAGAGGAGCGCATGGCGGCGTATCGGTTGCGTTTTCTGGTGTTCAACCTGGAGATGAATGAAGGATTGGATTCAGCCTACGCGGATGGGTACGATCGCGACCATTTCGATGATGTTTGTGACCACCTGATCGTGGAGGATCGGCGAACGAATGCGGTGGTGGGCACGTACCGGATGCAGATGGGGAATGTGGCGGGGCAGTACTTCGGCTATTACAGCGAGCAGGAGTTTTGTTTTACCCCGTATGAGTTGATGCGCAGCCAAATTGTGGAGTTGGGACGAGCATGCATTCATCGGGATTACCGGTCGTCGGATGTGTTGCATCTGCTATGGCGCGGGATTGCGCGCTATGCGCTGGTGAACGGTGCGCGGTACATGATGGGATGTTGTTCGCTAACCTCGCAGGATCCTGAGATGGGCCGCGCGGTTTATGAGACATTGCAAGGATTCATGGTTACGCCAGAGCTACGGACGGTTGCGACGAAGCAGTATGCGTTGCCTGGCGCCACCGTAACGATGCCGAATGTTCAGGCTCCTAAGCTACTGCGGGCTTATCTAACGATTGGCGCGAAGATCTGTAGCGGGCCTGCGATCGATCGCTTGTTCAAAACAATTGATTTTCTTACTTTGCTTGACTTGCAGAGTTTGCATCCTCGGGTAGCCAAGAGATTTTTGGAGGGATAGAGGTGCGTGTGTTGGGGTGGGTACGATCCGTGTGGCTTAGTACGCTGTTTGTGGGGATGTTGCTAGCTGCTGGAGTGGAGTGGTGGGTGCGCAGACCGAAGCTAGGGGCCGAGGGTGCGGTGTGGATTCACCGGTGGTGCCGGCGGATTGTGAGGGTGCTGGGATTCCAGTGTGAGGTGGAAGGATGGATTCCGCGCGGCGGAGCGGTGATATCGAATCATTTGAGTTATCTGGATATTCTCCTATACAGCTCCGTGCGACCGTTTGTGATGGTGGCGAAGACCGAAGTGCGAGGCTGGCCGTTGCTGGGGTGGATTACTTCGCGGGCGGGAACGGTGTATGTCAAACGTGGTGGCGGTCCGAAGAGTTGGCCTTCAGTGAATGCGGCGATGGCTGAGGCTTATCACAGCGGGTTGCCGGTACTGTTCTTTCCTGAAGGAACGACGACGGATGGGGCTGGTGTGCTGCCGTTTCGGCGGGGATTATTCCATTCGGTGCTGAACAACTGGGTTCCACTTCGAACGGCTGCGCTGCGGTATTCGTTAAAAGAGGATGCAGCGAATCGCGGCGCTTCGGTTGGGGAAGATATTTGTTGGTGGGGCGAGATGGGGTTCACCTCGCATGTGTTTAGGCTGCTTGGGCTGCGTGGGGTTTCGGTGAAGGTGCGATTTGGCGATGAGGTTCTGGAGCGTGTGGACCGGTTTGTGTTGTCTGAGACTGCGCAGCAGCGAGTTGCGATGATGTATGCGGACCTTGGCGGGACACAAGCGGAGAATTCCGTTGAAGAAGATAAAACGCAACTCGTGGGAGCTTCCTAATCTTTGCTGCTCGATTTTCCATTTAGTTTTGAGATTTTGGGGACGAGAGCGAGGAGCAGGCTGGTGAACTGTTTTTCTGCGTGGCGACCTACTTCCATTACATCTTCATGATGGATAGTTTCGGCTTCTTTTTGTCCTTCGGCGACTACTCCGGCGGCCATGTTGGTGACGAGCGAGATGCCAAGGACTTCGAGACCCATATGGCGTGCGACGATCGTCTCGTGAACGGTGGACATGCCGACGAGATCGGCGCCAAGGGTACGAAAGGCGCGGATTTCGGCCGGGGTTTCGAAGCTGGGACCGAGGACGGCCAGATAGACTCCTTCGTCGAGTTGAAAGCCTTGACGCGAGGCTTCTTCCGTCGCGAGTTCGCGGAGGCGCGGGGAATAGGCAGCAGACATGTCGAAGAAACGCTGACCTGTGCCAGGGACAACGGCGAAGCGGGGCTCGTTGGGGCCGAGTGCGGCGTTGGAGCCGGTGAGGTTGATGTGGTCGGAGATGGCAATGAGCGAGCCTTGTCGATAGCTCGTGTTGATTCCGCCGGCAGCGTTGGTGACGATAAGTGTGCCACAGCCCAGGAGGCCAAGGACGCGAGTGGGAAAAGTAACTTCGGAGAGAGGATAGCCCTCGTAGGCGTGGACTCGACCCTGCATGACCGCCACTGGGATACCGCCGATGGTGCCAAAGACGAGGTGTCCTGAGTGACCTTGAACGGTGGAGGTGGGGAAGTAGGGAATTTCGGCGTAGCGGATGCGAAGGGCATTGTCGACCTGAGAGGCAAAGTTACCTAGTCCGGAGCCGAGGATGATGCCGAGGGTGGGGCGCAGTTCTGTTGCGGCGTAAAGATAGTCAACTGCTGATTTGGCGCGGCTATAAAGGTCTGACATTCTTCATCCTCATGATATGCCTCGGTGGCGTGTTTCGGCGTGGGCTAAAGGACTTTTGCCACAACGACTGTCAAGTCGTCTTCCTGTTCTTTATTGCCTGCGAAGGCGAAGACAGCGTCTGTAACGTCAGTTACGATCGCGGCCGCCGGTTCTGTCTCTTTGCTGAGGATCAGATCTTTGAGTCGGTCGATGGAAAATTGTTCTTCGTTCTCATTTTCCTGTTCCGTTACACCATCGGTGAAAAGCGTGAGAATATCGCCTGATCGGAGAGGAACGACGGTATCGGAAAATTGTGCGTCAGGAAGAATTCCGACGATTGGGCCGGATTGATCCAGTAGCAGGCTTTCGTTTGTTTCTGTCCGCAGGAGCAAAGGTGGATTGTGGCCGCCGCAGGCATATTGCAGGGTTCGCCGCGCCGAGTCAAAACGTGCGTAAAACATTGTGATAAAGGTTGCCGGTGTTGTGATCTGCTGCAGAACGCCATCTAGATCTTTGATGATGGCAGCCGGGCCTTCCAACTCGCGTGCGCGAAGCCGAAGAGCGACGGCAAGAGAGGGCATCAGAAGAGAGGCCGCTGCTCCTTTGCCGGAGACGTCGGCGATCACGATGTCGACTACATTGTCAGAGACCGGAAAAAAGTCGTAGTAGTCCCCGCCGAGGAGTCGAGCAGTCTGCATTGCCGCGGCAAGATCGAGCCCTGGAACTATGGGTGGTTTTGGCAGAACCTGACGCTGCACCTGTGAGGCGGTCAGAAGGTCTTTTTCATAGTCATCGCGTTGTTGTCGAATCTCCGCTGCGAGGCGGCCTCGTTGTTTCGCGATCAGCATGACGAGAAAGGCCACGATCAGATATCCAATCAAGCTGATCACGGTGCGTATGATTCGAAGGCGGACAGGATCCGTCGGTGGTCCGAAGACTTCCTGCAGAAAAGCGCAGAGTCCCACTAGTGCGAGAGTAATTGAAGGGCGATTGACCAAGGCGCTAAGCGCGATCGGCAAGAGGTAAAGATAACCGAGGGATTCATCTTCGACGACGATCCAGTCGGTGTATGCCACGACGGCAATGGCAAGTACGACGATGAGGTTGAGTAGCCCTGTTGCACGATTCTCTTCGAAGAGGAGACGCCTCTGATGATCGTCTCTGTTTTTTTTGCCCCTTATCAGAGCCATCCGGATGGGTCTCCTCCCAATAGATTGTCTTCAGCGACGTCATTATCTAGATTGAATTTCAGTTCGTAGTGTGACATAGCAATCGTACACATGCGTCCATCGGACGCCATTCATGCAGAAGGGGTGAACGAATCTTTTTCCCGAATTCTTAGCTGGCGGTTACCGTCTCGTTTCTGAGGCTTCGATTGGGTGAGTAGGCTCGCTCGATTACAGAGTGGATGGCGTGAAGAACCAAGTCTGGTTCGTCGAGGTGGACCCAGTGGGTGCTTTTTCCGGCGATGATCTGTTCAGCCGTGGGGCTAATGCGGTCGAGGGCTTCGCGCGATAAGGGTTCGGTGGTCGCGGCGGTGAGAAGGATGACAGGGATGTTTTCGATGGGTTCGGCATTGCTCATTTCCTGGACGGTCGCGGGAATGGCTCTGAGATGGGCGTCCATTCCGCGGTAGAAGTCCGGATTTGACCAGTGGGCTGCGACGATGGCGTGGGTCTCACGTGGCATTTTGCCGACCTCCGTAAAGAGCCGTTCGAAGACGCGCTGACCGTCCGGACCGCTGACGTGGCTGATGGCGCGTGCTGCCTTGCCTGAGCCGCAGAGGAGCGAAGTGATTGCAAGACGTGCCAAGCCAAAGTGAGCGCAGGGAAGGCCGATCTTTGCGAGACGTAAGCCCTGCGTGAGTTCGTCGCGTGTGAGTTGGCTATGATCCGACGGATTCTCCCCGGCTTCCTGATCGACTCGAGCCTGCCAGTCTTCCGGACGCATCGGGTCGACGAGAACGAGTCCTGTGACTTCGCCGGGATAGTCGATGGCGAAGCGACGGGCGACGATACCACCGAAGGAATGGCCGACGAGGATGTAGGGCGGTGGGATTTCGGCGTAAGCGAGGAGAAGCCGGAGTTCGCGGACGATGTTAGAAGGCGTGCGTTCGGAGGTACAGGGGCTGCTCCAACCGAGGCCAGCGCGATCGTAGGTGATGGCGCGGGAGAACATGCTGGCAACTCGTTGAAGGTCGGTCCAGTTGAGGCTGGTGGCCGAGATGCCCGACTCGAAAATTACAGTTGGGCCACGCGTTCCTTTTTGCGAGAGGAACATGGAGCGGTCTGGGCCGATCGGGATGAGGGAACCTGGGGCGAGGAAGCGTCTTCGGTCTCTTAGGACACTTGCCCGCTGGTAGATTAGGCACGCTGCGGGAATTGCGGCGGCTGCTAGGAACAGTTTGACGAATCGCCGCATTGTTTTCCTGTGACGTTTAGAGGATAGCTTCAGCCTTCTGGAGTTGAGCGGCCTTCCATGCATCATAGCCGCCGGTGAGGTTGGCAATGTCGTGGATGCCCGCTCGACGAAGGATGCTGGAGGCGATGGCGCTACGGTAGCCACCTTTGCAGTGGACGACTAGAAGCTTTGAGGGGTCGAGTTCCGCGGCGTGTTTTGTGAGTTGACCTAACGGAATGCGGATGGAGTTCGCGAAGGCACCGGTTTCGACTTCGCCGGGCTCGCGAACGTCGAGGATGGTGAGGCTGTCCGGCTCTTTCTCTTCGAGGTCTGCCAGTTCCTGGACGGAGATTTGCGGGACGTAGTCGAACTCGTAGCCGGCTTTATGCCAGCCGGTGATTCCGCCTTCGAGATAGGCGTCGACGTGTTCGATGCCGACGCGAGCGAGGCGAAGCTGAGATTCGCGAAGCTGGTCGGTATCTTCGCCGATGAGGATGATATGGCGATCGAGGCCGAGGATGCGTGCGGCCCATGAGGCGTACTGGCCAGAAAGAGCAATGTGGAAGGAGCCGGGGATATAGGCGGCGGCGAAGTCCGCCGAAGAGCGGGTATCGAGGAGAATGGTACCTTCGGAATGACGGCGCTTGACCTCGGCAGCTGGGAGCGGCTTGGGGGCAGGGAGCTCGTCAATGGACGATGCGCCGTGGCGATTGAGTTCGACATCGCGGCCGAAGTATTCAGGGCGCGGCGGAAGACTGTCTGTCAGAAGATGGATGAACTCGTCTTCGTTGCGGGCGAGGAGTGCGTAGTTGCTGCGGCGTTGCTGGCCGATGGTGGAGGAGCGCTCGTTGCTCATCTGGCGGCCGCAGAGGGAGCCGGCGCCATGGGCAGGAAAGATCTCAGTGTCATCCGGCAGCTTGAGGAGCTTTTCGTGAAGGCTTCGATAGAGGAGCGCGGCGAGTTGTTGTGGTGTGTGGTCGGCGGAGAGATCAGGGCGACCTACGTCGCCTACGAACAGCGTGTCCCCGGTGAAGACGGCTCGTGGTTGTGAAGGTCCCGCGAGATCGGTAAGGACCGCGCATACGCCTTCGATGGTGTGGCCCGGAGTGTGGAGAAAATCGAAGTGGGCGTTGCCGAACTGGAGAGTATCACCGTCTTTGATTGCGATGTGAGGGAAGGTAGCATGGGCGTCTTCGCCGAGGTAGATGTGGGCGCCACTGCGCTGCGCGAGTTCGTGGTGGCCAGAGACGAAGTCGGCATGGAGATGCGTCTCGATGATGTGCTCGATGCGGAGATTGTTTTCGCGGGCGAAGTCGAGGTAGAGGTCGACGTCGCGCTGCGGGTCGATAACGGCAGCGATGCCCTTGCTCGCAACGATGTAGGAAGCGTGGGCGAGGCAGCCGAGAAAGAATTGCTGGATGAGGACTGGTTCCATGTCGATTCCCTTGGCACAGTCTACTAGAGCTTGTCCGGCCCCCATATTCTGTGTCTAGAAGTTGTGAACTGAGAAAGTCGAGCCGGGTTAACTCTTCGGTTTAGTACGTCGCGGTTTTGTAGTTGCAGATTGTTGCGCAAGCAGCAGCGCAAAATGCTGGCGAAGTTGTTTTACCGCGCGGTCGAAAGGGTCGACTGAGCCGTACGAGCGGGAGATCATGACGCCGCCCTCCATGACAGCGAGAACATAGGTGGCCAGAGCTTCGGAGTCAGTTCCTTCGGGGAGGCGTTGCTTGATCTGGTCGATGCATTCTCGAACTGCGGTGATCCAACCTTGAAAGTTTTCGGCTATGAGTTTGTGGGCGGGGCGGTTTTCGGGGTCGATCTCGAGGGCGAGGCGGCCGAGGGGGCAACCGTAGCGGCATTCTGTCTGGAGGATGCGGCCGCGATAGCCAGCGAGGATGGCGAAGATACGTTCTACAGGTTCGTCGGTAGTGGCGAAGGCAGGATCAACGACCATCGGACGCAGGGCGTGGAGGTAGCCATCGAGGACTTCGCGAAGCAGGGCTTCTTTGCTTTCGAAGAAGTGATAGAAGCTGCCTGAGTTCACGTCAGCGTGAGCGAGAAGGTCAGCCATGCTGGTTCCTGCGTAGCCATGCTCCCAGAAGAGGTGGCGTGCCGAGTTGATGAGGCGGTCGCGAGTGGGGACAATTTCAGGCATGCGAAGAATTCTCTTGACAGGAATAGTCTACAAGGATTTACTTGAACGACCAACCAAGAGGAGGTTTCAAAGATGATAAAGCTGATTCTGGCAGGTTGCCTGATCGTGGGCTTTGCCGGTGCCGCGAGTTTTGGACAGAGTGCGGAGAGGTCAAGCCAAGCCCTTGTGGAGAAGGTTTTATTGATCGAGGTTACGATTCCTGCGCCGATTGGCGAGGTCTGGAGAGCGTTCACCACCAGTGACGGATTGACCACCTGGCTGACGCCAAATGCTGTGGTGGATCTGCGGCAGGGCGGGGAGTGGACCGCAAAATTTCCCGGCGGTAGTACAGGTGGAGGAACGATTTTGAGTTTTGTTCCGGAGAAGGAGCTGGTGATTTCGGCATTGGCTCCGGATAAGTTTCCAACGGTTCGGGCTACTCGGACGAGAGTGCGGTTTTCCTTTGAGACGAAGGGGGATTCGACGGTGGTCAGACTGACGCAGACGGGTTGGAAGGAAGGCGACGAGTGGGTGAAGGCTTATGAGTATTTGACGGTGGGCAATGCACAGTTGCTGGCAACACTGCATCACCGGTTTGTGAGTGGGCCTATGGATTGGACGAAGTAATGAATTTTTGCGAGGTGAAGGACTGATGGGATTTCGTGGATTGAATCTTTGGGCAGTTCTTGTTGCTGCGCTTTCAGCATTTGTGCTGGGCGGGCTTTGGTATGCGCCGTTTTTGTTTGGCCGAGCCTGGAAGAAAGCGAATGGATATGGGGCGGATGAACCTCCACCGGCTGGACCAAAGATTTTTGCGATCAGTTTCGCGCTGAGCCTTGTGATGGCGCTGAATCTCGCGATGTTCCTGAACGATCCGAAGACGAATTTGGCTTGGGGTGCGACGGCCGGTTTTCTCGCAGGGTTTGGATGGGTTGTGATGGGGATTGGGATTGTCGCGCTGTTCGAGCGGAAACGGTGGACCTATGTGCTCGTCAATGGAGGGTATCTGACGGTCGCGCTGGTGGTGATGGGGGCCATTCTTGGGGCGTGGCGGTAGTCGTCGCCCACCACTCCCCTTCTTTTAGAGCATGATGGTGATGGATTTCGAATAACTGGCTGGCCCGTGGATGTAGCCCCAACCGTTGATGACCCGGTCCCATGCGTAGAGGAAGAAGGTGTGAGCACAGTGGGTGGAGGTGGGATCGCCGCTTACTGTGGCGTTCCATGGAGTTGGGCCCGGAGGGGGAATCTGGACGGCGGAGATTCCAACCCAGATACGGGTTGGGGTGATGTGATTTGCGTAGCTGTCCGATGCGACGGCCTTGGATTGATTGTCTCCCCAGTAGGCTGTGAGGCTCCAGGCGAGTAGGTGTGCCGGTGCGGAGGCCGTGACTTCGAACGTGAAGGTGGGGGCGCCTGTAATGACGATGGCGCACGTGTTAATCGGAACGTTGCCGGGTTGCTGGAAGATCTGCTCGATAATCGCGGTGGGAAGTGTGTTGTCGATCATGAGATTCGCGAAGCGTCCGGGATCGGTGCCATGCCCAATTTCGGTCGCTGCTGACTGGGTGGCAAAGAGTCTAACGCTGATGTTATTCAGGGCGTTGGGCTGGCCGGTAGTGTCCAGCAGAAGGCCAAGCCAGTTGTTGAGCCAGATCTGGCCAGCGGAGCGTAAGGGGTAGAAGCCACTGACCGGGACCGTGGTCTGGAGTTCGAAGACGTTGAGAGGGACGCTCCAGAGATAGTCGGAGAAAGGCGATGTGACCATGACTCCATTGATGAATACCTGGTAGAAGTTGGCTCCCTTGGCACGTGCGCTTTGCCAATTGATCATCAGAGGCAGAGTTCCACCGAAGGGCGTGTCTTTGACCTGGAAGAAGTAGGTTGGGTCCATGGTCGTATCGGCAAAGCCCGCGGGAAGATGTACAGAGTCGTTGGGCACGAAGCCGATGGCGAGCAGGATGGGGCCCGCGGCGGAGATGAGGGAGGCTGAGAGATCGACTTCCTGAATACTAGTGGCGTCAGTGATGAGGATCTGGTTGGGGGATAGGACATTCACGCTGTAAGGGGCGAAGGCGGTTGGGCCAGCGATGGCACTTACCTTGGCTGGAGTCGCGGTGAGGTCAACTTTGAAGACGGTGCCGGTTGGGTTCGGCTGTGGGAAGAGGATGACGCTTTCGCCGGCGTCGGCGAAGGTGAGATGGCGGGGACCGTTGAGGCCGCTGGCGATGACGATGCTGGTATTGTTGGAAAGATCGATTCGGGTGATGGTGCCAGCGTCGCTGCTGACGTAGAGGAACCGGCCGTCTGAGGTTACGATGATGCCGCGAGGTGCGAAGACGCCGGCTACGACTTTCTTGATGCCGCTGGCGAGAGTGACTCGTTGGATCTGACTCGCTGTGAATTCACAAATATAGGCGAAGCCATGGGCCTCGTCGAGCGCGACCTGATCGATGCCGTTGAAGCCGGAGGCGACGACGGTAGCTGCGGCTCGATTGAGGTTGGTGAGACTGAGGCGAAGGAGCGTGCCGGGATTCTCGGTGACGTAGGCGTGAATGCCGTCATTGCTGAGTTCGATGTCTGATGGATTGTGATATCCAGTGCCGACGACGGTTTTGAGGTGGGTGTGGCCAGTCAGCGTGACAATGTTGTTTGCGCCGGCGTCGGCAACATAGAGCTGATCGGTGAGTTGTCTGTAGTCGCTGCCTACAGCGTCGGCGAAGCCAGTGGCAATGGTAGTAGGGACAGGTATCGGCATGGGGGAGGCCTCATTTCCTGATTCACCCGGGGGAAGGAGACAATTGTCCTACTGAGGGTTTTGGAAGTCAAACTAGGGCCAAGGTGTCAGGGTTTCTGGGTATGCGACGGTATACTTGTGTTCGTTTCGAATCGTTACGACCATGACAAGTGTGGATCCAGATCCTGTCTACGATGTTGCGGTGGCGCTGGCTTCGATTCGTACGGAGTCGGGTGCGAGTCTGCTGGAACTGGCAGAGGCTTCGCCGGTGCTGCTGATTTTTTTGCGGCACTTTGGGTGTTCGTTTTGCAGGCAGGCAATCAGCGATATTGCTGATCTGCAGGATGAGCTGGCGAAACGCCGGGTTCGGCCGGTGTTTGTGCACCTGGGGACTCCGGAGCGGGCGAAACCGTTCTTTGACTATTACGGGATTGGACATGTGGAGCGGGTGAGCGATCCGGAAGCGAAGGTATATCAGCTTCCAATGTTTGCGATTTCGCGGATTCATCCCATTCTCACGCTGTTTCAACCTGCAGTCTGGGTGGGTTGGTTGAAGGGTGCCCTCTTCCAACACGGGATAGGGGCGATTAAGGAAGATGGCAAGCAGATGCAGGCTATTTTCTTTCTGAAGGGTTCGAAAGTCGTCCGCGAGTTTCGTTATAAGACGATCGCGGATGAGCCGAATTATCTAAGGTTGGTTGCTGAATGAAGATTAGTTCGAATGGATTTCGAGCAAAGAAAACCCGCCGGATAAGCCGGCGGGTTTGAGTGTTGAGCGAGGGTTAGAAGTCGTAGCGCAAGGAGAACTGCATGCGTCGCGGTACACTCAGCAGACTGTTCGAGATGCCAAGGCTGCCGCTTGTGAGTTGGATCTGTTGGTTGTTGGGTACGTCGAAGCGGTCTGTGTTAGTGACGTTGTAGACTTCCCAGGCGAACTTCAACCCACCGTAGTCTCCGAACTTCCATGCTTTGGAGAGACCCGAATCGAGATCGAAGATACCCTCACCACGGAAGTTGTTGCGTTGACCGTTCTCACCCGGATAAGAAAACCGAATTGGCCCGCCCGTACTCAAGCCCGAGTTGATAGCGTCGGGGTTATCGAAAAACTGCGGGCTTCCGTTCTGATCGAAGTGAAAACGGGTCTTGACTTTTCCAGTGACGACTCCATTTCCACTCTGCTGCCAGTCGGTGGTCCAACCGGGATCGTAGACAGAGAATGGGAAGCCGCTGGTAGCTCGCATGATGCCTGAGAGTTGCCACCCGCCAATGAACGCGTTGACGATCCCGCCGGTGCTGCTGAGATACTTAGCGCCGCGGCCAAAGGGAAGCTGATAGACCCAGTCGACTGTGACAAGATGCGCGGTATCGAAGTCCGAGACTGAGCGATTTAGTGCAGGGTTCCACGTATTGATTATGCTGCTGTTTCCGAAGGCGACACCGTTGGCGAACTCGGTGCTGCGCTCGGCATCGGAGCCAAAGTCGATGGATCGGGAGTAGGTGTAACTGATATCAGCCTGCAGGCCATGGCTCATGGGATGACGGAGCGTGATCTGCGCGGCGTTGTAATAGCTCATGCCAACGGTGGAGAGAGCATAGAGCGAGGAGAACTGATCCTGCCAGAACTTCGACTGGTAGCCGGCCGGGCAGCCGTACACACAGAAGAAGTCAATGTCGGCAAGAGCTGTGGTGGCACCGAGAATTCCGCGGTAGGGGGCCCATTCGTTGGTATAGATGGCCTGGGTGGCGCTTTCTCCTGTGAAATCGACGCCAGCCATGAACGGAAAGACATGTTCAAAATAGGGGATAGCGGGAACTGTTGCGCCGTTATCTCCTCCGTTTTTGTCGACGAGAGCTGAAAGCTTCGCCCCTGCGGTGAAGTAATCACCTCCGCCTTGAGGATCGACGAAGTTAACTGGTTCAGCCAGGTCGAGGCTTTGAAGGAGGTGCTTCCCGAGTCGCCCGACATAGGCGGTCTCGATGGTGAAGCCGCCCGGTAGTTCGCGTTGGATCGACAGATCGAAAGCCTCCGTGTACGGGGTCTTCAGGTTGCTGTCGAGACCCCAGGTAATTGCGAAGTTATCGACGGGTGCAGTGTAGGGGAAGGTCTGAGTCGCTGGAGCAGTTCCATTGGCGAAGGGCAGCGTATGTCGATCGATGAAGCGAGGAGACGTGTTGGTCGTGAACTGACCTGCAGGATTTGTTACCTGGCTGGAAAGACCGAAGGACCCATTCTGGTCGAAGATGCTGATAAGACTCTGCCCGTAATGGTCGTAGTACATACCCACACCGGCCCGGACCGAGGTTTTGGCGTCGGGCGACCAGGCGACAGCGAAGCGAGGAGCAAAGTCATCTTTCGATTTCGGCCAATAACCCGGCTTTCCGTAGAAAGGACCGTTGGGTGCAAATTGAAGATCGGGTTCGTAGATCTGCCCCTTTTGTGCAGCGATCTCGCGCTGCGTGTACCAGGTATGAGTGTCGATCGTGGGCGCTACCTGCTGCCCCTTAGTCTCCCATGGTGTCTGGAGAATGGTGTGTCGGACACCGAAGGTGAGAGTGAGGTTCGGTTTTACGCGCCATGAGTCCTGCACGTACCACTCATACTCATTTGCGCTAAAGTGACGATCAATGAAGGCGCCGTCAGCAAGCAAGCTACCGGAAGTAGGGCTGCTGACAGCATAGTTGTACTGGCTGTTGACCTCCGGAATTGTGCCGACAAGATTGGCGAAGGCTTGTTGATAAGAGCTGCTAAAGCCACCGTCGACGGAATCCAGGCCCAAAGTACTGGGGTCCGGCGGGTCGCCACCGAGCCATGACGGATTGGAGGTAGCTGAGTTGAAGGAGATGGAGTTGGAATTGCGGTTCTGGTGAACAAGACGCCAGTTGGCCCCCGCTTGAATCGTATGTCTGCCTTTGCTCCAGCTAAGGTTGTCGACAATATTGTTGACCGGGACGCTGACGACGGTACTGCGCGTCTCAGCTGTTGCGTTGGCGATGAAACGGAAGTCGACATAGTCGCCAGTACCGATGCCGGTGTTACCGAATCCCTGACGGATATATCCATAGCGAATATCGTTGACCATGCTGGGCGAGATGGTCCAGGTATCGCCGAAGGTCATGCCTTTGCTGTTATCGATGAGCACGGACGAAGGACCTTGTCCGGGAAATTGTTCTACAGCACCGGTAGTGTCTTTCTGAAGATTGCCGCGAGCAAAGATGCGATGCTTCGAGGTCGGGAGATAGTCGAGACGCACGATGGTTGTGTTCAGGGTCTTGGGATTGGGTGAGGAAAAGGAGTAGGAGCCGGTGTTGAGCAGGTCTCCGGCGGCGAAGCCATTTGCGGCGGGCATTGATTTGAAATAACCCAGCGCATTTGGATTTGGTCCCGGGCCGGGCTTGTAGGCAGGTGTATTGCAGACAGTGCAGCCTGCGTCGAGACTCGCAATTTGTGCCGGGGTAAGGGATACCGTTCCACCGGACGCGCCGGTGTACTGGAGGATGCCGCTCTGGTAGGCGGCAGTAGGTACGGTTTCGACTACCTGGGAGCTTTCGGCCTGCCTCGTACCTTCATAGTTTGCAAAGAAAAAGAGCTTGTCTTTGAGGATGGGGCCACCGAGGTCGCCGCCGAAGATATTGCGGATGAGCTTGCCGGGACGATTGGCTTCACCGCTATTGAGCTGAGCTTGCTTGTTGAAGAAGTTGTTGGCGACAGTGATGGTGGGGCGGTTATATTCATAGGCCGCACCGTGAAAGTGATTGGTGCCGGATTTTGTGACAAGGCTTACCTGTGCGCCGGAGGAGCGGCCGGCGTCGGCATTGGCGTTACCCGTGGTGACGCGGAACTCTTCGATGGAATCCTGGGTTTGGCGGAGAACTCCGGTAAATGCGAAGCCGTTGACCTGATCATTGTCGTCGATGCCGTCGACCGTGATGTTTCCTTGATCGGAGCGGCCGCCGTTCACCGCGCCGCTACGGCTATCCTGCATTGCGGGATTGTCCGGTGGAGGCATATAGACGACACCCGGCTGTAGCGAAAGGATGTCGGGGACGTTCCGGGTTTCGCTGGGGAGTGCCTGAATAGTAGCGTTGTTAGTCGAGCTGCCGAGCGAGGCGTCGCTGACATTGAGGGTCTGGGCCTCGGCGGTGACGTTCATGACTTCCTGGGTCGTCGTGACGCTCAAAGCAAAGTTAATAGTTGCAGGCTGGTTCACGAGCAGCTCTGCGACTTTGGTCTGAGCTCCGAATCCGGAGGCGGTCACGGTGATGTTGTATTTGGCAGGAGGAATCTGGGCGAACTGGTACTCTCCGGCTGCGTTGGATTCTGCAGAGAAGGTAAGGCCTGTACCGTTGTCGACCAGGTTGATTTTTGCTCCGGGAATGACGGCTCCGGTGGGATCTTTGACGGTGCCGCGGAGGGAGGTATTCGCACTTTGGCCAAAACCTGGAATGACGGCAAGAAAGAGAAAAAGGAAGAAAATGCCCTTCAACAGACGTGAACTCATAAGCCTCTCCTGTGAGATGGTCTGGGTTGAATCGCTCTCAATGGCTAAAGCGAATGCTATTGGGCCTGTCTTCGGCCGCTTGTTTTATCTAAGGCAGAGGAGTTCTCGGAAAAAGCGATGCGGTTCGATTACCGTAACCACGTCAACTCTTTTGCTTATTAGCACGTTCCCTTCCATTTCAGATTTGCTGAGGAAGATGAGGATTTCGTCTGGGGAGGGACGAGAATTATCCAAGATTATGGAGCTGTTCTGTTATTGAAATCCTTCTTTTTGAATCGTTTCAGTGCAGCAGGATAGAGACGATGCTGGCGGACATGAGGTTTGCCATCGTCCCGGCGAGCATGGCGCGGAGTCCGAGTTGCGCCAAGTCGTTACGGCGGTTGGGGACCAGTGCGCCTATGCCACCGATCTGCATTCCTATGCTTCCGACATTGGCGAAACCACAGAGCGCGAAGGTAGCGATCGAGAAACTCCGCGGATTGATCGAGGCTTTAAGCGGGCCAAGCTGCTGGAAGGCGAGAAACTCGTTGATCATGGTACGGGTGCCGAGGAGGTTGCCAATGGTGCGAGCCTCGTGCCAGGGGATTCCGATGAGCCAGGCAATGGGAGCGCCGACTACGCCGAGGACGGCGTTCAGCGAATGAGGGAAGGGGATATGACCGTGGGCCCAGGCGAAATTTGAGATGCCGAGCATGATGGCGTTGGCAAGGCCGACAAGTGCGACGAAGCTAATGAGCATGATCGCAACGTTGAAGGCGAGCTGACCGCCGTCGATGGTGCCGCGGGCGATGGCAGCGATGAAATTCTCATTCTTGTGTTCTTCGTTGGGCGGCATGTGAACTGTGCCAGCGGTTGCGGGGACTTCGGTTTCAGGGACGAGCATCTTGGCGACGAGGATGGTGCCTGGCGCAGTCATGATGACGGCGGAGAGCAGGTCTTTGGCGTTGATGCCGAAGCTGATATATGCGGCCATGATTCCGCCAGAGACGTGAGCCATACCGGAGGTCATGATTGTCATGAGTTCGGACTGAGTAGCTCCGGCGAGAAAGGGGCGAATGGTGAGCGGGGCTTCGGTCTGGCCCATGAAGATGCTGGCGGCAACGTTGGTGGATTCGGCGCCCGAGGTACCCATGGTTCGCTGCATGATCCAGGCGACAGCCTTGATGATCTGCTGCATGAGTCCAATGTGGTACATGATGGCGAAAAACGCACTGACAAAGATGATGGTGGGCAGAACGGCGAAGGCCAAGGTGGCGAGTGCGTCGCCGGGTGTCCCGATGCGGCCGAAGACGAGCGAGGAACCGTCTGCGGAATGGCCAAGGAGTCCGGTAATAACCGAGGAGATACTGCTGAGGATGCGCTGGCCGAGGCTCCACTTGATGACGAGGAAGGCAAAAATGATCTGCAAGCCGAGCCCCCACACCACGGTCCGCCAGCGGATGGCGCGGCGGTTGGTCGAGAAGGCGTAGGCAAGGCCGAGAAACGTGATGAGGCCGAGTAGGCCAGTGAATCGCGACAAAGGGCGCTCCTGCGAAGGTGAGGGTAGAACGAACGGTTGGGAAGAGTGTAACGGTTGATTATGATCGTTACCTAGCGATTTTGTTCGGTATTGATGTTAGATATTCAATCCAAACCGTCCCTGCATCTCGCGTTTGCCTGTTCTGGTGATTGCGAGAGCCCTGCTATCGAGGTCACGTGTCAGCCACTTTCGTTTGAGAGCCGATTTCAGTAGTGCTGCTCCGAGAGCTCCGCCGATGTGGGGGCGACGCTCGCTCCAATCGAGGCACGCAGGAGCGAAACGGCGTCGTAGAGACCGTGTTTCTTCGATGTTGATACCGAGAGATTCGATTGCTTTGGTCCCTGCTGTGGTTAACTCGTAGTCTTTAGCGTCTTCAGACAACGGCGAGAGCCAGCCGAGCTTGTAGAACCGATCATGAAGAGCGACGGCCACTTTGCCGGCGAGGTGGTCATAGCAGGTACGCGCGAGACAGAGACGATTGGGCGTGTTCGGCGCGAACTGGTTGTGAATGCCTCCGGCGAGGACATTCAATCCTTCGAGCACATGCGCGACGTCGGGCCCGTTGAGGCTGTAGTAACGGTGTTTTCCCTGCACAAAGACCTTGATGAGATGTGCCGCTGTAAGCCGGTGCAGATGTGCGCTGGCAGTGGAAGGTCCGACGCCGGCAATGATGGCGAGTTCTGTGCTGGTGCGCGCGTGTCCATCCATCAGGCTCGAAAGGATGCGGGCACGCGCTGGTTCACCGATGGCTGATGCGAACGCCGAGATTTTAGTATTTTGCGTTGCATCCATGCTTCGACGTTAAGCGAAGTATTGTCGTTCGGCAAGTGCCATAGTGATTTCAAGTGAGCCCGGAAGAGACATCGCCGCTGAAGATCAACCGTCGCGAAGCGATCGGGATGATCGCTGCGGTGTGGGTGCCTTCCGGAGTGGGGATCGATGTGCCGGTGCAATGGATATTAAAGGGAACCGCTATGACAATTACCTGCATCATCCGCTATCAGATCGACCCTTTTCAACGAGACGCATTCAAAAGATATGCACAGAATTGGGGACGCATCATTCCTCGGTGCGGCGGTCATCTCATTGGCTACTTTCTTCCTCACGAGGGCACAAACGACGTTGGGTGGGGATTGATTGCCTTCGAAGGTCTTGCCGCATACGAGGCTTACAGGGCGAGATTGCACACCGATGCCGAGGCACAGGAGAACTTTGCGCTGGCACAAAGCAAGCGCTTCATTCTTCGGGAAGAGAGGAATTTTGTGGAAGTGGTGGACGGGACTTTAGGAATTCTTCCGGCTGCTGTAAAAGCATGATCTTACCCACTAGCTTTGGTGGTATCTTGGCCTCCAAGATGCAGCCGGGATACGCCCGTGCGTTGCTGGAAATTCTCTTCGAGAAAGGTGCGTCATGAGCAAGGTGAGATTGCTGGTTGGTACGCGTAAAGGCGCCTTCGTTTTGACTTCGGATGGCAAACGCAAGAAGTGGGAGGTGAGTGGGCCTCATTTTGCTGGATGGGAGATCTATCACGTAAAAGGTTCGCCGGTGAATCCGGAGAGGCTCTATGCCTCTCAGTCCAGCGGGTGGTTTGGACAGATTATTCAACGTTCGGACGATGGCGGCAAGACCTGGGAGCAGGTGGGGAATAAGTTTCTGTATGACGGCGTTCCTGGGACGCACCAGTGGTACGACGGAACGCCGCATCCCTGGGAGTTCAAGCGAGTATGGCATCTGGAGCCATCGCTAAAGAACGCGGATGAGGTGTATGCGGGTGCGGAGGATGCTGCGTTATTTCATTCGAAGGATGGGGGGCAGAACTGGCAGGAGCTGTCAGGGCTCCGCGGACATGGCTCGGGGCCGCATTGGCAGCCGGGTGCTGGTGGAATGTGTCTGCATACAATTATCCTCGACCCCAAAGTTCCGGAGCGGATTTATATTGCCATCTCTGCCGCCGGAGCTTTCCGGACGGATGACGGAGGCAAGACGTGGTTGCCGATCAATAAGGGGCTGAGGTCGCAGTTTATGCCCGACCAGGACGCCGAGGTAGGGCATTGTGTGCATCACATTGCGATGCATCCTTCACGGCCGGGCGTTTTGTTTATGCAGAAACACTGGGACGTGATGCGCAGCGATAATGCAGGCGACTCTTGGACAGAGGTGAGCGGGAATCTGCCCACTGATTTTGGGTTTGTGATCGATGTTCATGCACACGAGCCGGAGACTATTTTCGTAGTTCCGATCAAGAGCGATTCGGAACACTTTCCCCTGGATGGAAAGCTGCAGGTTTTTCGGAGCCGGTCCGGTGGAAATGAGTGGGAGCCGCTGACGCAGGGACTACCGCAGAAGGATTGCTACGTGAACGTTCTACGGGATGCGATGGCAGTTGATTCGATGGATGAGTGTGGGGTTTACTTTGGGACTACCGGCGGTCAGGTGTACGGATCGGCCGACGGAGGCGATAGCTGGGAGCCAATTGTGCGGGACTTGCCGGCAGTGCTTTCGGTTGAGGTTCAGACGCTCACATGATTCGGGTGGAGTTGCCGCAACATCTGCGCACGCTGGCGAAGGTAAAGGGTGAAGTAATACTACAGGTTGAAGGGCCAATTACCTTGCGTGCAGTGTTGGATGAGTTGGAGGCGCGGTATCCGATGCTGCGAGGGACGATTCGGGAGTATGGGACGTTGAAGCGGCGAGCGTTTCTGCGATTCTTTGTGTGTATGGAGGACATCTCACATCGTTCCCCGGATGAGTTGCTTCCGGAGGCGGTCGCGGAGGGGAAGGAGCCGCTGTTAGTGATCGGAGCTATCGCCGGCGGACTTGTTGGTTTGAGGGCTTAGTGTTCGTCAAAGGAGAGAAGATGGAACGTTCAACTGGGAAGGAAGGTGTTTCGAAGGGAATGCTTTGGACTGGAAGAGTGCTCAGTGCGCTTGTGGCCCTGATGTTCATACTCGACGGAGTCATCCATCTACTGAAACCTGCTCCGGTGATGGAGGCGTTCGCTCGACTTGGGTATCCGTTGAGCGCGAGCGTGGGGATTGGTCTGTTGCTGTTGATCTGCACGGCGATTTATGTGACGCCAAAGACTTCAATCCTGGGCGCGATTCTGCTAACCGGATACCTGGGTGGAGCAGTATCGACGCATGTTCGCGTCGAGTCATCTCTGTTTGAAATGAGCTTTCCTGTGATCCTTGGCGTCTTCGTATGGGTTGGGGTTTATCTGCGGGATGCTGAGCTGAAGAATCTTGTTCCGTTGCGGCACTAAGCTTGTTTTCTGGTGACTATCTCGCGAACGAGGGGTTGAAGGGCGGGCTGCGCACCGGAGATTTGTAACGTTTCGAGGAGTATTTGCTCGGGCTCGGCGAGCAGAGTTTCTTCTTCGGTGAAGAGGGTGACGAGAGGCTGACCTTCCTGTATTTTGTCACCTAGCTTGACGTGCATTTCGATGCCAGCGTGAGCGGAGACCGGGTCGCCGGGTTTGGCTCGGCCAGCGCCGAGACGTTGGACGGCCCAGCCCACTTGTTTGCAATCCATGGCAGCTAAATATCCGGACGATCTTGCCTTGAGGGTGCGAGTGGCGGTTGGTTTGTGATGCGACGCGGGGTCTTCAAAGACCGTGATGTCGCCGTTTTGGGCTTCGACGATCTGAAGCCAAGCTCGGTAAGCGGCTCCGCTGTGGAGTATCTCGTCGGATAGTTTGCCACCCTCCCCCGGTGTTGTGGCCTGACCTGCGAGGTAGAGCATCCAACCGGAAAGAATGTTGGAGAGTTCTATGAGGTCGCGGGACATCACGTGACGGTGCTGCTTCATGATGTCGACACACTCCCACACTTCAACCCAATTGCCAGAAAAGCGGCCGAGGGGTTCGTCCATGCCGGTAAGAAGGGCGGCAGTGCGGGTACCGGAGGCTTCGCCGGTCTCGACCATCAGCTCTGCGAGGAACTTTGATTGTTCGTAGGTCGGCATAAAGGCTCCGGAGCCGACTTTGACGTCGAGAATGAGGGCGTTGAGGCTCTCGGCGAGCTTTTTGCTCATGATGCTTGCGGTGATGAGATAAGGAGATTCGACGGTGCCTGTGTGGTCGCGAAGAGCGTAGAGGATGCGATCAGCAGGAACAATCTTTGGAGTTTGACCGATGAGGACTGCTCCGCATTGTTTCAGCGTGGTTTCGAGTTGCGCGAGGTTGAGTTGTGTGTCGAAGCCGGGAATGGTTTCCAACTTGTCGAGTGTACCGCCGGTATGGCCTAGCGAACGACCGGAGATCATGGGGACGCAGATACCGGGGATGCCAGACGGTGTTGGCGACGCGAGCCCGGCTGCGGCGAGGATCGGTGCGATGAGAAGTGAGGTCTTGTCGCCGACGCCGCCGGTCGAGTGTTTGTCGATCGTGAAGGTATGGAGTGGTTTTGCGTCGAAGGTTTCTCCGGAGTAGCGCATGGCTGCCGTAAGGGTGGCAAGTTCGTGGGTGTTAAGGCCACGCTGGAAGACCGCCATCAGGAAGGATGCAATCTGCGCGTCGGTGATGAGCTGCTCCTCCGGCGTCCGGTCGACGATAGCACGAATGAAACCCTGGATCTCAGCGTCAGAGAGGACGAGGCCGTCGCGCTTGTGGAGGATGACATCGATGGGATGGATGGGCTGAGCCATGTTTTCAAATGTAACGTTCGTGGTCACGAATTGATGAGAAGGAATGCCGCGGGTAATAGTTCAGCCGTGGTGGCATGGGAGATGGCGCCTTTATCACCTGGAAAAAAGATAACTGTGTCGGGCGTGCTGAATTCGTGGATGGTCTGGCGGCAGGCTCCGCAGGGTTGGCTTGCCGCGTCGTTGAGGTTGGCAACTGCGATGGCCCGGATGCGAATTGTGGGCCCGTGGAGACTGACCGCCGCGGCGATGGCAGCCTGTTCGGCACAGACGGTGAGGCGATACGAGGCATTTTCGACGTTGCATCCAGTGACGATAGTACCGTCTGTAAGGAGAACGGCAGCTCCAACACGGAATTTGCTGTAAGGCGCGTAAGCGTGATGAGCAACGGCGGCTGCTCGTTGCTGGAGATCGGAGGCTACGACGGGGTCGAGCGAAGTGGTCGGGTTGGGCGGCATGAGATTAAGGCTATCGGCTAGGGAGGGGAGATAGCAAGTCGCGCCGCACTCATGCTTAGGGACGAGCGCCCGATATACCAGATGTGGATGATCTGACAAAAGAGTTTCTCGCGGAGAGCCAGGAAGGGCTCGACCGTATGGAGCGGTGCCTGACCGATCTTGAATTGCGGCCAGATGATACGCGTCTCGTGGATGAAATCTTTCGTGCTGTGCACACAATTAAAGGCACGACCGGATTTCTAGGGTTCGCGCGGTTGGAGAGGTTGGCGCATGCAGGAGAGCATTTGCTGGGTTCCTTGCGGGAAGGAAGGCTCTCCGTTACTTCCGATCTGATCAGCGGATTGTTGAACCTGCTGGACGGCCTGCGCGCGATTCTGGGGCTGATCGAACAGACTGGGGTTGAGGGTACCAGATCCGGAGATGAAGATGGCGAATTGATCGCGGAACTGGCGTTGCTGAATGGAGCTATGGCGCCAGAGACAATCGGCCCTGAGTTGCTGCACACCGTCGTTGATATAGATGGTGATGTTCATGCACGGAAAACTG
Organism: Edaphobacter sp.; assembly: GCA_035570955.1. Classification (GTDB taxonomy): domain Bacteria; phylum Acidobacteriota; class Terriglobia; order Terriglobales; family Acidobacteriaceae; genus Edaphobacter. Next base: position 45,005 of record DATMKY010000035.1, on the reverse strand, counting down.
CTGAGGATTCCAAGGGGGGAGAGGCATCACGGGTAGCGTCTTCAGCTGTCGAAAATAGCGTGAGAAATGGTGGGGGCAACGACAAGACACTGCGGATCGATGTGGATGTACTGAACCGCATGATGAATCTTGTTGGCGAACTGGTGCTGACACGCAACCAACTGTTGCAGAGCGACAAGACCGCGGGGAATTTTCCCGAGTTGGCACAGCGGTTAGACAGCATAACGGCAGATCTTCGCGAGACAGTAATGCAGGCGCGAATGCAGCCGATGGGAAATTTGTTTGGACGGTTTCCCAGAATGGTGCGCGACCTGGCCAGGACGTGTGGACGGAATGTGCGGATCGAGTTTTCGGGCCAGGAGACGGGTCTGGATAAAAGCCTGCTTGAGGCGATCAAAGATCCGCTGACTCACGCGGTGAGAAATGCCATCGATCACGGAATTGAAGCACCCGCGGATCGCGTGCTAGCTGGAAAGCCAGCTGAAGGCTGTGTGCGGCTGAAAGCATTTCAGCAGAGCGGATCGGTCGTGGTTGAGGTTTGCGATGACGGAGGGGGAATTCCGATAGAGCGGGTGCGCGAGAAGGCACTCGAACGCAACCTCGTAACGACGGAGCAGGCTGCCGGAATGTCGGAACGCGAAATTCTGCAACTGATTTTTCTGCCGGGGTTTTCGACGGCAGCCGCAGTGACAACAGTTTCAGGACGTGGCGTTGGGATGGACGTTGTGCGCGCGAATGTGGAGAAGGTTGGCGGCAGCGTGGAGATCGAGTCGGGTCGAGGAGAAGGGACGACGCTGCGGCTGCGAGTTCCGCTGACGCTGGCGATTGTGCCGTCCCTGATTGTGCGAAGTGCGGAGCAATATTTCGCACTGCCGCAGAACGCTCTGGTGGAACTGGTGGCTGTTCCGCAGAAAGACTTCCATGCGTTGGTAAAACAGATTGGGTCTGCCGAGCTTTATTGTCTTCGCGAGCGGCTGTTGCCGATGGTGCGGCTCGATCGACTCCTTGGGCTGGAGGTGACTCCGTCTGAGGCATCGAACAATCTTTCGATGGCGGTGCTCGAGGCCGATGGCTGTCGGTACGGCCTTGTCGTTGACGAACTGATGTCGCCGGAAGAGATTGTGGTGAAACCTCTCTCGCTCGTATTGCGCGAAAAAGGATTGTTCTCGGGAGCGACAGTGCTGGGCAACGGAACGCTCGCGCTGATATTGGATGTTGCGGCGATTGCGGCTCGTGCCGGAGTAAGGCCAGTGGAGGATGAGAGTTCAAAGCTTGATAGAGATAAGCCGGCAATGCAGGCTGGCGAACCGTTTCTGATCTTTGAGGACCGTCTGCAGGAGCAGAGGGCGCTGCCGCTTGATGTGGTGGAGCGAATTGAAAGCGTGACGGTCGACCGAATCGAATATGTGGAGGGACAGCCGTTGCTGCAGTACCGCGGGATCCTGCTGCCGATGAAAGATGATGGCGGCGTTCTGGCGGAAATGGAAGTATCGCGACAGCGCGGGGACCATCCTACGATAACAGTGCTTATCTGTCGCAAGAGAGATCAGAGAGCAGGCATCGTTGCACGACAGGTGCTGGACGTTGTGACAACCAGAGCCTTGGAACGGAATGCGAGCGGGAACACCGGAGCAGAGATCGCCGTGATACACGAGAGATTGGTGCGGATCGATCGTTCCTTCGAGACGACCTCCCCCGATTGCGTGGGGGCTGCGTGAAGAGCAGAAACGATGAGATTTTGGATTTGATTCAGAAAGATCATGGAGATCTGGAGTCTCTCTGTTCGCTATACGTTGGAAGCGAGATTTTTGGAATCGATACGAAAAAGATTCGCGAGGTGCTGGGAGAACGGAGGCCGCAACGCGTTCCGCTGGCGCCAGCTTTTGTTTCGGGAGTAGTCCCTTATCGCGGCGAGGTCTTGGCGGCAGTGAATCTGCGATCTCTGCTGGGAATGGAGTCGTGCAATCAAAGCCATTGCGTGTTGGTGATGGAGGACGTCGTGGGCGCTGAGCGGTTCGGCCTCGTGGTGGACGGAGTCGGCGGCGTCGTCACGGTGAGTGGGCGGATGCTGGAGCCGAATCCATCAACCCTCGAGGCACGAGCGAAGTGGCTGTTTGAGGGGGCCTACAAGATGGAAGAACGATTGATGGTGCGGCTGAATCCTCAGAGGTTGTGCCCGTCTCGATTGGCGGAAACGGCGCTGTTTCGAACCAGTATGAAGGGAGAGACTGATGCGAGCCTTGATCGTCGATGATTCAAGTTTTATTCGCGAGTACCTGCGCCATCTGTTGAGTCGGATGGATGTTGTATGTGAAGAGGCCGTGGATGGGAGCGAAGCACTGACGCTACTGGCCGGAGAAGATGCATTCGACCTGATGTTGCTGGACGTGAATATGCCGGTGATGAACGGTCTGGAGTGCGTCAAGGCCCTGCGCGAGGCTAGGCTTGGGCCGAGGATGAAAGTGATGATGGTGACGACCGAGGCAGATAATTCTTTTATCGAAACTGCGTTAAGCAGCGGAGCGGACGAGTTTTTGATGAAGCCATTTACTCCTGAGAGCCTGCGGGAAAAGATGCTCCTGCTTGGTGTGATTGCGGCTTAGCGGCCGGTGAGGACAATAGCCATGATTCGATTGAACGGCAGGCCGCTGCGCGTTTTGGCTGCAGACGATTCCTCGGTGATGCGCGGCATCTTGTGGAAACTGTTTTTGATGCACGCCAAGGAGCGGCCTGAGGAACTGCCACCGATGGAGTTGTGCGGGGTTGCGCGAGACGGCATCGAGTGCTTGGAGCAGGTGAAGAAACTGAAGCCGGATGTTATCGTTCTTGACCTCGAGATGCCAGGGTTGAACGGACTCGATGTGTTGGACAGGTTGCGCGTGCTGAATCCAGAACTGCCAGTGATCATGTGCAGTGCATATACCGAGCACGGAGCACGGTTAACACTGGAGGCTCTCGGGCGGGGAGCGGTCGATTATGTAACAAAACCTTCTGGGCAGCGTGATTTTATCGAGGCGATGAAATCGCTCGCACAGCAACTTCTTCCACGGCTTGGAGCACTCGCGAGAGACGTTCGTAGTATTGAAGAAAGGACTTTATCGAAGGAATTGCCGGATGTTCATGACGCTCAGGCATCGTCAAGGAGTTCGAACTTAATTGAAGTTGTTGTGATTGGACTCTCAACAGGTGGCCCCACGGCGCTCGAACAGTTACTGCCAAAGCTGCCGAAGGATTTTCCCGTGCCAGTTTTGATCACGCAGCATATGCCGAAGCTATTTACTGGTGCGCTCGCAGAGAGGCTGGATAAGTGCTGTTCACTGCGGGTCGAGGAGGCGTACGACAACGCGGTGATTCGGCCGGGAACGATCTGGCTTGCGCCAGGAGATTCACACATGGAGGTGGCTCCGTTCCGTACGATGAGTGATGACGGCCGAATTGGTGAAGTCCGCAGCAGCAGGGTGCGATTGCATCAGCAGGAACCGCTGAATCACTGCAGGCCGTCGGTGGATTATCTGTTTTTCTCGGCTTCGCGGTTGTATGGGCCTGGAACTCTTGCCCTGGTCATGACAGGTATGGGTGCCGATGGATTGAATGGAGCACGCGCCGTGCGTGAGAGAGGTGGTGTGGTGCTCGCTCAAGACAAGATAACGTCAGCTGTGTGGGGAATGCCAGGAAGAGTGAGTACGGCTGGCATCGCCAATGCAACTCTACCGCTGTGGGGCATTGCGAACGCTTTGAGGCAGAGAGTAGCCGCAGGATATTCCGTACGAGCGGGGATGGAAGCGAGTGCAAGCGATACATTCGCTTCGCGTTGGGGGATGACGAATGGCCTGCTCTGATTCGGATTACGAATATCTTCGGAGTGTAGTAATGGCGCAATCGGCGAATAAGATCGAACCGTCGCGCAACGCCATGTTTGAGAGCAGGTTGACGCCGATTGCGCGTATGTCCGGGGCGGCGAGTCTGGAAGATTTCGTCAACATGCTGAAGAAAGGAAGACCCGCACATCTGCATCGCGCAGTGGCCGAGGCGATGACGATCAATGAGACCAGCTTTTTTCGGGATCTCGCGCCGTTTGAGATGTTGCGGCAGGTGATCCTTCCGCAACTGATCGATCGACGAAGAGAGAGTCGGCAGTTACGAATATGGAGTGCAGCGAGTTCAACTGGCCAAGAAGCTTACAGTCTGGCGATGACCATTGTGGAATATTTCCCTGATCTAGCCGAATGGGACGTCAGGATCCTTGGGACGGACATCTCTCGGCAGGTAGTGGACTATGCGCAGAAGGGGCGGTATCGCCGGCTCGAAGTGAACCGCGGACTGCCGGCGAGAATGCTGCTTAAGTACTTGGTGCGGGACGGAGAACAATGGGAGATCGTTCCACGGATTCGAGACATGTGCGAGTTTCGGTATGCGAATTTGTGCATGCCGCTGGCGCAGTTGCCGGAGTTTGATCTCGTTATGCTGAGAAATGTGCTGCTGTACTTCTCCCAACACGACAGACGGGCGCTCTTCGGCGAGATCTATCGCAGGATCGCTGCCGATGGGTATCTGGTGCTGGGGAACGCGGAGCAGGCCGAGGATTCCACGAATCTGTTTGAAGTGGAATTCGCGGCAAATTGTTACTTCTATCGCCCGATAAATAGGGGCTAAAAATTCCATATGGGCCGTTGCAGTGCAGACGAGCATCTTATAGTGGGTATAGGAATCTGCCATTCGCCGCTTGGACGAAGATGCCTCGAATATCCTCAAATTCGAAGGGAAAAAATGCTGCGAAGAAGCCGGCCGAGGCTGGCCAAACCCCTACACAGCGGGCTGAAGCTGCGCTGTCGTTATTTCACCCGATTACAGCCAAGTGGTTCCAAGCCGTCTTCGATGCGCCAACGACACCTCAGGCCGAAGGTTGGCCGGCGATCGCACGTGGTAACTCAACGCTGATTCTTGCACCTACAGGCACCGGCAAAACTCTCACAGCGTTTTTATGGTGCATTGACAAATTGATGATGAAGACAGCACCACAGGCAGAGCGTGGCTGTCGCGTGGTTTATATCTCTCCGCTCAAGGCTCTGGCCGTCGATGTGGAGCGCAACCTGCGTTCTCCTCTGGTCGGCATTGCGAACGTGGCGAAGAATGAGGGTGTCGCGGTGCGGATGCCGGAAATCAGCGTGCGTACAGGCGACACTTCTCCCAAAGAGAGAGCGCGATTTCGCAAACACCCCGGAGACATTCTGATCACCACACCGGAGAGTTTGTACCTTCTGTTGACTTCTGAGGCGGGCGAGGCGTTGCGATCGGTTGAGACAGTAATCGTGGATGAGATTCATGCGCTGGTTCCTACGAAGCGCGGTGCTCATCTGGCACTGTCCCTGGAACGGCTCGAGGCTCTGACAGGAAGAAAGTTGCAACGCATTGGACTTTCTGCAACACAGAGGCCGCTGGAGGAGGTAGCGCGATTTCTAGGTGGTGCAGAGGGGGCTGTAGAAAGTGTGGCGTTACAGGCTCTGGAGTCGAGTCCGCAGCGTGCACAGGCGATTGCCGAAGTTCTGAATATCGCTGACGGTACCGATGAAAAGATACACGAAGCCGGCGCAACGGGCGCACGCTATCGGCCTGTAACAGTCGTAAATGCGGGGACGAGAAAGTTACTGGAACTGAAGGTTGAGGTTCCTGTCGAGGATATGGCTCGCCTCGGGGAGATTCAGGAGCAGCCGAGTGGAGCCGCTTCACAGGGACCGAAAAGGACCTCAATCTGGCAGTCGATACATCCGCGGCTGCTGGAGATTATTCGCGCGCGAACATCGACGCTGATCTTCGTCAATGCGCGTCGAGTGGCAGAGCGCCTGGCCGGTGCCCTGAATGAGCTTGCGAAGGAGCCAATTGCACGCGCTCATCATGGTTCGCTCGCGGCGGCGCAACGGACGGAGATCGAGGAATTACTGAAAGAAGGTAAGATCAAGGCCCTTGTCGCGACATCCTCACTGGAACTCGGGATCGACATGGGCGCAATCGATCTGGTGATTCAGATCGAAGCGCCACCTTCTGTCGCAAGCGGCATGCAGAGAATTGGCCGCGCCGGGCACCAGGTGGGTGTGCCTTCTGACGGAATTATCTTCCCGAAGTATCGTGCGGATCTGATTGCATGTGCGGCGGTGACGCGAGCAATGCACGAGGGACACGTCGAGTTGACGCGGTTTCTTCGCAATCCGTTGGATGTACTGGCGCAGCAGATGGTGGCTGTGATTGCGCATCCCCCGCTGAGTATCGCTGATGCGGCCCGCGCAAAACGGGGGACCGGGGACGAAGAAGGGCCTGGCCTTAACTATGAGACGTTGTTTGCAATGGTGCGCGGAGCCGCTCCATTCGCGGAGCTGAGCAGAAATGTATTCGATGGCGTTCTGGATATGCTGGCGGGGAGATATCCGTCGGATGAGTTTGCGGATCTGCGGCCCCGCGTTACGTGGGACAGAAACCGTAACTTGATCACACCTCGGGCCGGCGTGAAGCGGATTGCGATTCTGAATGGGGGAACGATTCCGGATCGTGGTATGTATGGGGTTTTTCTTGCAGGAGAGAGAAACAAGCCGGTACGTGTGGGCGAACTCGATGAAGAGATGGTTTTCGAGAGCAGGGTGGGCGAGACGTTTATCCTTGGGGCTTCGACCTGGCGGATCGATGAGATTACGCATGACCGTGTGTTGGTGACACCGGCTCCGGGCGAGGCAGGGAAGATGCCGTTCTGGCATGGCGATCGAGCTGGGAGACCTCTCGAGTTCGGGCGCAGAATTGGCGCACTGGTGAGGGAGTTGCGTGAGGCTCCGAGAAACATTGCGATTGCGAGGTTGACGACGGAGCACGATCTTGATCCGTTAGCCGCGGAGAATGTGTTGCGTTATCTCGCAGACCAGGAATTGGCCACCGTTGTTGTTCCAGATGATCGGAACCTGGTGGTCGAGCGAGTGAGAGATGAACTCGGCGATTGGCGAGTCTGTGTACTCACGCCGTTTGGAAGCAGGGTTCATGCTCCTTGGGCGATGGCAGCGACGGCGAAGCTGAAGGACTCGCTGGGATATGACGTGGAGACGATGTGGTCGGAGGATGGCTTTGTCCTGCGTTTTCCCGAGACTGATGAAGCTCCAGCCATCGAACCAATTTTGTTGCCTCCGGAAGAAGCGGCAGAACTCGTGATGCGGCAGCTTGGGTCGACGGCCCTGTTTGCGGCGAAGTTTCGCGAGAGCGCGGCGCGGGCGTTGCTGCTGCCGAGGAGAAAGGCGGATGGTCGAACTCCGTTGTGGCAGCAGAGAAAGCGCGCATATGACCTGCTAAGCGTTGCGAGCCGCTATGCCTCATTTCCAATCCTACTTGAGGCCTACAGGGAATGTCTGCGCGATGTGTTCGATATGCCCGCGCTGATGGAGACGCTTCGAAATGTTGAAAATCGCTCATTGCGCGTGCACACGGTCGATTCGCGAACGCCGTCGCCGTTCGCGTCGGCTCTGCTGTTCAGTTACGTGGCGAACTACATCTACGATGGTGATGCTCCATTGGCGGAAAGACGTGCTCAGGCGCTTTCGATCGATCAGGATCAGTTGCGAGAGCTGATGGGAGATGCTGATCTTCGTGAGCTGTTGGATGTGAGTGCGATCGAAGAGACAGAAGAGCAGTTACAGTGCGTCATAGACACGTACCGCGCACGCAACATGGATGGAGTGCACGATCTGTTGCTTCGGTTGGGTGATTTGACACGAGGAGAGTTGCGGCGGCGATGTGTCTCGGATGAGGTTGCGGAGACGGTTGGAAGGTTGATGCGAGCGCGCCGCGTGCTGGAGATTCAGATCGCGAGTGAGAAGAGGCTAATTGCGGTGGAAGATGCCGCGCGATATCGCGATGCACTTGGAGTCCCACTCCCCCCAGGGTTGCCAGCGGCATTTCTTCAGGAGACGCCAAACGCTTTAGTTGATCTGGTGCGACGATTTGCACGCACTCATGGCCCATTCACCACGCGTGAAGCCGCAAGCCGTTTCGGCCTGATCGAAGCCAGCATCGAAACGGTTTTGCAGCGATTGGTGCAGAGTGGAAAGGTTGCTGAAGGTGGTTTCCGCCCCGGAGGAATTCATCGCGAGTGGTGCGACAACGAAGTCCTGCGGACAATCCGGCGCCGGTCGCTTGCACGGCTGCGCAAAGAGGTCGAGCCTGTCGAGCAGAGAACACTCGCGAGACTATTCACGCGTTGGCAGGGAGTGGTGCAGCCGCGTCGCGGGCTGGACGCATTGCTCGACGTGGTCGAAAATCTGCAGGGTGCTCCTCTACCCGCATCGATTCTTGAGGCCGAGATTCTGCCAGCTCGTCTGGCGGGCTATAAACCGTCCGATTTGGATACGTTGATCGCCGCAGGTGAGGTTGTATGGGTTGGACTGGGTCCGATTGGCGAGCGCGATGGGCGTATCAGCCTTTACCTCGCAGATAAACTGTCCACGCTTTGGCCTGTTGGGCCGACTGAACGACCTGTACGCGATGAAGAGAAATCTGAGGTCACTAGAGAGACAGAGATTGTGAATTACCTCAAGCTGCATGGCGCTTCGTTTTTTCAGGAGCTGCACGATAGCGTCGGCGGTGGTTATCCGGGTGAGACGCTGGGGGCGCTCTGGAATCTGGTGTGGGGGGGAATGTTGACGAACGATGGCATGGCGGCGCTGCGAGCGTATTGCGAGCGACCGGCGAGCAGTTCACGAAAGCCTGCGCGACGAATCAATCAGCAGGCTGTCTTCCGATCCCGCCGGACGACCCCGCCGACCGCGCTAGGCCGCTGGGCGTTGAACTCTGCCGCTTTTGCCACGGACAGATCCGCAACCGAGTGGAGTCATGCGATGGCGCTGCAGCTGCTGACCCGTTACGGCGTAGTGTTTCGCGAGACGGCTCATGCTGAGAATCTGCAAGGGGGATTTTCCGCGATCTACGATGTGATGAAGGCTCTGGAGGAGAGCGGGAGAGTTCGACGAGGATATTTCGCCGCCGATCTTGGTGCTACGCAGTTTGCGATGCCCGCGGCGGTGGATCTCTTGCGTTCGCTGCGTGTCTCACCGCAATCGGAAAAAAGCGAGATGCTGAAGCTGGCGGCGACAGATCCGGCGAATCCCTATGGTGCGTTGATGCGTTGGCCGGCGGCACCCGAGACGGGAACATCGCTGACGAGAAGCGTAGGTGCACGGGTGATTCTCTGCGATGGAGAGTTGGTGGCGTATCTGCGGAGAGGGAATCCGAATCTGCAGGTGTTTCTGCCGGAAGAGGAGCCGCAGCGATCTCAGGTGGCGCGAAGCCTGGCAGAGTTTTTAGTTGCGCGGGTCCACGACGACGAAGATGCGAGCGGGCGCGGTGGGATGTTGATTACCACGATCAATGGAGTCGCTGTAGCGGAACATTGGATGGCCCGGTCTCTGCTCGATGCAGGATTCGCTCCTGGTGCGATGGGATTCAATGTGCGGAGAAATCTGCCTCCTCTGCCGGGCCAGCGCAGCGGAGTAAGCGCAAATGCCTGAAGGCGACACAATCTATCGAACCGCGCGGGCGTTACAGCGTGCCATCGGCGGCAAGGTCGTCACGGGATTTGAGACAGGCCTGGCAAAGCTCGCAAGGGTAAACGACAACACGCCGCTGGTGGGCCGTGTGATCGAAAAGGTGGAGTCACGAGGGAAGTGGTGCCTCATCTATTTTTCAGGCGACTTGATTCTCCTGACTCACATGCTCATGAGCGGAAGTTGGCACCTGTATCGCACAGGCGAACGTTGGCGGAGTGGGCGCGGTCATATGCGCGTTGTAATTCAGACGGCTGATTGGGAAGCAGTTGGATTCAATATACCGATCGCCGAATTTCATACCGCCCGGTCGCTCGAAAGAAGCAGCGAGGTGCCGAAACTGGGCCCCGATATTTTATCGAAAGGTTTCACGGTGGAGAGCGGCATTGAGCGGTTTAGGAAGTATGCGCGGGAGAATCCTGAGACAGAGATTGGAGATGCGCTGCTGAATCAGCGAGTGCTCTCAGGTTTGGGAAATGTCTATAAGAGCGAGGTTGCGTTTTCTGCAGGTGTGAACCCTTTTCGTGCGGTACAAACTCTCACTGAGCGCGAGATGGAAGCGATGGTGGATTTCGCTCACCGGTATATGAAGGCGAATGTGTTAGATGGCAAGGGCGATGGAATCGTCACGTATGGAGGGAATCGCCGGACGACGCACTCGATGAATCGTGAGGAACGGCTTTGGGTTTATCGGCGGAAGGACCAGGAGTGTCGTCGATGCGGCGCTATCGTGATGATGCAAAGACAGGGGCCGCAAGGGCGCTCTACCTACTGGTGTCCGGAGTGTCAGCCATGGCTAGCCTAATGGGCAGATGGAGTTACTTCGTTCGCAAGAAGAATTGTTGACTTCGAGAACCGAGTGGGCTGTAGTGTTGGCATGAAGTTCATTTTGTTTTTTGCAGTCTTGTTTGCCGTTGGTTCAGCGCATGCGCAGACGGAGAGTGGATCGTCTGTTGGCGCTCCTGCGAAACTTCAATGGCTTGAGCGGGAATTTATGATGGCCGCCCCTGGTGCGCCCCTCGGGCTCGATGTCATGCAGGTTGAGGTGAAACGACCGGGAAAACATCCGCTTGCGATTCTCACCCACGGGACCTCAGCTGACTCAACGGAGCGAGCGACAGAGACCCCGGGAAAGTATCTGCCGCAGGCAATCTGGTTTGCACGACGCGGTTTTGTCGTTCTTGTCGTTATACGCAGGGGATATGGGCGATCGAGCGGTGAGCAAGATGGGAAGCACGGCGGCTGTCAACGCCAGGGAGGAGGCAGCTTCACGGAAGCTGGAGAGAGCAGCGCGGATGACCTACGAGCTGCAGCAAAGTACGGCGCAACCTTGCCGGAAGTCGATGCGGGAATAATTGTGAGCGCAGGTGTTTCAACAGGAGGGTTCGCGCAGGTTGCGCTGACGGCGAATCCGCCGGAGGGATTGAAGGCTGCAATCAGTTTTGCGGGTGGCCGCGGTGGCGACGGTAAGGAAAATAACTGCGATCTCAGCGCAGTCATCTCTGCATTCAAGCATTTCGGAAAGAAATCGCGAGTACCGATGCTGTGGGTCTACTCGGAGAACGATCATTGGTTTCCGCCTGACGTTGCGCGTAAGTTCGAGACAGCGTTCCGTGAGGGTGGTGGCATCGATCAGTTTGTGCTCGCTCCTCCTTATCGGGAGGATGGGCATGGATACTACTACAACATTGCAGGATGGACGCCGACGGTTGAGGAATATCTGCGTGCGCAAAATGTGCTGATTGAAACGCCTCTGCTCCCAGCGCCACCGGTTCCCGAAGTGCCGCCTCCGGCAGGGCTCAACGAAAGAGGCGTGGCTGCGTTTCGTAACTTCCTGATCATGGGGCCTTACAAGGCATTTGCGACGAATGGTTCGGAGGCTTGGGGAGTTTCGTTCGGGCAGATCGATCAGGGCTTGGCAGACAAAAAAGCTCTGGAGAATTGCACCAAGCAACTGCATGGGCCGGAGAAATGCTCGATCGTAGCGCACACGAAGTAGACCGTCCGATGCGCAGCAATTTTATTGCGGTGGTGGCTGCTGCTGTTGCGGCTCCTGTTTTTCTTTATCTTTTCCGCCGAAGATCTTCTGGAAGAAGTTTTTCTTCTTGGGCTGCGCAGGCTGCTGCGTGGTGTCGGGTGCATTGCCGTCAGGAGGAGTGTTCGGTGCCTGCCGGACTATGGGTGCCCCAGTTGCAGCTGGCGGGGGTGGAGTTGCGTTTGGTCGGGTCGTGTCGGGATTTGTCGGCCTACTGCCACCGAGGCCGAAGATCTTCTGAAAGAAATTCTGTGGATTTTCGCCCATTTGGCTACAGGTATTTACGGGTGCAGTGCCGTCGAGGAACCCAACATAGAAGCTGTTGTTCGGGCAGCTTGAGTCGACCAGAAGGCTGGTGGGCCTGTCGATGCGAGCAACGGTGACTCCCTCAGGTGCGCTGAACGGTTTGACGTCCGAATATTGAGGGAGTTGGATCGCACGCTTCATGAATTCGGTCCAGATGGGCGCGGCGGCATGAGCGCCTTGAAGCTTGACATCGGTGTAGTCGTCGTTGCCGACCCAGATGATGCAGAGAAGATTAGAGGTGTAGCCCGCGAACCACGCGTCGTGGCTGGTGCCGGTCTTGCCTGCTGCAGGAGCGCTGAAGCCATGTCCGCGGACTGCCCCGGCGGCGGTTCCGTAGTTGAGTGCACCTTCCATCAGCGACTGGGTCAGGTAAGCGACGCGGGGATCGAGCACCTGTTTACCCTCCGGAGAGAAGTCGGAGACGATATCGCCGTTGGTGTTCCGAACTGACGCTACCATCCACGGATTGAGATGAACACCGTTGTTGGCAAAGACGGTGTATGCGCCAGCCATATCAATCGGCGTGGCACTGTACGTTCCGATAGCGACGGAAGGCGTGGCCTTGGCAGAGAGAATGCCTGCGGAGTGAGCGAGGGTTGCTACATTTCCGTAGCCGACCTTTTGCGCAAGGGCGATGGTTGCGATATTGAGCGAGTGCGCGATTGCGGTGGCCGCTGTAACCATTCCAGGAAACTCGTTTTTTTCGAAGTTGCCGGGGGTATATGGCTGGTCGTCGGTGCCGAAGTCTTGCGGATCGTCGTTGAGTTGAGTGAGAGCGGTGAAGACTCCGCCTTCTCCGAGTGAGGTCCCATTGAGTGAAGTGTTGTAGGCGGTTGCGTAAACGAATGGCTTGAAGATAGAACCGGTGGGGCGGTTGGAAGTGGCATGGTTGAGTTGGGACGCGCCGTAGTTGCGTCCTCCAACGAGCGCGAGGATCTGGCCGGTGTGCGGATTGAGCGCGACGAGTGCCACCTGTGGGTAGGTGATCGGTGGCGGTTCCTGACCTTTGGGTGTCTTATGCAGGTGGCGGACGAGATCGTCGACATTCTTCATGCCAACCTCGACCGCCTCGGAGGCAATCTGTTGGAGATCAGGATCGAGCGAGGTGTAAATGCGCAAGCTCTGGTGCGAGAGATCCTGATCGCCAATGCGTTGAACGAGCCGCTCGTGAACGAGATCGACGAAGTAGGGAGCCTCGCTTGCGTCAATGTTGGGAGGGGCAAGGCGAAGCGGCTCGGCTTTGGCTGCGTCAGCCTGGGCGCGGGTAATGGCGCCGGTCTCGACCATGGTATCGAGGACGATGTTGCGACGCTCCATAGCGCGCTCGGGATGACGATAGGGATTGCGATAGCTTGGGTTCTGAAGCAGCCCAGCGAGCATGGCGCACTGGGCGATGTCGAGCTGACCAAGCGGCTTGCCGAAGAAGGACTGCGCCGCCTCGCCGAAGCCGTTAATCTCGTAACTTCCGATGTGGCCAAGATTCATCTGATTGGCGTACATCTCGAAGATCTGCTGCTTGTTGAAGCGAGCCTCGAGCTGGAAGGTGATCATAATCTCCCGCAGCTTGCGAGTGATCTTTTTTTCGGGCGAGAGGAAGAAGCCGCGAGCGAGCTGTTGCGTGAGCGTGGAACCTCCACAGCTCATATGGTGCGAGAGCAGATCCTGAAAACCGCATTTGATGGTGCGCAGATAATTGATTCCGCCATGATTGAAGAAGTCGCGATCCTCAATAGCGACGACCGCCTGCACCATGTGCTGAGGAATCTCCTGGTAGGTCACAAAGCGCCGCTTGGTCCGGTTCTTGTCTTCCGAGAGGGCCGTGATGAGTTGGGGCTCAAGTTCGTAGGCCTTGAGCTCGGCTCCGTTTTCTGCGGTGATGCTCTGAACGATGCCGTCCCCGGTTGTGATGGTGGCGCCGTCGGTGTTGTGGTAGCTCTCAGGGCCGGGCTTGATGAAAATGTTGTCGCCGTTGAGTTGGTAGGTGCCGAGTTGCGGATGGCTGTTATATCCGGCCCTGCGCAGATCGGCAGCGATCTCGTTTAGCGAGAGTTTTTGGCCGTCGCGAACTTCGCGGGGTGCAGCGTAGATCTGCGAAACACTGGCGAAGAGCGGGCCTGAGGCGATACGGTCGTCAACGATTTTCTGAAAGTGATAGTAGAAGTAGCCGAAGACAGAGACTCCAATCACCATCAAACCGAGCACCGCAACGAGACAGATGCGGAACAGGCGAGAATGCAGGAGTTGTGTGATACGTGAGGTTGTACTTGTCGAGTTTCCGTATTTGAGTTTGACGGGCATAGAAGAGATTCAAGGCCGCTCAGCATAAGCGCGGTCTACATGGTTAGACGAGTTAGATGCCGCGTGTGACATCAGGGCGTGATTGGGTCAACGGGGTTTAGTGTAGCTTGGCGTACAAGACCCACAAGGTGTGTAGCGATCTCATCGATGGGATGTTCCTCATTCGTTAACTTTAGACGATCAACGAGTTCAACTTTACCTTCAGCTATTCCGCGTCCGATGTTGATTCGAAACGGAATACCAACGAGGTCAGCGTCTTTGAATTTTACTCCGGCGCGTTCGTCGCGATCATCCAAAATGACATCGACGCCGGCATCTTCGAGAGCGGCAGCGACTTTTTCTCCCGCAGCGAGGAGATTTGCATCTCCGACGTTTGTAATGGTGACAACGGCCTGGAACGGTGCGATGGAGGGATGCAGTGCGTAGCTATTGCCTCCGTTGTGCGCTGCCGAGGATTCGATAGCGGCAGTGAGAATGCGCTCGATGCCGATGCCGTAGCAGCCCATGATAGGCATGACTTCTTTTCCTTCGCGATTGAGGACGGAGGCCCCCATTGACTTCGAGTATTTATTGCCTAGCTTGAAGATGTGGCCAATCTCGACGGCTTTGCCAATCTTGAGAGGCTTGCCGCTCGAGACATCCAGATCACCTTCGTTAACATTGCGGATGTCAGCAACTCGAGTCCAGGTAAAATCGCGGCCAGGGACGATGTTGCGGTAGTGATAGTCGAGCTTGTTGGCGCCGCCGACCATATTTTTGCGGCCTTCGAGTCCCTTATCGACGACGACAAATGCGGCGGATGGATCGCCCTTGTCGGCGGGAAGAACTTTAAGTCCGATTGGGCCGAGATACCCAGCTGGCCCCCCGAAGTAGAGAGCAAGTTCTTCAGCCGCCATAGTGCGGAGTTCGGTGACGTAGGTGGTGGCCATCAACTTAGTCTCGTTGACGAAGTGATCGCCGCGCAGGAAGGCGATGATCGGGACCTCGACGGTTTTCCCCGTACCGTCCTTCTTGCTTCCCATGTAGGCGACCGTCTTGATATCAGATGCTGGCGAAATTTTGAAGAACTCGGCCACGTCAGCGATTGCGGCTCTGCCTGGAGTATGGACGAGTTCGGGCAGACCGTCACCGGTCGGTTCCATTTCGGTGACGGGGAAGAGCCGCGAGGTGGCTTTTTCCATGTTTGCTGCGTAGCCGCTCTCGGGGCAACTGACGATGAGGTCTTCACCGGCCTCGGTGTAGACCATAAACTCCTGCGATCCTGAGCCGCCCATGGCTCCAGAGTCGGCTTCGACGACGACGAAGTTGAGGCCACTCCGAGTGAAGATGCGACGGTAGGCCTCGTCGTGTTTGTTGTAGGAGACATCAAGGCCAGCTTCGTCGAGGTCGAAGGAGTAGGAGTCCTTCATGAGGAATTGGCGGACACGCAGCAGACCGGATCGTGGGCGTGGCTCATCGCGGAATTTAGTCTGAATCTGGTACCAGATTTGCGGGAGCTGTTTGTAGCTGCGAAGTTCCTTGCGTGCGATGTCGGTGACGATCTCCTCGTGAGTCATGGCGAGACAAAGCTGGGCTCCTTTGCGATCTTCCAGGCGGAACATGTTGTCGCCCATGCCAGACCAGCGGCCGCTCTCCTCCCAGATTTCCTTCGGGTTGAGTGCGGGAAGGAAGAACTCCTGACCAATACGGTCCATCTCCTCACGGACGATGCCGATGATCTTGTTGATGGAGCGATTGCCCAGAAAGAGGTAGCTGTAGATGCCCGCGCCTAGCTGGCGGATATAGCCGGCACGGAGAAGAAGCTTGTGACTGGCAACTTCGGCGTCGGCGGGCGCTTCACGGAGGGTAGGGATAAAAAGTTGTGACCAGCGATGCATGCGTTCTCGGGTAACCTTCCAGCTGTTTTGGGTGTGAAATATTCTATTGTCACTATTCTATCTTCCGCGCAACTCTCGTGCCTTCAGATTGAGCTCGCAGAGACAGAAACAACTGACGATTTCAGGAAAGCTGCAGCGTCCAGAGATCGTGAAGATGGACAACGCCCTCAACCTTCCCATTCGTTCCCACCACGACCAGTGAAGTAATCTTTCGGTCCTCCATGAGAGCAAGGGCCGAAGATGCCAGAGCGGTGCCGCTGATGGTGACTGGTGTTGAATTCATAATCTCGCCGGCAGTATGTTCAAGGGCGTGCGAGCCATCACGTTCCAGCAGGCGGCGAAGATCTCCGTCTGAGATCATGCCTGCGAGTCGGCCGTGCTCGAGAACAGTGGTCATGCCGAGCTTCTTGCGGGACATCTCATAGATCACTTGCGTCATTGGCGTCCCAATTTCGACCTGTGGCAGAGCGTCGCCGCTATGTAATAACTCGGAGACGCGAGCGAGGCGTTTGCCCAAACGTCCACCGGGATGCAGATCGGCAAAGTCCTCGGCCTTCCAGCCGCGGCGACGGCTCACCTCGAGCGCGAGCGCATCGCCCAGCGCTAACATTACCGTGGTGGATGCTGTGGGTGCGAGGTTAAGTGGGCAGGCCTCGTTCGAGACACCCGCGTCCAGGAAGATCCTGCTCGCCCGTGCAAGAGTCGAAGTGCTACACCCGCTGATCACGACAAGCTGTACCTTGAGCCGCTGAAGCGTCGGGAGCAGACGCAGCAACTCCTCCGTCTCGCCGCTGTAAGAGAGTGCAACGACAACGTCGCCGGCCGCCAGCATGCCAAGATCGCCGTGAATCGCTTCCGCTGCATGAAGAAAGTGTGCCTGTGTGCCCGTGGAACGAAGCGTGGCTGCGATCTTGCGTGCGATGATTCCGCTTTTGCCGATCCCCGTGACAATGATGCGGCCTCGTCCGTCGGCGACCCCAAGCAACAGCGCAGTAGCCTCCGTGAAAGGCTTGCTCATGGACCCATCCATCCGCAGGGCAAGTTCGGTAAGCGCGGCCGCTTCAACGCGTACGAACTCTGACGGTTTCGAAGAGTCTGGCGAGTTAGTAACTTTGACGGGCATGGCCGAACCAATGTCGATGCTAGCAGACGCGCTGTTCCGGTCTTGCCAAGGCCTTCGAGAATCGTTCCCGGAGGCTTTGCGTCTAAACTAGATAGAGTGAAATGGCGCGGTTGGCGTGCCGGAAGGATTCAGACGTGAAACGGAACGGATTGGTTCTTGGCGTGATGATCGTCGGCATCGCGTTTTTGTTGTGGGCAGGGTGGCATAATTTGCGTGAGCGTCGCAAAGCGATGCAGCAGGCGCAGGAAAGCAGAGTCGTTTTAACGCCAGAAAAGGCCGGTGCCACTGCGTCCTCAGACTCGCAGTCTCCCGAGGCCGAAGCAGCACAGATGTTGGGTAAAGCGGCTCCAGCATTTACCTTGATTACACTTGAAGGTAAAAAAGTGTCGCTCAGCGATTTCAAGGGACACCCCGTGCTCGTGAATTTTTGGGCAACCTGGTGCGGACCCTGTAAGGTCGAGATGCCTTGGTTCGAGGAGTTTAGCAAGCAGTATGCCTCGCAGGGACTGGTTATCCTCGGTCTGGCGGATGACGTCGATGCGGGCAACGAAGCCATTGCGAAGGTTGCCAAAAAAACCGGTGTGACTTATCCGATTTTGTTGACCGATGGCAAAGTCCAGAAGGCTTATTCGCCGGAGGGAATGGACTATCTTCCGATGTCGTTTTACGTTGATCGCAACGGCATTATCGTTGACGAAACGGCTGGGCTTGGCGGCAAAGATCAGATTGAAGCTCACATCAAAAAGACGATTGCCTCTGGAGCCCCGTCGGCAGGTGGCCAGTGATTCGGTTTTGTCTCACGCTCGCGACCGCTTTTATCTGTGCGCCGATTGGCGCGTCCTGTCAACAGGTGGGAAATCTCGATGCTCCCGCGCCGAAACCGAAGGCATTTGTCATCTACGCCGCCGAACAGCAACAGATAGAGGCAGGGAAGCGTAGAGTGCTGGAACTGCACTTCCGCGTCGTCGACGGCTTTCACGTTAACTCACATACGCCAAAGTCAGAGCTGCTGATTCCTACGCAGATGACTTTGCAGCCCGCGAATGGAGTCAAAGCCGAGGCGTTGGAATACCCTCCAGGTACCTCCTACAGCTTCAGCTTTGATCCGTCAGAGAAGCTGGACGTATACACCGGTGCCTTTACCGTAAAGCTGCCGGTTGTTGCGGAAGCGGGCTCTCACACGGTGGAAGGCTCCCTGCGCTACCAAGCCTGCGATCACGCCGCGTGTTACCCGCCGAAGATGCTGCCCGTGCAGGTGATCTTCATAGCGAAGTAGCGATCGCGTAATCCTGCATTCCGCTATTGGTAGCTTCGATACGTCTCTCCTCGGCATGCGGAAAGTGATGGCATCATGAGAGATACGGAACCGATAAGGAGTTCACGGCGGGATGGAAGAATTTCGAAGGCTGACACGGCTGCCAGCGTACGTGTTCAACATTACAAGCGAGCTGAAGGCGGCGGCCCGAAAACGGGGCGAGGATATCATCGACTTCGGCATGGGCAACCCTGACGGGGCAACGCCGAAGCATATAGTCGACAAACTGATTGAGGCAGCGCAGAAAACGGCAACCCATCGTTATTCGCTCTCGCGCGGAATCCCGCGGCTTCGCAGAGCGATATGCAACTGGTATCAGACACGGTACAACGTGGATCTCAATCCCGAAAGCGAAGCGATCGTCACGATCGGTTCGAAGGAGGGTATTGCCCATCTATGCCTTGCGGTGCTGGATGACGAAGATACCGTGGCAGTACCGAATCCAAGCTATCCGATCCATATCTTCGGTCCCGTGATCGCCGGATCGAAGGTGCAGAGTATCGCGATGGACGGTAGCAACGCGGATGCGATGATGAAGCGGCTGGAATACGATCTGCCGCGAATGCACCCGAGACCAAAGCTGCTGATCCTGAACTTTCCTGCGAACCCCACGGCACAGTGCGTCGACCTCCCTTTCTTTGAGCGGATCGTCGCACTATGCAAAGACCTTGGCATCTACATCGTCCACGATCTGGCCTATGCAGACATCGTTTTCGATGGCTACCGTGCGCCGAGCGTGCTGGAGGTTTCCGGCGCCAAGGATATCGCGGTGGAGTTCTTCACACTCTCCAAGAGCTACAACATGCCCGGTTGGCGCGTGGGCTTCATGGTAGGCAATCCAAAACTCGTTGCTGCTTTGGGAAGGATCAAAAGCTACTTCGACTATGGCACTTTCACGCCAATTCAAGTGGCAGCTATCGCAGCACTCGAAGGGCCTCAGGACTGCGTTGCCGAGATCCGAGACAACTACAAGGACCGTCGTGACGTGTTGGTTCCTGGGTTGAACAAGCTAGGTTGGCCTGTCGAACTGCCAATGGCAACGATGTTTGCGTGGGCGAAGATTCCCGAGCAATACCGCCAACTTGGCTCAGTAGAATTCTCAAAGAAGCTGCTACTGGAGGCGAAGGTTGCAGTCAGCCCCGGCGTTGGCTTTGGCGAACACGGAGATGGTTTCGTACGGTTCTCGCTGATCGAAAATGAAGAGAGGACACGGCAGGCGCTGCGCGGGATAAAGCAGATGTTCAAAAACGGCTAAGGAACCGTTCGTGATTTCTTTGCCTGCTCGCAAGCAAGAACGACCTCTTTGATGGCATCGGCAACCGCATTCGGTGCTTCCAGATGGATGTTGTGGCCACTCTGGATAACAATCTGCCGTCCATTGGACGACAGAAGCGCCAGGCTCGCTTGCAGGCGAAGACGTTCCGCTTCCAATTCTTCTGCTGACACATCGAGATTTGAGCCGAAACCACCCTTCGCTCGGGTAAGAACGATAAGAGGTATCGATCCCAGGATTCCCTCTTGCGGTGTTGTATGCATTAATTCCATAGATTCAGCTGACCATTCTTTCTGGCTGTCTTCGGCGGCGTTGAGCGCTGGCAGACGCTCGGCCCATTGGTGAAGGCTCTGTTCTTTTTCGGGCAATAGGGTGAATGGCGGTTCGATTTTTCCAGGGGGGCTCGCAACCGGCGAGAGATTGGGTTTGTCGGTAGGCAGAAGATCTTCTCGTGGCGTTGGGATTGGAACTCCGTTTGCGGAATCACGTATCCGGCCGGTCCTCTTCGGGCCCATCGAGATTCGCTGATCCTCATGGGTGGTATCCACAAGAACCATGCCCGCAACCTGCGTAGGATAGGCGGCCGAATAGTTTCGAACAACGCCACCGCCAAAGGAATGGCCAACCAGAATCAGCGGACTCCGTTCTCCCAATTTTCCCAGCGCATCGTGAAGCTCGAGATTGAGCTGTGCGAATGTGCGCGGCTTAGGGCCCGGGTCGCTCCACGCATAACCGGCTCGATCATAGGTGCAGATTCTTGTGAACTTCTCGACCTTGGCTTGAACAAGAATCCAATCGAAGGAAAAGTCTCCCAACCCGTCTTCGACGACCACTGTAAATTTTCCTTTGCCCGTGCAGTTAACATGCAGACGATGACCGCCAAGGTCGACCAATTTGCCGGGAGGTGCAGGAGTTGTCTCGGCATGAGACGCCAACATACCGGGTATCACGGACAACAGAAAGATCATGGCGAACTTCATCGATCGTGTCCTCAAAGGGCCGTCAGAACTTGGCGAACCGACCCGAAGGAATGGTACGAAATAGACGACAGACAAGTGCCAGAATTGTGACAGATTGCGGATCAAAGGTTCGAACGCCCTTGAAAACTGCGGCAGGCGTTCAGTCGATGCTATTTCTTTGAGCCGGACAGTTTCTTCTGTGCTTCGAGAAAACGTCGCACTCGGTCGAGAGAACGGGCTTTGCCGAACACAACCATGCTCTCCAATAGCGGAGGAGACATTGTGCTGCCCGTAACGATCGCGCGTAGCAGCATAAAGTTCTCCTTGACCGCCCATTGCTTTTCTTCACCGAGCTTCTTCAACGCAGCTTCGAGCGTTTCTTTGCTCCACTCGGTTGATTCGAGCACGGTCAGTTGCTCAGCGGCAAAGGCAAGAGTCTCCTCAAGCGTCCGCTTCTTCGGAACAAAAACCTCTGCCGATGGAAGAATGTCGTCGGCGAAGAAGAAGTGAGTTAGATTGCCAAATTCGCCCAGTGTCTCAACGCGCGTCTGTACCAGCGACGCAATCTCTCTGAGGTACGTATCGCCGAGGACTGTGGAGCGCAACGCGGCATAGAAATCTTCAGACGACATGGCGCGGATATATTCGCCGTTCAACCACTTGAGCTTCGTCAGATCAAAGACCGGGCCGCCGAGGCGGATGTTTTTTACCTCGAAACGTTCAACCATTTCACCAAGTGAGAACTTCTCCGCGACAGGCCCGCCCGATTCAGGCATTCCTCCGCCCATCAGGCCGAGAAAGTTGATGACGGCTTCAGGAAGAAAGCCAGCCTGGCGATAATAGATCAGCGAGACTGGGTTCTTACGTTTCGAAATCTTTGACTTATCGAGATTGCGCAGCAATGGCATATGCCAGAACCGCGGTTGTTGCCATCCGAAGGCTCGATACAGCAAGACATGTTTTGGCGTCGATGAGATCCACTCCTCCGCACGGATGACGTCCGTGATCTGCATCAGGTGATCGTCAACGACATTCGCAAGGTGGTAAGTCGGAAAGCCGTCGGACTTCAAGAGCACCTGGTCGTCCACATTTGAATGCTCGAAGGTGATATCGCCGCGCAGTTCGTCGCGAAAGGTTGTTGAAGTCGTTGCGTTCCGTGCGTGGGGAGGGACTGCCATGCGAACAACAAACGGTTTGCCCGCGGCAAGATTGGCTTGCTCTGTCTCCGCGCTCAGGTGGCGGCAGGTTCCGGGATACCGAGGCGGAAGTTTCGCGGCAATCTGCTGTCGGCGAACAATTTCCAGTTCCTCAGCGGTGCAGAAGCAGCGATAGGCGGTCCCATTGGCGAGCAGGAGCTCGACATGCTCGCGATAGATCTCTGTGCGTTCCGACTGCCGGTAGGGGCCGAAAGGGCCGCCGACGTCCGGGCCTTCATCCCATGCGAGGCCGAGCCAGTGGAGAGAATTGAATATCTCCTGTTCTGATGTCGCGACGAAGCGGACGCGGTCGGTGTCCTCAATGCGAAGTACAAATTTCCCTCCGCGCTGGCGAGCATAGATAAAGTTGATCAGGCCAATATAGGCCGTGCCGACGTGTGGATCTCCGGTGGGGCTGGGCGCGATGCGGACGCGTATCGGGACTTCAGAGTTCTGCAAACCATTCGTCATATTCAGAGCCAATTTCGATGCTAGTAGAGATTTAAAGTTCAGAAATCACAGCTAAACGTGGGCGAAGCGCGAAGACCGCACTGCGACAGCGAGTTCACGCAGCACTTTTGTGGTTTCGTCCCAGCCTATGCAGGCGTCGGTGATGCTCTGCCCGTAGACGAGTTCCTTCCCAGGAACAAGCTTCTGTGCTCCTTCGACGAGATTGCTCTCGAGCATTACACCAATGATGCGCGTGTCACCTGCGGAGATCTGCCCGGCAACATCACGAGCGACAACCACCTGCCTGGTGTGCTCCTTCTGGCTGTTCGCATGGCTGCAGTCGATCATGACCTGTGGCCGAATCCCCGCTTTCTCCATCTGCTTGCAGGTCTCTTCAACAGAAGCCGCGTCATAGTTGACGGTCTGTCTTCCGCCGCGCAAGATGATGTGGCAGTCGCGATTCCCCTTCGTCACAAAAATCGCGGTCTGTCCATGTTTGGTGTGCCCTAGAAAATTGTGAGGCTGCCCCGCAGAGAGTATCGCCTCAATCGCAATCTGTACATTTCCTGACGTCCCATTTTTGAAGCCTACTGGGCAGGAAAGTCCCGACACAAGTTCGCGATGCACCTGGCTTTCTGTCGTACGCGCACCGATCGCCCCCCAGCTCACGAGGCTCGATACATACTGCGGCGAGATCATGTCGAGAAACTCCGTGCCTGCAGGAACTCCCATCTTAGCCAGGTCTAGGAGGAGATGCCGCGCTTTGCGCAAACCATCGTTAATCTGGAATGACTCGTCGAGATACGGATCGTTAATCAACCCTTTCCAGCCAAGCGTTGTGCGTGGCTTCTCGAAGTAAACCCGCATAATCAGGCAGAGCTCTTCAGAGAACTCAGCGATCGCACCCTTCA
Organism: Edaphobacter sp.; assembly: GCA_035570955.1. Lineage (GTDB taxonomy): Bacteria > Acidobacteriota > Terriglobia > Terriglobales > Acidobacteriaceae > Edaphobacter. The sequence goes on along the minus strand of DATMKY010000035.1, from coordinate 21,693 downwards.
ACAACTCGGCATATTCACGTGCGGCCTTCGTGTCGTGAATGGAGCAGGGACCTACCACCACGAGCAGGCGCTTATCCTCGCCATTGAGAATCTTTACAATTTCGTTGCGAGCGTTGTAGACCGTTGCCGAGGCCTGCTCCGTAACAGGCAGCTCCTCTTCAAGAAAGGCAGGCGGTAGAACGACTTTTGTCCAAGTAATACGAAGGTTATCTGTGGAATAAAGCATTACATCTCGTTCTTCTGCGGAATCAGACCAGGACATCCGTACGTACCTGTCATTTGTCTGTCCCCTTATTTTATAGCGAGTTGCACAAAGAGAGCTGCAAGCGGGTCAGGTGGACGTTGGTTTGTTCGGTTCTGCATGAAGGGCAGCATAGGCGCTCTCTGTCTTCAGCGCAGTTTCGGCAGTTATTAGTGAAGAGAGCTTCATCAAGTAAGAAATTACTCCCGTCCACCCCGTCTGATGACTCGCGCCGATCCCTGCGCCGTTATCTCCATGGAAATACTCATGGAAGAGAATCAGATCTTTCCAGTAAGGATCGTTCTGAAACTTGGCCAAAGAACCATACACGGCGCGACGGCCCGTCGCATCGCGCAGAAAGATATTGGACAACCGGCGATTGAGCTCCACAGCAACTTCGTATAGTGTCATCATCTTTCCGGAACCTGTCGGGCACTCGATTTTAAAATCCTCGCCGTAGAACTGATAGTACTGATAAAGTCCGCGCAGAATCAGCGTATTTACCGGCATCCAGATTGGCCCACGCCAGTTCGAGTTCCCGCCAAACATCCCCGTATTCGACTCCGCCGGCAAATACTCTACTGTGTTTCGACCGCCGGGGTATTCAAAGACGAAGGGATGCCCTTCATAAGTTTTTGAAATCGATCGAATCCCGTAGTCGCTCAAAAATTCGTTAGGATCAAGCATCCGACGAAGAACTCGCCGCAGCTTGCCTTCGTTCAGCAAAGCCAGGATCCGGCGATTATTCACTCCTTTTACCCGCAGCGAAGTAATGTTGTCGCAGAGCTCGGAGTGCCTTGTCAAAAAGTCTTCGACGCGTTTCATTAGGTCAGGAAAATGATCGAGGTACGGGGTTTCGATCACTGTTGTTGCACACAAAGGCAGCAAACCAACCATGGAGCGTAACTTCAGGCGCGTCGCGCGGCCGTCGGGCAGTCGAAGAATGTCGTAGAAGAAGCCATCCTCTTCATCCCACATCTGATCACCGTCCTCGCCGACATTAGTCATCGCTCCGGCAATCCACAAAAAATGCTCCGTAAACTTCAACGCCATCTCAGAGTACATAGGATTTGTTGCGCTCAACTCAATCGCGATCTGCAACATGTTTTGTGAGAAGAGACACATCCAGGCAGTTCCGTCGGCCTGTTCCAGATGGCCGCCCGTCGGCAGCGGACTACTGCGATCGAAGACGCCGATGTTGTCGAGTCCAAGAAAACCGCCCTGAAAGACGTTCTTTCCGTCCGCATCCTTGCGGTTCAACCACCAGGTAAAGTTCAACAGCAGTTTTTGAAAACACTGCTCGAGGAAGGAAATATCGGCCCTGCCGCACTCTGCTCGTTCGGCCCGATAGAGCGCGAGACAGGCCCACGCATGCACTGGCGGATTAACATCTCCGAAGTTCCACTCATATGCCGGAAGTTGACCATTGGGATGCAGATACAGACTGTCCAGCATTAGCTTCAGCTGCGTCTTGGCAAAGGATAGATCCACCATTGAAAGGGGCAGAGAATGAAATGCGAGATCCCATGCTGCAAACCACGGATACTCCCACTTATCCGGCATGGAGATGACATCCTGTGTCAGCATATGGAACCAGCCTGAGTTGCGCACTCCGGCCGCTACCTGGTCTTCGGGAGCATTACGCGCTTCGAGCCACCGCTCAAGATCATAGTAGTAAAACTGTTTCGACCACAGCATTCCTGCGAATCCCTGCCGCATCACCAGTTTTTCGTCATCCGAGACATGCTCAGGCAAAACCATCCGATAAAACTCATCAGCCTCTTGTAGTCGGTTTGTCATGACGGACGAAAAGTCGTCAAAGCCGATCTTGCCTGCCGTGCCACTCTTCGTAAGGCGCATTCGTAACGTCGAACTCTTTCCCGCAGGAATCTTCATCTCATAGTGGGCTGCGGCCTTGGTGCCGCTCTGGGTAGGGTTCACCGCAGCCTTCTCACCCTTCAACAGGTAACGATGAAAAGCGTCTTTCGTATAGGGAGTAATCGATTGTCCTCCGCGACGCTCTTCGTTAGTCTCGTTATTCGTGAATAAAAGAGCCGGATTCCCATCGAAGCGCAGCTCGTATCCCCCAAGGACTGGATGATCGGCATGAACACCCAGTCCATCTTTGCTAGCGGTCAACGCCGGTCGTGACGATGGTGCATTCTCTGCCCACCACGTGTTACGAAACCATGCGGTGGGTAGCAGGTGCAACGTGGCATCCTTGTCGCCGCGGTTATGCGCCGTCACGGCAATCAGCAGATCTTCCGGGTTGGCCTTGGCATATTCGACAAAGACATCAAAATATCGGTTTTCATCGAAGACGCCGGTGTCCAATAGCTCATACTCTGATTCGGAGCGCGATCGTTTCTTGTTTGTCTGAACAATGTCGTCGTAGGGATAGGCCTTCTGCGGATACTTGTACAGCATCTTCATGTACGAGTGAGTAGGCGTCGAGTCGAGATAGAAGTAATACTCCTTAACGTCCTCACCATGGTTGCCTTCGGAGTTTGTTAATCCGAACAGGCGCTCTTTAAGAATGGGGTCCGCACCATTCCACAACGCCAGACAGAAACAGAGAAGCTGTTGATTGTCCGAGATCCCCGCGATGCCATCCTCCCCCCAGCGATACACCCGTGAACGAGCCTCGTCATGCGTGAAGTAGTTCCACGCATCGCCGTTCGCGCTATAGTCCTCGCGCACCGTGCCCCACTGCCTTTCACTGAGATACGGTCCCCATTTTGTCCACGGAACGCCTTGAACGCGAGATTCATCAAGACGGTCGTACTCGGCTTTCACTGGTTGTGTCGACGTGCTTACTTTATCGTTTGTCATGGCAGATACTCCGGCAGGTGAATTGGGCATATCCCGGAATACTTCAGTGGAGTGATTGTTTATCAACAAGAGATAAATTATGTCTCTCCTCTGCGAAGGTTGACACTGTAAGAGTTGACGGGTTTGGTTGGATGTTGTTGAATGCCAATTCACGAGTCCAGCGCCTACCTGTTCAAACGACTAGAATTGTTCTCAGAAGCAAAGCATTTCGCCTGGAGCGGCTGTTACCGCAACCAGAAAGGCTATTTAAGTGAAGGCATTAGTAAAGAGCCGCGAAGAGCGCGGCCTGTGGCTTGAGGATGTTCCCGAGCCAGAGATGGGAATCAACGACGTAAAAATCCGGGTTCTCGCAACCGGAATCTGCGGTACTGACCTGCATATCTACGAATGGGACGCATGGGCGCGGTCCACAATTCGAAAGGGACTCACCATCGGTCACGAGTTCGTAGGCGAGGTCGTCGCGACCGGTTCGAACGTCACAGACATCTCTATCGGTCAGCTTGTAAGCGGCGAGGGCCACGTCGTCTGCGGACGCTGCCGCAACTGCCTCGCCGGTCGCCGCCATCTCTGTGCTCACACGCTGGGCGTCGGCGTCAATCGCAACGGCGCATTTGCCGAATACATCGTTCTGCCCATGTCCAACATCTGGATTCACAACCCCGGTGTACCTCGCGAAATTGCTGCGATCTTCGATCCGCTCGGCAATGCAGTCCACACCGCTCTTGCCTTTCCCGTACTTGGTGAAGATGTTCTCGTCACAGGAGCCGGTCCTATCGGCATCATGGCCGCGGCAGTTGCCCGCCACGCCGGAGCCCGTTACGTCGTTATCTCAGACCCGAACGAATACCGTCGCAAGCTGGCCGAAAAAGTTGGCGTCACGCTCGCTGTCGACCCTCGTGCCACGCCTCTTAAAGAGATTCAACAGAAGCTCCACATGCAGGAAGGCTTCGACGTTGGTCTCGAGATGTCCGGCAATCCGAATGCATTCCGCGAAATGCTCTCCAATATGAGCCACGGAGCCAAAATCGCCATGCTCGGCATTCCTTCGGAAGATATTTCAATCGACTGGAACCAGGTCGTCTTCAACCAGCTCACCATTCGCGGCATCTACGGACGGGAGATGTACGAGACCTGGTACAAGATGACCGTCATGCTCGAAAGCGGTCTGGACATCTCTGGTGTCATCACTCACCGGATGAATTGGCGCGACTACGAGGATGGTTTCGCTGCTATGCGCACCGGGAACTCCGGCAAGGTCATTCTCGATTGGAGCGATGTGGTCTGATTGCACCTTAGTGGCTAAGGAGGAGAAATCGACTGGCAGGGTAATACCATGCCGCTTCTCGCCATGTCATACCCGATTCTCAATCCGGCGCATCCTCTCGCCGCGCGAGCAGGTCAGTGCGTACTCGCCGTCATGGCCAAGGCCCCGCGTCCGGGCAAAGTCAAAACACGTCTCTGTCCACCTCTTTCTTCGGAGCAGGCTGCAACCATCAACACCTGTTTCCTGCGCGACACCACAGAAAACATCGCCACCGTCACTGCCTCCAACCAAGCCGCGGGCGTCGTCTCCTACACCCCGGTAGGCGATGAATCTCTCTTCGATAATCTACTTCCCACGGACTTCGCTCTCATCCCGCAACGTGGTGATAGCTTCGGGGAACGTCTTCTCGCCACCGCAGAGGATCTTCTCACCTGCGGATACGGGGGCGTCTGCCTCATCGACTCCGACTCACCAACCGTTCCCGCCGCTGCCTTCCATCAAGCCGTCGCCGAACTCGCAAAACCCGGCGATCGGATCATTCTTGGTCCCTCGCAAGACGGCGGCTACTATCTCATTGGTGTCAAACGTGCTCATCTGGAGCTTTTTACAAGCATCAACTGGAGCACTTCGACCGTCTTCGCAGAAACCATCGCCGCAGCGAAAACTGCCGATATCGAAACATCCATATTGCCTCTCTGGTACGACGTAGACGATACCGAAACCCTCGATATCCTCACAGCAGAACTCCTCGATAACACGCCACCATCGTTCACATCGGTCCCAGGGTATCCGGCAAACTACACCCGCGAACTCCTCCGCCAACTGAAGCAGCAGGGAAGCAGCAGCCGATGACAACTACCACCAATCCTGCTGCTACCATCCGGCACCATGCCTCAACTAACCGTACAGCCACCCCGCATTGGTCCATCGCTCGCCCGTGGCAGACCAACGCAGCGCTCCTTAGTATCGGAATCGCCCTCTTTTTTCTCACGCGCCAACTCGTCCGCGAGTACAGCCACTTCACCGTCGGCTTCTCAGGAGTCTCCGGCTGGTCGTGCATCCTGTATCTCGCCGCAGCCTTCCTCATCCTTACGCAACCCATCGACCGTTTCACCTTTCCGGTCATCCTGGCGATCGCAATAGCTTGCCGCATGGCCGCCCTCTTTGCCGAGCCATATCTCTCCAGCGACATCTACCGTTACGTCTGGGACGGTATCGTCCAGCACGCACACATCAGCCCCTACCGCTATGTTCCCGGCGACTCTGCCCTCGTCTTTCTTCGCGTTCGGTATCAGCACATCTTCGACCATATCAACCGTCGCGATTACGCCCACACCATCTATCCACCCGCAGCGCAAGCGCTCTTCTACCTCATCACCTGGATCTCTCCCAGCGTTACCTTCATGAAGACGGCGATGGTCCTCTTCGAAGCTGTGACGATGTACGCCCTCGTCACGCTGATGCATTGCCTCGGCATACGTCGTGAGCAGTCACTGCTCTACGCTTGGTGCCCGCTCCTCCTCTGGGAGATCGCTGGTTCAGGTCACCTCGATTCAGCCGCAATGGCCTTCATTGCACTTGCGCTACTCGCACGCTATCGCAAACAGCCCATCCTCACCGGCCTTTTTCTCGGCATCGCAATCCTTCTCAAGCTCTATCCTCTGGTTCTCCTGCCGGCGCTCTATCGTCGTGGAGACATCAAGATGCCTGCCATCGTAGCCGGTGTGATCGCCCTTGGATACGCAGCCTATGCAAGCGTCGGAAAGCTGGTCTTCGGCTTCCTCGGCGGCTACATTCGAGAGGAAGGAGTTGTCAGTGGCTCCCGCTACTTCCTCCTCGAGCTCGCACAAAGAATTCCTGGCCTGCACAACCTTACCCCGATGGCCTACTTGATCTTCTGCGCCGCGCTTTTCACCGCGATGCTTTGGTGGTGTTGGCAGACCGCAAGTCCGCCAAAAAGCGATACCCCCTCTGCAAAAGCAGGGTTTCTAGCTCCCGCCTTCGCACTCGCATCCGTCTTGATGCTTGTCTTTTCTCCGCACTATGCCTGGTACATCCTGTGGCTCGTCCCGTTTTTCGCCCTAAAGCCAAACTTACCCGTCCTCACATACTTATTAGGCTTTTTCTATCTCTACACGACTGCCCTTGCCGAGCCCGGCCCGAAAATGTTTCTGGCAAACGAAATTCTCTACGCCTCCGTCCTCATAGCAGCCCTCTTGCAATTCGTACTGAGCCGTTGGCCCCTTCATAGCACCTTCTTCGTCCAATCTGCAGTAACGGGCAATCAGCCATGAGCCAGCTTCCTCCCATCCTGCCGGAAGATCTAACTGAAGCAGTCAAGCTCAGCTCTGCCGCACAACAGGCGGAAGAAGAAAAAAATCGCATGCGGCGCTACTTCGAAAAACCTGAAGAGCAGCTCAAACCCATCGCGCAAAACGAGCCAGTCTGCCTCTACCTCGAGACCACCAACCGCTGCAATCTTCTCTGCACTACCTGTCCTCGCACCTACGAGCAACTCGAACCCGAAGCCGACATGCCCTGGTCGCTCTTCACCTCGCTCATCGATCAATACCCGAATATCGCGCGTGCCGTCCTGCACGGCATTGGCGAGCCCATGCTCGTCAAAGACCTCACAGAGCGCGTCGCCTACCTCAAGGCTCGCCACATCTACGTCCTCTTCAACACCAACGGAACGCTCCTCACCAAGGCCAATGGCCGAGCCCTCATTGACGCAGGCCTTGACGAACTCCGCGTCTCCCTCGACGCTGCCGAAGCCAAAGCATTTCGGATGGTACGTGGCAAAGACTTCTTCTCAAAGATTGTCGCTAATGTCAAAGATTTCATCGCCATGCAGCGCGAGCTTAATGCGCCCAAGCCACGGGTCTCTCTCTGGCTCACGGGTTTACGCGAAACCGTCGATCAACTCCCCAACCTCGTGCGCCTCGCTCACTCTATCGGAGTCCCCGAGGTCTATCTGCAGCGTCTCGTTTTTTTTGAGGAGCCCATGAGCGAATATTCCCTCGCCCGCGCTGAATCCACTCTCTTCGAGCACACTACTGGCTACGAAGAATCTCTCATTCGCGAGGCCGAGTCGATCGCAAAAGAGCTGGGAGTCATGTTCTCCGCATCCGGCGCCGTCGACCCCGGCGAATCCATCAAGATGCAGCGCATTGACAATCCATGGTCACTCTGTCGCCGGCCATGGTCGCTGATGTACATCACCGCCAACGGCCGCGTCCTTCCATGCTGTATTGCCCCATTCAGCATGAGAGGCTACGGCAGCTTCACCCTCGGCGACGCCACGCAAAGCACTCTTCGTGAGATCTGGAATGGCCCGGATTACCAACGATTCCGTGCCGGCCTGCTCACAAGCGAACCGCCTCCCGCCTGCGTCAACTGCGGCTTGCGCTGGAGCCTCTAAACTCTTCTCATTCGCTTGAGCAAACACGCGTCGCTTACAATGGCACTCGTCGAAGGAGAGTTTCTGCAAATGCGCATTGAGCACTATCCCGGCTTCTACATGGCCGGTTTATCGACCCGAACCAGTAACGCAAGGGAGATGTCAGGCAACGGCAAGATCGAGAACATCTGGGAAACCTTTCTGCAGCCCGGAGTGGTCGCGAAAATTCCCAACAAGATCGGCGTCGATCTTGTCGCGGTTTACACCGATTATGAAACCGATCATACAGGCCACTACACTTATCTTCTCGGCCTCCCTGTGCTTTCAAACGAATCACTTCCAGTGAACCTTACCGTTCGTCACGTCTCTCCGGGTCGCTACGCTGTCATCACCTCGGAACGCGGGCCGGTTGGCGAGGTCGTCCGCGACGTCTGGCAGCGCATCTGGTCTATGTCGGAGGAAGAACTCGGTGGCAAACGAGCCTTTCAAACGGACTATGAGATCTACGACCAGCGCTCCGCCGATCCCGAGAATGCCCAGATCGACGTCTACATTGGTCTCCGCTGAAAAACAGATGTCGTCGCCCATCTCTGTTGTGATCCCCGCGCTCAACGAAGCGGAATCAATCGGCCAGGTAGTTTCGTCGATGCCGTGGAACCTCATCGCAGAGTGCATCGTCGTCGATAACGGTAGCACCGATGCAACCGCAGACATTGCCAACGCCGCAGGTGCACGAGTCATCACTTCGCCGCGAGGTTATGGAGCGGCCTGCTTTGCCGGATCGAACGCCGCACTCTCATCCAGTACGATTCTCATCTTCATGGATGGCGACGGCTCCGACGTTATCACCGATCTTCCGCGTCTCGTAGCACCAATCCAGAACGACGAAGCCGACTTCGTGATAGGGTCACGCATCCGCGGCACGCACGAACCCGGATCTTTGCTCGGATCCCAAATCTTTGCCGGCTGTTTGGTGGGCCTTCTCCTCCGAATACTCGGCAAAGGACGTTACACCGACATGGGCCCTCTTCGTGCCATCCGAAGATCGTCACTCAATCAGTTACAAATGTCGGAGTTTACTTACGGATGGAACCTCGAGATGCAGATTAAAGCCGCACAGCGCGATCTTCGAATCCAGGAGATCCCCGTCGACTACCGCAAGCGCATTGGCGGCACCTCGAAAGTCTCTGGTGACTTCAAAGCCAGTCTCAAAGCAGGTTTTCGCATTATGGGCGTACTCGCTCGGGTTGGCCTGTCGCGCCGCTGACAATCAAATGTCAATTAGGACTTACATTTCCTGAGACGCTTTGGAACCCTTCAACACCTGCAGAATTATCTCGCGCGTCTTTGATGCCCAGGAGTTCCAGTTCAACATCTCGTCGTAGCGTTGCCGCGCCTGGGCTCGCATGTTTACGAGATTCGGATCGCGCCACAGCGCATCAATCTTTGCCGCAAATTGCTCCGGTCCTGACTCTACCGGCAAAAGAGAACCAGTAATGCCATCGATAACGATCGTTGCGGTCCCCCCAGTATCTGTCGTAACTACCGGAAGCCCATACGCAGCAGCTTCACAGAAGGCGACTGCCGAGCACTCCGCCTGCGTTGGCAGAAGAAAGATATCGGCATTACGATAAAGCCCTTCGATTCTCTCCAGTCCACCCGGCTTGTTTTTGTCGATATGCGGAATAACAGTCAGCCCTGGCCTCTCGACTGGCTTCGACGGAGCACACCCCACAATTGTCAGCTCAAACTTAGAATCACCATACTTTTCCACGAGAAGATTAAAGGCATCCAGCGCAATCTGCCCACCCTTACGTTTCCAATCTCGTCCGACCAGCAGCATCCGGCACACTCCATCGTTGCTACCTCGATTCAGCTCGCCAGCCGGAGGAACATTGTCTAGATTCGCGCCAAAAGGAATCACACTCATCTTGCGAATATCGGCATGATAGTGCTCGACTGCCGACTTCATGGCCCAGTCGTTTGAGAAGATCACAGCTGCGGAACGGTTTAAGGCACGCCTCTCGATATTATTGGCCTGCCAATGACTGACAGCGTGAACCTCCGACTTTGGATAGTAATAATCCACCATAGCTTCAAAGGTCGTATCGGTGAGATAAACAACCGGAACCGGAGAATTAAGGTAAGCGATCTCCGTTGACGCAGCAGGAGCAAACACCACATCACAACGCGCCTTCAAAATCGCCTTGCGATACTCCCGCCCGTACAGCGTGCTCATCGGAACACTTTGAATCACCTCGCCGTGATCCCCCAGAAAGCTCTTAACTCGGTTGACGAGGCCACCGATCCGTTCCATCAGTCGAGTCCGGGGCATCTCAACAAAAACCACATCGTTGAATACCCGCTGCAGAGCCCGAAAGAGCTGATAGTTCGTTCCGGACCACGATTTCCGGTCATGAGGCGAGCGAAGCGAAACGAAACCGATCCGAGGTTCCTTCAGTTCCGCAGAACTCCTGTTTAGTCTTTGTTCGCGCACCGCATTGCCTAACACTTCCACGTCATTCTCCTATAGAAAGTTTAAGGACGTTGTCGTCGTACTGCGGGTTTCAAGATAAGAAAGACACACTTTTGACATAAGATGCAGGATTATGAAATTCGTAATCCTTCACTTGACTCCGCTGGTATCCTTAACCGCGACAAGGAGAAACTCTGATGCAGACCCGCATCCTTGGAACCACATTGCCCGTGCTTGAATTTGCTCTCGCCCCAAACGACGCTGTCATCTCCGAGGCTGGCGAACTCTCCTGGATGTCGGCTTCCATCCAGATGAACACGCATACTCAGCATGCAGGCGGCGGTGGATTCTTCGGTGCAATTGCACGCGTCGCAGGCGGCGGCTCTCTCTTCATGACGGAGTACCGCGCCATTGGCGCCCCCGGTGAAGTTGCCTTCGCTGCCCGTGTCCCCGGACACATCGTTCCCGTTGAGGTATCTGCCGGACAAGAGTATCTCGTGCATCGCCATGGTTTTCTCTGTGGAACGCCAGGCATCAATCTCGGCGTCGGTTTTCAGCAGTCGCTCGGTGCAGGCATCTTCGGTGGGGACGGTTTCCGCCTCCAGAAAATCTCCGGGCAGGGAATCGCATGGCTCGAACTCTCGGGTGAACTCGTCGTTCGCGATCTTGCCGCTGGCGAACTGCTCCGCGTCCACCCAGGCCACGTCGGCGCCTTCCAGTCAACCGTCAACTTTCAGATTCAGCAGGTTCCAGGCATCCGCAACATGATCTTCGGCGGCGATGGAATCTTTCTCGCTGCGCTCTGGGGTCCTGGTCGTGTCTGGCTGCAGACGCTACCCATCTCACGCCTTGCCCACCAGATTCAGGAATTTCTTCCAAGGGAGCGGGCACGTCAGGAAGCTGAGGCCGGTGTTATCGGCGGTGTCGTGGGTTCAATCCTCAAAGGCATGTAACGGTCTCTACGTCGCGTTTGGAACGTAGGGTACCTGCTCGATATACCTGCGTTCCTCTCCACGTGGATCATTCTCAATGCGGACCTTATCATCGAAGATCATCGTCGCTCGGGTTTTCAGATCGAACGTCGGCCACTTCGGCACATGTTTGTTGTTCGGATCGCCGTTGTGTGCGAACGCGATATAGCTCTCGCATACAGCGTCTTCCATCGCCTTCGCGCGTTTCTGATCCTCGGGAGTATCTCCGACCATGCCCGGCGCAATCGCCACCGTATTGAACGCAAAGGGAAGGTCCATCGTGTGTGGTGCTTTGTAGCGGCCGCCTGCCGCCGGGGAGATCCAGTCCATCTGATACACCCATGTCTTCTTCTGGCTCTCCGGATTCTCTGCTCGTTTCTCCGCGGCAACCTGCTCGGCTCGCCATACTCTCGTATCCGTCGTGATCTGGAAGTACACATCCGTCGGCGAATACTTAGGATGCCACGATCGGTACTTTGCAACGATCTCCTCCGCATTGAAATCCCTGACGAATGCCGGATTTGCGTTTAGCGCGGGGACGACACCACTCCAATCCAGGGCAAACAGATCGACTCCGGGCACCCCTCCGAGGAACCGTGTCTCGTCATGCGTATTGCCAAGAATCAGCGGCACATTCAGCGACTGTGCCGCCGCCTCCGGCCAGAACGGTCCAGTCGGCAGAGACCGGCCATCTTCCACTGGTCCATAATTTCCTCCCGCCCTCGCTGCCATCTTGATCTGCTCAACCGGCATCGTCTTGATCGCGTCGATATTCTCCGGCTCCAGCTTTAGCTCCTTCAATACTGCTCTGGCTCGTTCTGTCGCCCGCTCCTTAGGAATCCCTGCGATCAACTGTCCACTCATGCAAACGACCTGATGAAACAGTCCTTTCGCAGGAGGCATCGCCATCAGCGTCGAACATTTGCCGCCTCCACCCGATTGCCCGAAGATCAGGACCTTGCTCGGATCCCCACCAAACTCCACAATGTTGTCGCGAATCCACTTCAATGCCAGGACAAGATCCAGTTGCCCCGCCATCCCCGAGTCTTCAAACGCCGCACCGCCCAGTTCTGCGAGATAAAGAAATCCAAAAGCGTTCAAGCGACCATTCACTGTCACCACCACGACATCGCCGCGCCGCGCAAGTTGAGTCCCCTCATACAAGGTGCTGTTCACCGTGCCATACGTGTAGCCGCCGCCGTGGAAGTACACCATCACAGGCCGCTTCCTGCCATCGCGCATCGCTGGAGTCCACACATTCAGGTGCAGGCAATCCTCACTCTCCCCACCCTCATCCGGAGGCATGTGAAAATTCGTCTCACGGGTAGGCTTTGGCTTTCGTGGTGCGCTCGGCGTCGCCCGTGGAGGCGCGGGTGCCCGATACGGTTGAATCGTCTGCGGCCCCCACATTAGACAATCTTTCGTCTCCGTCCACGGAACGGGCGGTTTCGGCGCAGCGAACCTCGTCATCGCCGTATCCATCCCATACGGCACGCCACGATACGCAAAAATTCCTTCTTCCACGCGGCCCCGAATCGGTCCTGCCGTTGTTTTGGCAAGCGGTTCTTTCTGATCTGCACCCAACAGCAAGTTGCCAGCAGACAGCCATGCAGCTCCCGCCATTGCGCCGCATCGCAAGACATCCCTGCGTGTAGTTCTCATCGTTCAAGCCCTCGATAGAGTTCTCGCGAACCAGAGTTGAGTACAAAATTGTATCCAACTATACCGCGTCAGCTCCGAACTCACCAAACTTGAACATCTACTCTGCCCGCAGTGCCTCCACCGGATTTACCGAAGCCGCTCGGCGTGCCGGAAAATAACTGGCCAGCAGCGACGCAGCGCCAAGCACTACTGCGACCAACCCCAGAGTCGGCACGTCCCAGGAGCGAATCCCAAACAGCAACCCGCGCATCAGCGCAGCAACTGCAACTGCGCAAATCAGTCCCGCCCCAATCCCAATTCCGGTTAGCCACCCGGCTTCTTTCAGAATCATTCGGTACACAGAACTCTGCTGTGCGCCCAGCGCCATCCGTACGCCAATCTCGCGCGTTCGCTGGCTCACCGAATACGCCACCACTCCATAAAGCCCAACCACACCCAACAGCAGCGCGAGCACAGCAAATCCACCTACCAACCACGCCGCTGAGCGATGCAGGTACGCCGTCTGAGATTCGTTGATCCGCCCGATCATAGTCGCCTCACCCACCACCCCGATCCCGGGATCGATCTTGTGAATCGCTGTGCCGAGCGCGGGAAGCACTAACTTTTCATCTTGAGTCGTGCGAACGACAAGCCCAAGGTACGAATCGTTATTCTGATTGAGCGGTCTGTACTCCGCCGGCCAGACGGCTTCGTCGAGTCCTCCCTCTTTCACGTCGTCGACGACTCCAACAATCTCCCGAAGTGATGTCGGAGTCAGCGAGGTATCTCCGATCTTACGGCCAACCGGATCTTCCCCCGGAAAATACTGCTTCGCAAAGACCTTGTTGATCACGATCACAAGTGGCTTTGAAGCGTCCTCATCTTCCGCAAAAAATCTTCCTGCGATTAGCTTCGCCTGCAATGTCTTGAAGTAGTCCGCACTTACCTCGCGTCCATTCACCTCATTGTGTTCTCCGTTATATGGTTTGCCGACGATGCGAATCCAGTCCGTGTTTCCATTGCCACTCACCGGAAGCTGATTCGCGAAACTCGCGGACTTAACACCCGGAAGAGCTGCAACATCACCCAATATCCGTCTGGTCACTGCTACTGCCTGTGGACCCTTTGCGTAACTTGTCTCCGGCAACACCACCTGCGCCGTTGCCAGATGATCAGGCTGAAAACCAAAATCTACATGAAGCATCTTGTAGAAGCTCTTTCCCAGCAGTCCCGCGCCAACCAGCAGCACAACAGCGATAGCCAGCTCCACCACCACAAGATTTGCGCCGATCCGCCGCCACAGAACTCCCGCTGCACCTCGGCCCCCATCGTTCAATCCATCGCGCAATGCTGTCAGCGACAGTCGTAACACGGGGGTCATCGCAAACAGCACCGCTGCAAGCATGCAGATTCCACCAGTGAACGTCAGCACACGCGCGTTCAAATTAACTCCCGCCAAATAAGGTACGTAAGCCATGGCGTCCTTCGAGATCAGCTTGAGCAGCACGTGCATCCCGCAGTATGCAAAAGAGAGTCCTAAGAGTCCACCCGACAACACCAGCACCAATGCTTCGGTGATGAACTGGCGAGTCAATCGCGAAGGAGATGCTCCGAGCGCGCCACGCACGGCAATCTCACGTCGTCGGCTTTCCGACCGCACAAGCAACAAGCTCGATACATTCACACACGCAATAGCGAGAAGCAACGCTGCTCCGCCGAGCAGCACCAGTAGAATCGGGCGTATATTTCCGACAATCTGCTCGTAGAGAGGCTGCACCGTCGCGCCTTGCCCACGATTCGAATCCGGATACTGATTCTCCAACAGCTTAGCAATCGAGAGCATCTCGGTGCGCGCCATCGCGACCGTTACGCCATCCTTCAATCGCCCCACAGCAAAGAGATTGTGGCAACTCCGTCTCTTCTCGCAGTTGTTCAACTCATGCATCGTCTTCCAGAACTCCGCATTACCCCGCGGAGCAAACTGAAACGTTGCTGGCAGCACGGCAATGATCGTGTTTGGTGTTCCATCCAGCTTTACCGTCTGTCCGACGACGTCCGGTCTTCCTCCAAACCGCGACTGCCAGGATTGATACGTAATCATCACCGTGTCCGCTGCACCGGGTTTATCCTCGCCGTCATAAAAATCGCGTCCCAGCGCGGGAGTCACTCCCAACACCCGAAAGAACCCAGCAGTCACCCGCGCACCCGGCACTGGCTCGACGCCGGAAGGTGTATCAATCAACGAGCCCGTTCCGGTGTATGCTTCCAAGGCGCTGAAGACCTTGTTCATCTTCTTCCAATCAGCAAAATCCTGGTACGAAAGGTTCGAACGCCGAAATGCTTTCCCGGATTCTGCAACGTCCGCCAGTGTCGTCGGATCCTTATAAGGCAATGGCTTAATCAACGCAGTATCCACAAAGGCAAAGATCGCTACACTTGCGCCGATGCCGAGAGCCAGCATGACAATCGCCGTCAGCGTAAAGCCAGGACTTCTGCGCAGCTGGCGAATCGCAAAATGAAGATCCTGCCACACCGTTTCAAACCGGAAACCCACAACCTCGTAGCTCTGTTCTTTCAGCCGTGTCGTATTCCCGAATTCACGCACTGCCGCGCGGTGTGCAGCCTCCGGCGCCACGCCAAACTCCCGCAACTCCTTCTCTTTTTGCTCGCGGTGAAACGCCATTTCCTCGTCCAACTCGCTATTGAATCTGTTGCGGCGAAGCAACGTTCCAAACCTCTTGAAGAACCGGGGAATCATCTCCATGGTTTTCTCCTACGCGTCCTGCATTACACGGCCGATGGCCGTAATCATCAATTCGAACTGCGATCTCTCTACGCCGAGCTGTTTTCGCCCAGCAACCGTCAACGTATAGAAGCGGGCTCTTCGGTTAGTTTCCGTAGCCTTCCACTCCGCTTTCACCCAGTTCTGCAGCAGCAGCCGTTGGAGTGCCGGATAGAGCGAGCCTTCCTCCACGGTCAAAACCTCGTCCGAAGCACGCTTGATCGACGAAGCGATCCCATAGCCATGCAGTGGGCCTCTTGTTAAAGTCTTCAGAATCATCATGTCCAGCGTTCCAGGCATCAGGTCAGATTTTTTTACCATGTTATATCCATAGATCATCTATGCATAGAACGTCAACGATGAAGAAAAAGTTCCCTGTTTTTAGTGTCCTTTTCGCAGGCACATGATTGTTTCCCCAAGGAACACCTTTGGGACTTCGCCTAAACGCCGTTACGTTGGTCAGGGCGATTACTCAAGGGTTTAGATTTTTGGAACCATCCGGCGAGCGCTATCCGTTCTACCCCGGAAGGGTGGCCTGCAGCGTCAGCTGGTTGACATTCCAGTTGTCCCCACCAATGCCGCCTCCAAACTGCGTATGAAGATCGAACTTCGTGACGTCACCCGCTTTGGTGCCAGCGGGAATATTCAAAGCCACAACGTGCGTCTCGTTGTTGTTCCAGTGAGCTCCCTGGTTGATGTTGGATATCGTAATTTGGCTCCCTTTGATCGTCAGGATTACGGAAGCGTTATCGTTGGCGCCTGAGCCTCCGCGAAGGTCGTCTCCCCCGGTCTGAATCGTCAGACTCAAGTTTTCAATAACCTTGCCAGCATCCGTGGCGGACGCAGAAATTGCCGTCGACCAGTCATGGACACTGCCCGTAAACCGGACCAGTGGATTGCCCGAGGAGTTCAACCACGTGCGCACCACAGGAGGCGGAACCGTCGCCTGCCCCAATAGGCTCGCGATCAGCGTGACCTGGTTCACGTTCCAATTGTCGCCGCTCAGTCCGCCGCCGAACTGCGTGTGCAGCCCGAACTGCGCAATGCTTGCTCCCGTTGTTCCCGGTGGCAGCGGGATCACCGCAACATGCGTTTCGCCGTTATTCCAATGGGCGTTGTCGTTGATGTTCGGTATCGTGACCTGGGCGCCCGAAGTCATCGTAACAATCGCGTTGCAATTATCATTGGCACCGCTTCCGCCGCGCAGATCGTCACCACCCGTCACAATAACAGCTCTCAACTGCAGAATCTGTCTATTGGCATCAACCGAGGCTACATTCACGTGAGTTGACCAATCGTGAACGCTTCCCGTAAATCGCACTATCGGATTGCCGGAGACGTTTGCCCAGGTAACATCGGTCCACGGACGCGAAACGGGGCCGGCAGAAGTAATCCCAGGACTTGTGACGACCGTTTGGATAAACGCGCCTGAAGCCGGGGTTCTCGGATCATGGAAATTGTAGTGAGTCCGGAAGAAACCACGATACATTCCAGCATCCCAGTGGCTCACATTAATTGGCGTCTTACTTCCTGGGTGCCCGATGTCCAGCGTGATTGTGTTGTTGTCGCCCGAATTGTCCGGATCATAGATATAGATCGTCAGCGACGTACCATTCAAGTCGTACCCCCACGCAAGAACCTGGTGGCATTCGCCAAGGTCTTGAATGCCGGTAAAGAAACCGACTGTCGGTGGCTCCTGCCCGTGGACCAGGGCAAGTGGGGAAACGTGATTCGAATCGAGATCCGCCTTGATCTTCGGCCATTCTTCATTGATCTCGTGGGTCGATATCCCGCTACCCAGGAACGTATCGTTGTCCGTCATTTGAATCCACGAAAGATATTGATTGAGATCACTCTCGTCGAAACTGTTCGTCAGCCGCGCCACAATATAGTTGAATAGCGGTGAACCGCTGGCCGGAGCTACAGTATCGCGCGGCGGCAGCAGTCCGGCCTCAAAACAGTCCTTCACCGTGTAGACAAAACCTCCGCAGAGTCCGTTGCTAGCGTCTCCAAGCTTCAGCGTCTGGCCCAAGACGCTGAAGGTGTAGTCAGGGATGCCACTTGGAAAGCTGTTGAGGAAGTGAAGGCCATTGGTTGTGGGATTAAATCCAAGCACTCGGACACTTTGAACCATGACAAGTCTCCTTCATTTGAAAGTTTGTTTTCTCAGTTTTTGCAGGGAGCCGGGGGAGAGGCCGAAATGAGGCCATAGTCTAGCGCGAGGTTTCCCCTTGCGTCTACAGACACCGTGGGCAGATCGCTGTCTCGACCCCGACGCTGCCTAGATTGATCTTTGGGTCCCACCATCTATTCTAGGAAGAAGATGCCAGCGTTTCTTGAACTAGCTCACGTCAACGTCGCTCGAGGTGACAACGTCGTTCTCCACGACATCAACCTTTCCGTCAGCACGGGCGAGCACATTGCCATCCTCGGTCCGAACGGATGCGGCAAATCCACCCTCATCAAAGCCATTACCTGCGAATGCTATCCGATCATTGAACCAGAGACCAGGGTTCGCATTTTCGATCGCGAGCGCTGGGACCTCACCGAGCTCAAAAAACGTCTCGGGGTCGTCGCGCCTGAACTTCCCGGCAAGCCCACCCTCCAGACCAGCGGTCGCGACGCCGTTCTCACCGGCTTTTTCTCCAGTAGTACGCTGTGGCCAAATCTCACCGTCACACCGGCCATGCAGACTCGTGCCGACGAGGTATTGGAGATGATCGATGCCGTCAATCTTGCAGACAAGCCAGTCGGACAGATGTCTGCGGGGCAGCAACGGCGCATCATGATTGGCCGTGCGCTCGTTGCCTCTTCTCAGATGCTTCTACTCGATGAACCCTCGAACGCTCTCGATCTGGCGGCGCAGGCCGATCTCCGCAACCTCCTGCAGAAACTTGCCTGGCAGGGTACTGGCATCCTACTCATCACCCACCACATCGCCGACATCCTTCCTGAGATCGACCGCATCCTCCTCATGAAGGAGGGCCGCATCATTGCCGACGGACCCAAATCAAGCCTTCTCACTCCAGAAACGTTGAGCAGCCTCTTCAAAACCGAGGTTCAGATGACCAGACGTGGCGACTTCTACCACGCCTGGTAGCTTGACAAATGCCATCGGGAACACCTGTCGGATGATTCGCGCAAGAATCTGCGCCGGACGCGAAACAAGAGTCCAGACCTAAAGTATCTGGACGGAAGACTTTCGCACATATTAGCGGGCTGGAGAGGGACGTCAGCTTCGCTGAGGGACGGTGCCGGTCTGAAGCTTGACCAGTTCGGGAGGAGCGATCCTGCTGGGTCCAAGGACGGCAATCTTGGGCAATGGCCCTCGGACCATGGCAACCTCATCGCAGGCGTAGAGGCGCGGGCAAGTCTGGCAGTCCTTGTAGATCTTGTCAGGCAGCGTAGTGCGGTCGACGACGCGAAAGCCGAAGTGAAAGAAGAAGTCGGGGATGCGTGTGAAGAGGCAGACGGCTGTCACAGACTGCTCTTCGGCCTCCTCGAGGAGTGCGCGGAGGAGGCGGCCGCCGGCACCCTGACCCTTGGCCTCAGGTTTCACGACGATCGAGCGAACTTCGGAAAGATGAGGGCCGTATAGATGGAGCGCTCCACAGCCCAGGAAGACACCGGACTCCGATTCGGCTACGGCGAAGTCGCGCACGTTCTCACAGATCTCGGCGTAGCTGCGGCGGAGGAGGGTGCCGTCGCCGGAGAGGGAGTTGACGAGATCGAAGATATTGACGGCGTCAGGGAGCTTCGCTTTGCGCACCACCGCTCCACCCTGGCGAAGGCGCGTGGAGGCTGTCGATTCACTTGCAGCGGATTGGAGGGCGGTGGTCATCAGTTCTTATTTGAGTTTCGCAGATTCGGTTTGCCTGTCGATAGTGAAGCGTTGACGGGCATCAGCCAAGGCAGCAGCGACCCGGTGACGTGCTGTCCCGCCGATGACGTCGTGGCAGTCAAGTGTGGCTTCGAGCGTAATGGATGCGTAGAAGTCTTCACCGAATTCGGCACTGATGCTACGTAACTCATCGAGTGTTAGATGTTGAAGCTCGCGATTTGTTTCGAGGCCCAGCCGAACAGCGTTGCCAATGTGCTCGTGAGCTTTGCGGAACGGGACGCCCTTGTTCGAGAGGTAGGTCGCGGCAGCCATGGCGTTAAGATAGCCGGTTTCGGCGGCGATCTTCATCCTGTCAAACCGGAACTTGAGAGATGCAGTGAAGGCTGGGAGGAGGCTGAGGATTCCCGCGATGGTGTCGGCTGCGTCGAAGACTGGCTCCTGGCCTTCCTGGAGGTCTTTGTTGTAGGCGAGGGGTAGGCCCTTGATGAGAGTGGCAAGAGTAGTGGCTGCAGCGAGGAGGCGGCCGGATTTTCCGCGGATAAGTTCGGTCAGGTCGGGGTTTTTCTTTTGCGGCATCGCGGAACTGCCAGTGGAGAAGGCTTCTGGGAGGTCGAGGAAACCAAACTCGGCGGTGGAGTAGAGGGTCAGCTCTTCGGCGAAGCGCGAAATGTGAAGGCCGAGGGTGGCGATGGCCTGTGTGAACTCGAGGGCGAAGTCGCGGTCACTGGTTGCGTCCATCGAGTTGGGTGTGGGGGCGTCGAAGTCGAGGACGCGAGCGGCGATAGTGCGGTCAAGCGCGAGGGTTGCGCCAGCGATAGCTCCGGAGCCGAGGGGGCAGAGGTTCATGCGCTTGCGGGCATCGGTGAGTCGTGTAATGTCACGCTCGATCATGTTCACGTAGGTGAGGAGCCAATGGGCTACGAGAACGGGTTCAGCGCGCTGCAGGTGGGTGTAGGAGGGCATGGTGGCATCGCTTGCGGATTCAGCGAGGTCGATGAGCGCGTGAGTCCATTGGCGGAGGCCGTCGAGTGTGTTGTCTATGGCTTCGCGCACGAAGAGGCGCATGTCGGTGGCGATCTGTTCGTTGCGGCTGCGGCCAGTGTGGAGCTTGAGGGCAAGCGGGCCAATTTGTTTCGTGAGTTCGAGTTCGACGAAGTGGTGGATGTCTTCGGCGTGGTCGTTGGAGGCGATGTTCTCTAGTTTCGCTACGGCGCGGAGGGCCTGCTCCATTTGGAGCAGTTCGGCGCTGGTGAGAATTCCGGCAGCCTCGATGGCGCGGGCGTGGGCGATGCTGGCTTCGACCTCGTGGTGGAGGAGTCGCCAGTCGAAGGGGAAGGATCGTTGCCATTCTTCGAACTGCTTGTTAAGTGGTTCGCGGAAGCGGCCGGACCACATTTTCGTGGCTGCGGATTGAGGAGGGTTGGACATTTGGCTTGCTGCACCTCGTTGTTTGTCTATCTTCAGCGACCGGTTTGGGTAAGATCCTGACTTTTGGAGGAGAGCCCAATGGCTCCTGTGTTGGCATACTCTTGCCCAGCGGCAGCAGGTCATTGCAATCCTGATTCGGACCACACCTTAGGGGTAAAGCCCGGAAACATTTGCGGCGGTTACCGCGTTACGTACCAGTTCTTGCTACGAGCGATGAAGGCTAAGTGCTTGAATGATTCGAACGGTTTGGTTGATGTTGCGTGCATTGGGTTCCTTCGACTTTTCCATCGACAAGCTCAGGGTTCGCTCAGGATGGGTGTTTGTTCGAGACAGCTACTCCTTTTCGTTTCCGCTGTTTAGATGTGGGATTTCGGATCCTTTGCTTAGAGTGATTAGGCCGCTTTGTGCGTAGGTGAGCAATTTAGCGCGGGTGTCGGTGATATCGAGGTTGCGCATGGTGAGTTGGCCGATGCGGTCGCGGGGGGAGAAGGCGGACTCGCCCTTTTCCATAGTGAGGCGCTCAGGGTGGAAGGTTAGGTTGGGTGAGGAGGTGTTGAGAATCGAGTAGTCGTTGCCGCGGCGGAGTTCGATTGTAACTTCTCCGGTTACAGGCTTGGCGACCCAGCGCTGGGCGGCTTCGCGGAGCATGATGGCCTGGGGATCGAACCAGCGGCCTTGGTAGAGGAGCCGACCGAGCTTGCGACCGTTTTCGCGGTACTGCTCGATGGTGTCTTCGTTGTGGACGCCGGTGATGAGACGCTCGTAGGCGATGAAGAGGAGAGCGAGGCCGGGTGACTCGTAGATACCGCGGCTCTTG
>DATMKY010000034.1:0-5759 GCA_035570955.1 Edaphobacter sp. | reverse complement strand
CAAACTGTGATTGCAATGCAATGCTCAAGAGATGAAACGAGCGACGTTGGTGCGTGCAGTTGCAGGATCGGTGCTGATTTTCTGCATGATGGCCGTAGCGCAGGACAAAGGTTATTGGCGTGCGAGCAGTTCGACGGCTCAGTCCATTACGGGAGATGTGGCGCTTTCGGATGAAAAGATAGCGATCAATCTTGTAACCTTTACGATCGCGCACATCCGGGCGCTCAAGCCCGAAGAGATTATGGCGGTCTTCAATCCGGACGATATGACCGGAGCGAGTGCGAGCCTGTATCGGGTGAGTATTCCGGCTTCAAGGAAGTTTTTGAAGAAGAACAGCCTGTGTGGCTCTGAGGATACTCAGTGGATGGTGACCTATGTCTCAGGCCGGGCGATGAAGATTGCCTTCTTTTCGGGCCAGAAGCCGCCGGTGTTTGCTCCGGACGCGATTGCGAATTCGACCGATCTTTGCGGGACGTTCTCTTATACGAGGTGAGTCTAGGTCTCAGGCTGGGGGCGGAAGATTTCGACTAAGAGAAGGCATGCTCCGATGACGATGCACGAGTCGGCTACGTTGAAATCCGGCCAGTGGTAGTGGACGATGTGAACTTCGAGGAAGTCGATGACGTAATGGAGGCGGATGCGGTCGTACAGGTTGCCGAAGGCTCCGCCGAGGATGAGAGCGAGGGCGACGGAGGTCACGCTGATGTAGCGGCCCACGCGCCAGAGCATCCCAAAGAGAATGATGACCGCGATGACTGAGAACGCGATGAGGATGTTGCGCACCGTCGCGGGTGAGGCGTTTTCCGCAAACATGCTGAAGGCCGCGCCGGTATTGTGGACGTCGGTGATGCGGAAGAAACCGGGGATGATGGTTCTGGCCTGTCCGTTGGGAAGTTGCTGGGCGACGATGTGTTTGGTGATGCGATCGAGGATGACGACCAGGGCCGAGATGCCGAGCACGAGCGCACGTCTGTTTTTGAATTCGGTTTCGACTGCGGGAGTTGCGGTTTCGTTGGCTGCGGACATCAGACTTGCGGCTCCATTGAGGTGTAGGGTGGGAAGTTGACGGCATGGAGAGCGTCGGCGCAGCGCAGGCAGACGGTGGGATAGTTTTTCTGCTGGCCTACGTCTTCGGTAAAGCGCCAGCAGCGTTCGCACTTGGAGCCTTTGGCGGGACGAGCCCGAACATAAAATGCACCTTTTTCAACTTCGCCCTTGCTAACGACCGCATCGTCGAGTTCAACCTGCGCGACACCAAAGAGTTCCGGAAGAATGTTGTGGTAACGCTCGAAGAGTGGGTTAGTGTGATTGGCATCTTGGTTGAGCCAGCCGACGACGATCTCAACCTCAGAGGAACGGTTGCTGATTTGTTTGCTGGTGCGGGCCTCTTCGAGGACTTTGAGGACCTCGTCGCGCAGGGTGAGAAGCTGCTCGAAGTCTTCTTCGATCCGGCTGACATTGCCAGGAACGATATCGGCGATGTGGGGAAAGAGCGCGAGGTGCACGCTGGCTTCACGACTCGGAACTTTGGGGAGAAGCTGCCAGACCTCGTCGGCCGTGAAGCTGAGGATAGGGGCGATGAGGCGAGTGAGGGCTTCGGCGATACGCCAGAGGGCGGTCTGCGCGCTACGGCGGCCGGGGTGGTCCGGGGCGAAGGTGTAGAGGCGATCTTTGAGGACGTCAAGGTAGAGCGCGCTGAGATCGGTGTTCACGTACTCGTTAAGGGCGTGATAAGCGCGGTGGAACTCGAAGTCTTCGTAGGCCTCGCGGATGGTGGCATCGAGCTCGGCGGTGCGGGCGAGGATGAACTGATCGAGCGGCTCCATCTGCGAGAAGATGATGGAGTTTGTCGAGGGATCGAAGTCGTTGAGGTTGCTGAGCAGGAAGCGCAGGGTGTTGCGCAGCTTGCGGTAGTTGTCGCTGACGCGCTGCATAAGGTTTTCGCTGGCGGCTACGTCTTCGCGGAAGTCGACGGACGCGACCCAGAGACGGATGATCTCGCCGCCGAGACGCTTGGCGATGTCGACGGGATCGACACCGTTGCCGAGCGATTTGGAGAAGGCACGGCCTTGTTCGTCGAGAGTCCAGCCGCTAGTAGCTACCATTTTGTAGGGGGCTTGATTGCGGACAGCTACTGAGGTCAGCAGGGAGGAGTGGAACCAGCCGCGATGCTGGTCGCCGCCTTCGGTGTAGAGGTCGGAGGGAGAGTGAAGTTCGGGTTCCAGGTCGAGAACCGCATGCCAGCTGGCGCCGGATTCGAACCAGACGTCAACGATGTCGGTCTCTTTGCGGAACTCTTTGTGACCGCAACCGGGGCAAGCAGTGTGTTTTGGCAGGAGAGCGGCGGCTTCGTGTTTGTACCAGGCATCGGCGCCCTCGTTTTTGAAGAGATCAACGATGCTCTGGTTGATGGACGCGTTGTTGAGCGGCTCGCCGCAGTTTTCGCAAAGGAAGACTGCGATGGGGACGCCCCAGATACGCTGGCGAGAGATGCACCAGTCCGGGCGAGTGGCAATCATGTTGGAGATACGCTCTTCGCCCCAGGCGGGATCCCAGACGACTTGTTTGATCTCGTCTAATGCGCGCTGGCGGAAGGTGGTCTCTTTTCCGTCGCTGGCGGTCATGAGAGTTTCCATGCCGATGAACCACTGCTCGGTGGCACGGACGATGATCGGGTTATGGCAGCGCCAGCAGTGTGGGTAGGAATGTTCGTAGGTTGTCGCGCTGAGGAGTGCTCCTTTTTCTTTCAGCAGCTCGATGATGACGGGGTTCGATTTGAAAACGGTGAGGTCTTCGTAGGGTTGGGGATGGTCGCCTCCGCCGAAACGGCCGGTGAGACGCTGGCGACCTGCGTTGTCGACATACTGGACCTCAGGTAAGTTGTAACGCTTGCCGGTGTCGAAGTCATCGACGCCATGAGCGGGCGAGGTGTGGACGGCTCCAGTGCCCTGATCGGCGGTGACGTAGCCAGCCGTGACTCCGAGGATGTCGCGATCCAGGAATGGATGGCGGAAGATGGCTCCTTCGAGCGCGCTGCCAGGGAAGCGGGCGATGACGTCTTCCGCAGTCGCGGGCTTGCTGGCATCCTTGCCGCTCGTCAGATTGCAGTTGGCGACGATAGAGACGAGCAGGGCTTCGGCGACGATATAGGTTGCATTCGGGGTTTGGAGCGCGACGTACTCGAGGTCTGGATTGAAAGCGACGGCTTGCGAGGCTGGGAGTGTCCAAGGCGTCGTCGTCCAGATGATTGTGTAGATCTGATTTCCTTTTAGCCTGCCGTGGATGGCTTCGGGGTCGCTTGCGAGTTTGTATTGGACGTAAACGCTGGGGCTGGTGTGCTGCTCGTACTCGACTTCTGCTTCAGCAAGCGCGGTCTTGTCGTGGATGCACCAGTAGACAGGGCGGAGACCTTTGTAGACGAAGCCTTTTTCGAAGAAGTCGTAGAAGGTTTCGACGATGGAGGCTTCGTAACCGTTCGACATCGTGAGGTAGGGATTGTCCCAGCGGCCAAAGACACCGATGCGCTCGAATTGTGTGCGCTGGAGATCAACGTACTTTTGCGCGTAGTCGCGGCATGCCTTGCGGACGGCGAGCGGGTCCATCTCGAGTTTTTTGCGGCCAAGTTGCTCGTCGACTTTGATCTCGATGGGGAGCCCGTGGCAGTCCCAGCCAGGGACATAAGGAGAGTCGAAGCCAGCCATGGTTTTGGTCTTGACGACGAAGTCCTTGATGCACTTGTTGAGGGCGTGGCCGAGGTGAATCGCCCCGTTGGCGTAGGGAGGGCCATCATGCAAGATGTACTTGGGGGCTCCGGCGCGGGCAGCGCGGATTTGGGCATACAAATGCTGCTGTTGCCAGGAGGCAAGGCGTTTGGGCTCATTCTCCGGCAGATTCGCCTTCATGGGAAAAGACGTTTGGGGCAGATTGAGCGTGGATTTCAACGCTTTGGGAGCGGATTTTGAATCTTCAGGGTTTGCCTGGGGTGCGTCCGGCATTCTTTCCTCGTGTTCCTGTTTGCATAAGTGCGGTTTACGCCGAATACTTATTGTATCCGGGAGGGTGGGGGAACTGACAGTAGACAGAGACATTCCCCCTGGTACCTACGTCCAAGATAAAAGGCACGAGCAGGTGAAAGTTTGTAGAATGTCTTGTGGAGCCAAAGGCGCTTGGCGGTAATGGAAGAAAAACCGGCGAAAGACCGGGAACGTATTGACAGAAGTAGAGTCGGCACACGATTTTCTTAAAAGTGGTGGTTGGGGGTTACGGCTGCCACCATCGAGATAAAAGCAGCCTATGGCGATTTCATTTCTACCTTCATCTCCCGAGAATAATCCGGATAAGGCAGTACCGAATCTGCGTCCGGCGGACGCACCGCACCTGAACGAAGAGACCGATGGGTCGATGTGGTCGTCGCTGATCTCGAATCTGCGCGACGCGTTCAGCAAGAGCAAGGAAGAGCCGCTGCAGCTTGAGTCCAAGCCAATCGACAGCGATTTTGTTATTGAGGAAGAAGGGGTCTTTGCTTCGCTGTGGGCAAGCATCCGTGATGTGTTCTTCCCAGTAAAGCTGCCACCCCTGGTGCTTGAGTCCAAACCCATTCCGGTTGTTGACCGGATGAAGACGAAGCAGAACCCAATGGCGACGGGTTCTGCAATTGCGATCTATGCGCTGATTATTCTGCTCATCGCATACCTGCTCCATAAGCATGTGCAGTTCAGCGCACCTGTAAAGGCGATGCAAATTACTGAGTTGCAGGTACCGCCCCAGGCTCCCCCGAAAGCAGCGGCAATGGGTGGGGGTGGTGGACAGCGTGGGCCTACTCCAGTGACGAAGGGAACACCGCCGAAGTTTGCGGATACCCAGATTGTTCCGCCGAATAAACCACCGCTGATCGAGCCGAAGATTCACATCGAACCGACAATCGAAGTTCAGCAGGACGTAAAGATGGCCAGCAGTCTTCCGCAGATCGGAATTGCGAGTTCGCCGCTGGTGGGCATGTCGATGGGAAATGGTTCGGGTACGGGTCTGGGTTCGGGGAATGGCTCAGGCCTCGGACCGGGTTCGGGGGGAAATACGGGTGGCGGACCGAGGAGAATCGGCGGAGGAGTCTCGGCGCCCGTGTTGATTTATTCGGTTGAGCCGGAGTTCTCCGAAGAGGCCCGCAAGGCGAAGGTCGCAGGGAACGTACTGGTGAATCTGTGGGTGGATACGAGCGGTAATCCGAGCCATGTACATGTCGTCCGCGGCGTGGGCATGGGTCTGGATGAGAAGGCCGTTGAAGCAGTGAAACAGTACAAGTTCAAACCTGCGATGGAGAACGGCAAGCCGGTTCTGGTGGAGTTGAATGTTGAGGTTAACTTCCAGATCTTCTAACGCTGGTCGTACGGAATAAGAAGTGACTGAAAATAGAGGGGCCCGTATCGGGACCCCTCTATTTTTTTGCCTGATTTCTGTTGTCTAATTTTTAGCCGGCTCTTAGGCGTGTTGCAGGGTGGCTTGCTTCCGTCCTGTCGGGGAGAGAACAAGTCGGAGGTCAGGTGTTGGCTTGAGGCTGAAACGATCGACCTGTTGTTCAAGAGCGATGGCTGTGGTGCGGAGGGATTCGATTCCTGCTGCGGTGGTGGCCATTTCGGTGAGGTTGTCGTGGCTGAGGGAGTGGATAGCATCGAGACTGGCGCTGGATTGATCGGCTGCGGCTGCCTGTTGTGAGGCCGCGATAGCGATCTGGGCGATCATGCGATCGACTCGCTCGGCCATGT
>DATMKY010000033.1:0-39750 GCA_035570955.1 Edaphobacter sp. | reverse complement strand
CGATTCCGCCGAATAGCATTCGGGACTGGCGGTATGCGACGACAGCGTTTGCTGGTGGCGGGGCGGTTTTCTTCTTTCATCCACTGATTGAGCGAGTGCCGGTGCATCTGATGATTACGCTCGATGCGGCTGGGCTGGCTTTGTTCGCAGTTGCCGGTGTAGGGAAGGCGCTGGAGTATGGGATTACTCCTCTGCTGGCGATCATGATGGGTGCGGTGACTGGTGCTGGTGGTGGGACGGTGCGTGATGTTCTGTTGGCACAGGTGCCGGGGGTGTTGCACTCGGATGTTTATGCGGCTGCTGCTTTGGCGGGAGCGATTGCAATGGTGGTTGGGTTGCGGTTGAAGATTCAGCGTGGGGTGGCGATGACTCTGGGGGCTGCAGTTTGTTTCGTGCTGCGGATGGTGGCTGCCTGGCAGCATTGGAATTTGCCGAAGGTGATGGGGCGATGAAAGGCAGGGAGTCAGGGTCTAGGGAATACTGAGTAGAGAACAGGACAACTGCTCCGTGTCATTCGTCGTAGCGGAGATCGTCTGGGTGTACTCCGATGTAGTCGGGTTCAGGGTCGTGCGGCAAGCGCACAGCGTCGATTTCGCTGAGATCTTCGAGTAGGGCTTTACAGATTCTATGCATACCATCCATGACGCTGCCGTCGCTGGAGAGGATAACGGGGAACGTGAGGTCGCGGATGAGGCGTGCGTGTTCGGCGATCTGACGGCAGGTGATCCATTTTGCCGGGCCACCGTCCCAGTAGGGTTCGTCGAGTTCGCGGATGGCAGGGAGAGGGACACGTTCTCGCGGCAAAGTGGACGAGAGTTCGACGAGACGGCGGACGTTCCAGGCGCGGAGGCCCTGGGGTGACTGGCGGAAATGATATTGGGCGCGCATTTGTTTTCCTGAGTGGGATAGTAAGCTGAGGTTCGATGCGATTTGAGTTTTTTATTGCGGCGCGGTATTTGCGGGCGAAGCGGCGACAGGCTGTTGTTGGCGTGATCACCGCGATATCTGTGATTGGCGTGGCTGCGGGTGTGGCTTCACTGATTATTGCGTTGGCGATTACGAACGGGATGCGGCGGGATTTGCAGGACAGGCTGGTGGGGTCAACCGCGCATGTCGATCTGATGCGGATTGCCGGCGATGGAATACGAGACTGGCGGCCTCTGCTGGCTCGTTTGCGCAAGATGCCGCATGTGGTGGCGGCTGCTCCGGGGTTGTATGGGCAGGTGTTGATCTCGCATGGCGCTCGAAGTGGGGGCGGTTTGATCAAGGGTGTGATTCCGGCAGATGAGAAGACGGTTGGGGATTTGTTGCAGAGCGTGAAGGAGGGGTCGGCTGCGGAGTTGGAACCCGTGACTTTGTCGAATCCGGAGAAGAGACAAGTGGGTTATGCAGCTGCGGTTCAGGGGATTCCGCCGATTGTGATTGGGCGGGATCTGGCGGATTCGATTGGAGTGAGGGTGGGGGATGGAGTGCTGGTGACTAGTCCGCAAGGCGAGTTGACGCCGCTGGGGCTGGTGCCTCGGTATCAGAGGTTTGAGGTGGTGGGGATCTTCAAGTCGGGGTTTTATCAGTATGACTCCAGCTATGCGTTCACGAGGTTGAAGGATGCGCAGAGCTTGTTCAGCGAGCCGGATTTGATTTCGGTGATCAGTTTCAAGGTGGACGATCTTTATCATGCGGATCGTGTGGGTAAGGCGATTGAAGAGGCTGCTGGTAAGGGTTTTCAGACGACTAACTGGATGGAGCAAAATCGCGAGCTGTTTCGGGCGCTGAAGCTGGAGCAGATTGTGACGTTTATTGTGCTGGCTCTGATTGTTTGTGTGGCTGCCCTGAATATTTTGATTGCACTGACCATGATGGTGATGGAGAAGACCAGGGATATTGCGGTGTTGATGAGTTTTGGCGTGACGGAGAGCCAGGTGCGGCGGATTTTTCTGTTGCAGGGTTTGTTGATTTCGGTGATTGGAACGGTGCTGGGTTTAATTGGTGGGTATGTGTTGAGCTGGTTGGGTGGGCACTACAGGTTTATTCATCTGGATGCGTCGGTTTATTCGATCGATTATCTTCCGTTCGCGCCGAAGGTTTCGGATGCGGTGATTGTGGCGGCGGTTTCTTTGGGCGTCAGTTTGATTGCTACGCTTTATCCGAGTGGAAGTGCGGCAAAGGTTCTGCCGGCGGAGGCTTTGCGGTATGAGTGAACCAAGATTGAAATACGGACAGTTGGCGCCTGAGGGTTTTGCGAAGATGCGGGAGCTGGAGCATTACCTGAATTCGGATTCGGGTTTGCCGGCTTCTTTGCGGGAGTTGGTGCGGCTGCGGGTTTCGCTGATGAATGGGTGTGAGTATTGCATCAACCTGCATAGGATGGAGTTGGAGAAGGTGGGCGAGTCGGCAGAGCGAATTGCCGGGGTGGCGGATTGGCGTGGGTTGGAGCTTTATGCCAAGAGGGAGCGGGCGGCGCTGGCCTGGGCGGAGGCTGTGACTGATATTCAGGATGGGCATGCTCCGGATGTGTTGTTTGACGAGGTGAGAGCGCAGTTTACGGATGTGGAGACGGTGAACCTGACTTTGGTGATTACGACGATCAATGCGTGGAACAGGATCTCGATTGCGTTGGGGAGGCACTCCGAACATGCCCATGCATAACGATGGTGTCGGTGGAGAGAAAAGTGGCGCGTGACCGGAAGAAAATTAGGAGATTCCTCAAGCTGGGAGGCAAGGGCACGGCGGCTGAGGCCGATCAGAATGCTTCTTCTGACGAGGAGGTTCCCGCTGATCAAGCCGCTTCTGCCAGTCCGGACGATGCTGCTTTGTCCGGCGCTGAGAAAGGTTTGGAACCTCTACCGATAGGACGGGCGCGGATGGTGGTGATGCGGGCAATGGGATTGACGAAGGTCTACGCGGCGATCCCGAATGCGGAGGGGACGGGGCGCGGGGCTCTGGAGTTGTTTCGTGGACTTGATCTGAAGATATTTGCCGGTGAGATGGTTGCAATTGTGGGAGAGAGCGGCGCGGGAAAGAGTACGCTGCTGCATCTGCTGGCTGCGCTGGATAAGCCTACGGCGGGGGACGTGTGGTGCGGGGAGAACCGTTTGAGCGAGTTTACGGCAAAGGAGGCAGCGGATTTCCGGAACCGGGACGTCGGGTACGTGTGGCAGTTTCACTATTTGCTGCCGGAGTTTTCGGCGCTTGAGAATGTCGCGATGCCACTGCTGGCACGCGGGATGGGGCGTGTATCGGCGTTGGAGAAAGCCGGGTTCTGGCTGGGTGAGGTTGGGCTTGGGGATCGAGTTGCGAATCGCTCCGGGGAGTTGAGTGGTGGCGAGCAGCAGAGGGTGAGTCTGGCCCGGGCTCTCGTAACGGAACCAAAGATTCTGCTGGCGGATGAGCCTACGGGCGATCTGGATGGGAAGACGGCGGAGGCGGTGTTCGGGCTAATCCGGCGGCTGCACGACGCTCACGGGCTGACGAGTGTGTTGGTGACGCATAATCTGGAATTTGCGGAGAGATGCGATCGAGTTTTGCGGTTGCGGGATGGACGGTTGGAAGATTCTGATCTACCGGCTGTGAGTTGAAGGCAGAGACGGAATTAAAGCCTTGTTTTGTTGGATTTGGATTTGGCTGCTTCCCTGGCAACTCTGGCAATCGTCTCTTTATCCTCCGGTCTAATCGCGTCATCCCGGGGCGATCCGGGTTTGAACTGATGAGGTTGCACCTAGTTTGGTGCGAGTTTTGCACAGCAGGCATCTAAAAGAATGCTAAGTTAGGCAGTAACTTTCGAGGGATTTCGAAGATTCGGTTTGGACGACTACACTGTAGGAGTTGAATGGGTGCTTTGTACGTTGAAGTGGCCTGGTTAGTCCCCGAGGTGGAGCGGTAAAGGGGACGGTTGTTGGGACCAAGGTTGCTATTCGGCCTTCGGGCTTGGGTGGTAACCGGCTTGAAGGGGAGAACATGTTCGAACGCTATACAGAGAAGGCGCGCCGGGTGATTTTCTTTGCCCGGTATGAGGCTAGTCAGTTTGGGTCGCCTTACATCGAGACTGAGCACCTGCTGCTTGGTCTTTTGCGTGAGGACAAGGCGCTGACGAACCGCTTTCTGCGGTCGCATGCGTCGGTGGAATCGATACGCAAGCAGATTGAGGGGCATACGACGATTCGGGAGAAGGTATCGACTTCGGTCGATCTTCCGCTGTCAAATGAGTGCAAGCGTGTGCTGGCTTATGCGGCGGAAGAGGCCGAGCGGCTTTCGCACAAGCACATTGGGACCGAGCACTTGCTGCTGGGATTGTTGCGCGAAGAGAAGTGCTTTGCGGCAGAGATTCTGCAGGAGCGTGGCTTGCGGCTGCCGATGATTCGCGAAGAACTGCAGCGGACGACTCAGGAGAAGACTCCTGCTTCGCAGTCGAGCAAGGCGCAGCGCGGTGAGCAGAGTATGCTGGCGGAGTTTTCGCGCGACTTAACACAGTCAGCGACAGATCAGCAGCTCGATCCGCTGGTTGGACGCGATGCGGAAGTCGATCGCGTGATCCAGATTCTATGCAGGCGTACGAAGAATAATCCGGTGCTGATTGGTGAGCCGGGTGTGGGTAAGACTGCGATTGTGGAAGGGCTGGCGCAGAAGATTGCTGACGGCGAGGTGCCGAGTTTCCTGGCGGACAAGCGCGTGCTGGCACTCGATCTTTCGCTGATCGTTGCGGGCACGAAGTATCGCGGGCAGTTTGAAGAGCGTCTGAAGACGATCATGAAGGAGCTGATGGAGAACCAGAACTCGATTGTGTTCATCGACGAGCTGCACACGCTGGTTGGAGCTGGATCGGCTGAAGGATCGCTCGATGCTGCGAATATTCTGAAGCCGGCTCTGAGCCGCGGGGAGATTCAGTGCATTGGTGCGACGACTCCTGCGGAGTATCGGAAGTCGATTGAGAAGGATCGGTCTCTTGAGCGGCGTTTTCAGGCAGTGAAGGTACCGCCGCCGAGTGAAGAAGATGCAGTCAAGATCATCATGGGGATCAAGGAGAAGTATGAGAAGTTTCATGCTGTCTCCTACACCGATGATGCGATTACTTTTTCGGTATCGCACTCGAGCCGGTACATTCCGGACCGGTTCTTGCCGGATAAGGCTATCGATCTGATCGATGAGGCCGGTGCGCGGGTGAAACTGCGGCAGACCTCGATGCCTGAGGAGTTGACCGAGGTTCAGAAGCGGATCAAGTTCATTGTGCATCGCATGGAGAACGCGATTGCGAATCATGAGTTCGAGAAAGCACGGTTCTATTCGGATGAGGAGCGCAAGGAGCGGGAGAATCTGCGGGCCCTCCGGGACAAGTATCACCTCGATGATTCTTCGGCAGGAATTGTGACGCGCGGGGATATCGAGGATGTGGTGAGCCGCTGGACTGGTGTGCCGATTACTTCTCTGA
Organism: Edaphobacter sp.; assembly: GCA_035570955.1. Classification (GTDB taxonomy): domain Bacteria; phylum Acidobacteriota; class Terriglobia; order Terriglobales; family Acidobacteriaceae; genus Edaphobacter. The sequence continues at coordinate 34,328 of DATMKY010000033.1, read as the reverse complement.
AGGAAGAAGAGACGCAGAGGCTGTTGCGAGTTGAGGAAGAGCTGCACAAGCGCGTGATCTCGCAGGATAAGGCAATCAATGCGCTGGCGCGGGCGATTCGGCGGTCTCGTGCCGGCTTGAAGAATCCAGCGCGGCCGATTGGAAGTTTCCTGTTCCTCGGACCCACGGGTGTCGGTAAGACGGAGATGGCGCGGACGCTGGCACAGTTCCTGTTCGGCTCGGAGAAAGCGCTCATTCGTTTCGATATGTCGGAGTTCATGGAGAAGCATTCGGTGAGCAAGCTAATTGGCTCACCTCCGGGATATGTGGGTTACGAAGAGGGCGGACAGCTTACGGAACGCGTGAAACGCAATCCGTATTGCGTCGTGTTGCTCGATGAGATTGAGAAGGCGCATCCGGATGTGTTCAATCTGCTGCTCCAGGTATTCGAAGATGGGCAACTGACGGATGGATTGGGCAACACGGTCGATTACAAGAACACGATCATCATTATGACTTCGAACATTGGTGCGAAGCATCTGCAGAAGCGGCAGGGGCTTGGGTTCCAGAGCGAGAAGGAAGACATGGTGATGGACAAGATGGAGGAGCTGGTTCGCGGTGAGGTGAAGCGGACGTTCAATCCGGAGTTCTTGAACCGGCTGGACGAGATCATCATCTTTACTTCGCTGTCGGATCAGGACCTGATGCAGATTCTCGAACTGCTGGTGCAACAGTTGAACGTGAACTTGGTGCACAAGGCGATCACGATCTCTGTAACCGACGACGCAAAGAAGTGGATTATCGAGAAGACTGCTTCCGATCGTACGTACGGGGCGCGGCCACTGCGAAGGGCGCTGCAGAAGTTCGTGGAAGATCCTCTGTCGGAGGCGCTGATCGGCGGCGGGATTACTGAGCGGCCAGCGTTCCTTGAGGTCTACATGGAGAACAATCAACTCTTCTATCGGCCAATTTCGGCGGATGGCGAAGAGAAGATGGCTGGGATGGCGTTGACCACGGTGTAACGCTTCCCTTCCCGATTTTACTTTGCGCCCCGGTCTGACGGCCGGGGCGTATTGTTTTTGGTGGGAGGATTTTGGGATATGGATCGTCGGGAGTTTGCTGCTTTGCTGCCGGTGTTGCTGGGTGGGTCGGCTTTGTTCGCAGAGGGGCAGGGAGCAAGTTTCCCTGTGCTTGAGTCCGGAGTGTTCAAACCTTCGGAGTGGAAGAAGGGTTCGATGGCCGGGCATTCTTCTGCTCGTTATGTGGCGGGGATGTTGAAAGCCGGGAATATTCGGCTGGAAATGCACAAGTCGACGATTGAGCCCGGGGCGGAGCATGAGGCGTTGGGGACGCATCTGCACAGCGAAATATGGCTGGTGCGCGCAGGGACGGCGGAGTTGACGACGAATGGTGTTGCGAGGACGATGGTTGCGGGGGATGTGGGGATCTGTTGCGCGGGGGATAAGCACTTTATTGCGAATAGGAGCGATCAGCCAGTGACTTACTTTGTGGTAACGGTGGGTCCTCCGGAGTAATGCCGCGATTGGCTGCTCAATCGCAGTTTGCAGATGCAACGACTTGAGAGTTGGAGCGCTTGTTGATCAGAAAGTAAGTGAGGAGGATTGCAGCGCCAATGCCTCCTACGACGGCGTCGGTGCCAGCGAGGCCACGCGCTCCCCAGAGTTTGCCTCCTCTTCCATCGACGATAGTCATATAGGCGACCGGAAGATTGCCCAAACCGTTGATGACTGAGTAGCGGCCGCTTCCGCTCTTTCCTGAGGAACCAAGGAATTCGAGCACGACCGCCGTAAAGAGGGCGTAGCAGGCACCTATGGTGAAGAGATAAAGAGCGGCGCCGACGTAGTAGGTGAATGGACTCAACGGGGCCAGCCAAAGGATTGCGATGGTCGCTTCGTTGATGAGACCGACCGAGAGATACGCAACTGAGGCACGGATGCGAGCGGGAATGAGGGTTGCGGAAAGCGCGCCGGCGGCTGTGAGAAGCGCTCCACCAATGCCATTGATCCAGGCCATCTGCTGGCCGGTAACGTGGTAGTCCTGAGCTATTCCGGGAAGGAGTCCAATGGCAGCTCCGCTGCACATGGGGAAGATCATGATGAGGGTGTAGGGGATGGCCCGCCACCGGAGGAACGTGTCTTTGACTTCCTTCCAGATGCAGGAGAAGGTCTGTTTGAGCGTTCGTTCCGATCCGATGTTGGTCGCGCGATCCGGTGCGGCGAAGGCGGCGAAAGATGGGATGGCGATGAGTGCAGCGGCGATCCCACCAAGGGTGACGACAGAGACTCTTTCAGCGCTCGAGGCAAGAATGAAGATTCCCAAGGCTCCGAAGCCGAGCGAACCACCCTGATAGAAGCTGCTCGCCCTGCGTCGAGAGACTTCGCTGCGCAATGAGCCCATGATTCCGCCACAACTGGAGACGACGAGTTGGCCAAGACAGGCGCTCAGAAACATCAGCGCAACGGCAGACGAAGTGTCGAGCCGCTGACCGTAGAATGCGGCAAACATAGCAGCGGCAGAAGAGACCGCGCCGACGATCAGCCAGCTGCGACGCCGAATCCAGAAGTCGGTGATGGGAGTCCAGAGACAGTAGATCGTTTGAGGAAGGATAAGGAGCGAGATGATTTCCGAGCTGCGGCCGATGCTGACTCCCTGCCTGCGGAGCAGATAGGAGAGAACACCGCTGATGATTCCGTTGGCGAGAACCGCGTTGGGCGCGATGAGGAGGCCGAAGAGCCAGGAACGTTCTTTTTGAGCTGGAGGTTGTGGGCCTGTAACTTGCTCCAGAACGAGGTCGGACATGCGATTGACGTTAGCATGACGATTGCGATGTGGTCGCTGATTAAATACGAAAACCCCGGGCGGCCGGGGTTTTTCGTTTGATTCAGGACTAAACGAGGGATTGAGCGGACTTCAACGCGCTCTGGACGACGTCGCCTGCCCTATCGACCACATCTTCGACGTGACCCCGCGTCTTCTTAACAGCCTTTTCTGCTTCTTTGCTGAGGCGCTCAGCCTGTTCTTTGAGATAGTTGGCAGCGTCTTCGAGGTAGTCGCCAGCATCTTCGACTCCTTTGCGGAGTTGCTTACGGGTCTTGGCTCCGGTCTGTGGAGCATAAAGCAGAGCGATTGTGGCTCCCGCGGCAACGCCGACTCCGAAGGCGAGCCAGTAGTTTTTTGAGCTCATTGGAATACCTCGTGCTTTCTTTGTCTTCTCTTGAGTTTTGGATTCAGGCCCGTTGGGATTGGTTGGTTTCTCTTATGGTTTAGCACCGAACGACGAAATCACAAAGATTATTAGACGGCTAGGCCGGCCAGTTCCCGTGCACGGAGAAAGACCTTGGTGAACATCAGACGGTTGAGGACACCCGTATTCGTGTTGCGGAGGGATGGGTGATACGAGGCGAGAAGGTAGAGGCCGTTGGGAAGTTGGTACTCAGCTCCGTGAGTGAAGCGATACTCTGATTTACGAGTGATAACGCAAGTTTCCAGCAGGAACGCGAGGTAACCGTCGAAGGCGATCTTGCCGAGGCAGACAACGACTCGGACGCGCGGGAGCGCCTGGATTTCGGCCGCGAGATGTGGGGCGCAGTTGCGAATCTCCTGAGGCTGGGGCTTGTCTCCCGGCGGAGCGCAACGCACGACAGAGGCTATCCATGCGTGGCGGAGCTTGAGGCCGTCGTTGCGGTCGATGGCGCGGGGTTTGGAGGCAAGGCCTAGCTCGTGCAAGACCGGATACATGAAGTCGCCGGAGCCATCCCCGGTGAACGGACGACCTGTGCGATTAGCGCCGTGAGCGCCGGGCGCGAGGCCGAGGATAAGGATTCGAGCCCGGGGGTCACCAAAACCAGGGACTGGGCGAGCCCAATAGGTCTGGTCCTGGTAAGCTCGACGCTTGGTTTCTCCGATTTCGCGGCAATAGGTCCGCAGTCGGGTGCAGCGCTCGCAAGTGATGATGGTCTGGTGGATCTGTGGGAGAAGATGGGCCGTAATCTGTGCGTGGGAAGATGTCACTGCATCCCATGATAGTAGGAGTGAGATTGTAAGTGTGCTGACGTACGCTTTTGCTTACGTAGAATAGTCATGGGTCCAAGGTGACGGTAGGCAACCAACTCAAGGCTGCCAGTTGATGGCGACGAGCTTAGAAGGGCGAGGCGTTTGGAAGATCCAAGACTTAGAGTGATGTACTGGAAACTTCTGAAACAGGAAGTTGCCAAGTGGCGACGACGTCTGTGGCGAGCAGCCGTAATGCGGTCAGGACTTTTGACGTTTCTGGTCTTGGTGATTGTGCTGGGTGGGCTGGCGTTTTTGTGGCGCGAGCACAGACTGGGCCAATTTTCGTTGTTGAAGCGTGAGTTGAGGAAGCCGCCGGTGCAGGTGGTGACGGTGCGGCCTGGCGGACAGGACACAATTGAGTTGCAGCGGTCGCAGATGCTCGGGGGTGAGGGGCCGGAGTTCCTTTCGGCGACGCTGCTGCCTGGACGTGGGTTGAATCTGCTTCAGATACGGGCTTATGTACCTGGGAAAGGCGAGGTAAACCTGCTGGCATCTCCCTCCCCGGCCGATGCCGCGAAGCTGCTGACCGGGGCTGGAGCGGATTCCACGGGAGCAGAGAGTCTGGCAATGGGAGCGGCGATCGAATTGCCCTGGGCAGGCCGGATTTGGGGAGGAGCCACACCGGATGGACAGAACGCGGTGACGACGTGGAGAGGCGAACGTTTGACTCTGCCCACGGGTGCGAAGGATGGTTACGGAACCGGCGTTGGAATGGCTGCCGGCGGTTTGTTTTTGAAGCAAGCGTCCGAGTCAATCAGCACAAATGTGATGCCGGACGGCGGCGAGGCTCGGGTAACGTTTCGTCCGGGAGATTTTGAGCAACACTGGCCTTCGAAGACTGAGGTGTCAACGGCGGTCGAGCTGAATGGAAGGGCGATCGACATCAGGGTTGTGGCGCGGAATTCGGGCGACTCGCCAGAACCGATTGGGATCGGCTGGCATCCGCGATTTGCAATTCTGAACGAGGATCGCGGACAGATGATGCTAAGACTGCCTGAAGGGGAGAGAGTCGAAGTCAAAGACAGGCGCACTGGACAGTTGAGTGGAAGACTGTTGCCTGTCGGAGGAACGAAATATGACTTTACGGCGCACGGCGGAACTCAGTTAGGCGCTTTGAATCTGGATGATACGTTCGTTCATCTGAAGCAGGGGTTGATGGGGAACGGCCCTATGGTGGAGGTGCGCGACCCCGAAAACGATTATGGGTTGCGCATCACGGCGATGACGTCGACGATCAAGGCGATTCGAGTGTTTGCGCCCCTGAATAGCTCGTTTATTTCAATTCAGCCCCAGTTTAACTTCGACGATCCGTTCGGACGAGAGTGGCCGAAGGATGAAGATACGGGCATGGTGGTGCTGCAACCGGGACAGACGGCACAGTGGAAGATTCGTCTGGAGATCTTTTCACTTAGCGCTGGCCAAAGAAATCGTTTGTAATTGCGCGTACGGTGGCGAGTGGTTTGACCCCCTGTGTTCAAGCCTCGTACAGTAGTTAGAGGCGTGTGCCGCAATCGCATTTGAATCGCGAACGACGCGGAGCCGCAAACGAATTTGGAAGGCATGGAATTGACTTCAACCGAGATGACAGAGACTAATGAGACTGCCGAACAGCAGTTTGACCTAACAGCTACCCACGAACATACCGATGCTCACGATCATGAACATGACCACGAGCACACACATTCCCATGCTCCCGCGCTGAATCCGGAGTTGACCCGTGAGATTGAAGTAGAGGCGAGCGCGGATGAGGTTTCGAAGAGCTTCAAGAGTGTGGTAAAGCGGTATCAGAAGCTGGCGAGGATTCCTGGATTTCGCGCTGGCAAGGTTCCGGAGTCGCTGATCCGGTCGAAGTTTGCGAAGGAGGTTCGCCAGGAGGTTCTGGAGAGCCTCGTTTCGGAGCGATTCCGTAAGGCGATCGATGAGCAGAAGCTGAGGCCTGTTTCGGAGCCGCAGTTGAGACAGCTGCAGCTTGTCGATGGGCAGCCACTGAAGTTTACGGCTGCATTTGAGGTTGCACCCGTGATCGACATTGCGGGCTATGATTCGGTCCACGTAAGCAAGCCCGACGTTGCGTTAACCAGCGATGAGTTCGATGCTGAGTTGAATCGTGTGCTGGACAGCCACGCAACAGTTGAGCCCGTCGAAGAGGATCGCGCACTGGTTGATGGGGACTGGGCTGAGATTCAGTTTCGTGGTGAAGTGAAGGAGCTGGCTCAGACTGTGACCGAAGATGGCGTGCAGAATGCTTCGGCGCAGGCTCCGATTACAGGTGAGGATGTGCTGATCGAGATTGGCGGAAAGAATACTCTTCCGGCTTTCAATGAAGCACTGAGGGGCGCGAAGGTTGGGCAAGAGCTGAAGTTCGAAGTGGACTATCCTGGAGACTTTGGCGAACGCCGGCTTGCAGGACAGAGCGTGAGCTACGACGTAACCGTGAAGGGGATTAAGCATAAGAGCTATCCGGAGCGGGATGCGGAGTTTGCCAAACAGCTTGGGAACTATGAGAGCTGGGATGACTTTGAGACGAAACTTCGCGAACATGCTGCGGGACGAAAGAAGGATGCGCTGGATAATGCCGCGAAGGACAAGCTGCTGGGCGACATGATTCAGCGGTTCCAGTTCCCTGTTCCTGAGGCGTTTGTACAGCAGCAGATAGAGGCGCGACTCGACCGTGGCTTGCGTGCATTGGCCCAGCAGGGGATGTCGGTAGAGGATATGCGGAAGCTGGACTTCGGTCGGCTGCGCGAGGCTCAGCGCGACCAGGCGATCAACGAGGTGAAGGCTTCAATGATTCTGGACCAGATTGCAGAAGCTGAAGGCGTAACGGTGAATGATGAAGACTTCGACCGCGAGTTGCTCATGCTTTCGCTTCAGTCGCGCGAACCACTGGAGGCGTTGCGGGAGAGATTGTCCCGTGAAGGCGGTCTGGACCGGATTCGGGAACAGATGCGCCGCGAGAAGACGGGAAGCGTGTTGTATGAGAAGCTGAGCGCATAGCGTTTTGCTTCGCTGCAGCGATAATGATGAATGAATTTCCTTCCCTCTTCGGCTTTACTCAGGGTACGGAACGACAAAACGAGTAACCAACACCAGGTAGTGACAACCAAGGAAGAGAGAGTGCGATGGGATTAGTGCCGATGGTGATCGAGCAGACGAGCCGGGGCGAACGCGCCTACGACATCTACAGCCGCCTGCTGCGCGACAACATCATTTTTCTGGGAACTCCGATCGATGACAACATTGCGAATGTGATCATTGCGCAGATGCTGTTCTTGAGCGGGGAAGATCCAGAGAAGGACATTCAGCTGTATATCAACTCGCCGGGTGGGTCTATTACAGCCGGCTTGGCAATTTACGACACGATGCAGTACATCAAAAATGATGTGGTGACGTTCTGCATTGGTCAGGCTGCGAGCATGGGAGCATTTCTGTTGATGGCGGGCAAGAAGGGTAAGCGGTTTGCATTGCCGAACTCGCGGATTCTGATTCATCAGCCATCGATGGGCGGGTTGAGTGGACAGGCGACCGACATCGACATCCACGCACGGGAGATTCTTCGGATTCGCGAGATTACGAACAAGCTGATGAGTGCCAGCACGGGCCAGACGCTTGAGCGGATAGAACGGGATGTTGAGCGCGACTTTATTATGACGGCTGCGCAGTCGAAGGAATACGGGATTATCGACGATATCATTGACCGGCCGCGTACGTAATTTCTGCGATTTGTTCTATTTCAGGGAATCCCGAGCCAATGGTTCGGGGTTTTCTGCTTCGCTTTTGTTTGGCATATGTTAAGCACGTATATGACCATTTCGAGGTACAACCACGGGTACCTTCGGGCGTGTTTTGGGACGGCAATCGGGTGTAGACTTTTAGTTAGTGGTGTTGCGCGGACCACTTAGGAGTTGTCGTACTTATGAAAACGTCTCGGGGCTCAGACGAATCACTTCGCTGTTCTTTCTGCCACAAATCTCAGGATGCGGTTGCAAAGCTAATCTCTTCGCCGTCGGATTATCCGCGTGCGTACATCTGCGATGAGTGCGTGGCTGTCTGCAACTCAATTCTCGAAGATGATCGTGCGGAGACCCAACCTGGCGCAGCACCGGCTCACCTGCCAAAGCCGCAAGAGGTGAAGGCGTTTCTGGATGAGTACGTGATCGGGCAGGAACAGACAAAGAAGAAACTGGCGGTGGCAGTCTACAACCACTACAAGCGCATTCAGATGAATAAGACACGCGGCAACGATGTTGAGTTGTCGAAGTCGAACATTCTGCTGGTTGGTCCGACGGGCTCGGGCAAGACGCTGCTGGCGCAGACCATGGCGAAGATGCTGGATGTCCCTTTTGCGATTGTCGATGCAACGACACTGACGGAAGCCGGCTATGTGGGCGAGGACGTTGAGAATATTATTTTGAAGCTGCTGCAAGCTGCTGACGGTGATGTCCAGAGAGCGCAAAGCGGAATTATCTACATCGATGAAATCGACAAGATTGGACGGAAGGACGAAAATCCTTCGATTACTCGCGATGTTTCGGGTGAAGGCGTGCAGCAGGCGCTCTTGAAGCTGCTCGAGGGTACGGTTGCGAATGTTCCTCCACAGGGTGGACGGAAACACCCTCACCAGGAGTTCACCGCCGTTGATACGACGAACATACTTTTCATCTGCGGCGGAGCGTTTGTAGGTCTCGAGAAGGTGATTGGGCGGCGTGTCGGCAAAAAGGCACTTGGATTCAAGGCGATTGCGGAGACCGATGCGAAGGACGGTGATGTAACACCGATTCGGGCTCAGCGCGATACCGAACTGCTGCGGCAGGCAGAGCCACAGGACCTGCTGAAGTATGGTTTAATTCCGGAATTCGTGGGACGGCTTCCGGTCCTGGGGATTCTGGATGAGCTCGACGAGGCTGCGCTGATCGAGATTCTGACGAAGCCTCGGAATGCAATTCTGAAGCAGTATGCGAAGTTGTTCGAGTTTGAAGGCGTGAAAGTTACCTTCACCGACGAGGCGGCGCGAGAGATTGCGCGGGAGGCGTTGCAGCGCAAGGTTGGAGCGCGAGGCCTGCGGATGATTCTCGAAGAACTGATGCTTGACCTGATGTATTTCGTTCCTGGAAATAAGAAGGTTAAGGACCTGTCAATTACAGCGGAGATGGTGAAGAAGCACAGTCTGATGCTGCCAATGTTGCTGGAGAAAGCCGGCTAGAAGCAATGCGTGGCGGTTGCATCCTGCAAGCGTGGGTGTGGGGAGCGATGATTCCGTGTTCTGGCCCGTTTGTAGCCTCCAATTCCACAGACGTTGCAGTTTGACGGATGCATCGTATGGCACAACGCATTACAATCACCTGAAGCCGCGAGCCTGTGAATCGTCGCCGGTGATTTGACGTCTAATTGGAGAGAGATGACTAACCAAACCAAAAAACCGCTGAGCGGCGATGTACGCAAGCTCCCGATGATGCCGATTCGGGACATGGTGATCTTTCCTCATATGATGACTCCGTTCGTGGTGGGCCGCGAATCGAGCGTTCGGGCCCTGGAAGAGGCTTTGTCAGGGGATAGGAAGATCTTTCTGGCGACACAGCACGACGCGTCAGTGGATGAGCCCAATGCCGACGATATTTATGAGACGGGAACGATCGGCAACATTGTTCAGTCAGTGAAGATGCCCGATGGCAACATCAAGGTTCTGGTGGAAGGCGTCGAGCGGGCGCGCGCAACCGAAGTCAACGATATTGATGGATTCTTTGTCGCGACGGTACGGACAGGACAGACGCGCCTTGAGATGACGCCGCAGGTTGAACAACTGATGCAGAGAGTTCACTCCCTGTTCGAGCAGTACGTGAAGCTGCAGCAGTCGTTGAACTATGAAACGATGGCGGCGAGTGTTCGCCCGGAGGAGCCTGCGAAGCTGGCCGATACGATTGCTGCCAATCTGCAGTTGTCAATTGAAGAGAAGCAGCAGTTGCTGGAGGTTTTCGATCCTGAGTTGCGACTGTCCAAAGTTGCCGATGTGCTGGATGTGGCGATTGAGAAGCTGAACATGGACCGGACAATTCAGTCGCGTGTGAAGCGGCAGATGGAGAAGGCGCAGAAGGAATACTACCTCAACGAAAAGATCAAGGCGATCCAGAAAGAGCTTGGGCGTGGCGAGAAGTCTGAGTTCGATGAGTTGAGGAAGAAGATTGAAGCGGCAGGAATGCCGAAAGACGTGTTCGAGAAGTCTCTCCAGGAACTGAAGAAGCTGGAGGCTATGCCTCCGATGTCGGCAGAGTCGACGGTGTCTAGGAATTATCTGGACTGGCTGCTGGCAGTGCCGTGGAAGAAGAGGTCGAAGGAAATTCGTTCGATTGACCATGCCGAGCAGATTCTGAACGAAGATCATTATGGGCTGGAAAAGATCAAGGAACGAATCCTTGAGTTTCTCGCGGTGCGGCAATTGGTGAAGAATCCAAAAGGGTCGATTCTTTGTTTTGTCGGACCTCCGGGTGTAGGCAAGACTTCACTGGGAATGTCGATTGCCAAGGCTACAGGGCGCAAATTTGTGAGGATGTCGCTTGGCGGCGTGAGAGATGAGGCTGAGATTCGTGGGCACCGTCGAACCTATATTGGAGCGCTGCCGGGACAGATTATTCAGTCGATGAAGAAGGCTGGAACGAAGAATCCGGTGTTCATGCTGGATGAGATCGACAAGATGGCTTCGGACTTCCGGGGTGATCCGGCCAGTGCGTTGCTTGAGGTGCTGGACCCGGAGCAAAACAGTTCGTTCCAGGATCACTATCTCGATGTTGAGTACGATCTTTCGCAGGTTTTATTTGTTGCGACGGCGAATGTGTTGCATACGATTCCAGGTCCGTTACAGGATCGTATGGAGATTCTGCGGCTGCACGGTTATACCGAAGTTGAGAAGCTGGAGATAGCCAAGCAGTACCTTGTGAAGAAACAGCGCGAGGGCACAGGCCTTACGGCTGAGCAGATTGTGTTCGAGGATGATGCTCTGAAGCAGATTATTCGTGCGTATACGCGCGAGGCCGGAGTCAGGAATCTCGAACGCGAGATTGGAAATGTGTGCCGCAAGGTTGCGAGGCGTGTCGTGAAGAACGGCATAGAGCACAAGGAGGTCGTCACGGCGGAGAACATAGGCGACATTCTTGGTGTGGCGAAGTTCCGAGATTCGCTGGCGCATGAGAAGAGCGAGATTGGACTGGTCACCGGACTCGCATGGACGGAGATGGGCGGGACGATTCTGCAGACCGAAGTGCAGGTGCTCGACGGCAAGGGGAAGATGACGGCGACCGGGCAGCTTGGGGATGTAATGCAGGAGTCGGCGCAGGCTGCCCTGACGTATATTCGCTCGCGTTCGCATCATCTTGGATTGGCGAAGGACTTTTATAAGAACGTCGATATCCACGTGCACGTGCCCGAGGGGGCAATTCCGAAGGATGGGCCCTCTGCGGGGATCACACTGGCTACAGCGCTTGCGAGCGCGTTGACGAAGATCAAGGTACGGCGCGATGTGGCGATGACCGGAGAGATCACTCTGCGTGGGAAGGTGCTGCCAATTGGAGGGTTGAAGGAGAAGCTGCTGGCAGCGCATCGAGCAGGTATCTTTGAGGCGATTGTGCCGGAGGAGAATCGGAAAGACCTTCCGGATTTGCCTGAACTACTGAAGAACAGCATGAAACTTCATTTTGTTGAAGAGATGGACCAAGTGTTGAAACTGGCGTTGGAAGGTAATCTGCCTGAGCTGCGGGAAGAGACTCCTGACGCGCTGGCGCCAGTGCTGCCGGTCCCGGGGATGGAGATTCCTCAGCCGATTGCTCATCAGTAAGGCGAATGGAAGTTAACCTTGACTGTAGAGGCCGAACCCCGAGGGTTCGGCCTTTTTGCCCGAGTTCCACCCTCGATGGTCAGACAGCGCGTCTGCCACCGACGAAGTTCATGATGATTGAGATGAGGGCGAAGATAAGCAGCAGGTGGATCAGGAAACTGCTAACGTGCAGGACGAAGAATCCGCCGAGCCAAAGTAAGACCAAAACAACTGCCAAGATAAGAAACATGAAGGAACCTCTTTTTCCAGCGGCAGTCGATCTGCGCGCGTGGTACTAAGAGGTATGAGACGTTATGGTATGGAAGCGTTGCTTCGGCCCCAACGAAAAGCTCGAACGAAGATGGTCTGTCCGCGAACCAAGTTCAGTAATGCGCGTCTCCAGGAGCGGGTGGAAACCGTTGTATAGTTCCATCACTGTTCGCACCTTTTTGCGATGGAGCTTGCAATGTACCTCCGGAAGGACCTCTTCCCTGCCCTTTTGTTTGCACTGATTTTTTCTTGTTCCGACCCTATTGTGGCGCATAATCAGGCTCAGGCCGACGGCACTGTGATCATTTCTGATGCTTCTCCGACACCCAAAGATATTTACACCGATTCGCCGACGCTGCCCCTGATTCTCCACTCGCCGCAGGCTCATCCGGGCAATGTATGGCTGCGATCGAGCGAGAAGGGTCTGGATATCTGGGGCAAGGTGGACGCTGACGAAAAGGGATTTCGCTGGCCACGGCAGAAGTCGGAGATGCTTTCGAGCGACCACATTGAGATCTGGCTTGCTGCTTCGCCGGATGTGCTAATGCCTGTGATCGGGTGGGGTAATCAGTTCGGGGTCACGGAGCTGGACAGCGCAAAGGACTGCAGCAAGGAGAGCGATGCGACGGGCGACGATGGGATCGGTAAAAAGAATTGCGAACGCTGGTTTAACGAGCAGATTCAATATCGACAGTACTTGCGGAGACTTTTCACTCGTCAATGGCTGATCGCCGGTGGGGAATACCCGAATCAGGCAGGCGCTTTTGAGGATTTTGCAACAACGGCCTACGCCGGACTCAATGCGAACCTCTTTCACGGCGATCTTCCAATATTGCTGCGGCCGAAGGAGGAGGATGGAGTGGTCAGCGAGTTTACTGTTGATTCCCGACAGGAGACGAGGCACGATGCTGCGGGCAATCCCTACTCAACCGGTCATCAGACGGGCTACAGATTCCATGTCTTCATCCCCTATGCCGCGTTTCCACCAGCGCAGGAACTGAAGTTGAGTGAGCTGTACCTGATGGTGGATGTCTTTGCGGCTGCGCCGGATGCACGCGCGATGGGAGAGTATTCGAGCACTTCGGCTACGCGGATATGGGGTAAGCCTTCTACGTTCAACCATGTCAGAGTTGCAGAGCCACGAACTTTCTCGGTCACGCCGTGCGAGGAAGATCTCGATCAAAATGATCTTTATGGCGAGAACTATCGATCATGGTTCTTTCCGGGGCAGTCCGGCAAAGACGCTGCGTTGCGTTCGACGTTCGCGCTCATCAATCCTGCTGGAGGCTATATGTATGAGCCGGCCAGGGTGTCTCCATCGGTTACCGCGGCTTCTTACTTCTGGAAACCCCTGGTGGGTGGTGCGACCGTCTGTGGACCGCATCTTGCATGGCAAAAAGGAGGCGCGGTTCGGCGAAGTAAGTTTGAAGTCGAGGAAAAATATTTTGAGGCGAAGGCGTTGCCGGATGGATGGAATCTGATTCGTTCTGGACCAATGACGTGGACTCACAGCCGCTTTGGTTCGGGAGCGTGTGGGTCATGCGAGGTGATGGGATTCAGCATTTTTTCCGTTTCGCCCCAAGGCGAGATCGAGCAGGCGCTCGATATCACAGAGGATCTAAGTGGCACCGGGGAGCAGGCCGATGCGGCTGATCTGTCAATCGCCCAGGATTGGAAACGGATTACGCTTTATCGCGAGTTCGAGGGTAAGCCAAGTTGGACTTCGACGACCTATTGCCTGGAAGGCCACCAGTACACGCAGTGCGGGGAGTCGAAACAAGCAAAACCGCCCGATCCTCCGAACTTCAAAGAGCTGCGCGGGGATAATAATTGAGGGGCAGTCGATGGCTACCGACTGCCACCCGCGATGGATGGGATGAGCATGATCTCGTCGCCATCCTGGAAGGAGTAGGTTTCGCCGCCGAGAAAACGGATGTCTTCGTCGTTCACGTAGATATTGATGAAGCGGCGCAGTTTGCCGTCTTCGCCTTTGATCTGAGTGGAGAGCGCGGGGAATGCCTGATCGATATCAGCCAGGAGACCAGGTAGATTTCCCGCAGTGGAGTCGAATTGCTTGCGGCCATCGGTGTGGCGGGTGAAGGCGGCGGGTAGAGTGACTTTGATGGACATTTAGTTAGCTCCTGCGGGGGCGAGTTCTTGTTCCGTGATGCCGTCGAGTTCGCGGAGATAGGTATCAAAGTCTGCGAGGCGCGGACGGACGGCGCGCTCCTGCTGGTAATGGCCCGCAAGGGCGTCGGTGGTTTTGAGGCCGTTGCCGGTGATACAGGTGACGGTTGTTTCATCGGGACTGATGCGGCCAGTTGCATAGAGGCGCGCACTGACTGCCGTCGTGACGCCGCCTGCGGTCTCGGTAAAGATGCCTTCAGTTTCAGCGAGTTCCTGAATGCCGGAGACGATTTCAACGTCTGAGACATCTTCTGCCCAACCGCCGGAGTCGCGAATCATACGCGAAGCTGCGGGACCGTCTGCGGGATTGCCGATGGCGAGTGAGCGGGCGATAGTATTGGGACGCTGCGGAATGACCTCATCAGTTCCCTGCTTGACTGCGGTGGAGATTGGCGAACAACCTGTGGCCTGAGCTCCGAAGAAGCGCACGGGCTTGTCTTCGACGAGGCCGAGGTAGATGAGTTCGCTAAAGGCTTTGCGGATTTTGCGGATGAGCGAGCCACCAGCCATGGGGACGACGACGTTGTCGGGGAGACGCCAACCTAACTGCTCGGCGATCTCGAAGCCTACGGATTTGGAGCCTTCTGCGTAATAGGGGCGAAGGTTGACGTTGACGAAGCCCCAGGAGTATTCGTCGGCAATCTGGGTGCAGAGACGATTGACGTGGTCGTAGTTGCCGTCGATGCGAACAAGACGCGCACCGTAGACCAGAGTGTTGAGGATCTTTGCCGCCTCGAGGTCGGCGGGAACGAGGATGGTCGCGTTGAGGCCAAGACGGGCAGCCTGGGCTGCGACTGCGTTTGCGAGGTTGCCGGTGGAGGAGCAGCCGACGGTGGTGAAGCCGAATTTACGGGCGTTGGCGAGGGCGACCGAGACTACACGGTCTTTGAAGCTGAGGGTTGGGAAGCAGACGGCATCGTTTTTAACGTAGAGGTTGGTGGCGCCGATCCGCTTGCCGAGGTTGCGGGCGCGAACGAGCGGAGTAAAACCTACGGGAAGGTCGGGCTGGAAGCCTTCGGGGATTGGAAGGAGGGTGGCGTAGCGCCAGATGCTCGCGGGCCCAGCGGCAATGTTCTCTTTGGTAAAGATGCCGCGGACGGCGTCGAGGTCGTAGGCGAGCTCGAGGGGATAGAGGCAGTCGGGGCAGGCAGAGAGGGGCTGATTGCCAAAGCGCCTGCCACACTCGTTGCACTTGAGCTCGTACCGGGAACAGGAGTATTCCATGATGCTCTTTCCGAGAGGAAGAGCTGGAGGCCTTTGACTGTTCTCTTTTTGGATTGCCGGCTGAGGGATGAAATGCGGGGCGCCGGCCTTTTGGGCTGCATTCTCCGAATCTCATGTACCCTGTGGCCTACGGCCAATCCAGGAGAGAGTTGACACCGGTACGTCTTTGTTCTGTCCGGTTGTCGTGGCGTCAAAGGGCTCGTCCCTCAACCACTCTGCATGAAATTCAAATCTGCCGAAGCAGACTGGAATACTTTGTTTGTATCACAGCAGGTTGAGGGCCGCAACCCCGGCGCGACGGTGGTGCGGAAGTTGTATCGACCGAACGGTACGGGGTGGTTGTACTGGAGGAGCGAAGAAGTCCAATCGCTGCTTCGGAAAGAGGACGCCAATGAACAGATATTTGAAGTTTGCTGCAAGTTTCTGGGTAAGTGCTTTTCTCGTGACAGGTTCGATGGCGATGGCACAAAGTGCGCCCGGCGCAAAGACGAAGAAGAAGGCGGGTACGACTGCTAATACGAACAACTCAACGCAAGGTGCGGCTCCGGCAGCTGCTTCTTCTACCACACAGACAGCAGCGCCGCAGGATCAGGCTAGCGGGACTACAACCAATTCGACAGCTACCCCAGCGACGAGTCCTGCTCCGAAGATGGTGGTTGGGCCGGATAAACACATGATTCCAGCACCGCAGATCTAGTTCGAGGCTGAGCCGGTATCGTGCGCGACGATGCTACGCACGCCGTCGGCAAAGGCTTCAGGATCGAACTCCGTGCGAAGAATCTCATCGGGACAGTCGGTGAGGATGGAGACGCGCCAGTTGCAGACGAAGGCGACGACCTGTTCGGGTTGAGCTGTCTTAATCTCCGAGCAAAGATATTCTGCATCGGGGATGCCTCTCTCGCCCTCGACGTCGATGAGGACGAGATCATAGTGGCGCCCCCAGAACATCGACAAACCGTCTGTATAGCTGAGCGTTGAATCGACTTCAAAGCCCTGGAGAGTCAGAATGCGATCGCGCAGGGGCCGAATCGTCTCGCGTGTACAAACATGCAGGATGGTGCGCCTCCCACCTAGCGGTATTTTCATTGGGTAAGCTCGCTCCCACGGGCAATTTCATTGGAGACTGTTTCCAAAGACAACAATACAACAGTCGTGAGTTAGACGATGGTCGCTCATGTGCAGTTGCTCAGCTTTGTTCGCTGAAAAGTATTGAAACAAGGCGGTTTGCGCGGTTTTTTGCGGGATTGGAAGACCTCCTACTCGGGGTCGTAGTTGAGATTTTGACTCAGCCACCGCTCGACCTCGGCTAGAGTCATTCCTTTACGCTGGTGATAGTCTGCGACCTGATCGCGGTCGATCTTACCGAGTGAGAAGTATCGTGACTCAGGATGTGCGAAGTATAGGCCGCTGACGCTCGATCCGGGCCACATGGCGAAGGATTCTGTCAGTTGCATTCCGGTGTTGGCCTGCACGCCGAGAAGACTCCAGATTGTTCCCTTCTCGGTATGGTCGGGGCATGCGGGATAGCCTGGGGCCGGCCGGATGCCACGATACTTCTCCTGAATGAGTTCGGCACTGCTGAAGTTTTCATCGCGTCCGTAAACCCATTCGCATCGAACGCGCTTATGGAGGCATTCAGCGAAGGCTTCGGCAAGTCGGTCGGCGAGTGCCTCCGCCATGATGGCGTTGTAGTCGTCGTTGTCTGCCCTGAACCGATCGCACAGTTCTTTCAAACGGATTCCGGCCGTCACGGCGAAGGCACCTAGGTGATCAGGTAGGCCTGTTTCTTTCGGTGCGATGAAGTCGGCGAGCGATCGACAGGGTTCGCTGCCTTCCCTGTTTGCCTGCTGGCGAAGGAAGTGGAACCGGTCCAGGACCTTTTCACGGGTGTTGTCCGTGTAGAGTTCGACGTCGTCGCCCGCGGCACCGGCGGGAAAGAAGCCGTAGACTCCACGGGCGGTGATGAGGTTCTGATCAATGATGCGGTCGAGCAGCGCATTGGCATCGTTGAAAATCTGGCGGGCCTGTTCTCCTTGTTCTGCGTGGTCGAGGATGCGCGGGTACACGCCTTTGAGTCCCCAGGTGTGGAAGAGCGGCGACCAGTCGATAAATTCGCGCAGGGTCGCAAGGGGGAAGTTGTCCAGAACGCGGACGCCCATGAATTCGGGAACCGGAAGATCTTCAGAACGCCACGTGATGGGGGTTCGTCTTGTTCGAGCTGTCTCAAGTGGGACGATCTGCTGGCGTGGAGCGGCGTGAGCCTTGCGAAGGGCCTCGTAGTCCGCGCGATGTTGCGAGATGAAGGCGGCTTTGCCATCGTCGCTGAGGAGGCTGGTCGTCACGTTGACGGCACGGCTGGCGTCCAGCACATGAACCACCGGCTCGCTATAATGTGGGGCAATTTTGACAGCCGTGTGGCGGCGGCTTGTGGTTGCACCGCCGATCAGCAGCGGCAATTTAAAGCCCTGACGTTCCATCTCCCTGGCTACGTGGACCATCTCGTCGAGAGAAGGAGTGATCAGGCCACTGAGGCCGATGATATTTGCTTTCTCCGTGCGGGCGCGCTCGAGAATCTTTTCGCTGGGCACCATGACTCCCATGTCGATGACCTCGTAGTTGTTGCAGGCGAGGACTACGCCGACAATGTTCTTGCCGATGTCGTGCACGTCGCCCTTGACAGTGGCAAGAACGATCTTTCCCTGCGCTTTGACTTCCTGGCCCGACGCGGCTAGTGCAGCCTTCTCTGCCTCCATAAAAGGAGTGAGGTGGGCAACGGCCTTCTTCATGACGCGGGCCGACTTGACGACCTGGGGCAGGAACATCTTGCCAGCTCCGAAGAGATCGCCGACAACGCTCATGCCGTCCATGAGGGGACCTTCGATGACAAGCAGCGGGCGACCCAGTTTGACGCGGGCTTCTTCCGTATCAGCTTCAATGTAAGTGTCGATTCCCTTGACAAGCGCGTGAGAGAGCCGCTCTTCAACGGTACCGTTTCGCCACTCTTCGGCTTTCTTTTCGCTTGCGACTGAGCCAGTGCCTTTGAGGGTTTCGCCATACTCAACGAGACGCTCGGTAGCGTCGGGGCGGCGGTTGAGCAAGACGTCCTCGACCATTACCTTGAGCTCTGGCTCGATCTCTTCGTAGACCTCGAGCATTCCGGCGTTGACAATGCCCATGTCAAGACCTGCGGTAATCGCGTGGTAGAGAAAAGCCGAATGCATAGCTTCGCGGACCTTATTGTTGCCGCGGAAGCTGAAGGAGATGTTCGAGACACCACCGCTAACTTTCGCGTGCGGTAGATTGGCCTTGATCCACCTCGTCGCGTTGATAAAGTCGACCGCGTAGTTGTTGTGCTCTTCCATGCCGGTGGCAACGGTAAGGATGTTGGGGTCGAAGATGATGTCCTCGGGAGGGAAACCGACCTCGTCGACAAGGATGCGATAGGCGCGTTCGCTGATGCGTATCTTTTCTTCGTAGGTCGCAGCCTGGCCTTGTTCGTCGAAGGCCATGACGACCACCGCCGCGCCGTATTTCAGAACCGTTGCGGCGTGCTGGCGGAATTTTTCTTCGCCTTCCTTGAGCGAGATCGAGTTGACGATGCCCTTGCCCTGAATACATTTGAGACCGGCTTCGATGACCTCCCATTTGGAGGAGTCGATCATGAAGGGGACCTTGGCCACTTCGGGCTCGCTCGCCAGAAGCTGCAGATATCGCGTCATGGCGGCAACGCCGTCGATCATGCCCTCGTCCATACAGATGTCGAGGACATTGGCGCCGTTCTCGACCTGTTGGCGAGCCACGCTAACGGCGTCTTCGAATTTGCCTTCTTTGACGAGTTTGGCGAACTTCGGGGAACCGGCTACGTTGGTTCGTTCGCCAATCATGATGAAGACGCCGCGCTGCTGGGTGAACGGCTGTGACCCTGAAAGACGGAGCGGCTTGGTCTGTGGGGCTGTGTTCTCCGTTGCGCTCACGCTGCGACCTCGATCCGGTCGAGTTTGCGCGGGGCCTGCCCTTCGAGTGCTTTCGCTATGGCCGCGATGTGCTCGGGCGTGTTGCCACAACAGCCCCCAGCGATGTTGATGAGCCCGTCCTTGGCGAATCCGCCGAGATAGCGAGCCATATCGTCGGGGCCGAGATCGAAGCCGGTCTCGGAGAGCGGATTCGGCAAGCCGGCGTTTGGATAGCACGAAATGGCTACGTCGGCTTTCTCGGCGAGCTCTTCGAGGAATGGGTACATCAGATCGGGGCCGAGGGAACAGTTGAGACCGATGGAAAGCGGCTTCACGTGCTTCACTGCGTTCCAGAAGGCTTCGGTGGTCTGTGCGGAGATCATCGTCTCACCTCCGCGCCCGACCGCGGCTGAGATCATTACCGGCAATTGCTTACCGTCTTGATCGAAGACTTCGCGGATAGCTACAAGTGCCGCTTTCGCGTTCAATGAGTCAAAGATGGTTTCGACAAGAAGGAGATCGGAGCCGCCGGCGATGAGAGCACGCACCTGTTCGGCGTAGGCGGTTTTCACCTGATCGAAGGTGACGACCCGGAAGCCCGGATCGTCAGCATCCGGCGAGTTTGAAAGAGAGACAGTCAGCGGACCAATGGCCCCCGCAACGAAGCGTTGACGCCCGGTTGCGTTCGCGACTCGATCGGCCCATTCACGACATTGCTGCGCGGATTTTTCATTGATCTCCCAGGCTAAGTTGCTGAGCATCGGGTCGTCGATGATCTTCTGGTAGAAAGCAGGATCCTTGCGACCACCGTGCTCGCGTGGATCGTCGATAAAGAACTCGCTCTGGGTGATGCTGGTAGCGCCGAAGGTGTTGGTTTCGATGATGTCGGCGCCGGCTTCAAGGAAACGGCGGTGGATGTCGCAGATCATCTCGGGTTGCGTGAGGGAGAAGAGGTCTCCATTATTAAGCAAGTCCTTCTTCGAGTCTTTGAAACGATCTCCACGAATGTCGGGTTCTTTTTTGCCGTAAGTGCGGATCGTAGTGCCCATCGCTCCATCGATGATGGCGATACGGTCTTCGAGAATCTTTTCCAGAGGATGCTGTTGAGTTTTCATCCTATCTCCCTGATGGCCCTGAGGGCACATCGTTTCGATGTTCGAGGAAGCCTGGCATCAGCGTCCTGCAGCATTGCGTTGATGCACCACGTATCAGGATACAAGGGTGCAGGTGCACTCGCGGAAGGACGGAATTTCGATGCAGCCGTTGATTGGAAGATGCGGTAGCCTCCGCGACGGCTAGGCGAGTATCTCGGCCTGGTCCTTGTCCGAAAGGACCGCGTCGGGAAGCTGAGGCATCGGCACCAGCAGGTCTTCCTTGCGCATGACAAGGTTGGTGGCGTTGAGACTTGCTAGCTCGAAGCCATGGCCGTGAGTGATGGCATCGGTGGGACAGGCCTCGACACAGTATCCGCAGAAGATGCAGCGGTTGTAGTCGATGTTGTAGACCTTGGCGTAGCGCTCAGCTGAGGAGATGCGCTTTTCGGCAGTGTTTTCGGCTGCTTCAATATAGATGCAGTTCGAAGGACAGGCTGCGGCGCACAGGAAGCAGGCGACACACTTTTCGAGGCCTTGTTCATCGCGCTGGAGCTGGTGCTTGCCGCGGAAACGCTCCTCGAATTTGGCACCACGCATTGGGCCTTTGCCGTCGGGGTAGTTTTCGACCTCGGAGGGCTGAAAGACTTCTTTGAGGGTGATGCTCATACCCTTAGCGATGGCTGCGGCGTCGCGAACGATAGACATATCTTGAGTATACGGCAGAGGAGCGGTAGGCTAAAGTCCATGAAGACAGCGCCCTCCGCCCTTTCGTACTTTGTCGCTTTGTGTCTTGCTGGTATGGGTAGCGGACCTGGGAATGCTCAGGCTGCTTCTCAAGCTTCGATGGCTCAGCATGAGCATGTTCCTGCGCCTGTTTCGACTAGCTTGACACTGACGATCGACGGGAAGACTACTACGCTTACGGTTGCGGACTTGCAGGCTATGCCACAGAAAACAGTGAACGTCCACAACGAACATACCAAGGCGGACGAAAGCTACACGGGCGCGCTGCTAGGTGATTTGCTGGCGAAGTATGGGTTCCCGGTAAACCAGGCGACACACAGGAAGATGCTGCGAAGCTATCTGGTAGCGGAGGGGATGGACAAGTATTGGGTGCTATTTTCGGCGACGGAGATTGAGGGCTCGGAACACGATGGAAGCGTGATTGTGGCGACCAGCATGAACGGAAAGCCGTTGGGAGATGATGGGCAGTTGAAGCTCGTCGATAGCGGGGACAAAAAACCGCAACGGTGGGTGCGGAATCTTACGGCGATTACCCTGAAGAGCGCGGAGTAGTATGAGTTATCGGCTGAAGTCTTCGTAACCGCAACACAGTCTCGTACCTGTGATTCGAGCTGAATCGTGGAGGAAAATATGCCGAAGGAGCCGGCAGGGCGGTCCTCTCCAGAGGCTAAGAAAATTCCCGGCAAACCAGCACAGCCGCCCAGCGTGGGCGCCAGTGGGCAGCCGGTCTTCTCGCAGCCACAGCCGTCACCTGACCCGACGGGATTCAAAGACCCCGTCTCTGATAAGAATCTCCAGGGAATACTGTCGCTCGAAGCGGTGCCTCAGCCACGAGGCGGCGCGGTGGAGCCGGTCCTGACGCTTGCAGAGGTGTACGGCAGCGCAGGTGCGGCAAAGATAGCAGCGATTCAACAGGCGGGACAGATTGTCTTTCATTCGGTGGGAGACACGGGCAGCGTGGTTGGACCGGCAACACAGTCACTGGTCGCCGATAAGATGGTGACCGATTTCAGCGAGGCAAATCCAGCGGACGTGCCTTCGTTTCTGTTTCACCTGGGCGACGTTGTGTATTACTTCGGCGAGGCGACGTACTACTATGACCAGTTCTATACACCGTATCGCGACTATCCGGCGCCTATCCTGGCGATCCCAGGCAATCACGATGGCATCGTTTATCCGAAAGATCCCGCTCCGACGCTCGATGCGTTTCTGAAAAACTTCTGCACGCCTGCGCCTGCACCTTCGCCTGATGCGGGTAATCTTGTGCGGACTACGATGATTCAGCCTGCGGTGTACTTTACGCTGGAGGCGCCATTCGTTCGCATTCTGGGGTTGTACAGCAATGTGCTCGAAGACCCGGGAGTGATTTCGAGCGAGAATGGACAGAACAACGCGCTGGATAACCGACAGATCGATTTTCTAACAGCCGCGTTGAAACGGGTGCAGAGCGAGAAATTTGCCGGGGCAGTGATTATTGCGATGCATCACCCACCGTTTACTGGGGGCTCAGACCATGGCGGGAGCCCGCTGATGCTCGCTGATATTGATAGTGCCTGCACAGCAGCGGGCGTTTGGCCACATGCGATCTTCTCCGGCCATGCGCATAACTACCAGCGTTATACGCGTACGGTCAATAACATGCAGATTCCGTTTCTCGTAGCAGGATGCGGGGGACATTCGCCGCTTTCGCCGATGCGTGCCACTTATCGCACGCCCTATGTGATCGACAGCACGCTAACGCTCGAGAGTTACGACGCGACCGACTATGGATATCTTCGTGTCATCGTCAACGCCACTACGATGAGCATTGAGTTTCATCCGCAGCATGATGGCGGTGTTACCAAGACTCCGGACGACGTGGTAACGGTTGCGCTTGCCACACATACGGTGAGCTGATCGCTCAAGCATTTGGAACGATTCCGATCAAAACCTGCAAGCACGTGGTAAGTCCAAACGGTCAATACTTTGGACAGGGGTTGGCCTATCCTGTTTGGCTTGCTGATGATATGTCGATTTTTATTGAATTTATACCAAAATCCCTGGACCGCATCATTTTTAAATTCTTGACAGGTCCGACCACATCGGCGTAGCTTGGCGCGTTGTGTAGGACTTGCATCTTCTTCCTGGTCTGGGAGAACACAGCGGGCGACGTGGTGAAAGACGGGGCACGACCGGATTTGCTCCTGTTATCTACGCGGCTCAGTTGTGGTGGTTGTGGACCGAATTTCGATGCCAAAGAGGATTCCTATGAAGAGCCGTTCTCTGTTGATTTGTCTTGCGCTCACCGTTGTGGTGAGTGCTCTTTCGTTTTCATCGATTCTCAATGCTCAGACTCTGGCTACCGGAGATACGCGCACGGTGAGCCAGCCAACTTATCCAGCAGTGTGCACGACGGTCACTGCGCAGTTCACCAGTTCGCAACGTTCTTCGCCACCGAGTTCAGACGACACGACTCGTTTGCAGGATGCCCTGACGAGTTGCGAGAACACAGGCAAGAGTGTGGTGCTTGCCAGCTCCGGCTCGAAGAACGCCTTTTTCTCAAATCAGTTGAATGTCATTGGCGAGGCTCTCGTCATCAACTCTGGCGTGACGCTTTATGGCAACAATAGCTATTCCAGCAAGTCAGAGCTTCTTGAGATTACCGGCAACAACTCCGGACTCTATGGGCCGGGGGCTGTTGATGGACGTGGCGACATTATCACTGGCACTCCGCGACTGGTGCAGACCAAGAACGTCAATAATCTGATCGTCTACAACGTGACGCTGCAACAGGCGGCGCATCCGAACCTGTATGTCGAGGGGGGCAATGGATTCACCGCGTGGAGCGTGACGATTCGGACTCCGGCGACGCGTGCTAATGCGGACGGGATCGATATTGACAGCCTGACGAATGCGACGGTGAATCAGTCGTCGATTGAGGCTGGAGATGACGGCATTGCAGTGAAGACGAACTCGGCTGCAGCTTCGAACATTACGGTTGAGAATACGCGACTGTATGGAACGCACGGTCTGTCAATCGGGAGCCAGACGTTTGATGGCGTCACCAATGTCCTTTTCAATAACGACTATGTGTACGGCAATGACCTGTCGGGCACGGCTTCCACTGATGCGAATGCGATCAACATCAAGTCAGACCCAGAGTGTGGCGGCCCGGTCAACAAGGTGCTGTACAAGAACATCTGCATCACGAATGCGAAGCACCTGATCGTGTTCGATACGGCTTATGGCAGTTGCAGCGGGACTGCAGGAGCTCCTGTTTATACAAACATCGTTGTTAATGGGGCGAAGTCGGTTAGCTCGGTCTCAGGCGCTTATACGCGAATTCGCGGCGTGAGCACGAGCAATCTCATCAATGCGTATCTCGCGAATATCAGTCTGGATGCTACGGCGCAGTCGAGCGACCAGTATGCGAAGGTTGCGTTGGACAACTCGAACATTACGCCTTCGGGGACGGGAGTGACTACATCGTCTTTCACGCTGAGCGGAAGCGTTCCTAGCTGCTCGTTCTAGCAACAGCATCGCGACATAGACAAGAGACATGTGGGATTGTGCGACACGTGTCTCTTCTCTGTCCTCTCCGCTACCAAACCAGTACAAAGGAGATTCCTCATGAGACTCAGGCTCATCTTTAGCGCAATTCCGCTGCTGCTCTGCTCGACACTGATGGCGACCACAGTCACAGTCGGCAACGGTGTCGGTGACTACAGCACAATCCAGGCGGCGGTGAACGCTCTGCCTTCCACCGGGGGTCAGATCGACGTTACGCCTGGCACCTATAAACAACAGGTCACGATCACTAAACCTAACGTGCGCCTGATTGGACAAGGTTCGAGCCGCAGCGCCACCGTGCTTACGGACGATCTTTCATCCAGCGGCTCGAGCGATCAGGCGTCATCCACTCTTATCGTTCTCGCTTCGGGCTTCTTTGCTGAAAATATAACGATTGAGAACACCTATACGCAGGAGGGCCACACCCAGGTGCCCGCGGTCGCGGTCTTCTTACGCTCCGACAAGTCCGTATTCCGCAATGTGAGTGTGATTGGGCGTCAGGACAGCCTCTATGTCGGGGCGCAGGGATGTACGTCGACAACGTGTACTCCTGCCCGCACCTATTTCTATGGCTCGACGATCGAAGGCAACGTCGACTTTATCTTTGGTGATGGCGCTGCTGTGTTCGATACTTGCGTCATCCAGGTGGACGAGCACGGTTCCACGAGTGGCGAGACAACAATCACCGCACAAAACAAGGCTTTTACGAACTACCTCAGCGGATACGTTTTTTACAACAGCCAGATCAACGCCAGCCCAACGTCGTTGACCAATGACTACTTCGGCCGTCCGTGGGGAAAGTACTCCACCAACGTCTGGATCAACACCAGCATTCAGGCTCCGATCACGGCAGCGGGTTGGATTGAGTTTACCCCTGGCACTACAAACAACCTGCCGACCTCTTTTTATGCTGAGTATGGATCGACGGGGCCGGGAGCTGCGGGCTATACGAATAAGACACGCGAGAAATATGCAGTGTATCTGACGTCATCGCAGGCTACCGCGTATCAGCCGGACACTTATCTGGCAGGTTCCGATCACTGGACGCCGACTACCGTCTTCTAAAGAACGAGCGCCCGTCGTCGACCAATGATGGCGGGCGATCAATTTCATTCACGCACCGCCACGATCGGTATCTATTCGATACCGAGTCTCTTCCAGAGGGCATCGATTCTTGTTTTGACTTCGGGGGACATTGTCAGCATGGGGGGCCAGGGGCGAGTGAAGCCCTCGGCGGACCACTTGCGCGTGGCATCGATACCCATCTTGCTACCGTAGTTGGGGAGGCGGGAGGCGTGGTCCAGGGAGTCGATAGGGCCCATGGTGAACTGAATGTCGCGTTCCGGGTCGATGTTATTCGTGGTGCGTAGGGTGACTTCTGCGAGGTCGTGGACGTCGCAGTCCTCGTCGACGACGATGATGCACTTGGTGAACATTGCCTGGCCCATAGCCCAGATGCCGTTCATGACCTTTCGCGCGTGGCCGGCATAGGACTTCCTGATGGCGACGATCATCAGGTTATGGAAGACACCCTCCGGTGGGAGATTGACGTCGACGATCTCTGGAAGAGTGAGTTGCATCAGCGGGAGGAAGATGCGCTCAACGGCTTTCCCCATCCAGGCGTCTTCCATGGGGGGCTTCCCTACTATCGTGGCTGCGTAGATGGGGTCTTTGCGGTGGGTGATGGCGGTGAGATGGAAGACGGGGTAGTCCTCCTGCATGGTGTAGAAGCCGGTGTGGTCGCCGAAGGGGCCCTCAGTGCGGAGTTCGCCAAGCTGGACGTAGCCCTCGAGGATGTATTCGGCGTTGGCGGGGACCTCGAGGTCTACCGTCTCACCTTTGACGAGTTCCAAAGGCCTCTGGCGAAGGAAACCGGAGATCAGGTATTCCTCTACGTCGGGCGGCGCGGGGACTATCGCGCTGAAGGTGGTGGCGGGGTCGGTGCCTATTGCTACTGCTACTTCCATGCGGTCTTCACGGATGCGCGTTACCGTGGTCTGGTTGAGGGTGGTGAGGGACTGGGCGGCTGTGGTGCCTCCTGCGGTCAGGGCCATCAGGTCGACGTTGCCGGTGCGGTCGGGAGTGGTGGCGCGGAGTCGCTCGCGCATATGTTCGGCGGCTACCTTTTGGCGTTGCCAGTGCATGCCGGTGGTTTTGGCGTCGTAGACCTGCATACGGTACATGCCCACGTTGCGCTTGCCAGTGTGCGGGTCGCGGGTGATGACGCAGGGGAGCGTAATGAACGGGCCTCCGTCCTGTGGCCAGGTCTTGAGAATCGGGAGGTCGAGGAGATTGACATCTTCGCCGTGATGGATGATCTGCTTGCAGGGTGCGTCTTTGGCGGAGATGACCTTGGGGAAGAAGCTGCCTACCTCGGCGAGCGTTGGCAGGAGCTTCAACTTGTCCATGAAGCTGGTAGGCGTTTCTGGTTTGAGGAGCGTTCGGATGCGGTTTGCTATGTCGTCGAGGGAGTCGGTTTCGAGGGCCAGCTGCATGCGGCGGAGGCTGCCGAACTGGTTCATGAGGACCTTTGCGCCGGGGTGGCCTTTTACGTTTTCGAACAGGAGAGCCGGACCTCCTGCTTTTGGAGTGCCTTTGCCGAGTTTGGCGGTTCGGTCGGCGATCTCGGCCATTTCAAGATCAGGGGAGACTTCGACAGTGATGCGCTTGAGCTCGCCGGATTTTTCGAGGGTCTTGATCCAGTCGCGCAGATCGGTGTAGGCCAATTCGGTCTCCTGCGGGTGGGTACTCTACCCGTACTTAAGTGTGCAAATTCTTCGAACGAGAGACTTTAAGTCTGAACTCCATGCAGAACAAACGCTCGCCTGTCCAGTTTAGTACGTTTTGTGAGGATGGGTTTGTCAAGTACCGCGTGATAGCTCTTGTATGCTGCGGCAAGCGTGAAGTGCCCTGGAGGACGAGATGATGCAGAAGGTTTGGATCGTAGATGAGCCGGATGGAGCGTTCCGCAAGACAGAGGTCTCCCAGCCGATACCCGAGAGGAACCAGGTTTTGGTAAGGATTGCTGCGAGCGGTGTGAATCCGCTGGACACGAAGATTCGGGCCGGCAAGGCAGCTCACGCGAGACAGCCTCTCCCTGCCGTGCTTGGCCTTGATATGGCGGGAACGGTCGAGGACGTGGGCGCCGATGTCACGGATTTCAACGTTGGCGATGAGGTTTATGGGATGGTGGGTGGGGTTGGCGGACTGCAGGGCACGCTTGCTGAGTTTGTTGGTGCGGATGCCAGTCTTCTCGCGCGGAAACCGGAGAACCTGTCGATGCGTGAGGCTGCGGCTCTCCCATTGAGCACAATCACGGCCTGGGAGGGATTGGTGGACCGGGCCAAGGTGCATGCGGGCGAGACGGTGCTGGTTCATGCGGGAGCTGGCGGGGTTGGGCACATCGCGGTACAGCTAGCGCTTGCGTTTGGGGCGAAGGTGTTTGCGACGGTCTCGTCAGATAAGAAGAAGGTTGTTGAGGGTTTTGGAGCGACGCCGATTGATTATCGGACCATGTCGAACGAGGAGTATGTGGCAGCCCATACTGATGGAAAAGGATTCGACATCATTTATGACACGGTTGGCGGCACAACTCTGGATGCCTCGTTTGCTTCCGCTAAGAGGTACACAGGTCATGTTCTGAGTGCGCTGGGATGGGGCTCGCATTCGCTTGCTCCACTTTCGTTTCGCGGAGCGACTTACTCGGGGGTGTTTACTTTGCTTCCACTGATTACAGGTGAGGGCCGAGCGCACCATGGGGAGATTCTTGCGCGGGCTACTGAGCTTGTTGAGGGAGGCAGGTTGAGGCCTCTCCTGAATGAGCGCCGATTTTCCACGGAGGAGATAGGCGCTGCGCATGAGCTTGTTGAAAACGGATCTTTGGGGAAGGTTGTTGTGGAGATTTAGCCAACGACACGACGACGGCAGATTCCTTCGCAACGCTACGGAATGACAGCAGCGGTAGTGGCGATGTGAAAAAGATGAGTTAGATTTTGAGGAAGATGCGTTTGCGGTAGAGGAGCCAGTTGGGTATGAAGCAGACGGCTACGAAGGCAAGGGCGAAGACCAATGAGGTGACTTTTGTACTGCCGTTGAACGCGAAGAGGTTGTGATAGGTCCAGTACCAGGCCGTTACAGGGTTGCCGTTCGGGCCAATGGAGTGGGGGATTTTGATCCAGATCATGTTGATGACGATGAACTCCGAGACGCAGAAGGCGGTGATTGCGTTGGAGCCGAAGACGAGCCAGGGGAAGGTTAGCCACTTCCCTGCTTTGGTTTCGTTAAAGTGGTGGATATCGACGAGCCAATAGAGGGCTGCGAGTGCGAGGAGCGCCCAGCCTGCGCTGAAGAGGACATAGGAACTGGTCCAAAGGTTTTTATTGATTGGGAACCAGATGTTCCAGAGAAGGCCGGCGGCGAGCGAGAAGATTCCTGCGACAAGAAGACCGTTCAGGCACATACTGCGAGTGATGCTTCCGGGTGAACGATCACGCGACGTATCGACGCGGCGGAGCCAGAGGGCGGTTACGGCACCTAGCAGAGTGGTTGCAATTGCTGGGATGGTACTCAGGAATCCTTCGGGGTCACGGGTGTGATTGTAGAGACGGCCTGCGTGGACAGTTTTCTGGAGGATAACAACGAGGTGGCGGTCGAGCCATGCGGCGAGGTTGCCATCGGGGTCGAGGATGGGCATGTCATGTGTCGGGATGCCGTAGCCGGGGACGGGGACGAAGCGCATGAGCGCCCAGTATCCGATGAGGAGACTGGCAGCGATGGTAAAGAGCGTGCGGGCTCGTTGTGTCGTGAGGCAGATGAGACCGGCGACGAGGAAGCAGACTGCAATTCTGGTGAGGACTCCGAAGATGCGGAGATGGGTGTAGTGGAAGTGCGGATAGAGGCCGAAGAAGAGATCGAGAGCGAAGATGGTGGCGCTGCGGCGGATGATGTGAAGGCCGAGTGTGCGGCGGGATTCGCCCTTGCGGATGCGCGAGTCCAGAGACAGGATAATGGCGGCGCCGACGAGGAAGAGGAAGTTGGGGAAGACGACGTCGGTGAGGGTGAAGCCGTTCCAGGCGGCGTGGTCAAGTTGGGAGAAGGTGTGGGACCAGTCGCCGGGATCGTTGACAAGAATCATGAGGGCGATGGTGAGGCCGCGGAGAATGTCGATGGAGAGTACGCGGGTCGATGAGACAGATGGAGCGACGCTGGTCGACGGAACGGACGGAGAGACAATGGTGCTTTGCATTCAGTCTTATCTTCGCTCAAATGACGTGGGCTTTGCAGTGATTTTTCGGATATCTTTCCAGACCATCCAGTGCTGATTGAGGGGTTCTGCGCCGTGATGGCGGTAGAAGGAGCGAGCAATGTCGTTGCCAGGGTCAACGCAGACTCGGAGAGCGTCTTGCTGCTCGAACCATTGGGCCAGGGGAAGTAGGAGAGTGCTGGCGATTCCCTGCCGGCGGCGTTGTTCTAATGTATCGATCCATTGGAGTTCGCCGTCACAGTTGTAGCGGCGAGTCAGATGCCCCGCGATGAATCCTACGAGCTCTTGTTTGCGTTCTTCGTCGATTGCGACGAAGGTTATGCGGGGTGCGAGAGCGTGCTGAGGAGAATGGATTCCGCCGAGGTAGCGCGTGATGCGATTGTGCCAGTAAGGTTCGGTCTCCCAGCTTTGTGCGCGAATGGATGCCATTGCTGGCATGTCAGCGGGCTCGGCAGGTCTGATGATGACTGGCATGTGGGAACTTCGGCACTACGGTGGTGTCTAAGAGAGTAACGTACGCATTCCTCGCTGGGTGCGCACCTCAGTTCGATGGAGGATGCGGCTTATGTTCGAGGATAGTTTGTTGGCTTCGCGTATGGGTACGGTTGCAACCGAGAGACGATGGACGTGGATGGTTTCGGTTGCCTTGCAGTCCGGGGTAGCCGCGACGGTGATTTTGCTGACGGCATTTCATCCGGAGATCCTGCCGCTGCGAGTAGATCCGCCGAAGGTTTTGATGCCGTTGATGCCGAAGGCTCCGGTGCGTGTCGAGACGCGACAGACCGAGGCTTCGAGTTCGAGTCCGATGGCGCCAGTTGTGACGCAGATCGCGGCCGAGCGCTCGTTGCTGCCGAGTTTGCATCCGAGCCCGGATGATGTGCCGCCTTCCTTTGATCCGATGGCGAGTGGGCCGAGGATGGCGGATGCTTCGGTGCTGGGATCTGCGTCTGGACCTGTTAACGGTCATGGTCCTGCGGTGTCGGTGCGGCCGGAGCCTAAGGCTGGGCCGCTCCACGTTTCTAGTGGGGTTTCAGAGGGAATGTTGATTGCGCCGATTCGGCCGGTTTATCCGGCGATTGCCAAAGCTGCGCGGGTGCAGGGATCAGTTGTGGTTGAGGCAATCATCTCGAAGGTGGGGACCATTGAGAGCCTGCATGTGGTGAGTGGACCGGAGATGCTTCAACACGCGGCGATCGATGCAATTCGTGAGGCGCGATATCGGCCCTACAAATTGAATGGAGAGGCAGTGGAGGTAGAGACGCGGATTACGGTCAATTTTCTGATGGGAGGATGAATTAGACGAGGGGGACGGCGTTGGTGGTGTCAGGGGTTGCGCGGAGGATTTTTTGCACGACCTCGCTGCTGGGAGAGTCGGTTACGTAGTCGACGAGAGGGTAACCGGCTTGCTTCCAGCCATCAAAGCCTCCGCGGAGAGGCCGGACGCGATAGACGCCCATCTTGTGGAGTTGGAGGGCTAGCTTCGCGGAGGTCTCTTCGCTGGGGCAAGTGCAGTAAAGGATGACGTCGCGGTCCCGAGGAATGATCTCGCTGTGCTGGCGAAGTTCGTTGGGGCCGATGCGGAGTGCTCCGGGAAGGACGCGAGGATCGGGGAGGTAGTCGAGCGGATGGCGCAGGTCAACGATGAAGGGCGAGGGCGTGCCGAGCTTTTCGGACTCGTCGAGCATCTCTTTGAGTTCGGAGGGTTCGAGGCGAAGTTCGCGGACCTGCTGGAGGAATTTGCGCTGCTTCCAGATGCGGTGGGCGAGGAAGCCAAGAACCATGACGACAAAGATGTAGAAGGCGAAATGGCCGAGCCACTGGAAGAACGGGACACTCTTTTTTGCGAGGTCGCCAAAGAAGCGGCCGGCGAGGATAAAGGTTTCTCCCCAGATGATGGAGCCAGCGATGTCCCATGCAAGGAAACGCGGGAGGGACATGCCGGTCTGTCCGGCGATTGGCGCGGCTACGGTGGAGAGGCCGGGGACAAATTTCGCGAAGAGGAGTGTCACGGCTCCGCGACGCGTGAAGTAGCCCTCGGTTTTGCTGACGCAGGTGGAGGCTTCGAAGGAGAGACGGCAGAGAAGCTTGAGGACGCTGTTGCCGTAGCGGCGGCCGAGCGCGAACCAGATTGTGTCGGCGATGATACAGGCAAGGAGCATCGAGAGGGTGATGCCGATCCAACTGACACGATGCGTGGCGCTGAGCGTTCCTGCGGTGAGGAGAACTGGAATGCTGGGGATGGGGATGCCGATCTGTTCTACCAGCACCCATAGAAAGATGAGCAGGTAGGCGTAATGAACGAAGAATACGATCGCGATCGGCATGGGGCTTCTACTTAAAAATTCCCTTAGTTATTTATAGATGAGCGAGCGGAGCGGTTGGATGCGCTTGAGATTAAAGATACACAGCCCGAACGCTTCTTGCGCTGGGGCTGTGGATGTTACGGAGATTGTGGGAATTTGGTTTTGTTCTCGAACTATTTTTCGAGGATTAATGGCATTTCCACGAGGTGCTGGCCGATGAACCAGCTCTGGAGTTCGTTGGGCCGAAGGACGTCGCTGACTACCAGGTCGTTGGTGCCCTGATCGCCTGCTTTGTCGGCGGCTTCGGAGATGTCGAGACAGCTCTGGATAATGAGCTTGTGAGCCTCGAGCAGGCGGGATATCTGGACCGGAACCTCTTCCCTGCCTTTTGGCGGACGACGGATGCGTGAGACCTCGGCTACATCGGCTCCCATTGCGATGGTGACGCCACCGAGAAGCTGGATGCGCTCTGCAATGGTGTCGACAATTTCCACCTGTTCATCGAAGTGCTTATCGAAGAGAAGGTGGAGTTGATAGAAGGTGGGGCCGGAGACCTGCCAGTGATGCTTTTTGTACATGTCGCGCAGAGTAATCGAGTCAGCTAAAAGCTGATTGAGCTTCGCCACCATGTCGGCGCGGACCTTTGCGCTGAGCGGGTGCGGCATGTCTTCGATGACCGTGCCGTACTTCTGGATCTCCTTCGCGTGGGCGTGCCAGTGGGGCGCTACGTTTGCATTGTTGGTGACTTTTTTTAATGCGACTGCCATGCTGCACCTCTTTTTCCTGTTTCAACTGTCAGATGCTGCAGCATGGAGCCCGGTTTCCCGATTTACTTGACCTCAACCTCCGGCGTTACGGACATGCCGGGACGCAGGGCGTAATCCTTGTTGTCGTTTTGCAGGCTGTCTTTGGTGAAGTCGATGCGGACAGGAATGCGCTGGACGACTTTGACGTAGTTACCGGTAGCATTTTCTGGCGGGAAGAGCGAAAGACGCGAGCCGGTGGCTCCGCCAATCTGGGTGACGGTTCCCTTGAACTTGCGGCCGCCGAGGGCATCGACCTTGATGGTGACCTCTTGCTTCGGCTGCATTTTCGCGAGTTGGGTTTCTTTGAAGTTGGCAGTGACCCAGAGATTCGTGAGGGGGATGATGGTAAGGAGATCCTGCCCGATACTGACGTTGGCACCGACCTGAACGTTCTTCTTGTTGACGATGCCCGTGACTGGGGCGGTGATGTGGGTGTAGCCGAGGTTGAGCGCTGCCTGATCGACCTTGGCCTGAGCTTGTTTGACGTCAGCCATTGCTGAGTTGGCGCGGGCCTGCTGGGCCCTTACCTGATCGGGGCCAGTCTTGACGGACTGTGCGGCCTGATAACGGGACTGAGAGAGCTTCTGAAGGGCTTGCGTCACCTGAGCCTGGTTGGCGATAACGGTGGCTTCGGCCTCGAGAACGGCCGCCTGATTCGCGGCGTCGGCAGCCACGGCGGCGTCATACTGCTGCTTGGAGATGACGTCCTTCTGAACGAGCGGGGTGTAACGCTCAACGTCGAGACGTGATTTGGCCGCGTTGGCCTTAGCCGCAGCGACGCGAGCTTCGGCTGCCTGGGCCTGCTTGCGAGCCTGCTCCACGGACGCGGTGGCCCCCTGAACGTCCGAACTGGTCGTGTCAACGCTGGTGGTGACGTTGACGTTGGTGATCGGGACGTTAACGTTGGCTTGAATCGCTGCGGCCTGAGCACTGGCGAGATTGGCCTGTGCCTGCTCGAGGGCTACCTGATAGTCCTTGGGGTCAATCTCTGCAATGGGATCGCCCTGCTTCACGGTCTGGTTATCTTCGACGTAAACTTTGATGACCTGGCCGGTGACGCGGGAGCTGACCTGATAGA
>DATMKY010000032.1:0-51063 GCA_035570955.1 Edaphobacter sp. | reverse complement strand
GTAGCGACGCATGGCACCGCAGTTGTTTTGGAGCGAGCCGGGCTGCAGCCAGAGCGAGTTCACAAGGTAAAAGA
The DNA here is from genome assembly GCA_035570955.1 of Edaphobacter sp. Taxonomy (GTDB): domain Bacteria; phylum Acidobacteriota; class Terriglobia; order Terriglobales; family Acidobacteriaceae; genus Edaphobacter. Next base: position 50,989 of record DATMKY010000032.1, on the reverse strand, counting down.
GGGCCGGCCGAACGTTGTTGATTTGATCAAGGGCGTTCGGATTCAGTTAATTATCAACACGCCGCGCGGGCAGGATACGTTCTTCGATGAGAAGGCGATTCGGCGCGCTGCTGTGCTGTCGCGGATTCCAACAATTACAACGCTAGCTGCGGCTCAGGCTGCAGCCGAGGGAATTGCGTCGCTGCAGAAGGGAACGTTGAGTGTGTTTGCGCTGCAGACACTGCACGCGGACCGTTCTGACAGTGAATCGAAGATTGTAGCGGGCGCGAGGTAAGCCTGCGGAGGAATCGGCGAAGCCTAGAGGGCGAGCTTGGCTCCGATGGAGTAGCCGATCATGGCCAGCGGAGTCCAGGTGCCGATGAGAAGACCGTCGCCCCCCAGTAGGCCGCTTCCATCGCGGAAGGAAAAGAAGGTGCGCCAGAGTTTTTCGGTTGTGCCGCAGGTCTCGCAGAGGCCGCTGCCAGTCGGCAGGTTGAGGATGAGGACGCATACAAAGGAGAAGACGATCAGGCCCGCGACCCAGACGTGACTGGCGATCTCATTGCGATGGATACGGGCGAGCAGAAAGCTCGCGATCAACGGAACAAAGAAGACTGAGATTGTGGCGATGAGTTTTGGTTGCCAGGAATCTGGATCGGGGTTGTTCAGCGACATGACTCCGACCGCTATCGTGAGAAAGAGGGCAGCGGCCAGCGTATGCACGAGGAAGAGTGTCGCCTCGCGCACGAAACTGCCTCTCGGTTTTTCGTGCGAAGTCTCCATTGCGTGCCCAAGCAAAGATTACTTCAGGTCATTTGTGCGGGGGGCGATTTCTGTTACGCCTTTCGTGGCATGTGCGTTTTGATTAACAGGGGGGGCCAGATTACGCGGAGTTTCGCTTTTAGAATAAAGGGATGCTGCTTGAAGGGCTCCAACTTCCGCTGACGACTCCGTTTTATTCTGACGGCAGACTTAATCTCTCCAAACTTGAATACAACGTGAGGCGCTACTCGAAGACGCCCGTAGCGGGGTTTGTGGTGCTCAGCGAGAACGGCGAGGCTACGATGCTCTCCGACGAAGAGACGCGACAAACACTCGAAAGCGTTGCCAATGCGGCAGCTTCAGAGAAGGCTCTTCTGGCTGGTGTTGCACGGGACAGTCTCGCTGGAACCATGGATATGGCGGAGTTTGCCGCGAAGGCTGGTTACGATGCGGTTCTGATCAAGCGGCCTTCGCCGTTTCAAGAGAACAGCGATCACAGGGCGGTAAAGGCGATGACAACTTATTTCCAGGCGGTTGCCGATCGTTCAGCATTGCCGGTTGTGCTGTACAGTACGGGCCCGGAAGCTGGGGAGGCATTGCCGGTCGAGATAGTTATTGCACTTGCGGAACATCCGAGAATCATCGGGCTGGTGGATGTTTTTTGTAGAAAAGGCAGATTTGAAAAGATCCTGAGCGGTACAACGCATGTTGAGGATGAGGTTACGGTGACGACGGTGTTCGCGGCGGTGACTGAACGGATGCGGAGACAATGCGAAGCTGCCGCCGACGAGTTGATTGCTGCGAGCGCGTTGACCGGTGGCGCTATATTAACGGTTGCCCCCACTAAGGGGATTTCAAAGACGCGGACAAAGAAGGTTGGATTTCAACTACTTGGGGCGAGTACGAGGGACATGCTGGACGCGTTGCATGCAGGGGCGGTTGGTGCAATGCCGTCGTTTGCGGCTGCTGCGCCGCAGGCCACTTATGAGGTGTTAGCGGCTTGGAAGGATGGAGATCAAGGTCTTGCAGAGGAGAAGCAGGCTCGCCTGGAACGTATTGCGGAGCGGGTGGAAGAGGAGCTTGGAGTTGCGGGCATCAAATTTGGCTGTGATTTGAATGGGTACTTCGGAGGGAGTCCGCGTTCTCCCCAGTTGCCACTGACTGCTGCCGAACGCGAAGAGATTGATGCGCTCATGCACGGATTGCGTAATTGAAGATGGTGCTGATCGCGTCTAGAGCACACTAATCGCGTGTTTTGGGAGTGACGGTGACGCCCATGCCGCTTAGTTTGCTACGCGCCTGCATCGCCTCAGGGGAGTTCGGGAAGCGTTGGATGAGTAGACGAAACTCGCGGACACCGGCGTCTTTCTGGTTCAGCGCGACGAGGGCCATTCCCTTGTGCAGATGCGATACCGGCACCTTGTTGCTGTCAGGATACTGCTGCAGGACGCTGTCGTATGCCTTGATCGAGGCGGCATAGCGGCCTCCGCGATAATCAATCTCGGCCTGGTAGTAGTAGGAGTTGCCCGATAGCGGGTTATCCGGGTAGTTCTTGACAACGTCGCCGAACTCGGATGCCGCGAGCGCGTATTTTGCAGCCATGTAATCGCCGAGAGCGGTCTTGTAGAGCTCATCTGCGGGCGGAACGTCGGGCCCGGGAGCCGGTGCCGGCGCCGATGCGACAGGGACGGCTGCGGAGGGTTTGCCTTTTTTGGTAACTGGAGCAGGAGGCGGCGGGGATTCGGGTTGCGGATTTACAGGAGCGGTTGTTGTAGGGGTAATCGCGGGCCCGCCGCCCTGCGGATTGCTCTGCATGTTCGCGCTCATGGACTGCTGCTGGCTCTGGACGTCCTGCATCAGCTTCTGGAGCGATCCGATCCGTGCCTTGATTTCATCAACCGAATCGTTGAGTGACTGGATTTGTCCGGAGACCTGATCGACCTTGCCGTTTTCGCTCTCCTGTTGAGCGCGCATCTGCTTCTGCATGCCGTCGAGGACGGTTGCCATCTTGTTCACGGAGTCAGCGCTCTGCTGGATGAGATCCTTCATTACACCCATTCGCTCATCGTTCGACTGCTGCAGACGAGCGACGGCGTCCTGCAACTGCTGAATTTGCGTCTGCAACTGCACCATGTCTTTGTTGACGGCGAAGGCATGTGAGGAGTTGCTGAAGACAATGCTCACAATCGCAATGGCTGAAACGCTGCGGAGCGAGCGAATCAGAGCAGAACTACGGAGGGAATTAAATTTATCGTCAGAATGAATCATCGGCTTGGCACACTCGGCTTTCTGTCTTCCTGTCGACCCTTATGCGGTGAGTTGCGTCAGGGCCGAGCTGGAGTGGAACCGCGAGTTAGCGGTCGAGTGAGAACTGGGCCCTGCGATTCTGCTGCCAGCAGGACTCGTTCTCTTCGGTGCAGAACTGCTTCTCCTTACCGTAACTGATGACGCGCAGACGGCTTGCGGCGACTCCTGCGGAAGTCAGCGCGGTGCGGGCGGCATTGGCGCGATTTTCTCCCAGCGCCAGGTTGTACTCGGCGGACCCACGATCATCGCAATAGCCGCCGATCACGACTTTGATATTTGGATGAGCGTTGAGATAGTTGGCGGCCGACGACACGGAAGTTGTCGCGTCCGGGCGCAGGTCGTAGCTGTCATAGTCGAAGAAGATGTCCTGAACGTTCTGATGGAAGGCGGCCTCACTGCCCATATCGGCTGCGGGCGCCTCGGGTGCTGTTGGGGCCACCGGAACTCTTACGGTGACGCGAACGTTGGCCTCGGTTGTGCCGCCGTCTCCCTTGGCGGTGAGATGGAAGTTGGTGGAACTGGAGGGCGAAACGGTCTGGGTTCCGTTGAGGTTGACATCGCCGATGCCGTCGATGTTGACCGAAGTGGCATTCTGGCTTCGCCAGTTGAGGACTACGGACTGGCCGAGATCAATCGCGACGGGGTCTGCTGTGATCGTGGCGGTAGGAGGTGCGGAGGCAGTCGGCGTGGGGCCGAGGGTACTGGGATTCACCCCGCTAGCCTGCTTGTGGCAGCCTATGACCGCTCCCAGCGCAGCGAAGGTAAAAGCCGTAGCCAGAATTCCGTTGATCTTGTTTTGTCTTGTGATCATTCGCTCTCTCCTGCCAGTCGTTAGTATTTCAAAAAAAGAACGTAACCCGCCAAGCAATTCTGCGGAAAATCTTTATTTCCAACTCCAATTCGGCATATCTGCTCCGGTGCCAGTGAGTGCATGCTTCTGTGTGCCGTCGGCAAGCATCGTCATAATCTTCATGTGACTGGCCTTGCCGTCAGCAGTGTTGGCATAGACGATGTGCCGTCCGTCAGGCGACCATGACGGGAAATCGCAGCGGCCACCGTCGTGCGTCAGTTGAATCCAACGTTTGGTGGCAATCTCCATGACGTAGATGTCTTGCCCGCCGGGGGCACCGGGGCCGTATTTGCGATCCCATGCGAAGGCGAGGAACTGGCCGTTCGGCGACCACGACGGAGACGTCGCATATCCGCCGTCGGTCATGCGCTGCACGGCTGAGCCGTCGGTATCCATGATGTAAAGCTGAGGCAGGCCGGTGCGGCCGCTGATCCATGCAATCTGCGATCCGGTGCGTGGATTGAAGGTGGGGGAGACATCAGGGCCGCGGAAGCTTGTGATGCGACGGGCGAGGCTGCCATTGGCGTCGGAGATCCAGATCTCGGGGTCACCCGAACGCGACGAGGAGTAGGCGATGTCCTTGCCATTGGGAGCCCAAGCCGGGGAGAGGTTTGTTCCGCCGGTGCCGGTAAAGGTAACCATCCGGCCAAGGATCAGCGAGAACACGCGAATCTGAAAACCGTCTTTGCCAAGAGAAGAGAAAGCGATGCGGCTGTTGTCTGGAGAGATGCGCGGAGAGAGGGAGATGCTGCCCAGCTTCGAGATCGGATGCTGGTTCGCTCCGTCGTAGTCCATCTCCCATATCTCTTTGTCGGCGCCGTTGAACTTGACATAGACGATCTTCGATTCTGCGATGCCCTGGCTGCCGCCACTGAGGCGAAAGATAATTTCGTCGGCGAAACGGTGAGCAATCTGCCGGGCGGAATCATCGCTGGCTTCTTCGTTGTACTGTTTAGCGAGAATTTGCGGAAACTGGGCGTTCTTCGCGTCGAAGAGGAAGCCGTTACATACGATCTTGCCGCTCTCGACGCTGAAATTGCCGAAGGCGACCATTGCTGCCGAGGCAGGTGCAACGGCCCACTGCTGGATGTTCATTTCAGCGGGCACGCCTGGGGTGGTCTGCGGCTGAAGGCTCTTCGAGACAACGTCGAAGATGCCTGCGTTAGCAAGATCGGCGTAGAGCGTGGTGTCAAAGGTACCCTTAAAGGTCTGGGCATCACCGGAGCCAGGTTTGAAGTCCGCGACGGCGATGCGAATGTTCGTTACTCCGGTCGAGGTCTCCGTATGGAAGCCTTCCTGAGCGCGAAGAGTCAAAGCGCCGGCGAGGCAGGCGAACAAGACGACCAGGCGAAAACGGCGTGTGCTTCGGAGGAGGGGAGTTCGTTGCGGTCTTGGCATTCTATCCAATCTTAGACGCAAAAAAACCGCGCTGGGTCACCTGAGGAGCTCGGTAAGGTAATCAAACGAATACCATTTCTGCGCAAATTACTGCGGTCGAAAGTGAAAAGTGAACTCTACTGTGATGCGATTGCCAGCCGGGAGAGGACCAAACCCGTCCACTCGCTGCACGGCGCGGAGAGCTGAGGTGTCGAGCGAGGGAGAGCCGCTGCGCGTCTCAACTCGAGCGTTGGAGGGAACGCCTTCGCGGTCGATATCGAAGACGATGGTGGCACTCTTGTCCATCGAGGCGATCGGATCCGCCTCGGATTTGTACCAGTTCTGTGAGACCTTGCTGTTGACGATACTGACGTAGTACGCGTAACGCTCACCAAAGCTGCGGTCCTGGATCGAGACGCTGGAGGTGCCGTTTTTCAGCTCCATAGTGGATTGGGCGATGCGGATGCCGGCCGTCTCGCCGGTTACGGCCTTGGTGGGCGGCGGTGTTATAGGTTGAACGTGTTTGGGCGGCGCTGGGGTCGGCTTTTCGGATACTTTTGGCGGCTTGGTTTTTTCCGGGATAGCAACCGAATCGGGTGTGGCCGCGGTTTCGGTCTTCTCTTTGGCGGTAACGGGCGCCGGACTTGGAGCTTCTGACGTCAATACACCTGTATCGAGGCTGCGCTGTGTTGGCGGTAGGGGAATGGACGCGACCATGGTTGCCTGAATGGCTCCAGCATTCGCAGCATTTTCTCCCCAGTTGACGCCTCCATGATGAAAGAAAAACGCCGAGGCAACGATGCCAGTAGCGACGAGACCGTGCAACAGGAGCGAGCCAGCAAAGTTGAGGCCGAGTTTCTCCTCCTCGGTGTAGTCGTGGTGGCTCAGTTGGAGTTCGGCGGCGATGACAGACTCCTTACTGCGGCTTCAGCGGCTGGGTAACGATGCTGATGTTGATGATTCCGGCTTGCTTGACCGCATCCATTACCGAGGCGAAGGCTCCGAACGGCACCCGCTCATCGGCTCGCAGATAGATGATGCGCTTGGCTGCAGGGGCTCCACGTTGAACCTTGAGCAGAGCGGGAAGCTCGTTCACGTTGACTGGCTTGTCCTGCAGAAAGACGTTCTGTTCGCGGTCGATGGTCACGACCATGCGCTCTTCGGTGAGCTGATTGACGGTGCGGGTCTTAGGAATCGCGACCTCGACTCCAGACTGCAGCACTGGTGCGGTGAGCATGAAGATCAGCAGCAGTACGAGAACGACATCCACCAGCGGCGTAATGTTGATCTCGGCCAGGGCGGTCTGCGTGTGTCCCTTCGAGGTGAAGGCCATGGCTAGAAGACCCTCCGTCTTGCCTCTTCCGGCTGCGTTGGTGTGTTTGGCGTCATCATCGCAGCGTTTTCAATTGCGTTCAGAAGTTCGCGGCCGAAGTCGTCCATGCGCGCGGCAAACTCGCGCAATCGGGCAGTGAGCTGGTTGTAACCAATGACGGCCGGGATTGCGACAGCAAGGCCTGCGGCGGTCGTGATCAATGCCTCGGAGATACCAGGAGCAACTGCGCGAAGGGTTGCCGCGCCTGCCGTGCCGAGACCGTGAAAGGCATCGATGATTCCCATCACAGTTCCGAACAGACCGATAAACGGTGCGATGGCGGCGATGGTGGCGAGCCACGTCATGCGGCTTTCCATAGCAGTCAGGGCCTCGCTTGAGGCAGTGAGGGCCGCACGCTCCAGGGCGACGGGATTGCGTGGCAAGCCGCGTCCGCCGTTCTGGCGTTGGTATTCGTCGTGGATCTCGCTGAAAACGGCAACCAGGGGGCTCGGCTTGAACTGATCGGCGACGGCGGAGATCTCGCTGAGGCGCGTGGATTTTCGGAAGGCGCGAAGAAAGCGTGCGCTCTGCGTCTGCGCCTTGCTGAAGCGCGACCACTTGGCGATCATGATGGTCCACGAGAAGATGCTCGCCAGCAAAAGAATGACGAGAACCGTAAGCGCGACCGGACCGCTGTTGTGAATCAACTCCAACAGGGCGCCGCCGTTGGCTGCCGCAGGAGCGGCTGCTGAAGAGTCTTCCTGAAGGAGATAGAGAGCGAGCATCCAGAACATAGTTGTTATCCGCCAGACCTTAGTGTAAATCCGGTTTTCGCCTAATTAAGGCCGAACACCTGTTGTGATGCTGGTTTCAGGTGCACACGATGGTTCACAGCGCAGGGCTATGTTGTTTTGCTATCCTCGCGATACATCCCTGGTTGAGGACCTTATGCTGCTGGAGTTGCGCGCGGAAAATTATGCTGTGATCGATCGAGCTGTCGCTGCATTTGGCCCCGGCCTGAACCTGCTGACCGGTGAGACCGGCGCAGGAAAGTCGATCCTGATCGATGCTCTGGCGCTTCTTCTCGGGGGAAAAGCTTCGACGGATGTGGTGCGTCATGGAGAAGAGAAGGCGGTTGTCAGTTGCGTCTTTGAACTGACGCCGGGAGCCGAAGCAATCCTCGAAGCCAACGGAGTCGATTTCGATTCCGACCATATTCTGCTTCGTCGGGAGATTCTCGCGAACGGGAAGGGACGTGCCTTCGTCAACAACCAGCCTGCGACGGTTGGAGTTTTGCGTCAGCTTGCTCCGGAGCTTGCGCTAGTTCACTCGCAGGGTGAGACGCTTGGCTCGTTCGATCAGGCACAACAACGTGGCCTTCTGGATCGTTTCGGCGGGTTGAATACTGAGCCTGTGGCCGAGGCTTACGCAATTTGGCGAGCGACGACGGACAAACTAAATGAGCTGCAGTCCGCCGAACAGGATCGTCTGCGCATGGCGGATCTATGGCGGTTTCAAAGTAAGGAGATCGATCAGGCCGCGCTTGCCGCAGAGGACGAAGACGTTCAGCTTGAGGCGGAGAAGCGCGTCCTGGCCAACGCAGAGAAGCTGCATACTGCGGCGATGAGCGCGCACGAGTTGTTGTATGAGTCGGAGAGTTCGGCGGAAGGGACTTTGGGCGCGGCCCTCAAACATCTGGAAGAGCTGGCGCGATATGATACGCGGTTTCAGGAACCGGCTCAGCAGCTGGCCGCCGCGAAGGCGATCGTGGAGGATGTCGACGCCGAGGTGCGCGACTTTGCCGACAACATTAACGCCGCGCCGGGGCGACTTGAAGAGATTGAAGACCGGTTGGCAGGGCTCGACCGGCTGAAACGAAAGTATGGGCAGACTCTGAAAGAGGTCATTCAATTTGGGGCGGAGGCTGCGCGCAAACTCGCCGAGATAGAGAACAGGGATGCTCTGGTGGCCGAGTTGATACTGAAAGAAGAGAGGGATGCGGCAGCTTACCGGAACGCGGCAACTCAGCTCACCACAGCACGTTCCGATGCTGCGAAGCGATTGGAAAAGCTGGCGGAAGCGCAGATTAACGATCTTGCAATGAGTACACGATTTCATGTCCAGGTCACGCTGCAAAAAGAACCCGAACACTGGACGTCGCATGGATGGGACCAGGTGGATTGCCTGATCGCGACTAACGCGGGCGAACCGCTGAAGCCGCTTGATGAGATTGCTTCAGGCGGCGAGATGTCTCGTGTCATGCTTGCCCTGAAGGTTACTGTGGAAGAGGCAGCGTCGAGGGGAACGGGCAAGAAGAAAAAGACAGTTTTGCCACGAACCCTGGTCTTTGATGAGATCGACATTGGCATTGGCGGGCGAGCCGCGGAGGCTGTCGGAAAGAAGCTGAAGACGCTTTCGCGGGGTCAGCAGGTGTTGTGTATTACGCATCTCCCGCAGATTGCGGCTTTCGGAGACCAACACTTCCTGATCGAGAAGACCGAGAAGCGCGGGCGGACCCAGACAGAGATCCGCCAGATGGAAGAGTCCGAACGGACCCAGGAGATCGCCCGCATGCTCAGCGGCGCCAAACTTACGGAAACCAGCCTGAAGCATGCTGCGCATTTGTTAGAAAGCAGTAAATAGTCTTCCGCTCCGGCATCTCGGCCCGAGCTACTTGCATCCGACGGGGCAACTCTGGAGGCTCGTGTATGACAACAGATTCGAAGAGATGTGCGATGCAAGGCTGTCTCTGCACCGTTCCCCCTGGCCAGAAGTTTTGCTCGTCCTATTGTGAGGCGGCAAAGGGCCAGATCAAGCTGCAATGTGACTGCGGTCATCCAGCCTGCGCCAGCCAGAAGCTTTAGCTCGTTTTTCCTTGCTTTGCCGATGCGCGAAAATCGCGTAAGTTCCAGTAAATTTTACTATTTTCGCCTCATTCTGCATTGCACCAAAATTGGTTCAACCAGGCCCACGATGGGTGTCCGGACGCGGTATACTTAATGGGTGACTACAACCACCCTCGACCACATTTCGCTGACCCAAAACGATAAGACGAAAACCAAGCGAGTCCTTCTTCTCAAGCCTCGTGGCTTCTGCGCTGGCGTTGTTCGCGCTATTGACATCGTTCAGATTGCGCTCGACACGTTTGGAGCGCCAATCTACGTCCGCAAGGAGATCGTTCATAACAGCTATGTTGTCAATGATCTGGCGAAGAAGGGCGCTATCTTCGTGAACGAGCTGGATGAGGTTCCCGAGGGTGCAAGAGTCATTTACTCGGCCCACGGAGTCTCACCTGCAGTGCGACAGCGTGCCAAGGAGCGCGGCCTGAAGGTAATCGACGCAACCTGCCCCCTTGTAACAAAGGTTCACGTCGAGGCGATCAAATTCGCCAAGCAGGGCTACTCGCTGGTGCTGGTTGGGCATCGCGATCACGAAGAGGTTGAAGGAACTCAGGGAGAGGCGCCGGATGTTACGCAGGTCGTCTCGACCGTTCAGGAGGTTGAGGCGCTGATCGTTCCTGACCCGAACAAGGTTGCTTATCTCACGCAGACGACGCTTTCGCTCGACGAGGCTCGCTACATGATTGAGGCGCTTAAAAAGAAGTTTCCCAATATCGTCGGGCCCCATGCGCAGGACATCTGTTACGCGACGGAGAACCGTCAAACAGCGGTGAAGAATGTCGCGCACGATGCCGACCTGGTTTTGGTTGTCGGCTCACGCAACAGCTCGAACTCGAACCGGCTGGTGGAAGTTTCGAAGAACCTGGATACGAACTCCTACCTGATCGATACCGCGGATGCCATCCAGGCTGACTGGCTGGAGGGCGCGAGCACCGTGGCTGTTACGGCTGGTGCCTCTGCTCCTGAGGTGCTGGTGAAGGATGTCGTCGAGTATCTGCAGAGCATGGGCTACGGTTCAGTCGAAGAGGTGGAAGTGATGCCGGAAAATGTCCGTTTCGGACTGCCGGCTGAGATTGTCCAGGCGATAGCATCTGCTCCCGCTCCGGCCGCGGCGCAATAACGAGTTTCCGGACGATAGAGAGTCAATTTTTCATGGGTATTTCTTCAAGCAATCCGAAAGGTGCAAACCAACCGGCGCAGCCGCGCTTTGGTCGGATTGATCTGGGCCTCGACCGCGTGACCGATGGCATTGTGCGTGCCAAGGACTGGCTTCTCGGTCAGCAGCATCCTGATGGCTACTGGTGTGGCGAACTCGAAGCTGACAGCATGCTCGAGTCTGATTACATCTTCATGCACACGCTGCTCGGCACCGGAGATGCCGGCAAAATGGAGCGTGCAGTTAATGAGATTCTCCGTCATCAGAACGAGGATGGCGGCTGGAGCCTCTATCCCGGCGGTCCTTCGAACATCAGCTACGGTGTAAAGGCCTATCTCGCGCTCAAAATCATGGGCTGGTCGAAAGATCATCCTGTGATGGTGAAGGCTCGCGAGTGGGTTCTTGCCAATGGCGGTGTCGTGGAGTGCAATACCTTCACCAAGATCTATCTATGCGCACTGGGCCAGTACGACTACGACGCCGTTCCGGCCATACCACCTGAGATCGTTCTCTTCCCGAACTGGTTCTACTTCAATATCTATGAGATCTCCTCCTGGTCGCGCGGTATTCTTGTTCCGCTGTCGATCATCTACGCGAAGAAACCGTTCAAGAAACTGGCTCCGGAACAGGGAATCGAAGAACTCTTCGTCGGTGGACGTCAGAACTCGAACCTGCATCTTCGCTGGGACAGAAAACGCCTGATCAGCTGGCGCAACTTCTTCCTTTTCACCGATCGTATGGTGCACTGGTTTGAGCGCGTGCACATTCGTCCGTTGCGCAAGATAGCGATCAAACGTGCGAAGGAGTGGATGCTTGAGCGCTTCGAAAAATCTGATGGCCTCGGTGCAATCTACCCGGCCATGTTGAACTCGATCGTCGCATTGCGTTGCCTCGACTACTCGCTTGATGATCCGCAGATGATTCGCGCAATGGACGAGTTCGAGAAGCTCGGTATTGATTGTCCTGAGGGAACGCCGGACTACCCAACGCCGACGTTCCGCATGCAGCCCTGCTTCCCACCTGTATGGGACACGGCGCAGGCGATGTACGCCCTGGGCGAGGCTGGTGTACGCCGCGACGACCCGCGCATGCTGAAGGCTGCCGATTGGATACTTGCAAAAGAAGTGCGCCAGAAAGGAGACTGGGCCGAGAAGGTCAAGAAGGTCGAGCCCGGTGGCTGGTACTTCGAATTCAACAATGAGTTTTATCCGGATGTGGATGATACCGGTCAGGTTTTGATGGCTCTCAATTGCGTGGATAATCCTCGGGAGCGCTATCAGTACGAGGTTTGCCAGCGCGCTATCAACTGGGTATGGGCGATGCAGTGCAAAAGCGGCGGCTGGGCGGCCTTCGACAAGGACAATACGAAGAGCATCTTCCAGTACATTCCGTTCGCCGATCACAATGCCATGCTGGATCCGCCGACGGTCGATATCACAGGTCGGATGCTTGAGATGCTGGCGCAGTATGGTTTTACTCGTAAGGATCCACGTGTCGAAAAGGCGGTCCAGTTCATCCTGAGAGAGCAGGAGTCCGACGGAAGCTGGTTTGGCCGCTGGGGCGTGAACTATCTCTACGGCACCTTCCTAGTTCTTCGTGGACTCGAAGCGATGGGCATGTGGAACCACGAGCCGGCTATTCAGCAGGCAGCCGAATGGGTCCGAATGGTGCAGAACGCTGATGGCGGCTGGGGTGAGACCTGCGGAACCTACGACGATCCAAACCAGCGTGGCATTGGCCCGAGTACCCCATCGCAAACCGCATGGGCGGTTCTTGGCCTTCTTGCTGCTGGTGACACGCGTTCGGACTCGGTGGCGAAGGGCGTTCGCTGGCTGATCGAGCGCCAGCACGGTGACGGAAGCTGGGACGAACTAGTGCCCGGGCGAAACGGCGAAAGTTATTACACCGGCACGGGCTTTCCGCGCGTCTTTTATCTTGGGTATCACTTGTACAAGCAGTACTTTCCGCTGCTCGCTCTCACCACCTACGAGCGAGCCATGCAAGGCCCGGCAAAATAAGCCGGAACGATTTTTTGGAGGAGACACCGGATGGCAGTTCCAGTCTCGCAAGCCTGGACGGTTGCAACTTATGTTTTGAAGCAGAAGCTCAAGGGCCGCAAGCGGTATCCGCTTGTACTGATGCTCGAGCCGCTCTTCCGCTGTAACCTGGCCTGCGCCGGTTGCGGAAAGATCCAGTATCCGGCTCACATCCTGAAGGCGGAGCTTTCGCCTGAAGAGTGCTTCAAGGCAGTCGAAGAGTGCGGTGCGCCAATGGTCTCGATCCCCGGCGGAGAGCCTCTACTGCACCCGAAGATGCCGGAGATTGTCGCTGGCCTCGTTGCGCGCAAGAAGTACGTCTACATGTGCACCAATGCGCTTCTGCTCAAAGAGAAGCTGCACCTGTTCAAACCGAGCAAGTATCTCTCGTTCTCAGTCCATGTCGACGGCGAGCGTGAGCACCACGATTTTTCAGTCTGCCGCGAAGGTGGGTATGACATCGCGATGGAAGGCGTTCGTGCCGCTGTTGCCGCGGGATTTCGCGTCACCACCAACACCACGCTCTTCGATGGAGCCGATCCGAACAGCGTACGCCGCCACTTCGACCAGCTCATGGAAGCTGGCGTCGAAAGCATGATGGTCTCGCCGGGTTATACCTACGACAAGGCACCTGACCAGAACCACTTTCTGGGCAAGGCCAAATCGCGCAGACTCTTTCGCGCTATCCTTTCTAACCGCAAGAAGACCTGGAAGTTCAATACTCATCCTCTCTTCTCTGAGTTTCTGATGGGTAAGCAGAACTTCGAGTGCACACCGTGGGGTATGCCCACGTTTTCGATCTTCGGATGGCAGAAGCCATGCTACCTTCTGCAGGATGGCTACGCGGATACCTTCGAAGAGCTGATGGAAGCGACTCAGTGGGAGAATTATGGCGCCAAGAGCGGAAATCCCCAATGCGCCAACTGCATGGTCCACTCCGGCCATGAGGCTTCGGCGGTGGATTACAATTTCAGCTCGCTCAAAGGATTCCTTGTTACCGCCAGCAAGTATATGTTCCCCTCGACGTATGAAGATGCAGACGCTCAGAAGCTATTGAATGAGTGGCGCCCGGAACACGCAACCCCGTTGGTACAGATTCAGTCCTCAACGGGAGCGAACCAACTGCAGTCGGTCTCGGGAGATTAGGCATGGCGACAGAGCAGCAGGAGCACCTGAAGATCGAACAGCTGCGGCAGCACAGCGCTGACGAACTCGAACACATCGAAGGCCGCGAGAAGGAAAACCTCGAGGGCTGGATTCCGCCTCTGGCCAGTGACGCCGAGATTCGTGAGGCTCTCGAGAAGGCCTTCGACTATCGCGGCGACGTAACAATCACACGCAAGGACACCACGCAGATTGTCGGCTACCTCTTCGACCGCCGTACTGGTGCCTCGCTCACTGATTCCTTTGTACGCATCATCCCCACGAACGGGTCGGGCAAAGTGAACGTTGCGTACTCGGACATAGCCGCAGTTGCCTTCACAGGCCGCGACACCGCTGCCGGCAAGACTTTCGAAGCCTGGGTGAAGAAATACTGGGAGAAGAAAGCCGCTGGCGAAAAGAACATCCAGATCGAACCGGAGAAGCTCGACTAAGAGAGCGGCGAGTGCGCGTATTCATCACGGGAGCGACGGGCTTCGTGGGCGGTCATGTGGCCCGACAGTATGCGTCAGGTGGCGCGAGCCTTCGATTGCTGACCCGCCAGACGAGCCGCCTGGACGCCATCGAAGGACTCAACGCAGAGATCGTTCAAGGAGACCTTCTTCATCCTGGCGGTCTTCGTTCTGCCCTCATGGGGTGCGACGCCCTGGTCCATGTTGCTGCGGACTACCGCTTGTGGGTGCCTGACCCGAAGGCGATGTATGCAGCTAACGTCGATGGCACTTATGAACTCCTGAAACTGGCACGTGAGGTTGGCATCCCGCGCGTCGTCTACACCTCAAGCGTTGCGACCATGGGCTTCAAAGCGGACGGAACTATCATCGACGAAAAGACGCCGGTCACACTCGCAGATATGATCGGCCACTACAAGCGATCGAAGTTTCTGGGCGAGCAAGAGGCGATCAAGGCTGCACAATCAGGTCAGCATGTCATGATTCTGAACCCCACGACACCGATTGGACCCGGTGACGTCAAACCCACGCCAACCGGCCGCATCATCGTGGACTTTCTCAACAAAAAATTTCCGGCCTACGTCGACACCGGCCTCAATCTTGTCGATGTCTCTGAAGTTGCACGCATGCACATTACCGCCCTCGAGCGAGGTACTCCAGGCGAGCGGTACATTCTCGGTGGTGAAAATCTAACTCTTAAGCAGATTCTTGACCGCATGTCCGCCATCACCGGCCTGCCGTCGCCAACCATGAAAGTTCCGCACGCTGTCGCGATGATCTTTGCTTTCTTCGACGAGACGATCACGGGCAAGCTTCGCGGGAAAGAGCCTCGCGCCACCGTCGAAGCGGTCCGCATGGGCAAGAAGATGATGTTCGCTTCATCCGCAAAGGCTGAACGCGATCTTGGCTTTCAGGTACTCCCGATTTATCCCGCGCTTCGGGCGGCCACCAACTGGTTTATCGCGAACGGATACGCGTCGACGCCATGAGAGTCGCGATCATCGCAGCGCTTCCCGGCGAGCTGAAGCCTCTCGTAAAAGACTGGCAGCAGATTCGCACCGGGGACAGGAGAACGAAAAAATGGGTCACTTCTCGCAGTGACAATATCTGGATCGCAGTCTGCTCTGGCATGGGGGCAGAGGCTGCGCGCAGGGCCTACGCCAATGCCGTCGCCGATGGGCCGGTGGATATGCTCTTCTCGGTCGGCTGGGCAGGCGCACTCGCGCCCGAGATTCTGCCGGGAACCGTACATATTCCGATGGTGGTGATCGACGCGCAGACCGGGGAGCGGTTCTCGCATTCCAAGAGCGAAAGAAGGAATGCACTCGTCACCACGGTAGGTGTGGCTGACTCGGCAGAAAAGGCGCGTTTGGCGGCGACCTACCCCGGAGCCCTTCTGGTTGATATGGAAGGAGCAACCATCTCTCGTCTTGCTGTAATGAACGGGATTCCAGCGCTTTGTATCAAGGGTATTTCGGATGCATTCGAGGCAAAAGTTCCCAATCTGAATCCTTTTATCAACGAAGATGGTCAGCTGAATTTGATGCGCTTTTTACCGCATGTTGCTCTTCGGCCGCGATACTGGCGATCTTTGATTCATCTTGGAACAAACAGCGCACAGGCCGCCTATGCCATGCGAGACTTGGTTATGGAGTTCATGAAAGAAGGAAATGTCGAGAAAGTCGTTCGTGCCGGAAGTTTCTAGATGAAGCCATCGATACCATCTACGATGCGAGCCGCAGTCTATCGCGGTATCAACGACGTCCGCGTCGAGACCGTGCCAGTACCTGAGATCGGCGCAGGCGAAGTCCTCGTGAAGATTGACACCTGCGGTATTTGCGGCACCGACCTCAAAAAAATTCATAGTGGCTCACACTCTGCACCTCGCATCTTCGGGCATGAGATGTCAGGAACGATCGTTAAGGCCGGCGAAGGGGTTGAGGGCTTCGTGGTTGGTGATCGCGTGATGGCTTACCATCACAGCCCCTGCGGCGCCTGCTACTACTGCCGCAAACAGACGTTTGCTCAGTGCGAGTCCTACAAAAAGGTCGGCTGTACCGCTGGTTTTGAACCCTCTGGCGGAGGTTTTGCAGAGTACATCCGTGTAATGGATTGGATTGTGCGCAAAGGTCTGGTCAAAATTCCCGACGGCGTGCCTTTCGAACAAGCCGCATTCATTGAACCCGTCAATACGACCTACAAAGCAATCGAGCTCCTCAAACTACAGCCTGACGAGACGGTGCTTGTGATTGGGCAAGGCCCGATCGGAATTCTTTTGGCTGCGCTGGCGAAGAGAACCGGAGCCACAGTCCTTACCAGTGATCTCTACCCCGAGCGACATGCTATCGCCGCAAAGTTTGGACTAGACCATCCGCTCGATGCCCGCGGCGACGTAGTTGCAGCAGCCAAGTCTGCTACCGAAGGTCGGGGGGCCGATGTCGCTCTGGTTGCAGTTGGTGGCAATGCGCTGATCAAAGTGGCGATGGACGCGATTCGTCCCGGTGGACGCGTGATGCTCTTTGCGCAGACGCAGCATGGCGAAGCACCATTCGATCCTGCCGCTGTCTGCATGGATGAGAAGACCTTGATGGGTTCCTACAGCTCCTCGCTCATCTTCAACGAGGCTGTCAACCAAGTGATCTTCGACGGCTATGGCAAAGGATTCGATCTCACCCAGCTGATCTCGCACCGCTTCTCGCTCGAAGATGGAGTCGCGGCGATCGAACTCGCATCACACCCGGTGGCCGATTCGATGAAGATTGTCATTCAGCCCGGCGGCTAATCTCTGGCGCGCTTCTTCACTTCAACATTGAGGCGTTTGATCTTCTGATTGAGTGTGGAGAGCGGAATTCTGAAGTACTCCGCAGCCTCGGTCTGGTTCCAATGGCAGCGTTCCAGACGATCAGAGATAATGCGCCGCTCGATCTCTTCCATCAGATCGAACAGGGAGGCGTTGGGTTCATGGTCCAGCAGATTGGTCGAATAGGTTCCCCCGGTTAGCTGCGCCGGAAGCAGGTCAGGACTGATCGTCCGCGAATTCGAAAGCACTACTCCGCGTTCCATCGCATTCTCAAGCTCGCGGACATTGCCCGGCCACTCGTAATCCATGATGATACGCATTGCCTCCGGAGACAGAGTCCGGTCTTCGGTGCCGTTTTCCTGCGCATAAAATTTCAAGAAATGAGCCGCGAGCAGAGGAACGTCTTCGCGTCGCGAACGCAGCGGCGGCAGTTCAAGATTGATGACGTTCAGGCGATAGAAAAGATCCTCGCGGAATCGGCCTTCACGCACAGCATCCTGCAGGTTGACATTGGTCGCGGCAATGATGCGGACATCGACTTGGATTTCCTGTACGCCACCCAGATGCATAAACCGGCGATCCTGCAGAACACGGAGAATTTTCGCCTGCATATCCAGGCCCATCGTGCCGATCTCATCAAGAAAGAGTGTTCCGCCATTCGCAACTTCGAAGAGGCCCTTCTTGGCTGTGACAGCCGAGGTAAAAGCTCCCTTGACATGCCCGAACAGCGTGGATTCCAGGAGCTCTGACGGCACCGCACCCGTGTTGACGGGGACGAATGGCTTATCCTTGCGTGGCGAATTTGCATGAATCGCCTTTGCGATGAGTTCCTTGCCGGTACCGCTCTCACCCTGAATCAGAACGGTCGACCGGCTCGGCGCGACCTGTGCAACGAGATCGAAAAGGCGAAGCATCGGCTCGCTTTTGCCGACAATGTTTTCGAAGTTGTAGCGCTGCTTCAGAGTACGTTTAAGTTGAACAACCTCTTCTTCCGCGCGATGACGGGCAACTGCCGCGCGAATGTCGGCGAGCAACTTCTCGTTATCCCATGGCTTCTGGACAAAGTTCTCCGCGCCCGCCCGGATCGCGTCCACGACGTTGCCAACCGTCCCGTACGCCGTAATCATGATCACAGGAAGATGCGGATGCATCTCGACGATGCGCGGCAGCAGATCGATACCACTCTGGCCGGGCAGTGCGAGGTCGAGAAGCAGCAGGTCATATTCGTTGTGTGAAAGCAGATCGATGCCGGAGGGGCCGTCGATCGCAGTATCGACAGAAAAGCCCTCAAGGGTCAGCAGCGTGTCCAGCGATTCGCGGATTGCCTCTTCATCGTCAATAATCAGGATGCGTGGTTCGCCGGCTACGCGGATATTACGCTGGGCGGTTAAATTCTCGGAGACAACTTCAGTCACTTCAGGCATGGATCGTCTTTCTTTCGCTATCGCGCGTCCTGCTCTTAGGCACATCGCCAGCGGCGGCGGGGCGTGTGCCAGAGGATGGAAATTCAAGCTGGAAAGCAGTTCCAACGCCTAGTTCACTTTCTACGTGAATCTTTCCGGCATGTTCCTGCATGATTCCGTAGCTGACGGCAAGGCCCAGGCCGGTGCCCTTATGCGCACCCTCCTGCGGCTTGGTTTTGGTTGTGAAGAAAGGATCGTAGATGCGGTGCAGGTGTTCTTTTTCGATGCCCGCGCCTGAGTCCTGAATACGTACAACAACGCGTCCCGGCCCGTTGAAGGTTGCAATCCTGAGTGTGGCATTCGGCAGGCCGAACATGGCATCTTTTGCATTCAGCATCAGATTCAAAATTACCTGTTGCAGCTTGCCTTGATTTCCGTGGATGCGCGCAAGAGACGGATCAAAATTCGTCTCCACGCGAATCTGCGACGTCTTGAACTGATGTTCCAGGAGCGTGACCGTGTCGCCGAGAAGCTCGTTAAGATTCAGGCTGGTAAACTCCGCCCCGCTGGTGCGCGAGAAGTTCAGAAGGCCGTTGACGATCTCCGAGGCGCGGAAGGTTTGCTGCGTGATCTTTTCGAGCACAGGGGCGAGCCGCTGATCGTCGCGCATGTGCTTCGTCAGCATCTGCGTGTAGCTCGAGATCACTGCCAGAGGCGTGTTGACTTCGTGCGCAACACCGGCGGCCAGCAGGCCGATTGAGGAAAGCTTCTCCGATTGCGTAAGCTGCGCCTCCAGCTGAATCCGGTCGGTAATATCGTCGACGAGAATGATTCGTCCAACCGCGACAAAGTTACGCGTGACGAGCGGCGCGATTGCTATGTTGGCGATGCGCTCCGTGCCATTGGGTAATCTCAGGCGGAACTTATAAAGCGTGTGCGTGCCATGCTCCTCGCGAACACTGTTGAATCGCGAGACGAACTCCGGCGGCAGGACAGCGGAGATAGGCTGGCGCAACACCTCCGCACGGCCTTTCTCGTACATCGTCTCCATCTGCGTATTCCAGCTCTCGATGCGATCATCGAGATCGACAGCGAAGACGCCGATGTTGATCGATTCCACGATATTTTCGTGGAATTCCTTGAGGCTCTCAAACTCGGTAATCTTCTGCTCCAGACGGCGATAGAGCTGTGCGTTCTGAATGGCAATGCCGATGTAGCCGGCCAGCGACTCGAGTAGCTCCATGTCCTCACTGGAGAGAAAATCCCCATTGTCTGTGCGGCCCAGACCGATTACAGCAACCGTGCGTACGCCGCCGCCCTCGCGGTTCGCCACGCGGCAGGGAAGGTAATAGTTCAGATCGAGAGTCGCTGCACTCGACCGCTGTCCTTCCGACAACCGAATGACGTTCTGCGGATTCTCGAGGAAGATATGGTTGTTCGCTCCCGGCCGGTCGAAGTCGAGGAAGCGAAGGTCGAGGGCACGCAGATCGGCAGCCTGCAGATTCATCAGTCCATGCGAAGCCGCCAGTTCAAATCGTGGTGGAGTGTTGCGCCGTTCGTCGCCTTCGGAAGCAAGAAAGACTGCAACTCGCGTGACAAGCAACGCCTGTGGGAGCCGCTCGACGATGGAATCGAGCAACGTACGCAGGTCGGTCTGGGAGTTAATGCCACGACCAAAGTCGACCAGTGTCTCGCGATAATCAAATCGCTTTTGGTCGAAGACACGATCGACACGCGCCTGAATCGCCCGCTTCAGTGGATCGAAGACGATTCCGGTGAGGATTACCGCAGCCATCAAGCCCCAGATACCGAGGCTCTGCAGGCGTGTATGGACCAGCTCCGCCATGAGTGCGACGATGCCAAAGTAGAAGCCAACCAGCGAAGCGGTAGCCAAGGTGTACGTCACGCCGCGCTTGAAGATCAGGTCGACGTCCATCAGTCTGTAGCGAACGATGGCCCAGCTGAAGGTCAGCGGAAGAATTACCAGTGACAGTCCAGCAAACTTTGTAAGTGGAGTCGGGACTGACCAGTCGGCGAGGTAGGGAATTACATTCAGCAGAGTGAACGGAGTTACAGCAAGCAGGGTGCCACGCGTCAGCCATTTGAGTTGTTGACGTTCCAACCCGGACTCGGCCCGGCGATAACGGTATCGGAAGACGACGGCTGCGATTACGTAATACAACGCCAGGTAGCCAAGTGAGATCTGGTCCAGACGATGCACCAGAATCTCGGTCGCCGACCAGAATCGGATCGCCGTATATTGCAACCCGAGCAAAAAGACTCCCGGTACATACAGCAGTGCACAGGCAAGGCGCCGCCGCCATCGGTTGCGCGGGTCCGGAACGTAGCTATCGGAGAAGCTGACTGCAAAATGCAGGAACAGCGCCGGCTGCAAAGCCTGCGCGATCATGTTGCCCCAGTCAAATATGCCCAGCTCGCCGGTGGAACGGAAGCTGTAAAACACGAACGAAACAAGGCAAAAGACGTAGAAGTGTACGGATTTTGGCGCAGTCCATCGACGGAACAGGACGTAAATCCCGATGCAGAGATAAACCAGCGCAATAAATCGCAGGTACTGGTTGAACGACCTGTCCTTCTCTCCGAGAATGACGGGAATATCGAGACGCGTCGCGCCGTTTAGATCGATCGACTGGGGTACTGGCCTGAGAATGGAGTAGGTGGCGCGCGCAAAGCTGCCGGTATGGAACATCTCGCGGCCCAGCGAAGCGACGCGCGTTGTTGTCTGGTTATTGACGCTCAGAAGGATGTCGCCGGTCCGGATTCCTGCCCTGTTTCCTGGAGAGTCCGCTGGAACTCGTTCTGCCTTCAGACCGCCGTTGGCCTCGACCCACCAGATACCGTCCGTCGGAATGGCGAGTCCATTTTCGTGCTCAAAGTTCATCGCCGCCAACACGCAAGCGGCGACAGTCGCCAATGCCAGCACGATGGCTAGAATGCGTGTTTGTGCAACGTCTTTCATTCCGTCTCAACTATTAAACATGCACATTAAGGCCCAAACGGTTAAATCGCTAGAGAGCAGCATTTAGTGGTCTGCTAAAGGTCTGTTAATGCCTATTCCTACAGAAAATCATAACGCATTCTGTAATTCACATAAATCCGGTCGGTGATATCTTACGTATCTGTTAGACCCATTGTTCCAAAGAATGAACCTGCAGGTTTCGCAATTCGTTAACTTTCCGTCACAAATTAAAATTATGAACTTTCGGAGAACCTTTTTCAGCAATATCTGCTCAAATTATTAACATTGCTGTAACATAAACAGCGACGAGATGACCTGCCTGCACGACCTTTGGCGTCGATCTCCCGAGATTCTATTGAGATGGCGGCGCGATGCAGGTAAATTCCGAGAACGATCCGAAGATTGAAGAAGCTTTTGTTCTGGTGAACGGAGCCAAACTCCACTACCAGCGTGCGGGCACAGGACGCCCCCTTCTGTTGCTTCATGGTCTGGTCGGATCGGCAAAGAACTGGCGTCGTAACATTTCCTTCCTTTCGCGAGACTCCAACGTGTTCGCCGTCGATCTCTTCAACATGGGAGAGTCCGACCGAGTGCCGGGTCTCGATGCCAGCCTTGAAGCAACCGCAGACCACCTGGCTGCCTATATGGACGCGCTTGGGCTGCCCGAAGCCGACATTGCCGGCCACTCACATGGCGGTGCCATTGCCATGATGCTCGCTGCACGTCACCCGAACAGGGTCCGCCGACTTATTCTGTTTGCCCCTGCGAATCCTTTCTGCGACCTCGGCAACCAACTCATCCGTTTCTACCAGACACGCTTTGGCACATGGTTCGCACGACGGATTCCCTTTCTGCCCAGGATGCTGAAGGCTACGGCCCTGAGTCGCATGTACGGCGATCCCCGCCGCGTTGCGCCAGACACCCTAGACGGATACACCCAGGGCCTGCACATCCCGGGCACGGTTGATCACGTCATGCAGATCGTCCAACGCTGGTCTGTGGATATGGGGCTTCTTCGTTCAGCCCTTGTCCGGCTTGCCGAAAAGCCGACGTTGCTAATCTGGGGCGACCGCGACCGTGCGGTTGGTCTTCACTCAGCGCGTGAACTCCAGCGTACGCTACCTCAATCGCAGCTTCTCGTGCTTCCCGGTGTCGGACACATTGCTTTTGAAGAGACTCCCGAGATTTGCAATCAGGCGATGCGCGAATGGCTGGTCGACCCTCAGCCCCCTGATCTGCGCTCCTCTATCCGAGGTTTTCAGGATCGATCCGCGCTCGTCAACCTTCCCGAGGCTCGTGGCGCAGCGTGATCTAACTTAGGCCGAACTCAGTCCGGAGCCAGTCCCGAATTTCATGCTGCATCCTGTCCAACTTCGGACCAGGTGAATCCGCAGTGCCCTGAAAAAAATGATCCGCACCTGCAATCCATACCAGCCGCTTCGGATCCGGTGTACGCTCAAAGACGCCATCCAGCACATCGCGGGGCCCATACTGATCGTGGTCGCCGCTAATAAAGAGCTTCGGGGCGTTGCACTTTGGCAGAAACCCATAGCTATAGTCTCTGCCCTCTGCACGAACCGGCACACCAAGTCCGACCAGGCCCTTTACACGAGCATCGCCGCAGCAGGCACGTAACCCCACGTTAGAACCAAAAGAAAATCCTGCAAAAAGAATCGGTAAGTTAAATTGATTGTTCATCCAATCGAGCGCCGCTCGAACGTCATCCTGTTCGCCTAGCCCTTCATCGTGGTCGCCTTCGCTCAGACCTACGCTGCGGAAGTTGAAGCGTAGTACCGGCAGGCCAAAAGAAGAGAACGCCTTCATTGCGTGGTAGACGACTTTGTTGTGCATCGTCCCGCCGCCATGCGGATGCGGATGGCACACGAGTGCCGCATACTGAGCGTCTTCGTGACCGGTATTTAAGAGAGCCTCGAGCCGCCCAGCGGGGCCGCGAAGATCATCGATCGATTTAATTTGTGACGGGCTGGTAACTGTCATCTCGATCAGTTTATCGGGTTGTCACGCTTATGCTTTGTTTACATTCGGTATCGTATGCTGGATTCAATGTCGATTGACCCCATTCAACTCACGAAAGCCCTCGTGAACATCGAATCCACTACATACCACGAGGCTCTCGCAGGAGAGTTTCTGTACGAATTTCTCGACTCCCAGGGTTACTCCGTCGAGCGAATGCCCGTTCCCCAACCGAATCTCGCGACAACTCCCGGCGCAGGCACCGGGGAACGCTTCAACATCTTCGCCGCGCTACCCGGGGTGATTCCCGATGTCGTTCTCTCAACTCACATGGATACTGTTCCTCCCTTTTTTGGAGCAAGTGAGGATGATGAATTCCTTTACGGCCGCGGTTCCTGCGATGCAAAAGGCATCATCGCCGCGCAGGTTGCCGCCGCCGATCGTCTTCGCGAAGGTGGCGTCAAAGTAGCCCTGCTCTTCGTCGTTGGCGAAGAACGCGACTCAGCGGGAGCGGTCGTCGCGAACAACTTTCCCAAGGGATCGAAGTTTCTGATCAACGGCGAGCCAACCGACAACCGCATCGCTATCGCCTCCAAAGGTGCATTGCGGGTTGAACTTCGCGCCAAGGGTCGCATGGCGCACTCGGCTTATCCCGAACTAGGCGAATCGGCGATCGATAAGCTCGTCGAGGCTCTCCACGATGTGCTCGCGATGCCGCTTCCGTCGGAGCCAGAGATCGGCCCTGCGACGCTGAACATTGGAATCATCTCTGGCGGCTACGCGCCTAACGTCATCTCCGACAAAGCCGAGGCTCACATCCTTATCCGTACGGTGGGGCCGTCGGGAGAACTCAAAAAGTCCATCGCTGCAGTCGTCGGCGACCGCGCAGATGTTGACTTCTCGCTCGATCTACCGTTTGTGCGCATGCGCAAGATCGGGGATTTGCCAACGATGATCGCCAAATTCGCTACCGACATTCCAGCGCTTACGAATTGGGGCGAACCATTTCTCCTTGGCCCTGGTTCCATTCACGTTGCTCACACTCCGCACGAAAAGATCGCGAAGAAAGAGCTACTCGAAGCCGTCGATCTATATACCGATCTCGCCACTAGCTTGGTGCGGAGTCTTTAACCGACTATGTCTAAGGTTTTTCGCAGACTTCTCGCGATCGTCATCGTTCTTATTTTCGTCGCAATCCTCGTCCCGACCATTGCCTATCGAAGTATTCCCTCCGCGAACACGAACCTGACTCACTTCGACACCATCATCGTGCTCGGGACACCAGCGAAATCCGATGGCTCACCCTCACCTGAGCAGCGGGAGCGGACCCTCGAAGGTATCCGCGAATATAAAGCCGGTGTTGCCCCTGTTCTTATCTTTACAGGCGGACCGGCTCACAACCAGTTCGTCGAGGCTCACGTGATGGCGACACTCGCAGAATCTCAGGGAGTGCCGTCTGCTGCCATCTTTGAAGAAGATCGTGCGCAGAACACCATCCAGAACATCTTCTACAGCCGTCGCATCATGGACGAACACGGCTGGAACACCGCAGAAGTCGTTAGCTCGCCAAGCCACCTTCCGCGGACTGCGCTGATCCTCGAACACTATTCGTTTCCATGGCTCACTCATCCTGCACCGTGGCCTTCGGAGTACTCCTTCACCCAGCGAGCCGCGCACTATATTGTCGAGGGCGAAAACTGCTTCAAACTCCGGGTCTTCGGATTCCCCAAGACCCGCTTTCTTCCCGGTCAATAGCCGAACTTCATCCCGAGACGATCCCGAACGGCAGATTGCCACCATTATCTTCAGCCAGGACTGCCGTCTCGTCCGGATTCGCCGGGTTGTAGCGCACAGTCACCTTCGGCTCGCCCTTACTTTTCGTCTCCGCCTCATGGTGCGTCATCGCAACGCTGCGCAGATAGCCGCCATAGTATTCACCATTCATTTTGAAGTGAAAACCGGCTTCAATCTGATATGGAGTCCCAGTAGTGGCGACGTCTTCGTCGGCGTTCAGGACGGCCCAGTGGTTGACTTCAGCCTGTGCAGTTGGCCAGTTCCGCGCCAGCCCAAGTTTCTTTTCGCGTGCCTTTCGCCGAAGCGACCGTTTGATTCCGTCGATGAAAAAGATCCCTGCCATTTGGCTTACGATTCTAATACCGGACACAGGAGATGCACGGTAAGAACCGCAACAAGTCATCTCACCACGTGTAAGTCGCGGTGTAGGTCACTTCCTTTTGCCCGTGGGCCGGCACGTCGACGTTGAACTCGATCGTCTGTGAGTCAGTCTTCGTAAACGGATCGGTGTTCTGCGAGATCTCCCAGTTCGCCGTGCGGTACATGTGTTCGACGACACGAGCTTTCGTCGCCGTATCCTTGGCGTTTTTCACAATTACCCTGTAGCTCTCGATGATGGTCTGCTCCTGCTGACGCGATTTGAAGTTGGTGCGCGTCCGCTCGCCGGTAAGGTCGAAGGCGTTGCCGAGATATACCCGCACCATCTCGTCCTTGGGAGTATGGTCGATCACGTTCTCTCCGACGAACTGCAGGCTGCCATCCGTGTCGCGGCGGTAGAATCGCATTCGGCCCTTCGGCAACGGCATCCCGAGATGGTTCGCGTCGCTGTTCTTGAACTCCTGCATGATCCAGACCTTTTTGTTGCTGCTGTTGCCGAAGTTCTCCTGGTTCCATTGGTAGTAGATCTGCCCGTTTCGAGTATCAAGTTTGAAGCCGTCATAGACATACACGCGCTCAGCCGGGATCCCAACGATATTCAGAAACTCAATCTGCTTGCTCTGATGATCGAGCAGGGTCGCATTGCGATGCAGGTCGTACAGGTGGTAGTCGTCGAAGTTTTTCTGCGTAATCTGCTGCTGATTCGGTGCCCCGGTGATGTCAATCATCGTGGCCATACCAGCGGTTGCGTACCCGTACCCGCCGTTCTGACTTACCAGTTTGCTGACGTCGCCCGCCATCAATTGCAAGGAGGCATCGTGGAAGTCAGTTCCGCTTTCGTTCGTCACGTTCACCCATCCGGACATATCCAGCCGTTGGCCAGCGGGGCTATCCTGCGCAGGGGCAATGACGTTGTAGGTCGCATCCCACCGCAGACCGCGGGTAATGTAATCCAATTCAGCCGGAAACCGTGCTGCCTTCTCCGACGCGATGACCCAGTGCAAAGTTGGATGGAGTGTTAGTCCGGGTGTCTCGGCAGGGAAGAGGGGCGTTCCAGGTAAACCGTACCGTAACTTTCCTTCCATCTCAATCACGGGCTCCCGTTGCTGCGCGCCCTGGTTCATCTGGTAGAAGTAGTTCTGGCCGTAGCGCTCCAGCAGGTCATATTGAGGGACGTTGCCCGCGCTAATGATCCTGCCCGGAATGATTTTGGTATTGTCGCCTGTGCCGACAACAAAATCGATCGTCTTCCCCTCGAACTTCGCGAGCATCTGCGCCTGAACCCGCAGCGCCCCATCGTAGTTCTGTTCGAGAATGTGAATCGGCCGCTTGCTCGTTACGTCGCGCAGCACGACGGAATCAGGCTCAGCCTGTGCTGTTACGTGCGTCTCAGACACATCGGTCGTCCCGGCCTGCAGATTCAATTCCACCGGCGTTCGGATCACCGCGAAATCTTGGTTGTAGATCGTCAAGGCCGTGCGGCCGGTCGTGGAACCGCCACCCGCCGGTTCCTGAGCATCTCCCAAAGTAACTCCACAAACGAACAGACACACAACGGCCAAGACAGAACGCATTCTTGCTGCCTCCCTTTGCTTCTCGTTGCGACGCTTCCAACATAGACACCACCGCCTCACTCGATGTCACCGCGTTTCATATAAATATTTTTAGCGACGAAGGAATCGAGATGAATTCCGACCCTACTTATCCTCAGGAGAGAGGGCGAATCGAACACCTTAGAATAAGGGCATGGCGGCAGAGTTCACCCATCTTCATCTTCACACCGATTACTCCCTCCTCGATGGCGCCTGCGACGTAGACAAACTAGCCGGACACCTGAGCAAAATCGGCCAGACCGCCGCCGCCATGACCGATCACGGCAACATCTACGGAGCGGTCCACTTCTTCGATGCCATGCAGAAGAAGGGAATAAAACCCATCCTCGGCTGCGAGCTTTACATCTGCAAAAATGAGGATCACCGCGGCGCGCCCGAGGGCGACACTTACAACCATCTTCTTGTGCTCGCAGAAAACGAAGCGGGCTATCGCAATCTCGTCCGGCTCACGAGCGAAGCTGCCCTTCATGGCTTCTATCGCAAGCCCCGCGTCAGCAAAAACTTTCTCGCGAAGCACGCCGAGGGTCTCATCGGCTTCTCCGGCTGTCTGGCCGGCGAGGTCAATCAGCACCTGATGGCAGGGAAGTACGACGAGGCTAAACGCACCGCGGGCTTCTACCAGGACCTCTTTGGCAAAGGGAACTACTTCCTGGAGATTCAGGATCACGGCCTCGCCCCGGACAAAGCTGTCTGCGAAGCGCTCTTCAAGATGGAGCGCGAACTCGACATTCCGCTCATCGCCACCAACGATAGCCATTATGTCGCCGCCGACGACTCGCGCGCACATGAGATTCTCCTCTGCGTCCAGACCGCCGGCAGCATGAACGATCCCAAACGGTTCAAATTCGACACGCAGGAGTTCTACATCAAGTCTGCCGAGGAGATGCTTCGTACCTTCTCGCAGACCCCCGAGGTCTGCACACGCACGATGCAGTTCATCGATCGCTGCAATCTCAAGATGGCGAAGGTCGACAACCCGTTCCCTGATTTCGCCGTCCCTGAAGGCGAAACCCTCGATAGTTACTTTGAGCGCGTCTGCCGCGAAGGACTCCAGATGCGACTCGACTCAGCCGTCGCTCACCTTCGCGAGCGTGGCCTGCTCCGCAAGACTATCCCCGAGTACCACGCACGCCTCGACCTTGAACTGGCCGTCATCAAGCAGATGAAGTTTCCCGGATACTTCATGATCGTCTGGGATTTCATCCGCTACGCGCGCGAACACAGCATCCCTGTAGGCCCAGGCCGTGGCTCCGCTGCAGGCTCGCTCGTCGCATACGTGATGCAGATCACCGACATCGATCCGCTCCAGAACGAGCTGCTCTTCGAGCGCTTCCTCAACCCCGAGCGAATTTCGATGCCCGATATCGACATCGACTTCTGCATGAACCGCCGCGGCGAGGTTATTGACTACGTCACTCGCAAATACGGGCGAGACCAGGTCGCCCAGATCATCACCTTCAACACCATGGCCGCAAAGGCCGCCATCAAGGACGTAGGCCGCGCACTCGACATCCCTTACGGCGAAGTCGATCGCATTGCAAAAATGATTCCGACTACCATCGGCATCACCATCGAGCAGGCACTCGAAGACTCCCCCATGCTTGCCACCGCCTACGAAGATCCGAAGATCAAAGAACTCATCGATGCGGCGCTCCGTCTTGAAGGTCTTGTCCGCGGAGCAGGCGTTCACGCAGCCGGCGTCGTGATTGCGCCCAAGCCGCTTACCGAGCTTGTCCCCGTCACCCGGGCCAAAAACGACGATATCGTCACCGCATACGACATGAAGGCCGTTGAGAAGATGGGCCTTCTCAAGATGGACTTCCTGGGGCTCACCACCCTCACCATCATCGATGATGCGCTCAAGCTTATTAAATCTTCCGGCATCGATCTCAACCTCGATACCATTCCCCTTGATGATCACGAGACCTACGAGAAGGTCTTCCACCGCGCCCTCACCAGCGGCGTCTTCCAATTCGAATCCGGCGGCATGCGCGATGTTCTCCGCCGCTATAAACCCAATACTGTCGAAGACCTTACCGCTCTGAACGCTCTCTATCGACCCGGGCCAATCCAGGGTGGGATGATCGACGATTTCATCGAGCGCAAGTGGGGTCGCCGCGCCGTTGAATATCTTTTTTCTGAACTTGAGCCAATTCTGCGTGAAACTCTCGGCGTCATCGTCTACCAGGAGCAGGTCATGCAGATCAGCTCCGTCATCGGCGGCTACTCGCTCGGCGGCGCCGACCTGCTGCGTCGTGCCATGGGCAAAAAAGACCCCGCCGAGATGGCCAAGCAGCGTGACATTTTCATGGCCGGAGCCGCACAACGGAAGTTTCCGAAGGACAAGGCCGGACAGCTCTTCGATCTGATGGAACAGTTTGCCGGATACGGCTTTAACAAGTCGCACTCAGCCGCTTACGCGCTTCTTGCGTACCACACAGCATGGCTCAAGACCCACTACCCGGTCGAGTTCATGGCCGCGCTGTTAACTTCTGAAACGTCGAAGCCTGACTCGGTCGTCAAGTACATCTCCGAGTGCCGCGAGATGAATATTCCCGTCGTACCGCCCAACGTTCAAGTATCCGACGCGAACTTTACTCCGATCGTCACATCTACAGGCAAATCCATTGGCTTCGGGCTCGCCGCGATTAAGAACGTAGGGCACAACGCCATCGAGTCAATCCGCACCGCTCGCGCTGCCCTGCACGCAGAAGGCAAAAAGGGTTTTTCGTCGCTCTGGGAGTTCTGCGAGAAAGTCGACCTCCGCCTTCTCAACAAGCGAGTTCTCGAGTCACTTATTAAAGCTGGAGCGATGGATGCCTTCGGTCCTCGCGCTGCGCTCACCGCCGCGCTCGACAAAGCGATGGAGCGCGCCCAAAAAGCCCAGCGCGACGAAGCCGCGGGCCAGCACGGACTCTTCGGCATCTTCGACTCCGACATCGCCTCTGCCGATCACAACAGAGAAGACGCACTCCCTGCGGTCGCTGAATGGGACGAGCACACCCGCCTTCAGAACGAAAAAGAAGTTCTCGGCTTCTTCGTCTCCGGTCACCCCATGGACAAATACCGCGAGAAGCTCCGCAACATGAAGGTTGTCGACACCGTCACTGCCTGTGAGATGAAGCCGGAGCCGCAGACCTTCCGCCGCCGCGGCGAAGAGCCAGTTAATGAAATTCAGATTGCCGGAGTCATCACCGGCCTCAAAGTTGCCAAATCCAAACGCTCGGGCGAGCTTTACGCCCAGGCTACGCTCGAAGATACGGTCGGCAAGATCGAGCTTATCGCTTTTTCCGCGAACTACGAAAAACTCAAAGACAAGTTGAAAATCGACGTGCCCGTCGTCGTTCGTGGCGTCCTGCGCGGCGAAGAAGACTCAGCTCCGAAGCTCTCTGTCTCCGGCATTCAGGCCCTCGAAGACGTCAAGATCAAGCTTCCCGATTCTCTTCGGATCAAGGTTCCGCTCCACAATCCCGATGCCGCGCTCCTTGAGAAGATTCACTCCGTTCTTGTCAATGCTCCTGGCAAAGGCAAGGTACTTCTCGACCTTGAAGAGCCTGGAGAGTTTTGTGCCGTGCTGGAGCCGCACAGTATCACGGTTGCCGCCGACCGGCTCTTCATTGACCACATTGAAGAGTTAGTAGGCCGCGGAGGCGTTCGCGTCCTTGAGTAGAACAGCGTCTCAATGAGTAGAACAGCGTCTCAATTCCGTAAGTTCAGTCTGCTTTGGCTAGCTGCAGGCGGCTGGAAATTCCGATGAGAGAAGAATATTCACGTCGAATCGTCGAGCTCTCTCACCACGTTGAAGCTACGTCGCTCTTCTTATTTCGCGGTGCCGGTAGCATGTGAATCCCCGCCGGAGCATTGCGGTCCACCGTCAGCACACCGTCGGCCTCATGCAGTTCAGTTACATGCAGAACGGTGTGCCGGTTCCAGTTGGGATCGTTCTGTCTCGCGTCGGGTCCACTCTGGTGGGTGAAGTAAAAAAGCCATGCTCGGCCTGCACCATCGACCACAACATCCGGATGTTGCCCCTTGGCGCCATCTGTCGGTTGCGTTCCCGGCTGACGCAGCAAGTAGTCCGGTTGACGTTCCCAGTTCGCGAGATCGGTCGATCGAAACACACCAAGCCCATCCCAGGCATCTTCAATCAGCCAATACGAACTCTTCCACTGAAACACCACCGGGCCTTCGCCACGCGTCTTTACGGCGATGCCTTTTGGCGACCAGTGCGCCAGGTCCGTCGAGTCGCTGTAGTATATTTTCGAGCCATCGCGCTCGTTTTTGTACCAGAGCCGCCAACTGCTATCGGGCAACCTGAAGACGCAGGCATCGATCGTTCTGTCCGATTCCAGATTTACTTTTTCGAGCGGCTTCCAGTGAAGCAGATCTTTGCTGGTCAAGTGAAGGATGTATCGTTCGGCGTTCCAATCGCTAAACGTTCCCGGCACGATTGTCAAAAACATGTGGTATGTCCCGCCTGCATCGATCACCTCGGGCGCCCAGAATGTGTAGTCGGGCTTGCCGTAGGGAATCTTTGCTTCGCCCACATATTTCCAATGCGCACCGCCATCGCTCGATTCTGCAATTCCGATATGGGTTCCGTGGACCCACCGAACCCCGGTCGTATCCTCAATGTCCGCGCGGCGATTGGTGTAGAACATCCACCAGATCTTGCGTTCGCGATTCCAAACGACCACCGGATCGGCAGCGCCGTCATGTACCGGATCACGAAACAGAGGTTGTGCGGCCGTCGATTGCCCGCTCGCCCGCTGAGTCGACGCAGAGAGCATTACACCGAGCAATAGAAAGACCGGGATACATCGAATCTGCCGCACAAGACCTCCGTCAAACCTCCTCAGTCTAGCGAATCATTACCCGGCTACGATGGGCCTGTTCGCTCGGGTGTAATATCCCCCGTTTGGGGAGTGGCGGGTGCGTGGCACACCAGTTTCTAATGATTTGAGAGGTCGTCCCATGGATCAGGCGCTTGTAGACGTGTTCGAGCAGGCCCGCAAAGTGGTGGCCGACGCCGACCGCAAGATCGCAGAAGAAGAAGAGCGCCGCAGAGAGCACGAGCGAGAAGGATTGCTCCAGGAACTCGGAGCGCGCATCGAAGAGGCTTTCGACTTCACTAGCAAAGAAAAGCTGGAGCTTGAACCTCGTCTCGATGTTCAGGAAGGCATTGGCGTAATCGAGTTTATGATCCGGAGCCTGCGAGCAATCTTTCTGCTCATACCGGGCGAAGGCAATACCTGGATACTTCAGGTGACCGAAGACGGCTATAGTCCGCAGGTCATCGCAGAGCTAGAGGGTGGATCGAAGGCCGAACAGGCTTCACGCCGCCTTGCTGCGGCGCGCATCGTAACGGCAGTCGGCAACTGGGCCCAAAATGTAAAAGTGTCGCAGGCTGTTCCTGGGTCGAAGCAAGCTCCGCGACTGCAACACCGGAGCGAGCCGAAGCCCGAGCTCACCTACGGGACCATGGGCAAGTTCCTCGGCTATTAGACCGCCTCCAGATACTTCGGTCCGAAATTTGTCTCGGGTCCCTGCGTGTCTCAGACAGCAAATGGGGGATCACCAGAGAACCTGTCTGAACCGAATGGCGTCCCTTGTCGATTGGCACCACGAGAAACCGACTCAGTGTATAACTGCCCGCACCGTCTCTTAGATACAATGATTGGGATGGCCGAACATGAAGCAGGCAGAGGATCGCATTCCCATCCAGCACCGTCGCCGCCACCCGAAGCCTGGGTTAAGACGGAGTTGGCACGACACCCGCAACGCCCATATCCGATGGACTTTATTCAGGCAATCTTCACCGATTTCAGCGAGATCCACGGCGACCGAGCCTTTGGCGACGATGCAGCCATGGCCTGTGGCATGGCCTTCTTCTATGGGGAGCCGGTCATGGTTATCGGCAACCTCAAGGGCCGCACCCTCAAAGAGCGCGTGGCGCGCAAATTCGGCTCTCCTGATCCTGAAGGGTACCGCAAGGCGCTTCGCTGCATGAAGATCGCCGAAAAGTTCGGACACCCCATCTTCACATTTATCGATCTTGCCGGTGCGAACCCGGGCATCGGGGCGGAAGAGCGAGGCCAGGGCGAAGCCATAGCCCGCAACCTTATCGAAATGTCCCGCCTCCGCGTTCCTACTATCGCCACCATTACCGGCGAAGGTGGATCAGGCGGTGCGCTCGCATTAGCCGTGGCAGACCGCGTCCTCATGTTGGAGAACGCTATCTATTCCGTCATCTCGCCCGAGGGCTGCGCCTCCATCATGTGGAAGGACGCCAGCAAAAAGCAGCAGGCCGCCGCCGCTCTCAGGTACACCGCCGGCGACGTCAAACTGCTGGGCTGCGTCGACGATGTCATCCTCGAACCAAGAGGCGGAACCCAGAATGATCCCGACGCGACGTTTGCCATGGTGGGAGAAAAGCTCAGGTATCACCTCGGAGAACTCCGCGCTCTTCCTCTGGACGTCATGCTTGACCAGCGTTATCTCAAGTTCCGAAACATGGCGCAGTTCTATATCACCGCTTAGCGGTACGTTTTCTCTTTGGAGTAGCTCCGTTGCACGCGCTCGATTCTACAACTCACCGCCGCTCCGAGCGTACTCTGCAGCTTGCACTGTTTCTTACCTCGGTCGCGTGGTTCTTCGCAGCAGACACTGTCGCCGCGCATGCCGCGCGCGGGCTCGCCGAACGCTTCGGCCTAAACTCTGCGCGCCCCCTGCTCACTTCGGTTTTCTTTCTTTTTCTCCTGGCTCTGGGCTTTTCTCTGCTTCAGTCCATCGCGAATCGCAGATCGACCCTTCGTGAAGTTCTTGGTCTGCCAAAGCGGCCCACCTCCGGGCGCGAATGGATGCTCGGCGCAGCGCTTGGTTGGGGGCTCATCGTTCTCGCCGTTCTACCCATGGCGCTGGCTGGAACCTTCAGCATCCAGCTGTGGACACAGCCCCGCGCTTTCCGCCTTCTTTTTCTTCATCTTGTTACGCTCGCCGTCGCAGGTCTTGCAGAAGAGGTTGCATTCCGCGGCTACGCTTATCGCCGTCTCATCCAGGCAATCGGACCGGTAGCAGCAACCATCACGATGTCGCTTCTCTTCGGCATCGCGCACATGCTCAACCCGGGGGCGACCTGGACCAGCACGACTATCACCATGCTCGCCGGACTGCTGCTCTCGATTGCATGGCTCCGCACCCACGGATTATGGCTCGGTTGGGGATTTCACTTTGGATGGAACGCCTCGATGGGCATTCTCTTCGGCCTGCCCATTAGCGGACTAACCGACTTCGCCAGCATTATCGAGACTCGAACTATCGGCCATACCTGGCTCACGGGAGGCGACTACGGCCCCGAAGGAGCGACCTTGACTGCAATCATTCTTCTGATCGGAATAACAATCCTTGTTCGCATCACCCGTGACTACGCCTGGCACTACACCTACGTGCCTGTCGTTTCTGCCGGCTACCCCATGGAGGCCCAGCCACCAGCCGCGCACGTCGCGATGGAGCAGCAGGCTCGCCCGACCCCCGCCCCGGCGCTTGTACAGATCTTGCCTGCCACGCCCCAAACCCGATCCGTCGCCGACGAATCCCACCCATGAGAAAGGCAATTCTCCGTTTGAAAGCTTCGAAAAAGAGAAAGATTTCAGGGCTCTGAAAGCGCACTTAAGAACCACGCTACGGCCACGAAAATCGAAAGAATCGGTCGTGGTCAAGTTTCAAACTTGACCACTACCGATTCTTCCAAACAAAACTCGGAACGTTCCAATAGAGAAGAGTAATCTGAACCCTAACTTTGCATTAGAAAGTTTGCGGTTGTCTTTTGCCCAAGTTTCGCTCACGCCGGCTAATTGCAGCCCACAGGGGCATTTGGCGATCATGCGCTCATTGGGAAAGTAATCGCTCACCACAAGGGCCTTTATGCGTAGTTTCTGTCTGTATTAGGGTAGCTATGCGATAAAGCGTATGCTTAGATCACTGGGGACACTCGGACGCCCGTCTGCGACCATTTGGAGGGTCTCCATGGAGCTCGCTAGAGTTTTGGTGGTCGACGATAACGAAGCAATCCGCACGAGTCTAGGCGCGATCCTCGAAAAACATGGTTTCGAGGCCACTTGTGCCGGCGACGTTAGTGAAGCTTTAAAGTTCATCAGTTTGTACAAGTACGATGTGCTTCTAACCGATTTGCATATGCCCGGGCCAGGAGACGGACTTACGGTTGTGAGTGCCATGCGTCACTCGAATCCCGAAGCCGTGACGCTCCTATTGAGTTCGTTTCCCGAAATGTCCGCGGCCGCCAATGCCATTCTCATGCAAACGGACGAGATTCTAGTCAAGCCGATGAACGTTGCTGATCTCATCGACGCGATCAAGCAGCGTCTCGCTAAGGGACCGCTCCACAAGCGGAAGGTGGAAACCTTAGCGACCATTCTCGAACGTACGACCGAGGTTGGCATCGCCGACTGGTATGAAGAAGTAGAGAAAGAAGACACCTTGATGGCTGTGCCTCTTAGCCGCGAGGCTCGTTGCAAGCATTTACCTCAACTCTTCCAGGACCTCGGAAGACGGTTGCAAGCGCTCAAGCCACTCGGCACCAAAGAACTTAAATCGGAAGCCGCTGCGAATCATGGGTTGGACCGACGCAGGCAGGGATACACTGCGGCAATGATGGTCGAAGAGAGTCGCATCCTTCAGGTGACCATCTTCCATACACTCCAGAAGAACCTGGGAACGATCGACTTCAGCGTCTTGCTTCTCGGTGTCATGACGATTGCCGATGAAGTGGACTCGCAGTTGAGTCAAGCAATGAAAAGCTACATTGCCGAATCCGTTCAAGATACGCTGCCTGCTTAAGAGCGAGAGCAGGAGAATCAGTACACAGAAAGACAGGATCGGCATGCCGACTGAGAGTACTCTTCCGATTGCATCCCCTTCTGCGGGAGAAGTTCCGGAGTCAGATAGTCAGCCAAAAGGCATAAATATACTTGACTAACAACTAGGCTAAGGTTTTTTTAATGGCACGATTGATTGCAGCCGCAACCTTAATTCTCGCAACATGCAGGACTGAAAATGCTCCAGAACTGGTGGCACAGTCACGACCCGGTTCTGCTCCGCAAAAAGGGCAGCGCAACGACTCTGGAATGACGGGCAGGATTATCCCCGCTAGCGAATTTTTGTCCTTTGACATTAGATGAGTCTTGGGGGTTTCATTTGGCTACCTCATGGACTTCATGTTAGCCATGCTACCGAAGTCTCTCCGGCGGTGAGCAACGCAGCTATGATTATTCTGGAATAAGTCGAGAAGTAGTGTCTTGCTATCGGGCAGCTCGAGTCCCAACTGGACACGACCTTGATACCAGCCTCTTCAGCAAAGGCGCCCACTCCTTTATCGTCCGAATAAATGGTTTGAACGGAATTGACCTTGGCCGTAGCGGGCCGTATCTTTTTTTGGCTTCTCGCCCGTAGCCTGACCGAGTATCGATTTGGCCGGCGTATTTATGTCCACCCAATCGTCGCGCCTTATTCTGCTCCCGTGCCATGCTTGTGCATTTCAAACTTGACCATTACCAAAGATTCCCTGTAAAAACGCCACTCCTTCATCTCCTCGTAAAAATATTTTCAACGAGGGCACCCAAACCGCTTCCCGCTCTTGTCAAAAGCAACGAGAAGGCGCAAGCTGTTGTATATCTGAGGTGCTGCCATGGCACTGGCATACAGATCGGCCCTCATCATAAGCCTTTTGGCCGTAGTCCCCGTTGTCACTCAAGCGCAGGTCTTCGTCGTGGGCGAAAAAACCGCGACTGACGGCATCGCCACCGATTTCAAACCCACTCACGTTGAACTTCCTCAAGAAAAACTTACGGAGCGCGGCCGTCGCGAGCTCATCCGTAATCTTGAATCAGAACAAGGATTTGCGCACCGCGCGCTCCCGATGGGTGCGGGCCTAACCCTAATGGCTAACGGCCATGTAAGCCCCAGCCCCGATACCTACAAGAAGATGCTTTACGAGAAGGGCCAGTCTGCCGGTCCGGGCGATCGTGTCATCATTACCGCTCTGGACATCAAAGGCGATCGCATCGTTCTCGACTTCAACGGCGGCCCTTACGCGAAACATCGCTTTTTGCGTCATATCCAGCTCAACGACGCACCCATGCCTGTAGCCGGTGATCCGGCTGAAGTTGCGACCGGTTCCCGCATTATTCTTGTCTTTGAAGGCGGAATTCCTGAAGTCTCTGGTCCTGAGGTCAAAGCGCTTCTCGCTCCACTGGTCGACTTCGGGGTCAAGACGTCCGTGGAAGCGTATGCGGACACACTGCCCGATCCACTGAAAGAGGCCATCGCAGCTCACGAGGTTTTGGTTGGAATGAATCACCGTATGGTTTTGGCTGCGCTAGGGCCGCCTGAAAACAAGATGCGAGAACAACAAAGTGGGGATCCCAACGGCAGTCGCTACGAGGAGTGGATTTACGGCCATGTGCCGCAGACGATTCGTTTCGTGCGCTTTGTTGGGGATCGCGTCACGATGGTAGAGATCGCGGCTCTTGGCAAACCAATCGAGATCCACGATACGGATGAGATGGGTGGATTCAATCCAGGGCCACCTACTCGCGAGATTGCTCTTGGCGACCAGAATCAGCGGGGAGCAGAAGATAAGCCTGCAGCACCTCCTTCGCTACGTCTGCCGGGTGAGGCTCCTCCGCCGGACGGGCCAGGTAAAGTTCAGTTTCCGACCAATACCCCTGTGGCACCCATTCCCGCTCCTCCGGGTTCAGAATCAGGATCTTCGACCGACCCTGGAACAAATCCGGGTATCGGGGCGGATACCGGTACGGGCTCAATTCCTGGAGCGAGTTCCGGAAAAAATCCGGGAACGCGACCGGGTTCAAGTTCAAAGCCACCCATGCAATAGCGTTCGTCGTGTAGACTTGTAGAAGAGCCTCAATCGCAGTTCTTCTCCAGCCGATTCCTGCCGCGGACGAGTCCGGGCCAATCCTTACGAGAAGTTCCGGATGATTCGATTCTGTTCGCCCCAAAGGGCGTCGAGACATCCAGCGCGTGAGCCGCAACATTCGTATCAGGGAGACAAAGCATTATGGCGAAGATTGCCAAGACCGGCGACCGTAAGAAAGTAATGGATACCAACAAGAGCACGGATTGTCCGAAGTGCTCCAAACCGACGCGCATCGTGAAGCGTGTGAAGGATCGCGAGCGCGGTACTCCCGGCGGAGTGTATATCTCCTGCTCGGCTTGTGATTTTTTCGAGAAACTCTGATCCGGGTTTCAGATGAACTTTGTGAGAGAGCCCGTCTTTACGGGCTCTTTCGCATTTGATTGAAAGAATTGGAGAAAAGCGGTCAAAGTCCAGGCACCAAAGTTGTATAGATAATTTTCCGGTATGGACTTGACGATCATAGATGGCGAAGGGCAGACTCTACGCTGGAAAGTAGGACCCCAGTTTTATGATCACCCAGTTGCCCGCATTGTCTTCTGCTTCACGCTTCACGTCGCTGCCTCACTTCAGCCGTCCCACCTATCTAATGTGTCCCCCGGAATGGTATGACGTTGATTACGTCATCAATCCGTGGATGGCGGGGAATCTTCATCAACCGTCCCGTGATAAAGCCTTTGCGCAGTGGAAGAGCCTTTACCAGGAACTTCGAAGGTTTGCGGACGTGCGATTGTTGCATCCGCAAAAGGGTTCGCCGGACATGGTCTTTGTGGCGCATGCGGCCGTGGTGCAGCATGGAGTTGCGGCGATCTCAAGCTTTACTCACAGACAGAGACAGAGCGAAGAGCGGCATGTCATTGATTGGTTTGAGGATGAAGGCTTTCTGATTTGGGGAATTCCGCGAGAGACTTCGTTTGAAGGAGAAGGAGATGCGCTTTTCGATGCGAATGGCTCGCGTTTGTGGGCAGCGCATGGCGTTAGAACCTGCCGACATAGTCATCGGCATGTGGCGAATGCGTGGCATACGGCGGTGACTTCGCTGCATCTGATTGACCCAAGATTCTTTCATTTAGATCTTTGTTTTTCTCCACTTAGCAACGGATATCTCTTGTATTTTCCGGGTGCGTTCGATGCGCCGTCGCTTGAAAAGATTGAGGCTGCTTATAGCGCTGAGAAGCGGATCGCCATCAGTGAGTGGGAGGCGGCGCAGTTTGGCTGCAATGTAATCAATGCCGGACGCGAGATTGTCATGGGGCTGGTGGAATCGAACCTTGCTACGCGATTGAAAGCACGGGGTTTCGAAGTGACTGAACTGGACTTAAGTGAATTTCAGCGTGGGGGTGGGTCGGCCAAGGCCCTGGCACTGCGATTGAGCGATATGAGTGCGACGCATGGGGTGGCAGGGGTTTCGACCACGCGGATTTAGATGTTTCGCATTTTCGTGGTGATAAATGCGTTTTCATAGGAGATTTTGCGATTTCCACTATGTAAAAACGTCGTTCTTATGTGACGGCGGAATGCAATTTTGTGGTCGTCACGTGGCCGGTAGGTGCACGTTTTTACGGCCTCAAAAAATCCCTCGTTTTTGAAATTTACTTTCAGCCTGCAATGGGCTGTTCGATCGCTTCCTGGATTTCTTCGAGGATGGAGTGAGCGGCCAGCACCGGATCGGCTGCCCGGGTGATGGGACGGCCTACGACGAGCAGAGAGGCTCCGTCGGCGATGGCCTTGGTGGGAGTGGCGATGCGCTTCTGGTCCCCTGTCTCGCTTCCGGTGGGACGGATGCCGGGGACGACGAGGAGGGAGTCGGGACCAGCGTTTTTCCGTAGCATTGCGACCTCTTCGGGTGAGCAGACGAAGCTGTTGATGCCAGAGGTTTGTGCCAGCTTTGCAAGGCGAAGGACCTCGTCGGCTGGAGATGCCTCGATGCCGATGTTGGCCAGTTCTTTCGCGTCCATGCTGGTCAGAACTGTAACAGCGAGGAGGCGAGGCGCACCGGGAGAGGCTGCGGCTACAGCTGCGGCGGACATCATAGCTGCTCCGCCGGTGGCATGAATGGTGAGCAGCGAGGCTCCAGTTTGCGAGACGGAGCGGACGGCGGCTGCGACGGTGTTGGGGATATCGTGGAGCTTGAGGTCGAGGAAGACGCTGAAGCCACGATCGTGCAGCTGGCGGACGATGTAATCTCCCGCAGCGTAATAAAGTTCCATGCCGACTTTGTACCAACTGCAGATGTTGCCGAGGCGGTCGACGAGGGCGATGGCCTCAGTGACATTGGGGAAGTCCAAAGCTACTGCGAGGTGGTCTTTGGCGGAGAGCCGCTCGGAGATCGATGGCATGCTCTTAGTTTAGCCTTTATGGAAAGTCTAAGGGTTTGCTGTCGTGACAGAGAATCAAGGTTGTGGATGGGGCCTGGCTTGTCTGGGTATGACGGGAGAGGTTAATCTTTTATTCGCTGTCTCAAAACAGGAGGTTTGATGCAATTTCGCAGGTTGCTTTTACCGTTGTCGGTTTCCTGTTGTCTGGCTCTTGTGTACACCGTATCTCCCGCGCAGGACCGGAGTGCGCAACCTCAATCTCGTCCAGCGCCGGGTGGCAAGCCGGGCGGACCACAATCTCGTCCAGCCCCGGGTGGCAAGCCGGGCGGACCACCACCGGGCGGCGGTAATCCTGGTGGAGGAAGACCTCCGAATGGAGGAATGCCCCAGAATCCTGGGAATGGCGGAGGCCGTCCTCCGGGTGGCAATCCGGGTGGTGGACGGCCCCCCGGCAACGGTAGCGGGAGACCGCCAGGAGGCGGCGGAGGGAACAACCGTCCCAATCCTCGTCCGACCCCGCCAAGACCAAATCCTTCGCGTCCGAATCCGGGACGACCACCGCAGTGGGGCCGTCCACCAGTCTCGCGCCCGAACTATCGATGGCGTCCCAATGACCGGGCGTGGCTGCATCATTACTACGGGAGGAACCTGGGGTATATCAACATCGCAACGCGTCCGCGTTTTGTCGTCGGAGGGTTTTTCCCGTATGGGTATGTCCCGTACATCACACCTGCGCCCCCGGCAGTTTTGGGATATCTGCCGCCTGTTCCTCCGGGTTACCAGATCGGCTACTACCAGGGATATGTGGTGGTTTATGACCCAGTGACGTACTTTATTGCGAACGTCATCGATCTGATGCAGTAGCTCGATGAATCGAGGTGAGGGCGGGAGGTAGTCGATCTCGCTCACCTCATTTTTAGGTTGATTTTTATTACGGTAGCCCGTTACCGGCCTGCTCCTCCCAGTACAATCGTTCAATTCCCGGGCGAACTCCAAGGAGAAGATTATGCCCAATCCCGGCCAGCCGACGATTTCTCTTGGCGCTACAGGCAATGCGGTGAGGCGGTTGCAACGGGCGTTGCGCCGGACGCCGGATTTCGGGGTCAGTGTGGATGGGGTGTTCGGCACTGTTCTGGAGACGGCGGTGAAGGAGTTTCAGCAAGGAATCGGACTAATGGTTGATGGTATCGTTGGGCCGATCACGTGGAATGCCTTGCCTGATGGCGGGCCGATGCCGACGCTACAGGAAGGTTCTACTGGGGCGGTGGTTCTGAGTCTACAGCGGCTGCTTACTAACGGTGCTGCCGGACAGTGGGGTGTTAGTCCCCAAGGGATTGACGGCCAATTCGGGCCCCTGACGAAGGCATCTGTCCAAGCGTTTCAAGGCTGGGCTGGCGTTACTGCAGACGGTGTCGTTGGTGATCAGACCTGGTCCGCCTCGTTGCATGCCGCAAGTGCGACTCTCGAGTCTGCGGTCGGTCTCAATTTTGTCATCAACTAAGAACTTGTAGATTCGGGCGTCTCTTCAATGTTGATCGGATCACCTGAAAAGCCTGCAGCGGGGTTACTGCCAAGTACGCAGGAGAGTTGCAGGGGACCCTGGGTGCTCTTCGTTACAATTCTTGGTTCAAGCATGGCTTTCATTGACGGAACGGTCGTCAATGTGGCTCTTCCGGCGTTGCAGAGTGCGCTCCATGCGTCGGTGCAGGA
The DNA here is from genome assembly GCA_035570955.1 of Edaphobacter sp. GTDB lineage: Bacteria > Acidobacteriota > Terriglobia > Terriglobales > Acidobacteriaceae > Edaphobacter. Next base: position 8,776 of record DATMKY010000032.1, on the reverse strand, counting down.
TATTCAGTGGGTGATTGAGTCGTATGCGCTTTTGCTGGCATCCCTGTTGCTTCTGGGCGGTTCGCTTGGCGATCTGTTTGGCCGACGCAAGGTGTTCGCATATGGTGTGCTGCTGTTTGCGGCTGCTTCAGCGTGGTGCGGCCTGGCTCCTTCGATCGGTTCGCTTATCGTGGCGCGCGGTCTGCAGGGGATCGGCGCGGCATTGCTGGTGCCGGGAAGTCTGGCGATCATCAGCGCTTCTTTTTCCGAAAAGGAGCGAGGGCGAGCCATTGGAACATGGTCGGGATTTACGTCGATCACGGCAGCGGTTGGGCCGGTTCTGGGCGGCTGGCTTGTGGAGAAAGGTTCGTGGCGTTGGGTCTTCTTCATCAATATTCCTTTGGCACTCACGGTTGGGGCGACCTTGTGGCGGATCCCGGAGAGTCGAAACGAGAGTGCCAAGCGAAGTCTTGACTGGCCTGGTGCTGTCCTTGCAACGTGTGGTCTGGGAGCGGTGACTTACGCGCTGATCGGGGCTCCGACAGGTGGATTTGCAACTTGGGCATGGGGACTGGCAGGGGTTGGTGTATTGGCGGGATTTCTCTTCGTTGAAGCACACTCCTCTGCGCCGATGGTGTCTCTGGAGTTGTTCCGTTCGAGAGATTTCTCCGGCGCCAACCTGCTTACGCTTTTGCTTTATGCCTCTCTGAACGGCATTCTATTTTTTCTGCCGCTTGATCTGGTCCAAGTTCAGGGTTATTCGGCGACACAGGCCGGAGCCACTCTTTTGCCGTTTATCCTTTTGGTCTTTTTGCTTTCGCGCTGGTCGGGTGGACTTGTGGCGCGATATGGCGCGCGATTGCCACTTACGGTCGGGCCGTTGGTCGTGGCGTGTGGTTTTGCGCTTTTTCTGCGGCAGGGAATTGGGAGTTCGTACTGGAGTACGTTCTTTCCTCCAGTGCTGGTTCTGGGTGTGGGAATGGCAATCAGTGTTGCTCCGCTGACGACGGCGGTGATGGAATCGGTTCCTGCAAGTGAAGCCGGTGTGGCTTCAGGAGTGAACAATGCCGTGTCGCGGATTTCCGGGCTTTTGGCGATCGCTGTTTTCGGTCTTGTGCTCTCGGCGGGGTTTAATTCTTCGTTGAATAAGAGTCTTCCTGATCTGCAGTTATCTCCCGAAGTACGACAGAGCACGGATCGTGAAAGAGGAAAGCTTGCAGGAATGCAGACGAGTGACTCGCGAATAAGGCGAGCTGTGGATGAGGCGTTTTTGTACGGGTATCGCAATGTTCTGTGGGTCTCTGTTGGGTTGGCGATTTTGAGTGCAGTCAGCGCGCGGAGGATAAGTGCAAAACACGCCTCTTGAGGCGGATTCGTGTCGATCACAGTATGTTCGCTGGTTGCGAAGAGTGGAGCGCGCTATGTTTGGTAGGCTAACGGTGCAGTCTTAGGAGAACTCATTGTGCTTGACGTTCACCCTCCCGACCACTCACTGCATGGATGGCGGGATTTTTTAATTCATCTTGCGACAATCACCATTGGATTGTTGATTGCGCTGAGCCTTGAAGGGTGCGTGGAGTGGAGACATCACCGCAACCTGGTGCATGAGGCGGAGGCCAGCCTGGGAACCGAGATCAGAAGCAATGCGAAGGATCTGCAGGGTGCCTTGGAGGATGTTCGCAAGGAACAGAAGGTGTTGCAGCAGGATGTTGCGGTGTTGAAGAGAAGCATTGCGAATCCGAGGGCGCCGAACCGCGAGGATATGGCCATTAACTTTCATCTCGGGTCGTTCGACGATGTGAGCTGGAAGACGGCGCAATCGACGGGAGCGCTCTCGTACATGCCGTATGAGCGGGCGCAGGAGTACTCCGCAATCTACGGCGAGCAGGAGGAGATCACGGCCGCGGAACGGCAGGCGGTGCGGGATACGGTGACCAGCGTCGGGCCGTTTTTGAATTCGAAGAATGGCGATCCCAATCCCACAGGAGACGAGGCGGTGAAGATCAAGGACCGTCTTGAAGTTCTGCAGGCGCAGCTAACCTTCCTTGAGTCGCTGCTTCTGGGGCTGGATCAGAACTATAAGAAGTTTCTTGCAGCGCATCCGGAGTGACGATGCGAACAGTGTTGACGATTGCAGGGTTCGATCCATCTTCGGGCGCAGGAGTGACGGCGGATTTGATGGTGTTCGCCGCGCATGGTCTGTTTGGTTCTTCGTGTGTGACGGGGTTGACGGTGCAGTCGACTTTGGGGGTGCGGTCGACTACGCCGGTTTCGAGTGATGTGGTGCAGGAGACGCTGGATTGTCTGGAGAATGATCTGCCAGCAGTGGGTATCAAAATTGGGATGTTGGCATCGGCTGCGAATGTAGTGGTCGTGGCGGAGTTTTTGGAGCGGGTGCGTGCCGTGCGAGCGGTACCTGTGGTGCTGGATCCAGTTGTGAGGTCTAGTTCGGGTAGGGAACTGCTCGATGATGCTGGAGTGGAGGTGTTACGGAAGCGTTTGTTGCCTCTGGTGGATTGGGTGACTCCGAATCTTGCTGAGGCTGGAGTGTTGACTGGGCTTTTGGTGCGGGGTAGGGAGGAGATGGTTGAGGCGGCGCGGGTTTTGCAGACGAAGGGTTCTGGGTTGAATGTGGTGGTGACCGGTGGACATCTGGATTCGCCTGATGATTTGCTGCTGAGTGCGGAGGGTGACGCAACCTGGATAGCTGGGGAGAGGATTGATAGTCGATCGACGCATGGAACAGGATGTGTGTTTTCGAGTGCTTTGCTGAGTCGGGTTGTTTGGGGAGATGTGGGGCAGGATGCAGTGGGGAAGGCGAAGGAGTATGTCGCGGAGGCGATTCGGAGGGCGGTGCCGGTGGGCGGAGGAGTGGGGCCAGTGGATTCGCTTTGGCCATTGAGGAAGGGATTAGCGGCGTTGGAATTCGGGTGATCCGAAAAGGAGGCCAGCGGCGAGGGCGGATTCGCTGTCGATGCTGGCGAGGTCGCCTTCGTGGATAGAGCGTGGGACAACGGCGAGTGGGTCGCGGCGCCGGTCTTTCATAGCGACCTGACGGAGACTCGCTTCGCGTTGCGCTGGGTCAGCGGCAATCTGGGCATAGATGGTCTGGCGGGTGCGGTCGCTGACGGAGACGTGAAGGAGGGTCTCTTCGAGAGCGGTGGTTTTGGCTTCAGGGCTGAGTGGAGTGTCGGAGTGGCCGAGGATGGTTGGCCAGTCGGTAGTTACACCAGCGACACGGTTGGAGGCTAAGGCGACCGAGAAGTTCATGCGTTCGATAAGAGCGGCGGTGTTGTTCCAGGCCTCCGCCTTCATGGAGAAGCCGTTTGGCGTTTGCATGCCGTAGAGGGGCATGCCGAGATCGGCGAGAACGTCGACGAGGGCGCCGGGGCTGGAGACGTTGGCTCCCGAGGCCCGGACGGCAGAGACGACGAAGTCCTGCGGGGTTTTCATTTTGGCACGGTAGTTATCGCGAGAGAAGAACTCGGGGGAGTTCACCATGGCGAGGATGACCTGGCGAATGTCGCCGCGAGTGGCGATGAAGACTTTGGTCATGCGGTCGATCATTGCCGGTGATGGGTTGTCATTGACGAAGCGGACGGCAAGTTTGGTGGAGATGAAGTGCGCAGTTTTGGGGCTGTTGGCGAGGATGTGGAGGACGTCGAGGCCTTCGCGCTGACCGTCTTCTTTGATGACGGTGCCGAGGACGTACTTGGGGCCGGGTTCGTGCTTGCTAGGGTCGAACTGGGGCTGGATGTCTTCCCCGCCGAAGGGACGTTTGCCAACGGTCCAGCCAGTGAAGACTTTGGCGACTTCAGTGACGTCATGCTGGGTGTAGCCGCCGTTGACGCCTACGGTGTGAAGCTCCATCAGTTCGCGAGCATAGTTTTCGTTCAGGCCGTCGGGACGTTTTTTCTGGTCAGGGCGAGAGCGGTGGGCGAAGTCGGAGTTAGGGCCAATGCTGGAGGCATTGTCGAGGTAGTTCAGCATGGCGGCACTGGTGGCGCTAGCGAGGAGGAGATTTTCAAAGCTGCTGAGGGCGAAGGGGCGGATCTTGTCGCGCTCGTAACTGGCGATGTAATAAGGAGCTTGCTGCGATTTACGCATGTAGACATTGAAGTGATTGAGCCAGAAGTCGACCATCACCTCCTGAAGCTGGCGCTCGGAATAGATGTCGCGGAGGAGTTTGGTTTGAGTGTCTTCGGCGACAATGACTCCCTCAGGGCGGTTGAAGGCGGCGAACTCTTCAAGCTGCTGCGGGGTGAAGCCGTCGGTGAGGTGTTCTCGCTGCTGAGGTGAGAGGGAGCGCCGGAGTTGCTGAAGCTGGGGAGGGCGCATTTTGCAGAGCGCGGAAAATCGTTGGTCGGGCGGAAGGTCGGTGAGTCTTGAGGTTTCTTCGGGTGAGAGGAGCGGCTGGTCGTTGATGTTGTTTGGGGTTGGAGGTTGATTTTTGTTTTTCTTCGCGTTTTTCTCGCGGGACATCTGGTCGGCATAGATGGCTTTTTCGGCTTCGCCGCGAGGGATACCTGAGCCTCGGCCGTTCATGTCGGCGCGGATCATGGCGTTGGTGGGGTACCGCGCCATCATCTGGTCGAGAGGGAGCTGCATGGCGGGGTAGGCGGCGAGGCGGGCTTCGAGCGCGCTGTCGTCGATCTTGTTCGGACTCATCTGCCGGGTGAACCAGGCCTGGATTCCCATGGCTCGGACTCGTTCGAGATCGCCCGGGCGCGGGCCATAAGTGAAGCGGTTGAGGATATGGAGGATTTTTTCGTCCTGCGAGAGAGGAAGGTTGGAGTGCGGCCATTTCGATGCGGATGTTTGCATGGAGTCGCCGGTTTGATTGTTTGGGGAGGGCGTGGCTGCCATCTGTGCGAGAAGGTTTATGGGAAGGGCAAGCTGAACCGCTAAGAAGGAGGCGATGACTCCATGTGGGAGGGGACCTGAAATGCTCCGTGTTTGCGGATTGGTTTGCGACACGGTGGACTCCTCGCTTGCTGCTGGCGCGGCACGGCTGAAAAGCGCAACTGCTGTATTAAAACCCGAAGACGCGCAGGATGACTCGTTTTTGTAAGGATATTTCTTCGGACGGTACCTGGTTTCGATGCTTTTTCCCGCCCTTTGCAAAAAGCGCGAAGGATGGGTGCTCGGGCCTTGGCGTTCTTTCGAACCGGCTCGTGTCTCAGATCGATTCACCGCGATATTTCAGGATAAAGACACCGATAGGAAGGGGGATGGAGGTTTTACCGATGGCCTCAGCAGTTTTTCCGGGTCCAAATGGACCGGTACTCGTTCCGCTGCGTAAGCCGCGAAGCCTTCCGAGCCTGTCGAATAGGAGGTCGATCTCGGCTGAAGGAGATCTGACGATTCACAGGATTACGAAGACGCACCATGGACGGACGCTGTTAACGTTGGGACATGCGGCGGAGTACTTGGAGAATTCGCGGAGATATTGGACGCGTGAGTTGAATCAGGAAGCGCATGTGGAGGCGATTCATATTCTGATGGGGGCGAGCCAGAGTTTGTTCAGGGAGTTTGCCGAGCCGCGGAAGATCCATCAGCGAGTTCAGGATTTTCTCGTTAAGCAGACAGTGTGTGTAATTGAGCGGATTTTTCGATAGGAGTGATGCCACACTGAAGCTGCAGGTTGATCGAACTGCTAGGCTGGAATGGTATGGCACTTATGTTGATTGTGAATGGTCAGTCCCGCACGTTTGAAGCACTTGCTGGGGTCGCGAGTCTGGAGCAGGTGGTTGGGCAGCTTGGGTTGAAGGGTGACCGGGTGGCGGTCGAACACAATGGGGTGATTGTGCCGCGGGCTGGCTGGCCTCGAGCTGAGTTGAAGTCCGGGGATCGATTGGAGGTGGTTCACTTTGTCGGCGGCGGCGCGATGGCGTAATCGGACACCTATACTTGAACGAGGCGATGGAGATGGGTGAGGAGCTGAGATTTTTGTGGAACGCAACGCGGGGCAACAGGCTGCGGCCGTGGCGGAGTCCCTATCTTCGGTGGAGGATGGAGACGTATTCGGGGCAGAAGGCGGATACGATTCGGGCGCGGGACTTCTGGAATGTGATGTGGCGAGAGAAGAAGCAGTTTTTGCGATTTCTGCGCTGGACACGTGAGATGCGGAGCTACGTGAGTTCGAGATCGACGTTGTGACGTCATCGTCGCGAAGTTTGATTACGTCGATGTTGGGTTCGATCAGATTTCGTTTTTTACGTTTATTTGATGGCGGGCGCGTGCAAAGTTTCGGACGTGCTGGAATATGATGATGAACATGAGCGAATGGATCAAGTTGAAGGCAAACGATGGGCACGAGTTCAGTGCCTATGTTGCGCGTCCTGCGAGTGAGCCGATTGGTGCGCTGGTTCTCGTACAGGAGATTTACGGCATTAACGCGCATATTCGCAGCGTAGCTGACGGGTATGCGAAGGATGGTTTTCTGGTGGTGGCTCCGGCGCTCTTTGACCGTTACGAGCGCGGCGTGGAGTTAAAGTATGAAGGTGCGGATCAGAAGCGCGCGTTTGAGTTTTATTCGATGCTGAAGCCGGATGTTTCGCTGCTGGATGTTGCGGCGGCTTATGAGTGGGTGAAGAAGGCTGGGAAGGGAATCGGCGTGATCGGATTCTGCTATGGCGGACTGATCAGCTGGCTTTCGGCGACGCGTGGCGAGAATCTGAAGATGCAGCCTTCGTGCTGTGTTGGATACTATGCAGGCGGGATTGGGTCGGTGGCCAAGGAAGAGCCGAGCTGTCCGGTGATGCTGCACTTTGGGGCCAAGGACGATCATATAGGCAAGGACCAGATTGAAGCAGTTCGTGCGGCGCATCCTGAAGTGGAAATCTTTATTTATGAAGGTACGGGGCATGCGTTCAATCGCGATGTTGATCCGGCGCACTATAACCCGGACGCTGCCAAGCTTGCCCGGGCTCGGAGCCTGGAGTTTCTAAAGAACAATATTGCCTAGCTGTGTTGTAAATGATTGAGCTTTTTAGGGTCTGCTCGTTTGCCGGGTTTGGTCTGCGATGGTATCCTTAGGAAGACACTAAGAGTGGACTAGAAGAATCAGGAGCAGATAAAAGCTGTGTTGGCATCCGCTAAAAAGACAGACATTATTGCAAAGTTTCGCACGCACGACTCCGACACCGGGAGTCCTGAGGTACAGATCGCGATTTTGAGCGAGCGCATCGGCGAGTTGACGGAGCACTTCAAAGAGCACAAGAAGGACCATGGTTCGCGCCGTGGACTTTTGATGCTGGTAAGCAAGCGTCGTCGTTTGCTGGATTACCTGAAGAGGTGCGATGCAGACCGGTACCGCGAGGTCATCGGTAAACTCGGAATCCGCAAGTAACCGCATTTCTCCCGGAGAAACCGTTCAAACTATGGAAGTGCACACGGCCCGCTCTTTGTCGGCTGCAACATTGGTGCAAGGTGATGTACGGCCTTGGCGAGGTTGCGGACGATGAAAGAGGATGGCGTTCTCTCCGCGGTTTGCGGCTTCATCGTTGTGACTCGGATGAGTGCATGATCCCACGCAATATTTATGAGCGCAGATCTCTGGCAGCCAAGTAGCTGCGCAAGAGAGCTGCGCTTTTTCGCGCCCGTTCGACGGAAGACGCGAGACAGGCTTAATCGAAGGAAGAGAGAAGAGAGGCAACATGAAACAGGATGTGACAGTTGAGCTTGCCGGCGGCAAGCAAATTAAATTCGAGACAGGGCGCATGGCCAAACAGGCCTCGGGCGCAGCGCTCACCTCAAGTGGCGACAATGTAATTCTAGCGACGGCTGTGGCTTCGCCGGATCCGAAAGAGGGAATTGATTTCTTCCCGCTGACTGTGGAGTATCGCGAGTTTACCTATGCAGGTGGACGGATCCCCGGTGGGTTTATCAAGCGTGAAGGACGGCCGAGCGAGAAAGAGATTCTGACGAGCCGTCAGATTGACCGACCGATTCGTCCGCTGTTTCCGGAGACTTTCCGGAATGAGACGCAGGTCGTGGCGTTTGTTTACTCGGCGGATAAGGAAAATGATCCGGACGTTCTGGGCATCAATGGCGCGAGCTGCGCGCTGGCTCTGAGCGACATCCCTTTCCACGGGCCCGTTGGCGCGGTGCGGATCGGGATTGTGGATGATCAGTTTGTTGTGAATCCTACGTATGCCGAGCGCGCGAAGAGCACGCTGAACATCATGGTCGTCGGAACGAAGGACGGCATCGTGATGATCGAGTCAGGCGCGAAAGAGATTCCGGAAGAGCGTGTCGTCGATGCGATCGAGTTTGCGCATGAGCAGATCAAGAAGATCTGCGCTGCCATTGAGGATCTGGCCAGCCGTGCGGGTAAGACAAAGAGAGAAGTTAGCCCAGTCGAGATCGATCACGATTATCTTAATCAGCTGACTGCCAAAGTCGGTGCGCAGTTGAAGGATGCGCTCGACACTGAGAAGCATCCTAAGTTTGACAGCTATGCCCTGGTCAAGGAAATCAAGGACCAACTCAAGAACGATTTGCCTGAGGGAGATGCCGCTGCGGCAAAGAAGCTCAGCAAGTACTATGAGCTGTTGCGCGAGAAGATCTTCCGCGATCAAGTACTCGTGGACCGGATCCGTCCGGATCATCGCGCATTCGATAAGATCCGCGACCTGAGCATCGAGGTCGGCGTTTTGCCGCGCGTTCACGGTTCTGCGCTGTTTACGCGTGGAGAGACGCAGGCGCTGGTTAGCGCAACGCTTGGAACCACCGACGATGCGCAGCGTCTCGAGAGCTACGAGGGCGAGCAGAAGCGTCGCTTCATGTTGCACTA
>DATMKY010000031.1:0-4271 GCA_035570955.1 Edaphobacter sp. | reverse complement strand
TGCTATTCGCATCACCTCGGCATCCTCGATCTGTAGTTTGCGCATCGCCTTCCTCCCCAGAGAAAAGAACAATGCAATGATATCACTATGCTGCATTACTTATGTCGTCGTGTTTAATCCATCTCCTCGCTGCGTAAGCTGCACAAACGAAGAACTTTCGCTGCCGTTTGACTTAACGTCGGACTACCCTGCTCTTGAATCCGCTTTGGTTCGATGGGCCGGGCGCCTGCGGCTTCGTTCTACCGGTTGTCAGGAGTGCCAGGAGTTACCATTTCAAAACTGCCGGGTTCGCGATCATTTGCGGTGATCGAGCACGGCGCGATGGGCTCCAACGAGAGAACGAATCCGTTGTCCACGTACCCAGAGCGCAGTGCACTCAGGTCGGCTTGCTAAGCGATCGAACGTTGGACTTCGTCCAGGCGCCGTTCCAGATATCGACGTTCCGAATCGTTCTTTACAAGGGTGAGCGCGCGTCGATAACTGCTTGCTGCTCCGATTGAGTCTCCGATTCGCCGCAGTAGGTCAGCGCGGGTGGAATGAAGCAGATGAAAGCTCTCGAGGTCCTGATCTGCTATGAGTGGCTCAATCGCTTTGAGCGCCTGCACTGGCCCTTCAACCATTGCTACCGCGACGCATCGATTCAATGACACGATCGGACTCGGCTGAACAACTTCAAGAAGGTCATAGAGCCGGAGAATCTTATACCACTCTGTGTCCTCTGCACGAGCCGCCCTGCAGTGGACAGCGACGATTGCCGCCTGGAGCGCGAACGGTCCGGGATCCCCATTCATGGCATACTCGACAAGAGACAATCCCTCATCGATTTGGATACGGTTCCAGACTTCGCGATGCTGCGCCTCCAGCAGGACAAGATCGCCTGCGGCATCGTGGCGCGCATCGCGGCGAGCGTCGTGGAGGAGCATGAGCGCCAGCAGTCCCGTCAACTCTCGTGGAGGCTGCGGCTGCATAAGACTCCGAATCAATCGGGCGAGGCGGATTGCTTCGGCGCACATGTCGATCCTGAGCAGGGCGTCACCTCGAGTCGCCGCGTAGCCTTCGTTGAAAATCAGATAGATAACGGTCAGAACCGATGCCAACCGGGTGGACATGTCTTTCAGATCCGGAACGATATAGGGAATGCGCGCGACACGGATCTTTCGCTTGGCTCGCACCAGGCGCTGCGCCATCGTGGCTGGAGGCACGAGAAACGCCCGCGCGATTTCATCCGCCTCAAACCCGCACAGGGTATGAAGAGTCAGGGACACCTGCGCTTCCAGCGTTAGAGCGGGATGACAACACGTGAAGATCAGGCGGAGCCTCTCGTCTGGGATGTCGTCGAGGTTGTAATCTGGCTCTTCACCGGTTTGAAATAAGCTGGAGGCAACGAAGGATTGAAGCTTTTCAGAGTACCGCTCTCGACGGCGAATGCAGTCGATGGCTTTATGCCGAGCTGTTTGGATCAGCCAGGCCAAGGGACTAGCGGGAACGCCGGAGGCGCCCCACTGATCGAGTGCAGCAGTGAAGGCTTCCTGGGCGCACTCCTCGGCCAGATCGAAGTCGCCCATGAGTTTAATCAGTGGCGCGACAATCCGGCCCCAATGGGAGCGATAAGCGGCCTCAACAACACCGGAAACATCCGAAGGCATGGCCAATCATAAGATTTTCATGTCCGACTGTCGATTTGGCCGGCTGCCGTTCGACTCAATAAGTGGAGATCCCAGATGCAATACATGTTTCTGCTCTATTACGACGAGAACTCGTTGAGCGAGGCAGATTTTGCCCAGTGTTACGCTGAGTCTGCCGGATATGCCAGAGAACTTCACGCGGGCGGGAGGCGGGTACTGGCGACACCATTGCAGCCAACCCCGACGGCCACGAGTGTTCGTACGCGAGAGGGCAAGCGGGTCGTAACCGATGGCCCATTTGCAGAAACCAGGGAACAATTGGGCGGATTCTTCCTGGTTGACGCAAAGGATCTGGACGAAGCCATCGAAATCGCGGAAAAGATTCCGGCGGGTCGCTACGGCACGGTTGAGATACGACCGGTTCTCGAAGTTCCCGGGCTCCCGGAAAATTAAATTAACTCATATTGTCGATTTGCTCGCGCGCCGTTCGACTTAATAACAGAACGGCATCGACTGCTCGGTCGTCGTGGATATGTCGGCCGTTGAGGACATTCGACCTCTACCGACTGGGGAGTGCAGGCTGGGTGTGAAAGGCGGGAAGGAATACTTGGTAACGCGTACCTACAAACACAACCTCAGAGATCTGGCTCAACTGTGGGTAGGCACGGAGCGGCTACGCGGATAACAGGACATATGCGTCGATTTAGTAAGCGCCTTCCACGGGTTAGCGCTGGCGCGATCGAGAGCGTGCTACGTGATCTCGAAGGGGAAGACGAGCATTAACCGAATCGGCGAAATTAGGTGGTGCTAAGCATGATCCGAGGATGGCGCGCGGAAACAACGATTCCGGCAGTTTTCGAACCGAAAAGGAGCACCCATTTCAATGTGATGTACAAGGGCTCGGGTATGGCCAGTCGCATTCTTGCCCAAGAGATTGAAGGTAGTCGGCCTTCAGATATCGAATGGATTTTGATGGTTGAAACCGGACGGAAGGCTACCCTGAAGGAAATTCGTGAGCTTTGCGCTGGCAAATGGAAAGGCTAGTTTAGCGGTTCCGCCTAAATTGTCTGGGCTGCATTAAGCAAAAGCTGCTGTAATCAAAGGCCCTCAACCTGGGGGAAAGGGCTTTCGATTCTCAATTGGCGCCAAATCTCTGATATGGAGCGACCGTCCACCCCCCTGCGAATCTGTGGGGTTGTGTTGTCGTTGCGGTTGCTTTAGAAAGGTTTGCTTTTGCCTTTGCTTTTCGTCAGGTGGCTATCCGCGGCCTGGCTGCTGTTTCCGCCTTGATCCCGATGGCCCTAAGCAACCTGCGACCATTACTGAGACCTTCGGAGGCATCGATGAGAATTCCTAAATCGGTTTCTGGTCCTGTGTTCCTATGCATCATCCTGACCTTGCCTTCACCCCTTCACGCGCAGTTTGAAATCGGGCAGATCGCCTGCACGGTGATGGATCAAACTCGCGCCGCACTGCCCAACGCAGGCGTTGCCATCGAGAATCTCAGTACCAAAACCGTGCGTAATTCGGTTTCTTCATCGTCCGGCGCGTACCCGGTCTCAACCTTCAGCCGGATCTTTATCAGGTAATCGTGAGCTGATGCCGCGGCCCGAGGCTCATTAGCTTCAAAGCTGGCAAACTGCTTCTGCAGGAGAATCAAATGCGGGGGAACAATATCACAGTTTTCGCATTCGGCGCCGTGGTCGCTTTATCTTGCCCAATCTGTCCTCGAGCACAGGTTGAACAAGCCCCCTATCCGAAGATGGCTCCTTTCGTTCAGTATTTGATCCCGGACGAGAATGCTGAGATCGCGCTGGCTCGAAGTGCCGCCCCAACATCGATTTCCAATGCAGCCGAAGTGATGGTGCTGCGACGGGACGGCTATACGACTTCCGTAAAAGGCTCGAATGGCTTTGTCTGCATTGTCGAGCGATCTTGGGCTAACGTCACCGATGATCCACAGTTCTGGAATCCCAAAGTACGCGCCCCTCATTGCTTCAATGCACCCGCCGCAACGACTTTTCTGGCCTTCTTTCTGATGAAGACCAAACTTGTGCTGGCAGGAAAATCGAAGGCGGAGATCGCAGCGGCCATTGCGTCGGCACTGGACAAGAAGGAGCTGCCGTCGCTTGCGCCTGAGACGTTGGTCTACATGATGTCGAAGCAGCAGTATCTGAACGATGTCGGCAAGAGTTGGCATCCACATGTAATGTTTTATGCTTCCGGTGATACTGAGAAAAGCTGGGGAGCTAATCTGCCTGGCTCGCCGGTTATGTCGGCATATGACCCTGAGCAAAGGGTGACGACTTTCTTTGTTGTGGTCGGCGAATGGTCTGACGGGACGCCGGGACCCCCAACGTCGCACTGACCCGCAATTCAATGAGAGCTGTTCATTGAAGGGTTAATGATGAGAAGTCGGCCAGCGTCCGGAATCCGTTGATCTGCCCTTGGAACTCGATCGCAGTCGCAATCGGCGTTTACCGATACCGGCCCTGCTAACGGGGGCTTCCTGCGGTGCTGGAAACGTGCGTCGGCGCTTTACCACTCATTCGGGATTCGGTGCACAGTCTCCTATTGACATCCGATATGAGATAGGCTCAATCTATGTATAGGATGTCGATAGGACAAGGCTCCATGAGTTCCAGT
>DATMKY010000030.1:0-13070 GCA_035570955.1 Edaphobacter sp. | reverse complement strand
TGGGCGGCGGTGTGATCGGGGTGGAGTACACCTGTATGTTCGCCGCGCTTGGAGTGCGGGTGACGCTGATCGAACGGCGGCCCCGGCTGCTGGAGTTTGCCGATCAGGAGATCGTCGAGGCGCTGAGTTATCATCTGCGGGATTCGCGGGTAACGATGCGGCTGAACGAAGAGGTGGAGTCGGTTGAGGAGATGCCGGACGGGACCGTCGTCGCCAATCTGGAGAGCAAGAAGAAGGTTCAGGGCGATGCGCTGCTGTATGCGGTTGGGCGACAGGGCAATGTGGACGAGCTGAATCTGCCCGCTGTGGGGATTGAGGCCGATTCGCGTGGACGCATTCCGGTGGATAAGGATTTCAGGACGAAGGTGCCGACGATCTTTGCGGTTGGCGATGTCATAGGGTTTCCGTCATTGGCGTCTGTGTCGATGGAGCAGGGCCGCGTGGCAGCGGCGCGAGCGTTTGGAGACGAGAAACTACTTTCCAACCCCGGACTTTATCCGTACGGAATCTATACGATTCCGGAGATCAGCTTTATTGGCAAGACCGAGGAGCAGCTCACCGAGGAAGACGTGCCGTACGAGGTTGGAGTGGCCTATTATCGTGAGATTGCGCGCGGACAGATTCGCGGGGACACCACGGGACGACTAAAAATTATCTTTCATCGGTTGAACCATTCGATTCTCGGCGTACACATCATCGGCGAGGGTGCCAGTGAGCTTTTGCACATTGGTCAGGCAGTGATGGCGTTAGGGGGAACGCTGGAATATTTCGTGGATACCGTCTTCAACTATCCAACGCTTGCAGAATGTTATAAAGTTGCGGCTTTCAATGGATTGAACCGCGTCAGCAAGTTTGAATAGAGTCGCGGTTCCAGACGAAGGCAGGCAGAGATCATGGCGAAGACAGTAGGAGTCACTTTATCGGAACGGATTGCGGCGGGCCTGGTCATTGACCATAAGCTTGCCGGCGAGGTGCGCCGTTTTCCCGACAAGCATGAGGATGAGGATGCCCTGGTAGAACTTCACGCTGATGCGTTGGTAGAGGAGATCTGCAAGCAGGTCGTTTTAGCTGCGGAAGGGGCAAAGGACCTGGCGGCGGTAGGAGTGGCGCTGCCTGGACTGGTCAAGAATGGGGTGGTGGAGGAATCCCCAAACCTGCCCCAGTTGAAAGGTGCTCGGATCGAGGACCGGCTGGGAGTGCAGTTACGGAACAATGGAATTACAACACGGGTCACTGTGTTGAATGACGCGGATGGAATGGCTGCGGGGTTGGCTTCGGCGCATGGCAAACTGGACAGCATGATTCGGGTTTGGACCCTTGGCGTGGGGATCGGGTATGGCCGATATCCTTTTGCTCCGGGTGTGTGGGAGGGTGGTCATACCGTCGTTACGATGGATGAAAAGGAGAGGTTCTGCGGATGCGGCGGCCGCGGACACATGGAAGGAATCATGGGCCATCGCGCGATGCGATTGCGGTTTCTCGATATGGAGCCGGACGAGGTCTTCGAAGAGGCTAAGAAGGGCGACGCGAGATGCATGGATTTCAAACGTCTGTGGCACAAAGCGCTGGCGGCAGCCTCGGCGACGACGATCCATATGGCCGGGCCGGGAAAATTCTTTTTGTCGGGGTTCAATGTGCACTATGTTGATCTGCCTATGTTGAAAGACTATATGCAGCAGATGGTGAAGATGAGTCCGCTGCAGAGCTATTCGTTCGAGATCGTCCAGGACAGCCCCGAGATCCGAGTGATCGGGGCGGCAGTCGCGGCGGAACAGGCAGCGACGCGATAAAACCGTTCGGAATTTTTGTGGACGGGCAAATCAGCGATCGTCTTTTCTAGTGCTGGCAGGTAGGGCAGTAGTGGGTGCTGCGGCCGCCTACAACGATTCGCTTGATGGAAGTGCTGCAGACGCGACAGGGCTCGCCAGTCCGTGAATAGACGTGATGGTGGAGCTGGAAGAAGCCAGCGACTCCGTCGGCGTCAACATAGTCCGAGACTGAAGAGCCACCCAATTGGATCGCTTCGGTGAGGACCTTGACCAGTGCGGCACGAAGACGCGTGAGTTCAGCCCGGGTGAGTCTGCCGGCGTGGCGGGTGGGCCGGATACCCGCGTGAAAGAGAGCTTCATCGGCGTAGATATTGCCCACTCCGTGGAGGAGCGACTGGTTGAGGAGCGCGGCTTTGATCGGCGTTTTTCGATTGTGGAAGAGCGCGATGAAGTCTTCGAGTTCAATGGTTAGTGGTTCGGTACCGGGCCCTTCGTATTTTGTTTCGGGTGCCACGACGGAGAGGCGGCCAAAGCGGCGAGGATCGACGAAGCGGAGTTCTTTGCCGCTGTTGAGGGACAGGACGGCGTGGGTGTGCGGCGGAACCGGGGTGTCCGGAGCGGAGAGGAGGAGGCGTCCGGTCATGCCCAGGTGAACGAGGAACTGCGCAGCCTTCTTCTTGCGCGTGAGGTCAACGACGATGGTCTTGCCGACGCGGTGCACCCGATCAATCCGGCTGCCAGTCAGCGTCTCAACAATCTGGTCAGGCGTCGACTTGAACGTCTGAGGCTTGTTGCTGGTCCAGACGGAACGGATGGTCTGGCCGTGGATACGTTGATGAACGCCATTGGCGATGGTTTCGACTTCGGGAAGCTCGGGCATGTGCTTCTGCAAGTATAGGTGGCCCACCGGAGGTCGTGATGCTTGCGCGCCGAGAATTGTGCGGAACGAAATTGTTTCGGGCTATACTTGTCGCCTTATGAAAACAATGTTGTTCGGGGTGATTACAGGGTTTCTTGCGTTTGGCATTGCGCGAGGACAGAGTGACAGCAACGTGCGGCCAATGCTGCTGGTGGCGAATCAGGGAAGCCATGATCTGAGCCTGATTGATCCGGTTGCGGGTAAGCAGCTTATGACGGTGCCTGTGGGAGGCGTTACCGGACATGAGGTAGCGGCTTCTCCCGATGGAAAGACGGCCTATGTCCCGATCTATGGCAACTCAGGAGTGGGAAGAGCCGGTACGGATGGCTCGAAGCTTTCCGTGATCGATCTGACAAGCGGAAAGGTAATGCAGACGATCGACTTCGGCCATGGCGTCCGGCCCCATTGCGCCGTTTACGACCACAACAGCGGAATGTTGTATGTGACAACCGAACTGGACAAGGCTATCAGCATTATTGATCCCAAGACACTGAAGATTGTCGGCAGTATTCCTACCGGTCAGGAGCAATCGCATATGCTGACGCTTTCGCGGGATGGTTCGCGCGGGTATACGGCGAACGTTGGGCCTGGGACCGTATCGGTTCTGGATATGAAGGGTCGCAAGACGCTGGCAATTATTCCCATCTCGACGAGCACGCAGCGAATCTCAATCTCACGTGATGACAGTATGGTGTTCACGGCGGACCAGGCGAAGCCGCAGCTTGCGGTGATCGATACAGGGACGAACAAAGTAAAGACCTGGGTGGCCCTGCCGGCCGTCGGGTACGGGACAGCCCCGACGCCCGACGGTCGATGGCTTCTTGTGGCGATGCGGACGTCAAAGCAGGTGGCTGTAGTTGACCTGAAGACTTTCAAAGTGGCGAAGACGATCGAGGTGCCGGATGGACCCGCGGAAATTCTTGTAGCCCCGGATGGAAAGACTGCCTATGTGGCTTGTAACTACAAGAATCAGGTTGCGGTGGTTGATCTGGGTGAGTGGAAGGTTTCGCGGGTGATTGACGCCGGAACTACGGCGGATGGACTGGCCTGGGCGCAATAATTTTCTAGTGATGAGTCAGCTGAATCACCGGCAGGAGGCTTGAGTAATCGTCTGTCCAGGGACGGAGACCTGGCGTGATGGGTGTTTCTGCGACAAGAGGTGAGATTTCAGGACGACTGAAGAACATCGAGCTATTGGTGACCAGGACCCAGGTGGAGCGATATGAGCCGGTTGCATCATCCCCTGGGCTCTCAACGAGTCTTGATTGCATGTTGCTGGCGATGGCTTGCTGAGCTATCTCCGGCGCAAGGTTCAGGTACTGGTTGGAGACGTGGACGGCGATGATACCGTTAGGCGCGAGATGCCTTTTGTAGAGCGCGAATGCTTCGGTGGTGAGCAGATGCAGAGGAATTGCGTCGCCTGAGAAGGCGTCGATCGCGAGTACGTCGAAGTTTTGTTGAACTTCGCGGGTGAGGGAGGCGCGAGCGTCGCCGTCGGCGAATGTGATTTGAGCTTGCGAATCGCGCAGATAGGTGAAGAGGTTCTGGGCGATAGGTTGAACGAGAGGGTTGATCTCGTAGAAGCGGATGCGGTCGCCGGAATGGCCGTAGGCGGCGAGGGTTCCGGCGCCGAGTCCCACGACTCCGATGTTGCGAGAACGAACGGCGTCGCTATCGTCGACGGTACAGCAGAAACGTAGGGCGAGGCCGATGCCGGAGTCAACCGCATAGTAAGTGGTCGGGGTACGGGTAAGGCCGTCGCCGAAGATCTGGGTTCCGTGCTGAATGGTCCCGTTGAGCAGCATCCGCTCGGGGTCGGCGTGAGTGGTGGTTGTTTCCTTGACGCGGAGGGTGCCGTAGAAGTTGCGGGCCTGGAGGACTGCGTCGCGAGTGTATGCCGCGTGCAGCATGATTGCGAAGATGAAGAGTAATACGCTTGCGGTTATCCAGAGTAGACGCTGAGGCCAGCCGTCACGCCAGGTAACCGCTATGGCGACGGTGGCGGTGAGAAAGAAAGAGATCGCGAGATCGTAGTTTGCGGAGAAGAGGAGTGGACTGGCGATGCCCACGAAGAAGGTTCCGGCTGCTCCACCAGCTGCCATGGTGAGATAGAAGAGTGTTGTCTCGGTGGGGCGAAGTGGGCGCAAGGCATAAGTTTCGGCGTGACAGAAGAGGCCTGCGAAAAAGCACTCAGCCAGAAAGAAAAGGATGGCGACGCCAATGGGTAGGCTGACGTCGGTCTTCGAAATTGCGTAGCCGAGACTTGCGAG
Organism: Edaphobacter sp.; assembly: GCA_035570955.1. Taxonomy (GTDB): domain Bacteria; phylum Acidobacteriota; class Terriglobia; order Terriglobales; family Acidobacteriaceae; genus Edaphobacter. Next base: position 8,112 of record DATMKY010000030.1, on the reverse strand, counting down.
CATAATGACGAGCAAACGAATAACGATGCCACGGCGATACAGCCCGGGATATTCAAAGGCAAGGATAAAAGTGAGGAGATAAGCGGCGAGAGGGAGCATCCAAAGCAGAGGGATGGCGGCAATGTTGATGGTGAGATGACCGGTGACGGCGCTCAATTGCATCGCGGCAACCATGGGAAGGAGAAACCAGAGCCATTTGACGAAGGTGGGCGTTTTGGCAGTGATCGGCTCTTCCTGGCATGCCTTGTGTTCCGCGGTCTGGTTGGATTGAAGCGCAAGGATGGCGCAGAAGATGGCGTAGATTATGAAGCCGATTAACCAGACGGTGCGTTGGTGTTTGAGCGATAGATTGGGTTCGATCAGGATGGGGTACGCGATCAGAGCTAGTAGCGAGCCCAAGTTCGACAGAGCGAAGAGACGGTAAGGGATACTGCCGCCCTGCGTGCGGAGGAACCATAGCTGGAGTAATGGGCTGGTAGCGCCGAGCAGGAGAAAAGGCAGGCCGATGGTGAGCACAAGGTTTTGGAAGATAGTGGTTACAGGGTGTTCGGAGCCTTGTGCCGCCAGATGTGGATGGATGCTTTGCGTGCCAAGCAGAGCTGCGGCGGCAACGAGAGAGACAAGATAGAGCTGCTGCGTCCATTTTCGCGCGCTTTCGCGCGTGAGCCAATGAGCATATAGATATCCGAGTAGAAGCGCGACTTGGAAGAAGACGAGGCATGTAAGCCAGACGGCAGAGGATCCACCCAGAGTAGGCAGAAGTTGTTTGGCCGCCATCGGCTCGACCATGAAGAGTAGGAATGCGCCGAGAAAGACGAGAGTGCCGTAGAGAAACCAGGATAGGGGCATGAGTTGTGAGGCTCGAATCTGGACGACGAGGGTTCAGGACGAGGATAACGGAGATAACTATGGATGCAGCGTTCATGCTATCGAAAATCCATGTCGAATATCCGGTTTAGGAGTGTTTCTCACCAGGATGCGGAGTTAGAGTTAGAGAGGTCGTTCGAGGGTCAAAGATGAGTCGGGTGCTTCGGGCCGTAGCTTTTCTACTCTGCATATCATGCTTGCCGCTTCACGGATTCTTCCAATTGCAAACACACACCGATGCAGAGGATGCGGCCGGGAGTCGCATCACGCTGGATGTGGTCGTGACAGACAAGTCTGGCAAAACAATTAAGGGGCTCGAGGAAAAGAATTTTACCGTTCTTGCCGATGGCCATCCTCAGAGAATCGTGTCGTTTCAGGCCGTTGGGATGGGCGATTCTGCGAGGAACGCCGAGTCCGCTCAGATCGTTCTTCTGATTGATGAGGTGAATACCGGGTTTAACCGCGTCGCCTATGAACGCGACGAGATCAAGCGATTCCTTCTACAAAACGGCGGGACCATGGTTCATCCGACGAAGCTGGCTTTTTTTTCTGATTCTGGTATTGAAATTCAGGAAAATTCCTTTCGCGATGGAAACGCATTGTTAGCGGCATTTGAGCAGCACGAGACGGCGTTGCGCTCGGTTCGGCGATCCGAGGGATTTTATGGTGCGCTGGAACGGTTTCAGTTTTCCATGAAGGCGCTGCAATCTGTGGTTGATAAAGAAGAGAAACAGCCCGGCAGGAAGGTCGTTTTGTGGATCAGTCCAGGGTGGCCGATACTTTCGGGGCAAAATATTGAGTTAGACAACAAGCAGGCGAAAGCTATCTTTGCGTCGATCGTTTCGATCTCGACTGCACTGCGTCTGGCGCGCATCACGATCTATAGTGTTGACCCGCTGGGCGTCGCGGACGCCGCCAGCATCAATTCGACCTATTACGAAGAGTTTCTGAAGCCGGTGACAAATGCAAAAAAGGCACAGATCGGCGATCTAGCATTGCAGGTGCTCGCGACCCAGACTGGCGGACTTGCGTTACGCGCCAGCAACGACATTGCGAGCCAGCTCAATCTATGCGTTGGGGATTTGGAGAACTATTACACACTGACGATCGATGCCGTACCCGCTGACCAACCGAATTCTTTTCATCCGTTGTCGGTTAAGATCGGGTCTGCCGGTCTGACTGCGCGAACGCGGAATGGGTACTACGCCACGCCCTAACTGAAGCTCGATGGATCATGCGATACAAGATGTCTACGGGCAGGACGCGATATGATGAATATTGGCGGGTCCGCGTAGGCGGTGCTTGCCATCCGGCCGACAGACAATCCTGGAGAATATATTCGTCGTGAATCAACGCAAATCAGCGGTCATTTTGGGTGCCCAATGGGGTGATGAGGGCAAAGGCAAGATAGTAGATGTGCTCTCGGAGCAGTTTTCCGTCGTAGCACGTTATGCGGGCGGTCATAATGCCGGGCACACTGTCATCATTCAGGGCAGGAAATTCGTTCTGCAGCTGATCCCGTGCGGAGTGTTGCGGCCGGGGTGCAAAGGCGTGATCGGCAATGGTGTGGTTCTCGATCCGATGGCGTTTTTGAACGAGGTGAAGAAGCTGAAAGACGCTGGTTTGCCGATAGATGGCCAGCTTTTTGTGTCGAACCGGGCACAGGTGATCCTGCCCTATCACCGAATGATCGAACTTGCAGCTGAAAATGCTCCGGGCCGGACGAAGATCGGGACCACCAGCCGAGGCATCGGGCCTGCATACGAGGACAAGATGCATCGGAGCGGGCTTCGTGTAGTGGATCTGCTCAACTCTGCGCTTTTGCGGACGCATATTGAGAATGCCTGTCACGAGAAGAATACGATCGCTCATGCACTCTTCGGTACCGAGCCGCTGGACCCCAAAACGATGTATGAGGAATACTCGCGGGCGGCAGAACAGGTTGCTCCGTTCGTAACGGATACGGCCGTGATGTTGAACCATGCACTCGATCATGGCGAGAAGGTGATGTTCGAGGGAGCCCAAGGCGCGCTACTGGACATCGATCACGGGACTTACCCGTTTGTCACGTCTTCCTCGTCGACGGCAGGGGGAGCTGTGACTGGCACTGGCGTGGGTCCGACGCGGATTGGCACGGTGATTGGCGTGACCAAGGCTTATGTAACGAGAGTGGGGGAGGGTCCGTTTCCGACGGAGATTCATGATTCAACCAGCGACCTGCTGCGTGCCCGCGGTCAGGAGTATGGCGCAGTAACCGGCAGACCCCGGCGGTGCGGTTGGCTGGATCTACCTCTGCTTCGGTACAGCAATATGATCAACGCCACAGAATGGCTTGTTGTGACCAAGATGGACGTTATGGACGAGTGTGAGGAGATTCCGGTCTGCACGGGGTACAAGATCGGTGGCAAGCTGACCGATGTTATTCCTGCGGATATGCCTGGCTACAATGCAATCGAACCGGTGTATACCAAGCTGAAGGGATGGAAGACCTCGACCGAGGGGATTACCGAGTTTGATAAGCTGCCACAACTGGCGCAGGACTACCTGAAGTTTGTGGAGAAAGAATCCGGAGCGAAGATCGGAATGGTTTCGACCGGTCCGGACCGCGACCAGACGATGATTTTGCCCGCGTTTGATGAAGTACTGAAGTCGTAAAGGAAAAGGCTGGCTATGTTAAGTTTCACAGTGCGAATGACATTTGAGCAGGGGGAGCGCGGCGCAATCGAGGAGATTCTGTGCCACTTGACCGCCGCCTCGCGCCACGAGCCAGGATGCGTAAGTTATATTCCTCATTTTGTTGAGGGCGAGGCCTGTACGGTACTGATTTACGAGCAATACACAGATCAGGCGGCGCTGGACCACCATCGCGGCTCGCCGCACTTTCATCAGTATGCAATCGGTGGGTTGTATCAAAAGATGAAAGAACGTCACGTCGAGAATCTATCGGCTATCTGCTGACGGTTTCTCTGGACTTTTCAGGCGATTTCTGCGTCTTATGGTACCAAGGGCGTATACGACTAAAGTAGTTTTGACTGTATGCGCTTGATCGGTCTAGTATCCGGTACGCAAATGCCGTTAGGTGGTCGCCCAATTCGCCGCAGGCTGATTCAGCCCACTATCCTGTTGACGGCGGTGGTGATGGGATTCTCTGTGCCGGCACTTTGCGCCGCCTGGAATCAGCCACTTCACGAAAAGAAACACGCGGCCAAGCAGCAGGTTGAGGCTTTGGAAGAGCAGTGGCGACAGGCCCAACTCGCAGGCGATGTGGCCACGATGGATAAACTTCTCTCCGATGACTACATCGGCATCTCCATCACAGGTCAGGTGAATACGAAAGAACAGCAGCTTGATCGGATGCGTCTGCACAAGGTTGTTCTTACACGGCTGGACCTCGGCGACCGTCAGGTGAAGCTGATCGGGTCGATCGCAATCGTGACGTCGCGTGCCGAGGTGGAAGGAACCAATGATGGCGCCCCGGTAAAAGGGACATTCCGCTACACACGGGTCTATCAGCACCTGCCGACCGGCCTTTGGAAGATCACGAGCTTTGAAGCGACCCGAGTACCGGGCCCGAGAGACCCCTCGGATCCGCGAAATGGCAGTCGCGATGCCGCTAAAAAGACCCCTCAGAATCTTCCGTCGCGCGGACCGTCCTAAATCGCCTAGCCAATCAGAACGGGCAGAAATCCGTGTTGAACGGTTACGCGATTCTCGTACCTACCGAGGTAAACCGGATCTCTTCACTCTCTATCAGTTCGGCAGCTTCGACCCGCGCCACGGGGCGCGGTAGATTCAATGCGAGCAAACGGCGATAGAGGGAACGGGTGGTCCCAGTGATGCGGGCATCCTCAGCCTCGTGAGGAAAAAGAGTAAAAAACTGGCGAGTCGCGGTGGTCTGCTTGGTAGCTGTGGATTTGCGAACTGGAGCGGTTACGAGATAGGGGCGACGGTCGTTGGCCATACCACGACCATGCTGCGGGGGGCCGAAGCGGACAGATGCGGGCAGATTCTGATGAAAGATAGCCATGGGGAAACCCTCGATAGCTCGATAAGGGGAGGAGACTTGCGCCTTCCGTCTGCTATATCGAGTTTGATGGATATGGCGTGACTTTGGTTGTATTAAGTTTTGAAAAGGGGCCTGAGTTTCGCCCATGATACATCGAGTGATTCGGGAAGTACACGAGTTTCTGCTGTAACGGTCATGAAATTTGTGTCCCCAATCCAACGTGGCAACACATGAAGGTGAATGTGGTCAGCAATGCCGGCGCCCGCGGCCTCCCCTAGATTAAGTCCCATGTTGAGTCCGCCTGGCCTGTAAGCCTCTCGCAAAGCGACTTCGGCTCTCTGGGTGAGCGCGATCAGTTCATGAGAGGCCTCCACTGGGATCGCCGAAAGCGAGGCGAGATGTTGATAGGGAACAATCATTATGTGGCCCGTGGAGTACGGGTACGCATTCAGGCACACAAAGCAGTGCAACCCACGATGAACGATGTGGACGGCCTGTTCTGCAACCTCCCGCGCCATACCTTGGCTCATGGCATAGTCGACGGCAGCGATCATATTACAAAAGACGCAGTGCTTGTCCTCGGCATCGGTCGGCGGCCAGGCGGAGAGTGCGGCTGGCACACCAGTGCGCGCCTCCGGGTCTTTGCGAGTGATGTAACTGTAACGCCAGGGGGTCCAGAGGCGATCCATTGGCCGAGTATAACGAAGAGGCTGTCAGCCAAAAGGGGAGGGCTCGAAACCAAATTATTTGAGCGCCATGTGGATTCCCAAAGAGTCTCAATGCATCTAATTGCTCACCGGCAAAGTCAGGGCAGGCTCGATGCATGACATCGAGATGAAAATGCTCAGTGCGGAGCCCGGTTTTGTTGACGGACGGTATGCAAAGTTCTATTCTTTATATAACGAGCTATTGTGTGTGGGACCCAAGTGCAATAGTTCCTCTGCGTCACCTGATTCCTTCCATCCTGCCGAAGCAGTTGCGGGGAAGAAAGAGCAGCCGGCGATTTTACGGATCGCTGATTGTCCACTCCTTACGCGCCGTTGAGAAGGAAGGAGTTCTTGGATCCCGGAGTCCGCAATCACCATGGTAGAAAACCATAATCCCAACACTAACGAGAGCAAACCCCTGACCACCGAAACGGAAGTTCTGGCGCCCGAAGCGACAGCCGATAACAGCGGCCTGTCATCTGAATCCACCTCAATCCAACCGCACGAGATCGCCCTCGAAGCGTCGAGCGCTGCAGCCAAGCAGGCTGATCATGGCACTGTTGCTACCGCAACGGCCTCCTCTGACGAATCGGACGATGATCTGAACTATGACGCAGCTGACTTTGCTGCAGCGCTGGCGAACTTTGATCGCGAGCAGGCTGCTGAATCCGCGGCTGCCCAGAGCCTGACCGTGGAAGAGGTCGTGGTCACTGGAACTGTCGTTAAGGTTACGGACAAGCATGTCGTTGTCGACATTGGACTCAAGTCGGAAGGACTTATTCCGCTGGAACAGGTTTTGGACATTCATGGAGTCTCCAAATTCCAGACCGGCGATTCGGTTGAGGTTGTGGTTGAGCGCGAAGAACCTGAAGGGGGTTACCTCGTCAGCTATGAAAAAGCTCTCCGGCACAAGATCTGGGATAAGTTGGAGCAGGCAGCCAATGAAAAGACGCCGGTTAAGGGCATGGTGCTCGGTCGCGTCAAGGGCGGCTTGACCGTCGATATTGGAATTAAAGCGTTTCTGCCTGGTTCTCAGGTTGAGGTTCGCCCTGTCCGCAACCTGGACGGTTATGTCGGCACGGAGATCGAAGTTCGCGTTATCAAGCTGAACAAGAAGCGCGGCAATGTGGTGATCAGCCGTAAAGAGCTTCTCGAAGAGGAGCAGAACGCGAAGAAGTCGGTTACCCTCTCTACTCTGGAGGAGGGAAGCATTCTGACTGGCACCGTGAAGAATTTGACTGACTATGGTGCATTTGTCGATCTCGGTGGCCTCGATGGTCTGCTTCATATCACCGATATGAGCTGGGGCCGGTTGACTCATCCACGCGACCTCGTCAATGTCGGCGATGAGATCCAAGTGAAGGTATTGAAGTTCGACAAAGAGAAACAGCGCGTCTCTCTTGGGTTCAAGCAGTTGACTCCTGACCCCTGGCTCGATGCAACTGAGCGCTACCCCATTGGTGCGCAGGTTCGTGGCCGCGTTCTCTCGGTCACCGACTACGGTGCGTTCATTGAGTTGGAACAGGGCATCGAAGGCCTTGTCCACGTCTCTGAGATGACTTGGTCCAAACGTATGAAGCATCCTTCGAAGATGGTCAAGCCCGGCGATGAGGTTGACACCATCATCCTGAGCGTCAACCCGAATGACCGTCGCATCTCGCTTGGAATGAAGCAGCTTCAGGAGAATCCATGGGAACAGCTCGAGGAGAAGTATCCCATCGGCGCCGTCATTGAAGGACGCGTACGCAACCTGACTGATTTCGGCGCTTTCATTGAGATCGAAGACGGCATCGACGGGTTGGTGCACGTTTCGAACCTGAGCTGGACCAAACGAATCAAGCATCCTTCCGAGGTTCTGAAGAAGGGTGAAAAGGTACGGGCGATTGTTCTGGGCGTTGAGCCTGAAAATCGCCGCCTCTCGTTGGGAGTGAAGCAATTGCAGCCCGATGTCTGGGATACATTCTTCGCCCAGCACCGTGTGGGCGATGTCATTAAAGGCAAGGTTCTTCGCACGGCGCAGTTTGGCGCGTTTGTGGAAATCGCCGAGGGCGTCGAAGGACTCTGCCATGTCTCTGAGGCTGTTGGTCCGGACGGTAAGCCTGTGGCTCTGGACGTGGACTCGGAGCATGAGTTCAAGATCGTCAAGATGAACCAGGACGAGAAAAAGGTCGGCTTGAGCATCCGCGCTGTGGGCGAAGAGGCCAGCAGGGCAGAGGTTGAAAGCTATAAGGAACGGGAGAAGTCACCCAAAGGCAATAACGCAGGTTCGTCTTCCTCGAGCAACAGCAGCAGCACGACTCTCGGAGATCTGATCAATTGGAAGCGCTCCGAATCTGAACGCGACTAAGCCGATAAGAGTAATACAAAAGGCCACCCATTTGGATGGGTGGCCTCAGATTGCTGACAAAGTACCGAGAAAGGCTCTGGTTTTCCACGAGGGTCTTTTGTAATTTTGAGTCATGCTGAAGAAGCCAGAAGCGCAGCAGGAGGAACTGGAGTGGGTGTCGATCGCGGGGCTGGTGCCTGAGAAGC